>UQHV01000013.1 GCA_900540895.1 uncultured Collinsella sp. | reverse complement strand
GCGGTCGGCGGGGCCATTGTGGCTCTTGACAGCGGATTGGGTCATATGAGCGAAAACCAAGATGGCGAGACGAGGCGCGAACCCCAAGGCGAGAACATCGGCATCATCGCCCAGACCAGCGAGGGCGTCACACCCGCAGTCATCTCGATCATCCGCAGCAAGGTAACGGCCGAAGGAGATACAGCGGCAATCTTTGCCCGTGCCATGAGCGCTGACGGCAAGACAATCGGCACCATCAAGATTGAGAACGCCGCCATCCAGACGCCCGAAGGCGGCAAGGTCATTGACTATCGCAAGCTCCGTGACGGCATCTACGAGGCAGGCCAAGCCATCGGCACGGGCGACGCCACGGTCGACTCCCTCTATATCAAAGCAGTCGCCAAAAGTACGACCATCGCACCTCCCGAGGTAGCCAAGCCGGAAGACCCCAAGCCCGACGAGACCAAGCCCGCAGAAAGCAAGCCTGCGGAGTCCAAGCAGAACCCCAAGCCTGAGGGCTCAAAGCCGACCAAGGCCGTTGCGGCTTCAACCACGAAAGCCAAGACTACCGGCGTGCTCGCGGCAACCGGCGACACCTCGGGTGCGGCCATCGTGGCAACCGTCCTTGCGGGAACAGCCGCTATCGCCGCAGGCACCATGGCGAGCCGTAAGCGTTCTTAGACGCCTCTGCGCACATGGCAGCTCCCGCGAAGGCCCCGAGCCCCAGCACCGTTTAACAACGCCACCGCCGAGCTCCCCTCCGGCGGTGGCGTTTTCCATATGCGTCCGCAGGGGATGCACGAGATTGTCTTTGGTCTAGCCCAACCGGCATACGCTGGCGTGCGACAATTGGGGCTGCCGATATCACAACACTGAGAGAAGCCCGTCATGGAAGCGCATCAAAAGCAGATAACCGTTTATTCGAATCATACGGAAAGCGCGCCTGTCATCTACCTTCCTGTGGTCGTGGGCGACGGCAGCGAGGTTTATAAGTGTTGCCGAGAGCTCGACTGTCCGCCATTCGCCCTCGTCACCATTGGCGGGCTCGATTGGAATCGCGAGCTGAGCCCCTGGGCATGCGACGGGACCGTACGCGATGCCGAGCCTTTCGGCGGCCAAGCTGCCGATTTTCTTGATGAGCTGCTGAATCAGATAATCCCCCAGGTCGAGTCGTCGCTTCCTCAGCCGCCCACCTGGCGCGGCATTGCCGGCTACTCGCTCGCGGGCCTCTTCGCACTCTGGTCCCTCTGGCAAACCGACGCCTTTGACCGCGCCGCGAGCGCATCGGGGTCGCTATGGTTTCCCGACTTTGTCGACCGTGCCAGCACGGCCCCTTTTGCCGGCAGCCCGCAAGCCGTCTACCTGTCACTCGGCAAAAAGGAAACCAAGACGCCCAACCGCATGATGCGGCATGTACTCGACGACACACGCGCGATGGAAGCGTTGCTCGTCGAGCGCGGCATTCCAACAACGCTGGAGCTCAACCCCGGCAATCACTTTGCCCAAACCGACTTACGCATGGCCCGCGGCATCCACTGGATACTGACGCATTAAAAATGGTGCCCACACGCATATACGCATGGGCACCATATCTTGTTTTAGCTGAACGCAGCTGCTACTCAGCAGCCTCCTCAAGCTCGGAGACATCAAACTCAAAGTCGTTACCCGGCAGGATGGCGTTGAGCACGATGCCCACCAGTGAGCCCACGGCAATGCCGGACAGCGAAATCGTCACGCCGCCGAGCTCCAACACGATGGCGCCGGCGGTGCTGTACGCGATGCCGAGCGAAAGCACGAGCACCAGCGCGGCAACCAGCACGTTGCGGTTGTTCTGGAAATCGACCTGGTTCTCGATGAGGTTGCGGACGCCCACAGCGCTGATCATGCCGTAGAGCACGAGCGACACACCGCCGATCACACACGCCGGCATGGCCTCAATGACAGCCGCGAACTTGGGGCAGAACGAAAGCACGATGGCGCAACACGCGGCAATTCGAATTACGCGCGGGTCGAACACGCGCGTCAGGGCGAGCACGCCGGTGTTCTCACCATACGTAGTGTTGGCCGGAGCGCCAAAGAGCGAAGCCAGAATCGTGGCAAGGCCGTCGCCGAGCAGCGTGCGATGCAGACCGGGATCGGCAATGTAGTTGCACTCGCAAGTCGAACCGATAGCAGAGATATCGCCGATATGCTCGATCATGGTCGCGAAGGCCAGCGGCATGATGGTGATGATGGCCGTCGTGGCAAGACCGCTATCGAACTGCGGCCCAAAGAGTGCAAACACGGTGTTGTCCCACACGATGGGCAGACCGACCCACGGAGCGGCGGCAACGCCCGAGAAATCAACCTCGCCGAGCGCAGCCGCAACGGCATAGCTCACCACAACGCCCAGCAAAATCGGCACGATCTTGACCATGCCACGGCCCCAGATGTTGCAGATGACGATAACGGCAACGCCAATGACAGCCACAAGCCAGTTGGTCTGGCAGTTAGCAATAGCGGAACTTGCCAGGATCAAGCCGATGGAAATGACGATGGGGCCAGTCACCACCGGCGGAAAGAAACGCATGACACGCTTGGCGCCAAACGCGCGGAAGAACGCCGCCAGCACCGGATAGAGCAGACCGGCACAAGCTACGCCCAGGCAGGCGTAGGGCAAAAGCTCGGTCTCGCCGTTGGGCGCGATTGCGGCATAACCGGCAATAAAGGCAAACGATGAGCCCAAAAATGCCGGCACCTTACCGCGCGACAGGAAGTGGAACAGCAGCGTGCCCAAGCCGGCAAACAAAAGCGTTGCCGATACCGAGAGGCCGGTGAGCACGGGCACCAGCACGGTGGCGCCAAACATGGCAAACAGGTGCTGTAGGCCGAGCAGAAACATGCGCGGGCGGCCGAGCGACGATGCGTCGTAGATGGCATCGCTGACGGCGGGCGTCGAGGACTGGGACATGGATGTCCTTTCGAATGGAAGGGCGATCAGGCATATCGGATAACCTGCCCGAACGATACGATCCGAACCATTGTACGCGATACACTATGCCTCGCACGCGCCGCCACCTGCAAACACTAGCGCTATTTCCAAACGCGCTCGGCAATGCGCTTGACCAGCGCGATCTTTGCCCATTGCTCATCCTCGGTCAGCTTGTTGCCAATCTCGCAGCTGGCAAAGCCGCACTGAGGCGACAGATACAGGTTCTCGAGCGGCACGTACTTTGCGGCTTCACGGATGCGCTCGACGATAACATCCTCGTTCTCGAGCTCTGCCGCCTTGGTGGTTACCAAGCCCAGCACGACCTTCTTGCCCGGGGCAACGTACTTGAGCGGCTCAAAACCGCCGGCGCGCGGCGTATCGAACTCCAGGTAAAATGCATCGACATCCTCGTTTGCGAACAGGTACGGCGCGATGGGGTCATAGCCGCCCTCGAAGGCATAGGTGGAGTGGTAGTTGCCGCGGCACACATGCGTGTTGATGACCAGATCGTCGGGCTTGTCCGCGATGGCGGCATTGTTGAGCGCCACGCCCAGCTCGCTTACCTTTTGCAGGTCGACCGGGCTCATGCCGGTTTTGGCGACAAAATCGGTGTCGCAGTAGATGCCCCAGGTGCAGTCATCAAACTGGATGTTGCGGCAGCCTGCTGCGTACAGGTCGGCGATCACCGTGCGATAAGCGGCTGCGATGGCGTCGGCAAGTTCCTCATCGGTCTTATAGACAGCGCGCAGGCTCTCCTGCTGGCCGTCGCAGCGGTCGAGCGTGACTTCGGAGAACGTCTGGATCGGCGCCGGAATGGTTTGCCGCGCGACCTGGCCCTCCCCCTCGAGCACCTTGACAAATTTAAAGTGCTCGACGAACGGATGGTTCTCGCCGCTAATGGGGCCGGTTACCACGGCGGTGTCGGCTGTGGTCTCCTCGTCGTGGAACATATAGCCCGTACGCGAGGTACGGCGTTCAATGCCGTTGAGCCCCCACATAAAGTCGAGGTGCCAGTAACTGCGGCGAAACTCGCCATCGGTAATCACCTGCAGGCCAGCGGACTTTTGCTTGTCCACCAGGTCGCGAATGGCCTCATCCTCGACGGCCTTAAGGCCGGCGGTGTCGAGTGTGCCCGCAGCATAGGCGGCACGGGCGTCCTTTACGGCCTGTGGACGAAGAAAGCTGCCGACGATATCGGCGCGAAACGGCGCATTCAGCGTGGTTAAAGCACTCATAGATATCTCCCTTTGCATTGGTTGCTTCACTGGAACAGAGTATGAGCGCTCATATGGCCATCGCAAAATATACGTTTATAACAGTTTGATATAGATGCTTCCTATATCAGTTTGGACTGCCATAAAGAGATTTGGCCCGTGCAGAATGCAGCAGTCTATATGTGCTGACGAATCACGTCGATATAGGCTTGGCCGTAGCGCGTAAGCGTCGTGTTCTTACGCGTGATGATGCCGATCTCCATGTACTCGTCTACATCGAGCGGAATCGAGATGATGCCGGGCCCGTTGAGCTCGTGACTGATCACGCCTGAGCATACCGTGTAGCCGTTGAGGCCCATGACCAGGTTGAACAACGTCGCACGGTCACGCACGCGGATATTCTTGCGGCGCTCAAAGGTCGAGGTCAGCTCCTCAGAATAGTAGAACGAGTTATAGCTGCCCTGCTCATAGGACAAAAACGGGTAGTCTTCCAAGTCCTCGAGCGTCACGCTGGAGCGGCCCGCCAGCGGATGGTCGGCGCACACAAAAACGTGCGGCGTGGCGCAGAAGAGCCCTTCGAACACGAGCTCGTTGGCCGCCAGCATGCGCTCGATGACCTCGCGATTGTGCTCGGACAAGTACAAGATGCCGAGTTCGCTTTTCATATGCGCGACGTCCTCGATAATCTCGTGAGTCTGCTCCTCGCGCAGGGTAAAGTCGTAGCGCGCGGCATCGAACTCACGGATCACATCGACAAACGCGTTGACGGCAAAGGAATAATGCTGGCAGCTCACACTAAAGTGCGGCACCTGCTCGGACTCTCCCTTGTACTTACCTTCGAGCAGATCGGCCTGGTCAAGCACCTGTCGCGCGTAGCCCAAGAAGGTCTCGCCTTCCTCGGACACAATGACGCCCTTGTTGGTGCGCTCAAAGATGCGCACGCCCATCTCGTTTTCGAGATCGCGAATCGATGCGGTAATCGAAGGCTGCGACACAAAGAGCCGGCGCGAGGCCTCGGTGATGCTGCCGCATTCGGCAACTTTGACGACATACCTGAGCTGCTGAAGCTTCATAGCTTTCTCCCTAGACGTTCGTGACGTCGAAACCCGTCGCATCCATCTGACGCATAAACGGCGGCATCTCCCCCGTCGCGGCGCAGTCGGCAATCTGATGCAGAGCCCCGGCAACCGCATCGTCTGCCGCAGCGCCGATATGCCAGCGCGCGGCAGCCGTAACAGCCTCGTTGGCATTGGCGACTGCAACGGAGTTGGGAACGGCATCGATCATGGGCAGATCGTTATCGGAATCACCGAACACGGCCACCTCGTCGGGCGTCAGACCCAGGGCACGCGCCAGCTCCAGGGCGGCGCAGCCCTTGTCCCAACCGGCCGGGAGAATATCGAACAGGCGCACACGATTGTTTGGAAACACAAGCGAGAGCTCCGGCACCTCGGCGGCAACGCGCTCGCGTAGCTCCACGAGCTCTTCTCGCGAGCGGGCACTCCAAATATTCGCCTTAAACACCGGGGCATCATCGACAACAGGACGGCACGGGGCCTCTTCGCCTTTGAGCCACGTATTACCGCCCGACTCCATGGCGCGGCGCACGCGCTCGGGGTCGCTCGTCACGCAATAGGCATCGTTACCCCAAAAGTCATCACCCAGGCTGTAGACCTTCAGGTACGTATCATCGGTCTCCTGTTCCAAATAGTCAGCCAAGCGCATAAGGGCGGCATTGTCGGTCGCGCGCGAAGCGACCGCCTGACCGTCGACAAACATGACCTGGCCGTTGCAGAACGCGCCGGTCGAGAAGCACTCGGCGCAATTGCGGAACATCCAGCCCATCGCGGACGGCTGGCGGCCCGAAACCGGTCCAAAGTGCAGACCCGCCGCCTGCATGGCATGAATGCCCTCGATGGCGTAGTCGCTGGCGCCGTCATGCCCAGCCGGAATCAGCGTATCGTCCATATCGGTCAGCACAAGTTTAATCATAAGGCCCCCTCGGTCATTCTTAATCCCATCTATTGTACCGACCTGCCAAAAAGGGACAGGTTTATTTCGGCAGGTTTCATCTGGGAAAACGCAAAGTCCCAGTTGTTACCTGCCAAAATAAACCTGTCCCTTTTTGGCAGGTGCGCTAGTATAGGGAACAACAGATTCGATGCGGGAGTGCCGGCGGTGCAAACCACAAGGCTGAGAGGGCATGGGGCCCAATCCTTTGAACCTGTCAGTTAATGCTGGCGTAGGGAGCATGCCGCCTTTACAGGGGCGCTGTCTATGCACAGCGCCCCTTTTCTATGCCAAGGAGGCATGTGCAGTGATTGATTCGGAACAGCTTAAGCAGCATATGGTCAAGGCCGTGGAGGAGATTCGCGCCACCAATCCGATGGCCGGCTCCATCACCAACACGGTGACGATCGACTTTGTCGCCAACGCACAGCTCGCCGTGGGCGGATCGGCCGCCATGGTCTATCTGCCCGACGAAGGCGAGGCACTCGTTGCCGGCGGCGGCGCCATCTATCTCAACATGGGCACGCTCTTCCCCATCTACGAGCAGACGATTCCCCGAGCGGCCAAGGCGGCACACGACGCCGGCAAGCCCTGGGTGCTCGATCCGGTGGGCCTGGGCATCGGTAGCCTGCGCACCCAGCTGGTAAACGAGCTCAAGCAGTACAAGCCCGCCATCGTGCGCGGCAATGCCTCCGAGATCATTGCGCTCGCCGGCCTGTGGGGTCTTGAGGGCGAGGCGGCCGATCTGAGCCGCGTACGCGGCGTCGATACCACCGACACGGTCGACGCCGCCCGCGATGCCGCCGTGGCGCTCGCCCACTACACCGGCGGCGCCGTGGTCGTCTCGGGCGAAGTCGACCTGATTACCGACGGCACGACCGTGGCCAAGTCCCACGGCGGCAGCCCGCTCATGTCCAAGATCACCGGCTGCGGCTGCTCGCAGGGCGGCGTGCTGGCCGTGTACGCCTGCGCCGCCGACCCGTTTACGGCAGCCGTCTGCGGCACCGCCGTCTACAACGTTGCCGGCACGCGTGCCGCCGCCGTCGCCGATGCCCCGGCAAGCTTTAAGGTCGCCTTTATCGACGAGCTCTACCGCGCGACCGCCCAGGACATCGCCGATAACCAACTCGAGCTCGAGGAGGCATAAGCCATGTCCGAGCCCGCAACCAATGCCGGCATGAACACACTCGTCGCCGTGGCCATCGCCCCGTGCGGCACCGGCGATGAACTGTCCGCCGAGGTCGCCGAGGTCGTGCGCGTCATTCGCGAGAGCGGCCTTCCCAACCGCACCACCTCGATGTTCACCGAGATCGAGGGTGACTGGGACGAGGTCATGCAGGTCGTGCGCGACGCAACCTTTGTGTTGGCGAGCAAGGGCATCCGCACCGAAGTCGTGCTCAAAGCCGATATTCGACCCGGATTTACCGACACCATGACCGGCAAGCTCGAGCGCATGGAAGCACAGATCAAAAAGCAGGAGGAAGCACGATGAGCATCCGCGACAACCTTGATATCTCGGCCTATCTGGTACTCGGCCCCGAAAACACGCTCGGGCGTCCCGTGGGCGATGTGGTGGCCCAGGCGCTCGACGCAGGCTTTACCTGCATCCAGGTGCGCTCCAAGGTGGCAAGTGCCCGCGAGATCATCGCGCTGACGGGCGACGCCGCGCAGGCAATCGCACAGGCCGGCAAGACCGGTCAGGTCGCCCTGCTGATCGACGACCGCCTGGACTGCGTACTCGCCGCGCGCGAGCAGGGCATCGCTGTCGACGGCGTGCACGTTGGCCAGAGCGATATTCCCGTCGAGGTCTGCCGCAAACTTTTGGGCCCCGATGCCATTGTGGGCCTTTCGGCCCGTTGCGAGGAGATGCTCGAGTACGTCAAGACCGCCGACATGAGCCTGGTCGACTACCTGGGCATCGGCCCGCTCCACGAGACCGAGACCAAGCGCGACTGCGGACGCGCGGCCGACGGCTCTATCATCACCAAGAGCTTTGAGGACTTGGCCGCACTCCACGCGGCAAGCCCCGTGCCCATCGTGGTGGGCGGCGGCGTCAAGACGGCCGACCTGCCACAGCTCAAGGCCACCGGCGTCGATGGCTTCTTTGTGGTGAGCGCCGTCTGCGGTGCCGACGACCCCTACACCGCCGCCAAGGAGCTCGTCGATACCTGGCAGCAGGCAGAGGCATAGGCCGAGCAGCTGATCCGCAGCCTCACATCTTTAGCAATGGAAAGCGCATCCCAGTTTGGACCTCCATTCCGGGATGCGCTTTCCGCCGAGTCCGCGGCAGTTTGCCCTACCCCGCTAGGTAGACCTCCAGCGCGGGCAAGGTCGCCTCCGCATCGTGGCGGCCGATCTGATAGATGCGCTCGAGCTCATCGGGCTCGCGGCACAGCGACGGCACCTTCACCGATTCGCTCGGCCGAACCACAAAGATTTCGCCAGCAGCCTCGCGACGTGCCAGGTCATCGAGCGTGGCATTGTAAACCTCATGCCGATGCTCAAGCGCTGCGACAAACTCCGGATAGTGACGGAACACGCGACGCAGCATGGGCATCACGCTGTTGGGCTGCTTCACAAAGCCCGCCGGCTGCGTGAGTACCACGATATTGCGGTCATACCCCTGCGCAAACAGCCATGCACTGGGAATAGAATCAGCCACGCCACCATCCAGATACTTATGCCCGTCAATAGCAACGGGACGCGTCGCCACAGGAATCGCCGACGATGCCCGGATCCACTCGATATCCCGCTCGTCGCCATAAGGCAGGTCATGGTAGACGGCCTTGCCCGTCTCGATATCGGTGCACACGCACGTAAACCGCATGGGACAGGCGCGATACGCCTCCAAGTCAATGGGATCGCGCTCGATGGGCACCTCGTGATAGGCAAAATCAGCATTGAACATATCGCCGGTCCGCAGCCAGCTTGCTACACCCGCATAGCGCTTGTCGGCACAATAGGCCTTGTTATAGCGAATGGCACGGCCGATCTGGCGCGATTTAAAATTGTAGCCAAACGCCGCGCCCGCCGAGACGCCCACCATATGGTCGCAGGTCAAACCGTGCTCCATCCAAACGTCGAGCACGCCCGCCGTATACATACCGCGGTAGCCGCCTCCCTCGAGCGCGAGCCCCACCGTGTGTGATGTCTCCGGCTGTGTCATGCAACCATCTCCGTTCCCATGCTTTTGAACTCAACAAGTATATCTGTCAACGTATGCCGTCAAAAACGTGTTTATAAGCATTTATCAAACGTTTCCCAATGCATTCCCCATGCCGTACCGCAATGCCCCTAGATGGCCTTAGGCATGAACGCCCTTAAGAACGTTACGGGATAAACATCGCCCGCACCATGCCAACGTCATCGCACACAACGTGAGATAATTCTCAGCAGAATTCACCGATAGCAGAGGGAGTTTGTGATGAAGGTTCTTTTAGTCAACGGTAGCCCCAAGGCAAACGGCAACACCGCTCGCGCGCTTGCCGAAGTCGCCGAGCAATTGCATGCCGAGGGTATCGATACCGAGGTGTTTCAGCTGGGCGCCAAGCCCATTCGCGATTGCATCGGTTGCGGCCAGTGTGGCAAGCTCGATTGCCGCTGCACCTTTGACGACGACGTGGTCAACGAGCTCATCGCTGCAGCCGAGCAGGCAGATGGCTTTGTCTTTGGCTCGCCTGTCTACTACGCGCACCCCAGCGGCCGCATTCTCTCGGCACTCGATCGCGCATTCTATGCAGGCGGACATGCCTTTGAGCACAAACCCGGCGCCGCTGTCGCCGTCGCCCGCCGCGGCGGCACGTCGACCACGTTCGATGTGCTCAACAAGTACTTCACCATTAAGCAAATGCCCGTGGTTGCTTCCACCTACTGGAATAACGTGTTTGGCCGCGTGCCCGGCGACGCCGATGGGGATGCCGAGGGCCTTGCCACCATGCGAAACATCGGCAAAAACATGGCCTGGCTCCTGCGCTGCATCGAGGCAGGACAGGCCGCCGGCATCAACGCACCCGAGGCAGATCGAGCAACGACCAACTTCATTCGATAGAGCGGCGGGACCATGAATATTCAAATCTTCGGGACTAAGAAGTCCTTCGACACCAAGAAGGCCCAGCGCTATTTTAAGGAGCGCCGCATTAAGGTGCAGTTTATTGACCTTAAGGAAAAGGAGATGAGCAAGGGTGAGCTTACGAGCGTGATGCAAGCGGTCGGCGGTATCGACAAGCTGCTCAACCCCAAAGCCAAGGACGAGGAGACGCTCGCGCTCATTCAGCACCTTACCCCCAGCCAGCGCTTCGACAAGCTGCTTGAGAACCAGCAGGTTCTAGCCGAGCCCATCGTGCGCAACGGCAAAAAGGCCACCGTCGGTTACTGCCCCGATGTGTGGGGAGCCTGGGAGTAGCTTGTGTTATTTGCCGGCGCGTGGGTATAAGAGCAGGCGTTTGGCATAAGATTCAGCTGTAAGCCATGTCTAACAAAGGAGGGCACATGCCCAACAAACCCGTGAAGATCATCATGCTTACCGGATACCTCGGTGCCGGCAAGACCACGCTGCTCAACCACATCCTCGCTAACGACGGCGGCATCCGCGCCGCCGTGATCGTCAACGATATCGGCGAGATCAACGTCGACGCCAGCCTTATCGCCGACGGCGGCCTTTCCGAGACCGACGACCTCATCCCGCTCACCAACGGCTGCATCTGCTGCACGCTTTCGGACGACCTTGCTAACCAGCTGCAGGGCATCGCCGATTCGGGCAACTTCGACTACATCATCATCGAGGCTTCGGGCATTTGCGAACCTATCCCCATCGCCTACACCATCTCGAGCTTCTGCGACGAGGCCAAGGTGGGCGGCGAGCCCAAGCTCGCGCTCGACAACATCGTGGCCGTGGTCGACTGCGCCCGCATGTACGACGAGTTCAACGGCGGCCGCGACCTGCTGGCTGAGGATATCGACGAGGACGACATCGAGAGCCTGCTCATCCAGCAGATCGAGTTCTGCTCCACGCTGATCCTCAACAAGACCGATACCGTGACGCCTGAGCAGATCGCCGAGCTCAAGGCCATCGTGCGCAGCCTGCAGAAAGACGCCGTGATTGTCGAGGCTCAGAACGGTGAGGTCCCCATGGAGGAGCTGCTCGATACCGACCGCTTCGACTTTATGCGCGCCTACAACTCCGCCGCCTGGATCGAGGCCATGGAGCATCCCGAGGAGCACGACGACCCCGAGGTGCTCGAGTACGACATCGAGACCTTTGTTTACTCGCGCCGCAAGCCGTTTGACCTGCAGAAGTTCACCGATTTTGTTGAGCAGGAGTGGCCCGACGAAGTCATACGCGTCAAGGGTCCGCTGTGGCAGACCGGCGATCCGGACATGTGCTACATGTTTGAGCAGGCCGGCCACCAGATGCGCCTGATGGAGAACGGTCTGTTTGTTGATTCTGCACCCGAAGGCGAGAAGCAGAAGATCATCGACGAGAACCCCGAGATCATGCAGATTTGGGACGACGAGACGGGCGACCGCATGACGAGCCTGTGCATCATCGGCCGTCACATGGACAAGGATGCACTCATCGCCTCCCTTGATGCCTGTCTGACCGACTGGCACCGCGCCTAGGTTTATCCAAGCGGGCATTTTTCCGCCTACGTAACCGCCAAACCACCACGAAGGTGCCCTTCGTGGTGGTTTTTCGTTCTGAGCCAAGGAGATTCATGTTCAACATCGTGCTGTACGCGCCCGAGATTCCGGCCAATACGGGCAATATCGGCCGCACCTGCGTGGTTACCGGTGCCCGCCTGCATCTGGTGGAGCCCCTGGGCTTTTCGCTCGACGACAAGACAGTGCGCCGCGCCGGCCTGGGCTACTGGCAAAACTTGGACGTGACGACCTATGCCGGCTGGGAGGATTTTCTTGCGCGCAACGACCTCTCCCCTGCCGATGGTAGCCTGCATCTGCTGACCAAAAAGGCACGCCGCACCTATGCGCAGAGTACCTACCGCGATGGAGACTACTTGGTCTTTGGTAGCGAGAGCTCGGGCATTCCTGAGCCACTGCTTGCCGCGGCGTCCGAGCGTTGCGAGCGCATCCCGATGCTGCGCGATTGCGATTCACTCGATAACGCCGAGGCCTGGGAAGCCCACGAGGAATCGCTGGGGCATATCGAGGACGGCCATGAGGCCATCCTTCGGCAGGATATCTGCGGCAACTTCGTCAATCCGGACGACTACCGCATCAGCGCACTCAACCTCTCCAACAGCGCCGCCATCGTCCTCTACGAGGCCCTACGCCAAACAGGCTTTCCGGGAATGTGACAAAGGAACTGCCCCTTTGTCACATTCAGGCGCCACGCCGATGGCACACACGCCCAATTGATGCTCTAGATAAAGAGCCTCACTTTTAATCAGAATTAACTAAAGTAAAATGAAGTTAAACGGCGGTGTGAAAGGAGAGCCTTGTGGAATATCTCGAGAACCCGTTTACCCCCAGTTTTGGTGAGGTTCCCGCCCATCTCGCTGGCAGACAACAGATTATTCGGGATTTGGACCGTGCCTTCTTGAGCCAGCGCAGGCGCCCAGAATTGACCTCGATCTTCTCAGGCGCGCGTGGAACCGGTAAAACCGCTCTCATGTCGTCGCTCGCGACAAGGGCGGAATCCCACGGCTGGATAGCCGTAAAGACGACCGCGCTCCCGGGAATGCTTGAGGAACTCGAGTCCGGGGCGAAACGCGCCGCAGCCCATCTCATCGACCCGTCCAACCACTTCGAAGTCACCGGCCTCGGAATTGCACCGCTCGGCAGCATCGAGGTCAATCGTGTCCACGATGCCTCAACCTGGCGTTATCGCATGAGCGACATCATCGACCAGCTCAACGAGGCGGGCACCGGTCTGCTCGTCACGGTTGACGAGGTGGACCCGACACTCGACGAGATGATTCAGCTCGCAGCGACGTATCAGCACTTTGTGACCGATGGGAAACGCGTCGCCCTGCTCATGGCGGGACTTCCCAACAACGTCTCGACGTTGCTGAACCACAAGACGGTCTCGTTCCTTCGCCGCGCCCAACAATATCATCTGGGTCGCATTGCCGACTATGACGTACGCGAGGCCTTGATTCGCACGATCCAGGAAAACGATCGCTTGGCAGATGCTGAGGGAATCGATAGAGCCGTTCGCTCGATCTCTGGTTTTCCCTTCCTATTGCAACTCGTAGGCTACCGTGCCTGGGATCTCACAAGCGATTCGAAGGAGATCTCGTCACGCGACTTTGACCTGGGAATCAAAATCGCGCGCGACGAGATGGACGACCGAATCCTCGCGGCAACCTATCGGGAACTCACTGCAGAGGACAAGCGATTCCTCATCGCCATGCTCGATGACGAGGAAGAGTCCACCACCGCTGACCTTGTCGAGCGCCTTAGGCGTTCGCCGCAGCAGGTCTCACGCTACCGACGCCGCATGATAGACGCCGGCATCATCGGGGAGCGAGGACGAGGGCTCGTCGCATTTGAATTGCCATTCTTCCGCGACTATCTCTCCGCTCAGTGCGTGAAATAGGCATCAATGAGGCAAAGGGACTGTCCCTTTGCCTCATTGTCTATAGGTAGCGGCCGGTGATGCTTGCGGAGCAGGCCGCGATGTCGCCCGGCGTACCGGCGCAGACGATTTGCCCGCCCGCGTCGCCACCGCCCGGACCCATGTCGATCACGTAATCGGCGTTACGGATAAGGTCGAGATCGTGCTCGATTACGATAACCGTGGCGCCCTTGGCAACGAGACCGTCAAACACGTTCAACAGCACCTGAACATCGAGCGGATGCAGGCCGATCGTGGGCTCGTCAAATACGAATACGGCATCGTCCTGCACGCGGCCCATCTCGCTCGCAAGCTTAAGGCGCTGCGCCTCGCCGCCCGAAAGCGCCGGTGTGGGCTCGCCAAGTGTGAGATAACCCAAGCCCAGGTCGTGCAAGGTCTGCAAGCGCGTCTGAACTTTCTTGAGTCCCAGTGTGGCGTCGATGGCCTCGTCCACGCTCATGTCCATGAGCTGCGGCAACGTAAGCAGACTCCCGTCCTTGCCCTCGCGATGGATATGCGAAGCCGCGTCTGCATAACGCGAACCACGACATGCCGGGCAGACGATCTCGACGTCGGGCAGAAACTGCACGTCGAGCGATATCGAGCCCGTGCCATCGCACGTAGGGCAGCGCAAGGCGCCAGTGTTGTAGCTAAAGGCACCCGCCTTGTAGCCGGCTGCCTTGGCTTCGGGCGTACGGGCGAAGGCGCGGCGCAGCTCATCATGGATGTCGGCATAGGTCGCCACCGTCGAGCGCACGTTGGCGCCGATAGGCGTGGCGTCAATCAGGTTGGCGCGTGCGATACCCTCGGCGTCGACCCAGCGCACATGGCTTGGCAGGCGCTCGCCAGCTGCCTGGGCTCTAAGCGCCGGAATGAGCGTCTCGAGCACCAACGTCGTCTTGCCCGAACCCGAAACGCCCGTCACCGCGACAAGACGGCCGCGCGGAATATCGACTTCGAGCGGCTTGACGGTATGGATGGCATTAGTTGCCATGCGGATGTGGCCCTGATCAAACATTTCCCCGTCAGTCACCTGCGGGCGCAAGCGCTTGGGATCTGCGCGCAAAAACGGTGCGATGCGGCTGTCCTGCGATTGCTCGACCTCGTCTACCGTACCGGCAGCGATCACGTTACCGCCGCCTGCTCCGGCAACGGGGCCCATCTCGACCAGATAGTCGGCTTCCGCCAGCACGCGCGTGTCGTGGTCGACAACAACCACGGTGTTGCCGTCATCCACCAGATCGCGCATCACGCCCACCAAGCCGTCGACATTGGCAGGATGCAAGCCGATCGAGGGCTCGTCCAGCACATAGAGCACGCCTGTCGATCGGTTGCGCACCACGCGGGCAAGCTGCACGCGCTGGCGCTCACCCGTGGAGAGCGTGGCACCGGCGCGATCGAGCGAAAGATAATCGAGACCCAGGTCGACCAGGCGGCGGGCCGCGCTCAAAAACGAATCGCAGATATCCGTCGCCATGGGCCGCATCTCGGCCGGCAAGGATGCGGGCACCCCGCGCACCCACTCAATCGCCTCACCCAGCGTCATGGCCGCGGCCTGCGCCAGATTGATACCGCGCACCTGGGGCTGGCGTGCCGCCTCGGAGAGACGCGTGCCGCTGCAGTCGCGGCATGGGCCCTCGCGCAAAAAGCGCGCAACGCGTTTGAGGCCCTTGTCGTCCTTAACCTTGGCGAGCGCATTCTCGACGGTATAGACGGCGTTGTAATAGGTGAAGTCGAGCGGCGTGGCGCCCTCGCCGTTTTTGGGAACGTAGAGAATGTGCTTTTTAACCGCCGGACCATGGAACACGATGTCGCGCTCTTGAGGCGTGAGCTGGTTAAACGGCACGTCGGTACGCACGCCCATCTCGCCGGCGACCTGCTTCATCAGATCCCACATGAGCGTGCCCCAGGGAAGCACCGCGCCCTCGTTGATAGTCTTTGACTCGTCGGGCACCAGGCTCGCCTCGTCCACCTCGCGCATGACACCGGTGCCACCGCAGGTAGGGCACGCACCGCCGCTGTTGAAGGCAAGGTCCTCGGCGCTCGGGGCGTAGAACTCGCGGCCGCATGTCGGACACGTGAGCGACAGGCCCGCAGCCACGTTAAGGCTCGGCTCCACGCGTGCCCCGCAATGTGGGCACGCGTGATGGGCGCAACGGCTAAAGAGCAGACGCAGGCTGTTGTTGAGCTCGGTCATGGTGCCAAAAGTGGAGCGCACGCCCGGCACGCTGGGGCGCTGATGCAATGCGAGCGCCGCTGGCACGTGCAGCACCTCGTCCACCTGGGCGTGCTCGGCCTGCGTCAGACGACGGCGGGTATAGGTGCTGAGCGCCTCCAGGTAACGGCGCGAGCCCTCGGCATAAAGAACTCCCAGCGCCAGCGAACTCTTGCCCGAACCCGACACGCCGGCAATACCCACGAGCTTTCCCAGCGGGATATCAATATCGATGTCCTTAAGGTTATGGACACGCGCGCCACGCACCTCGATAGCCTGCGGGCTCATCTTCTGTTCCGTCACCTTTATCACCCTACTCATGCCATAAAACTCGATCGCGAATGTACTCGCCCAGCATGGGCACGGTAAACCGGACGAGACCGTATCCGGCAGCCTCGATGACGCGCTCGCGAATCAGGCTTGCGCGATATTTGCTCGCCCAACTCTGAGTACGGTCGCAGCGCTCAATGATATCCGCCATACGCGTCGGTTTACCCTCGTCAACCGCCATGGCCTCGATAAAGAGGCGTTGCGGGCTGCGCAATCCATAATACAGGGGCGCGTCGACCGCTTCGTAGAACTCGGGGACGGCATCCGCATGGCCATCCTCGACATCGCACCTTTCAATGACCTGCGAGTTGCGTCGGACAGCAGAGCGCCACATGTAATAGCCCACCAGCTGAACCATATAGGGATGCCCCATGCTCTTGCGTGCCGCAAGGTCCGCCGTCTCCGCGTCAACGTAAAGACCAGCGTCTTTGACCGTCTGGATATATGAATCGCGCACCTTGGGCAAAGAAATCGCCCCCAGCGTACGCTGCTGGGCACGGCGCAAAAACGTCACGCTCGGCTCTTCGAGCAAGTCATCAACCATACTGGGCAATCCAGCGAACACCAGCGCAAGACCGCGCTGGTCGCTATCGGGCAATCCCGTAGCATCCTGATCTCCGAGCACTTGCTGATAGAGAACGGCAAGAGCCGCCAGCTCCTCGATAGACGCAGACTGCGCCTCGTCAATCGCAAACAGTATGCCCTTTCCCGGCCCGAGTTTCTTGAGGCGTTCGTTGACTAACCCGCGCAACGTCTCGCCTTTTGTCCGCGCCGCCTCGACCGACATCCGGCCAAATGACGGCCCAAACTCCATTGACGTCACAACGGGTTTATTCGAGCGAAGCGCGTCGGTCAATCGGTCGCATAAGCCAAGCGAAGCGGAATCGGAGACAACCGCCCATCCGCGCTCGCTGGCTAAACGCTGCAGCTCCCGCAGGAGAACCGTTTTGCCACAGCCGCGGTTTCCCGTAATGAGCATGAGCCTGCCCGGCGCTCCGGCGCCGTTGTCGAGTCCTTCTTCAAAATCTTCGATAACAGACTCGCGACCGATGAGTATCGGAGGCCGCTTACCAGCCGTGGGCTTAAAGGGATTTGGATTCATGTCGGCCTCCTCGGATTGGCAAACCCTGGTAATAGTTATACCAACTTGTACCGAGTTACACCAATAGCATACGACAAAGGAACTGACCCTCTATCACCTATGGCCGAAAAACTCGGCGTCTGCTGCTCGCCAGGGGCGAAAGGTGGCGGGATCGATCTTTACGTGCGCCGCGGCGGGTACGTCGTACCATTTGACCGCGTAACCGGCACCGTGAGAGCAAAAGACCGAATCGGGCGTGTTGGGCAGATCGGCCTCGGGCTCATAGGTGGCCGCCTCGATGACGCGCTCAGCATCATGGCAAGCCGCATAGCCGGCAAACTCTAGGTACAGATGTCCGCGACCGCTCGTGTAGGCAGCCACCTCCAGCGCGTAATCCTGCACCTCGGATGCCGGTACGCGACCCACAAGCGTCGCCCGATCGCCCGCCATCGTCGGTGGCTCGTACTCGGCACCCATGCGCGTGGCATCCGAGAGCGCCCGGCCCACGCACTCCCCCGGCACCTCAACCTCAAAGTGGTACCACGGCTCCAACAGCACCGTCGCGCCGGCCTCACGCGCCTGCATGAGCCCCTGACGAATCGCGCGGTACGTGGCCTGGCGAAAATCGCCGCCCTCGGTGTGTTTGGCATGCGCACGGCCGCCCGTGAGCGTAATGCGCACATCGGTGATGGGCGAGCCGGTCAGCACGCCCAGGTGATCGCGCTCCATGGCGTTGGTGAGTGCCAGACGCTGCCAGTTAAGATCGAGCTCGTCGGTCGAGGTCACGGTGCCAAACTGCACGCCCGAACCCGCCGGCAACGGTTCCAGGCACAGATGCACCTCGGCATAGTGGCGCAGTGGCTCAAAGTGGCCCACGCCCTCGACCGGCTGCGAAATAGTCTCCTTATAGAGAATGCCGCCAGACTCAAACGCAACCGAAAGGCCAAAGCGATCGGCCAATACCCGCTGCACGACCTCGAGTTGCACGGCGCCCATCAGCTGCAGGTGAATCTGCTCGAGATGCGTATTCCAGCTTACGCCGAGCATGGGATCTTCGTCCGCCAGCTCAGTCAGTGCCTTGAACACCGCATGGACATCGTGTTCGCCCGGAAGCACCGTATAGGTGAGAACTGGCGCAATGACGGGCGCATCGCACGCGGATTCCGCGCCCAAGGCGTCCCCTGGGCGAACGTGCGCAAGACCCGTCACGGCACAAATACCGCCAGCAGCAACTTCTTGGGCAAGCTCATACTTCTCGCCGTTATAGATGCGGACCTGATCGACCTTCTGCTCCCATGCTTCGGCACCGGAACGTCCGTCAATCATCTGCTTGGCATGCAACGTGCCGCCGGTCACTTTAACCCAAGCCAAACGCTCGCCGTGATCCCCGCGGCTGACACGATAGACGCGCGCGGCAAACTCCGGGAGCCACGCCTGTTCGCGCATCAGCGCGCATATGCCATCCAGCAGCTCGTCCACGCCTTGGTCCTTGAGCGCCGAGCCGGCAAAGCAGGGAAAGAGCTTGCGCTCGGCAACCATGCGCGACAGCGTTGCGACAGAAAGCTCGCCCGCTTCAAAAAACTCCTCGAGCGCCGCCTCGTCCAACGCAGCAGCGTCCTCCTGAACGGCGCCGCCCGCCAGCAGTTCGTTGGCATCCAGGCAGCCCTCGGAAAGACGTTGCCTAAGTTGTGCCAGCAAAACATCGCGGCCGGGATTCTCCAAATCGATTTTGTTGATGAAGATGAACGTCGGGATGTCATAGCGCGCAAGCAGGCGCCACAGGGTTTCGGTGTGCCCTTGCACGCCGTCGTTGGCGCCCACAACCAAAATCGCGTAGTCGAGTGCGCGCAGCGCGCGCTCCGCCTCGGCAGAAAAATCGACATGCCCCGGCGCATCCACGAGCATGACGTGGGTATCGCCATGGTCGAGCACGGCCTGCGACGAGAAGATCGTGATGCCGCGCTCGCGCTCGATCGCGTTCGTGTCCAGATGCGAATCGCCATCGTCCACGCGGCCGCGCTTGCGGATGCGACCCGCGTTGAACAGCATGGCCTCGGCCAGCGTGGTCTTGCCGGCATCGACATGTGCCAAGATTCCAACGACCGCTTGCTTCGACATGGCTCTCCTCTTATTACAAGCCCATCGCACGCGGCAACGGGCGTTCACGCTCCACACTGGATGATACAATTTACGGGCCGGCGGGCGAAGCGGGCCCTATCCCCCGACCGAGCTCATCGCCCCGCGTTGCCGCGCGGCGATTTTCGTAGGTTCGCGCCTTGCGAAAGCCGGCACCTCCCCTTTTGTCTGCCTTGGCTCATCTGAGGCGGTAACAGCGCGAACCCCACAACAACGCGTTTTACCAAAAATGGCCCCACTCGGGGCCATTTTCATTTCGATGAAACGCTGGTATGTGACTCGGCCTTTATGCCTCGCGCAGCCAATCAAACGCGACGCGCGGCGTACCGTCCGACACATATACGATACCGGCGCGCTTAAACCCGGCCTTGGCAATGGCTCCCTGCATGGGCAGGTTGTCCTGATGCGTGTCGATACGCAGGTGATCGGCACGCTCTTTGGCAAAGGCAAACATCGCAGCCGCGATACCGTGTACGGCGCCATCGGACGCCACACGGTGCAGCACGGCGTACGGAGTGTCACTGCGCCATTGACCATCCTCAATTACGTCATAGCACCCGTCCGGGCCCGGTAAAAAGGCAAACGTCGCTACCACGCGACCGTCGACTTCGCACACATAGCTGCCACCGGCGGCGATATCGGCAGCCAGCTGCTCGCCCGAAGGCGTGCCCTCGGGCCACTGCGTCGTGTTGCCATGTGCGCGCATAAAGGCGCGGGCCGCGTCATAGATGGCCATGACGGCGGGAATGTCGGTATCGAGGGTTTTTCTGATCATCACGCGGCGACCTCACGTTTATTGGTATCACTTTGATTGAGCAATGATACCAACGTTTGGAGAAGGGCGCGAAGCAGATGGGAAGCAAAAAGCGAGCCGCCTGGTCAAAGGCCAAAAGCGAGTTTTTGAGCGCTGCTACCGGCGGCGATATGAGCGACCTGTTTGCACGCGAGGACGAGCGCCGCGACGCCCTGGACTCCGAGCGCGATGAAGCCTGGCGCTACAAATCGTGCGAGCGCAAAAACCGTTACGACACGCGCGCCGAGGCCGAGGCAGTTATGGCCGACTGCGAAAACCGCGGACGCCGCGGGCTGGCCTGCTACAAATGCGAATACTGCGGCGGCTGGCACTTGACGTCGCACCCTTGGAAATAGGCGCCGCATCGGCACGGCATTGACGGAGCGCCAGCCATCGCACGCAAGCTACGGGCGCGGCGGCACCAACACATCGTAGCGAACGGCCTTGCCCGCAAGTTGATAGCTCGGCTTAACGCCGGCAAGCAGCGGCCCCTTCACCGGCCGCTTGATAACGACCTTGCGCGGGCGCGCCGCAAGCGCAGCTTCGACCAGCGTCTCCTCATCGGCGCACGGCTGCTCCAGATGGTGTAAGAGTTGGAACTTCTTTTTCACCGCCGCGCTCTTGGTGCGTTCGGGAAACATGGGATCCAGATATACCACGTCGGGGGCGGCAAGCTCGCCCCGCCCGATCAGCTCAGCCGTATGGCGAAGGCCGGCAATGCTGTCCTCGCCCGCATGTAAGCGCATGCGCGACACGGCAGCCGCAAGCGCCGGATCATCTGCCGCGCGATCCAGGGCATCCTTGAGGAGCGCCGCGATCACGCAATCCTGCTCATACAGATCGACGGTAAAGCCCGCGGCCGCCAACAGCAGCGAATCCTCGCCAAAGCCTGCCGTAGCGTCAATCGCCCATGGTCGCTCGATGCCCTTTGTGCGCGCAGCCTTCACCAACAGCTCTTGCTGCAGACGGCCCTGCTTGAGTCGCGGCAGCATGCGGCCAAAATCGGCACGCAGCTCCATCGTGCCGTCGGTGAGCGTGAGGCCCTCGGACTTCCCGGTCAGCTCAAGCCCCGCGGCCCGAGCAACAGAAAAGGGATCGACGACGCCCATGGGTACTCCTTAACAATCAAAACGAATACGTGAGCGCCGTTTATGTCGGCACCCAACCGTCCGCTATTGTCCCACATGCGACATGGCCCACAGCATCGCAATGCAAAGTACCGCCATCAATCCCGTGCACACGGCAGCGATCACGGAATCGCCCATGCGCCTTCCCAACGACCGCGGCTCACGCACTTGCCCTGCTCCGTACATCATGACTCCTCCTTGAGACCAGCTCCTTGTTACGGCCTCATCATCGCAGCGCCGCACATGGGCTGCCATCGATTTGCCTTACAGCTGGCTTTCCTTTTTGAAAGGTTGGACCGTGCAGGCAAGAGACGCTTTCAAACGCATGCATCGCCCCGTTGAACTACAATGTGCTTCACCATATGTGCAGCACTTGGGGTGCGCCAGGTTGGCGTACTCGTATCGAAAGGACCAGCCATGAGCTCTGCTCGTAAGACTCTCAAAATCCTTGCCCTCATCTATTTTGTTTTGGGCATCGTCAGCCTCGTCATTGGAATCACCGGCGTCGCGACCGGCAGCCTCGATTCCACGTACGGGTCGAACGCCACGCTCGCTGCGGTCGTACTTGTCGCCAAGGGCATTGTCGATCTTGCCGCAGGCGTTGCGGGCATCAAGGGCGCCAACAAGCCTTCGCAGGTAGACGGCGCATTTAAGCTCGGTATCGTTGCCGCGGCAGCCACGCTCCTCCAGGCCGCGTTCACGCTTCCCGCGTTCGGCGGCAGCTCCGTCAATATCGTCGCCTTTGTCATCGTGGTGTACGACCTGTTCTTTGTTCAGCAGGCACACGCCGTTAAGGCCGAGAACAAGGACCGCCTATAAGCGCTCGCTTCTCATAACCTCTGCAGCCAAGCAACTAAAAAGGGCCGATCGCGCATCTCCGCGGTCGGCCCTTTACGTTTGCCCAGATAAAACCTACCAAAAAAAACCTGTCCCTTTTTGGCAGGTTGTTAGCTGTGGCGGTACTCGGCGATGATGAAGTCGATGTCAGTCTGAAGGGTATCGAGGTTTGCCAGGCGCTCTTTGTCGGCGGGGCGCGTGCGGTAGTAGTACGGCGTCATCTGGAACACCGCCTCGATGTCGGCCTGGGTCTGAAGCGTAATATTCGCAGATACCCGCTGCGTTCCGACTAACTCGAGCTCGGTGGTCTTCGGCAGCTTCTCATCGTTAAGGTACGGCGTGTCGTAGAGCACCTCCTTAAGCCCAAAGAGATGACGGGCGCCCGGCACCACGGTGAAGAGCGAGCCCTCGGGTGCCAGCACGCGGGCAAACTCGCGCTCGTTAAAGGGGGCAAAAAGCTCGGTCACCATATCGAAGGCGCCATCGGCCACGGGAATGTCCTTCATATTGGCCACGAAATAGGTCGCATCGCCGCGCTTGGCGGCCAGGCGCACCATCTCCTTGCCCAAGTCGAACCCGTAGGCATCCACGCCCGGCACCGCGCCCATGGCGCTGGTGTAGTAGCCCTCGCCGCAGCAAATATCGAGCAGCGTCATGGGACCGTTCGCAGGCGCAGCGCGCCCAGTCGCCCGCTCGCGCACCAGCTCGACCATCGCATCGCGCAACGGCGCATAGTAACCGCGATTCAGAAAGTCACGACGGCTACGTGCCTGCGACTTGGGATCGCCCATGGAGTCGCCGCTCTTGGACGAACGTAGTAGATATAGATAGCCCTCGCGAGCTCGGTCAAACCGGTGTCCGCCCGCGCATGCAGCACCGCGCTCATTGTCCACCAAAGGCTCATGGCAAACGGGACACAACAACATGGCAACTCCTTAGCGCGAACAACACAACGCCCACCATTGTCGCACGCCTTCCCCACCTAGTCATTGGGGACGTTCTTGAATGACTAGTTAGAAGAGATAAGGAGTGTCCCCAGCTGCCGACAGAAAAGGAACGTCCCTAAGTGCCGACTGGTTGCATTAGGAGTATCATCGTCTGCGCAAATAAGCACGAAAGAGCATATTAGAGATTGAGAGCGTATGGCTGACACCGTATCTAAGCACATTGACATGACCGCCGGCTCGCTGTGGCGCAATATTCCCCTGTTCGCCTTCCCCGTGGCCGCCACGAGCATCTTGGAGCAGCTGTCGAACCTCATCGCCACGGTCATCATCGGTAACTTCTCGGGCGACCAGGGAACCCTCGCCATGGCGGCGGTCGGCTCCAATGTTCCGCTTACCAGTCTTATGCTCAACCTGTTTATTGGCATGTCGCTTGGCTCCAATGTGGTCATCGCCAACGCTATCGGCCGCAACGATCAGAACATGGTCAAACGCGCCGTCCATACCTCGATTTTAATGGCACTCGTGGGCTTTGTCGTCATCGCGCTGGGCGAGATCTTTGCCGAGCCCATGCTCGCCGCGCTCAACGTTCCCGCCGAGACCATGCCGCTCGCCTCACTCTATCTACGCGTCTTTTTGCTGAGCATGCCCTCGATCTTGCTCTACAACTTTGAGGCCGCGATCTTCCGCTCCGTCGGCATCACCCGCATGCCGCTGCAGGCGCTTGCCGTGTCCACCGTCCTCAACATTGGCCTGGACCTCATCTTTGTCCCTGTACTCCACTGGGGCGTCGCGGGCGTCGCCATCGCCACCGCCATCGCTTACACCGTCAGCGCCGCTACGCTCTTTATCCGCCTACTCAAGACCGACTCCGTCGTCCACGTCACCCCACGCGACCTGGCTATCGACCCCGTCGCCCTCAAGCGCATCGTCAAGATCGGCCTGCCCGCCGGCATCCAAAGCGCTGTCTTTGCCGTCGCCAACATCATCATCCAGTCTGCCATCAACAGCCTTGGCACCGAAGTCATGGCCGCATCGAGCGCCGCCATGAGTCTGGAGTACGTGTGCTACAACCTGCTCAACAGCTTTAGCCAGGCGTGCACCACCTTTGTGGGACAAAACCACGGTGCCCGCCAGATCGATCGCTGCACCAAAACGCTTAAGGTCTGCCTGGTCGAAGGCGGTATCGTTGCACTCACCACGATCATCGTTATTGTCGGCCTGGGACGCGAGATCTTGTCGCTGTTCAACAGCGACCCCAACATCGTCTCGATCGGCTATATCCGCGTGTGTTCGATCTTCCCGGCGTACGCCTTTAGCATGTTCTACGAAAACATGTCAGGCTACCTGCGCGGCTTTGGTATCTCGCTCACGCCCGCCCTCATCACCATGATCTGCGTCTGCGGCATCCGCTTCTATTGGGTGTTCTGCGTGTTCCCGCACTTCCGCACCTTTGCGAACATCATGATGGTCTACCCCATCAGCCTGGGCACCACGGCGTTCTTTATGGTCGTGGCGGTGCTACTCTGCCACCCGGCACGCACCTATCGCGCCACCCAAGCCAAAGCGACAGCCCGCTAAACACCGCACTCAACGCCACGCCAGTCATTAATTGACAATATGTGAGCTCATATAGTCGATAAAGCGCCTCGTGGCGATAGGCATGGTGTCCCAGCTGCGCCAGGCCGCCACTACGTCGCGCGAGGGGGCGTGCACGATGGGACGTACGCGAATATCGGCACGCATGCCCTCCACAGTACGACGGTAGAGCATACTCACGCCTAGGCCCTCCTCCACCATCGCCATGATGGTGTAGTCGTCGGTGACCTCGCTCGTCACGTGCGGCGACAGGCCATGCGCCGCGAATGCATCGAGCACCAGACTCTGTTCGCCCTCATCCAGCAGCACAAACGGCTCGGACGCCAGGTCGGCGAGTGTCACCTTTTCCTTTGCCGTCAGCGGATGCGCGGCCGGCAACAATGCCACCAACTCGTCGTGATAGACCACGCGCTTCTCGAGCCCAGCGGTAAATCCGCGCGCCGTAAAACAAAAGTCAACCACGCCATCGTGCACCCACTGGGCGTTGCGCGTGTAATCGCCCTGCTTGAGGGTAAAGTGCACGCCAGGGTGCAGGGCTCCAAAGTCGCGAATCACGCGCGGCAACACGGTTCGACTCACGTTGGTAAACGTCGCAATGCGAATATCAGTCGACGAAAGCCCCAGCAGCTCCTGGCGCTTGCCCTCGAGCTCGGCCTCGGCGGTCACGATCTGGCGCAGGTACGGCAGATACTGCTTGCCGTCGCGCGTAAGCGACACGCCCTGCTTACCGCGCTCGATAAGCGTGGTACCCAGCTCGCGCTCGAGCGCCTTGACGGCCTGGCTCACCGCACTTTGCGTATAGCCCAGCTCGTCCGCTGCGCCCTTAAGACTGCCGCGATCGACCACCATACAAACAATCTGATACCGCGATGCCATCGTGCCTCCACATCACTGCAGCCGTAAAACGTTTTGCCAGGGCTTTTTCTGCCTACATTAGTATTTCTTAATCATACTGAAGATACATTCGCTTTACTACATCCACATCTGGGAGCAGAATCCTTTTTGCGAAACCGTTCTGTAACAAAAGGAGTCCCATGGATCGCAAAAAAGCAATCGCGCTCTCATTTTCCGTTCCCGTCGCATGGGGCTTTTCGTATCCCCTCATGAAGATCGGCATGGACAGCATGAACGCCACGAGCATCGTCGCGCTACGTTGCATCATCGCCTTTGTGGTCTGCCTGCTGCTCTTCCACAAGCGCGCTTTCCGCATCAACCGCGACCTTATGGTCCGTGCCGCCATCATCGGCGCCATTATGGCAACCGAGCTCACCTGCATGTGCCTGGGCTCCAGCCTCACCTCTGCCTCCACTGCCGGCTTTTTGCAGAGCCTGACGGTCGTGATCGTACCGTTTGCCAACGCCGCCCTGCTGCGTCGCGCCCCCGAGCGCAAAGTGCTCGTCGGCACCGCCATCGTCACCTGCGGCATGCTGCTGCTCTCGGGCGCCGACTTTACCAGCCTGAACCCGGGCGCGATCATCATGCTGCTCTCCGCCTTTGTCTACGCCGGACACATCATTGTGGCGAAGCGCTTTGTCGAAGATGTCGACCCGCTGGCTCTGGGCGTTTGGCAGCTGGGCTTTGGCGGCTTGTTCTCGGGCATCGCCGCATTCACCTTTGGCGGCTTCACGCTTCCCGGCACGCCCAGCGAGATCGTCGTTGTCGTCGCGCTCGCACTCATCTGCTCTGCCTACGGCTTTATCACCCAGACGCTCGTGCAGCCCCACGTGCCTGCCGAGACCACCGGCTTTGCCTTCTCGCTCGAGCCGGTCTGCTCCGCCGTCTTCTCGTTCTTCCTAGTCGGTGAGGTCCTGAGCCCCATCGCCTTCCTGGGTGCAGCTCTCATCCTCACCGGCGTCATGGCGGCAACCGTCGAGCTTCCGCGCCTCCGCGCACATGGACAGGCTCGCATGGCAGGAGCGCCCGAGCACGTCTCGTAGACCCCACTCTTCATACAGCCGCGGCATAAAGGCAACCGGTGCGCCTTTACAATAGATGCCAACAGAGCATCTGACGTAAAGGAGCCCCATGGACACCGCGACCCGCGACCGCAACATAGCGACTTGGTTAGGCGATGCGCCGCAGCCGGTACGTGACACTACGAACCAGCTGCTCGAGCGCATCGCCCTTTTGCGTACCGAGCAAATCATCTACCCGGCACAAGACGACATCCTCAATGCCCTCGCCTACACGCCGGCCGACCAGGTCAAGGTTGTCATCTTGGGTCAAGACCCCTATCACGGACCCAACCAGGCAATGGGACTGTCGTTCTCGGTCCCCGCGACGCAAACCAAGCTGCCGCCGAGCCTACGCAACATTTACAAGGAACTCAAAGCCGATCTGGGTTGCCCCATTCCCGCCACGGGAGACCTAACCCCATGGGCACAACAGGGCGTCCTGCTCCTCAACACCACGCTCACCGTGCGCGAGCATGCCGCGAACTCGCACGCCAAGCTGGGCTGGAGCGCGCTCACCGACTACGTTATCGAACGCTGCTGCCAGCTGCCCCAGCCGGTAGTCTTTTTGACATGGGGCCGCTTTGCCCAGCAGATGGTCGAAGGCAAGCTCGCCGCGACCGGCGCGGGCAAGGCGACCGGCAAGTTCTGCCTGGCCTCCACGCATCCCTCACCGCTTTCGGCTAACCGTGCCACGGCAGAACTCCCCGCCTTTATGGGGTCGCGCCCCTTCTCGGCAGCCAATCGGCTACTCAAACAGCACGGCTCGACCCCCGTCAACTGGACTTGCCTCGGCTAAAAATCGATACATCAAAAACGCGCCCGACGGCAATCTTGCCATCGGGCGCGTTTTGTTACTCGGGCCAGATAAACTGGGTGCGGCCGGCCTCGCCACCATCGATCAGCAGACTCTGTCCGGTCATAAACCGGTTGGTCACGCCCACAAAGTAGATCCACTCGGCGATTTCTTGGGCGGTGGCCCAGCGCTTAAGCGGCGTGAGCTCCATAATCTGGCTCCACAGGTGTTCGTCTTCCATCACGCAACGGTTGAGCGGCGTGATAACGCCACCCGGGTCCACACTGTTGGCGATGGCCTGCGGCGCCAGGCGGTTTGCAAGGTTCTTGGTGTAGGCGATAACGCCGCCCTTGCTGGCAGCATAGGCGGGAAACTCCGATCCCGTATGTCCGCTCGCCGACCCCACATTGACCACGGATTCGATAGCCGGCGCCGGCTTGGCGACAAGCCCCTCCCCCACAAAGGCGTAGCGCTCGGTCACGTTGATGGTGCCACACAGGTTGGCGGCGATGTCGTCGGCCGAATCCTGCACACCGGCAACGTTCACGATTACCTGGGGTTCAAGGTCGTCCGGAAACGCGTCCGGCTTGCGGACATCAACGATCAGATGGCGGTAGCGCTCGTGTTCGATCGCCGCCGGCAGCAGATCAAAGCCCACGACCTCGTGGCCCTCGTCCAAAAAGCGCTGCACGCACGCGGCTCCGATACCGCCCGAAGCGCCCGTGATCAAAACCCGCATACTTGCTCCTTAGGCGGTTGCGTGGCGCTCGAGGTACTCGGCGCCCACGTTCTCGCGCTCCCAGCCGCGCACGACCTTGTAGCCCACGGGGCTCAGGAAGACCTCGCACAGCAGCTCGGCGACGGCACCCGTCAACGAGCACATAAGGACCTGTACCCAGGTCCAGCCGAAGAACGTGTGACTCACCACAATGGCAAAGACCAGGTTGTCGATAAACTGGCCAACGCCCGTGGACACATAGGAGCGGAAGGCAAAGCTCGCAAAGTTATTCTTTTTGAGCATACGGCCGAGCGACTGGTTGAGCGTGGAGTTAACCACGGCAGAAACGAGCATTGCCAGCGAAGAGCCCAGCACCACGTACCAGGTGCCGCCGATGGTGGCGTTAAGGGCATTGTTGACCTCGATCATGCCCGTATCGTAGTACGCGCCCCACATGCCGGGCGTGAGCGAGCACGCCCAAAAGCACAGGCTCACGGCAAGGTTGACCGCCAGTGCGAGGATAGAGATTTTGATGGATGCCTTGGCGCCAAAGCGCTTGCAGATCATGTCCTGGCACAAAAACGAAACCCAGCTCACCACAAAGCCGCAATCGAGTGCCAGATACGGCAGGCTGATGAGCTCTTTGTTGGCCAGCAGGTTCATCATGATGACGCTCACGAAAAACAGCGAAACCGTTGCCGCGGGAATGCTCCGCAACAGGACCTTGTAGTCCTCCATGACCTTCTTGATCATTATGTACTCCTTTGGTTTTAGGTTTAACGAGCAGGATATCGGACCCGAACTGCTCGGACGCCCCGGTCTTGAGACGACGGTGGGTATGATAGCCGCTCACACGGCATCAGGCAAGCAAACGGCGCGGCAGTCCCGCAGGGCCACCGCGCCGATGCGTTAAAAGGCCACGTTGCCAAACTCCGACAGGATAAGGTCGGGGTTGTGGTCGGTTGCCCAATCCACGTTCCACGGGCTCGTGAACAGCAGCAGCTTACCACCGCGCATATCCTCGACGCGCAACGTGTCGCGCGTGAGCGAAAGGGCCGGGATATCGATGGTGTCGGGGTCGTTCTGGATCCAGCGGATGTCCGTATAGGGCAGCGGCTGGCGACGAACCTCAACACGGTACTCGGCCTTGAGGCGGCGCTCGAGCACCTCAAACTGCAGCACGCCGACCACACCCACGATGACGCTCTCCATGCCGGCACCCAGCTCGCGGAAGATCTGGATGGCGCCCTCCTGGGCAAGCTCCTCCATACCCTTGACGAACTGCTTGCGCTTGAGCGTGTCGACCTGCGTAATGCGAGCGAACATCTCGGGGGCAAACGTCGGGATTTGCGGATACTGCACGTGGCGCTTGCCGGAGCACACGGTGTCACCGATGCTAAAGATACCCGGGTCGAACAGGCCTACGATATCGCCCGCGTACGCCTCGTCAACAATCGCGCGGTCATCGGCCATCATCGACGTACCGGTGGCAAGCTTGAGCTTGCGGTTGCCCTGCACGTGGAAGGCATCCATGCCGCGCTCGAACTTGCCCGAGCAAATGCGCACAAAGGCGATGCGGTCGCGGTGATTCTTGTCCATGTTGGCCTGGATCTTAAACACAAAGCCGCTAAAGTCGTCGCGGCAGGGATCGACCGGTTCGCTGGTGAGCGTATCGGTATAGGCGCGCGGCGTCGGGGCCAGACGCAGGAACTCCTTGAGGAAGGGCTCCACGCCAAAGTTGGTGAGCGCCGAGCCAAAGAACGCCGGGCTCAGCTTGCCGCAGGCCACGGCATCCAAGTCGAGCTCGTCGCCGGCACCATCGAGCAGCTCGATGTCGTCCATCAGGTTCTTATGGTTCTCCTCGCCGATGAGCTCATCCATGGAAGGATCGCCCAGCTCGGCCTCGACATCGGCGACCTTCTTGGTGGCGTTGGCGTGGCCGTCGCCCTCAAAGGCAATGACGCGACGAGTCTGACGATCGAACACGCCGCGGAAGTTGCGGCCGCTGCCGATCGGCCAGTTCATGGGATACGTATTGATGCCCAGGACATTCTCGATCTCTTCCATGAGCTCAAACGGGTCGCGAGCCTCGTGGTCGAGCTTGTTCACAAAGGTAAAGATGGGAATGTGGCGCAGCGTGCAGACTTTAAAGAGCTTTTTGGTCTGGGCCTCGACGCCCTTAGCGCCATCGATGACCATGACCGCGGCGTCGGCGGCCATAAGAGTACGGTAGGTATCCTCCGAGAAGTCCTGGTGACCGGGTGTATCGAGGATGTTGACGCAGGCGCCGTTGTAGGTGAACTGCAGCACCGAGGAGGTAACGGAAATACCGCGCTCCTTCTCGATGTCCATCCAGTCCGAGACGGCGTGCTTGGCCGAGCTCTTGCCCTTGACCGAGCCGGCGGTCTGGATGCTGCCGGTATAGAGTAGCAGCTTCTCGGTAAGCGTGGTCTTACCGGCGTCCGGGTGGCTGATGATCGCGAATGTGCGGCGCGACGAGATTTCATCCGACAGGCTTGCCATGCGGATCCTTTCTTGCATTGAGTGCATTACGTCGTTGTAACCGCACTATTGTAGCCGCGAAATCCCGCTCTAGGGCACCTATCAGGACAAATTCATCAGTTAGGGCCTAGGGTAGCAGTCGATGGCGGCACTCCGCAGCAGTATTGTCTCGATCTGTAACATCTAGACGGTTTTTGAACCTCTACCTGTTACAGATTTAGACAAACAGGTGGGCGTCCCAGAAAGATTTCGATCTGTAACAGGTAGCCGTCCAAATCGGTTCCAGATGTTACAGATTGAGATATAAGGGTAGACGGGTGGCCAATGTCTCGATCTATAACATCTACCAGCCAAAATCTTCTCCAGTTGTTACAGATTTAGACAAACAGGTGGGGCCCGCCAGCAAAATCTCAATCTGTAACAGGTAGCCGTCCAAATCGGTTCCAGATGTTACAGATTGAGATGGATGAACGAACGGACAATCCCTATTTGCCTCTTGCGTAACTGTGCATAGTGTATATATACTGTGCTTACCGGTTATATACACGTGTAGCCCAACAGCTAAGGAGCCGCTGTGGACATCATCCTATCCAATTCGAGCGACAAGCCCATCTACGAGCAAATAGCCTCGCAGGTCAAAGCTCAGATCCTTTCGGGCACACTCGCTGCGGGAGCCAAACTCCCCAGCATCCGCGCACTCGCGAGCGATCTTGGCGTGAGTGTCATCACCACCAAGCGCGCCTACGCCGACCTAGAGCAACTCGGGTTTATCTGCACCGTGCAGGGCAAGGGCTGCTTTGTCGCCGAGGGCAACCAGGAACTCTTGCGCGAAAACCAGCTCTGCCATATCGAAGAGCTACTTGCGAAAGCAGCGAGCCAAGCCGAAACCCTGGGCCTCACGCGCGACAAGCTGCACGAGATGCTCGACCTGGTAGCCCCCGAAACTATGCAGTAGCCATCTGCAAGAAAGGCTATGCCATGCAAAACCTTTTAGAACTCAAAGGTATCTCACGCCGTGTGAGCGACCGCTTTTCGCTGCGCGACGTCACGCTTGCCGTGGAACCCGGCCAGATTGTTGGCTTTGTGGGCGCAAACGGCGCCGGCAAAACCACGACGATTCGAGCCGCGCTCGGGCTTATAAAGCTCGATGCCGGCGAGGTGCACCTGTTTGGGCAGCGCTGTGGCGCCGACGCGCCCGATGAAACGCAGCGTTGCCTGCGCACTCGTGTCGGCCTCGTGCTGGACACATGCCCCTTCCCTTCCACACTCAAGGTGACCGAAGTTGAGGCACTCGTAAGCCCGGCATACCCCACCTGGAGCCACGACACCTTCTCCAGCCTCATCGACCGATTTGGCCTCGATCCCAAGGCAAAGGTCAAGGACCTCTCCCGCGGCATGGGCATGAAGCTGCAGCTTGCCTGCGCGCTCAGCCACAAGGCCAAACTGCTCGTTTTGGACGAAGCCACCGCGGGCCTCGATCCCATGGCACGCGAGGAGCTGCTTGATGAGCTGCTTGCCTTTGTCGCCGACGGCCAGCACAGCGTGCTGCTCTCGAGCCACATTACATCCGACCTCGATCGCGCCGCTGATCGCGTCATCTGCATCGATAATGGCTCGATTATTTTTGACCTGCCGCGCGAGGATATTACCGACCGCGCTGGCATCGCCCACTGTACCCAAGCACAGGCCGCCGAGCTTATGGCTTGCGTCGAAGGCGCCCGTGCCGCCCGCCATGCCTACAGCGTGGACGTGCTCGTGCCCAACCGTCGCGATACGCTCGAGGCCTTCCCCGAGATTCCCTGCGATCGGGCAACCATTGATGACTATCTTCGCCTCATGCTGAAAGGAGCTTCGAAATGAAACGCGCCTTTATGTCCGAGCTCGCCATCGTTCGCACGCTTATCCCAAGCATCGCGGGCGTCAGCCTGTTCATCTTCGTTGTGTTGACCCTTGCCAACGCGTCGGATGGCGATTCCGGCATGAGCGCCGGCGCCTGCGCGGTCAGCGCCATGTCGCCCATCATGGTCATGAGCTCGCTGGCCGGCTTCGACAATCAAAATGGCTGGGAGCGTTATCGGGCAACGCTGCCCTTCTCACGCAAAGACATTATTTGCGCACGCTACCTGAGCGTTATTGTCTTCTCGGCTGTCATGACGTGCGCCGCCGCGCTTCTGAGCATCGTCTCCATCCCGCTATTCAACAGCGTGGGCATCCCCTCGACGGGACAGACGGTCTTTGAGATCGCTATAGCCTCGGCAGCATCGATGCTCATCTCCCTCATGATGGTGTTTTTGGCACAGCCGCTGTTCTTCCGATTTGGACACATGGAGGCGCTGCGCCTATCCGTCGGCCTGCTTGCCCTGCTCTGGTGCCTTGCCATTGCCACGTTGAGCTCCTCCAACCCCATCAGCAACTGGCTCATGTCGATTGCCGGGGCAAATCCCGATCCCGCCGTCCTTGGCTGTCTGTGTGCAGGCATCGCCACACTTGCCCTCGCGCTATGTGCAATCAGCTACACCGTCAGCACCAAGGTTTATCGAGCACGCGATCTGTAATCGACGGCTAAAAAAGCTTAGGTGGTACCCCGCTTATTTTTTCAATGATACGAGGCGACATAGCGTCACCACCGCCCTTCACGGCAGGCCGTCTAGTTCTTGGCAACCAAAAAGACACCGTCAGCATATCGAAGGTGAATACTTTTCCGAGAAGTGAACGAGTAAAAACAGTGCCCTGTAGCATCGACATTTTTAAGGACTCAATTCCTGCGGTTTTTGTCTAAGAATCCTGCAGTTTTGTTCGAAAAAAGTGTGCATGTTCCAGGGGTCCAGATTTACTCGTTCACTTCGCGGAAAACCATTCACCTTCGATTCGAGCCTTAACCAAATGCCCTCTCGAACTATGGCCCCTGTCTCACCACAGCGATATCAAAGCTTCATGGCGGGACGGTATCATCGGACGAGCGCCGTAAATCTGGCGCGGTCGTTCTTTGGGGAGGCATTTCACCCGTGTCGTGGGTCGCAGCAGCATTTGTGTCGGCTTTCTTTGCCGGCGTCACATCTGTCCTGGCCAAATGCGGCATCAAGCAGACCGACTCCGATGTCGCGACGGCCATTCGCACCTGCGTGGTGCTCGTTTTCGCCTGGGCAATGGCGGGCATTTCTGGATCCATTGGAACCATCGGCAGCATCGAACCCAGATCTTGGCTCTTTCTCGTCCTCTCGGGACTCGCTACCGGTGCTTCGTGGATCTGTTACTTTAAGGCGTTGGGCATCGGAGACGTCAATAAGGTCGTACCGGTCGACAAGATGAGCACCGTACTCGCTGCACTGATCGCCATCGTGCTTTTTGGCGAGACGAGCAACCTTGCGGTTAAGCTCGTGGGAACCGCTGTCATCACCCTCGGCACGTTTTTAATGATCGAGAAGAAGCAGCCTGCCGGACCCGAGCAGCAGCAAGACCGGACCTGGCTCGCTTACGCCCTCGGCGCCGCCGTGTTCGCAGCGCTCACGTCCATCCTTGCCAAGGCTGGCATCGAAGGCGTCGAATCCAACCTGGCCACGGCAATCCGTACCTGTGTGGTACTGGTTATGGCATGGGCAATCGTGGCAGCTGAAGGCAAGATGGGCCAAGCCGTGCACGTAGACCGCTACGAACTCGTATTTCTCGCGGCATCGGGCATTGCGACTGGCGCATCGTGGCTGCTATGCTACTACGCCATCGCCACAGGCCAGGTGAGCGTCGTAGTGCAGATCGACAAACTATCGATTGTCGTATCGGTACTATTTGCGCGCTTGGCATTCAACGAAAAACTCTCACGGCGCAGCGCCATCGGTCTCGCCCTCATCGTACTGGGCACCGCCGCGCTCGCAGTTTGGAAGTAGCGCGGCCAGCAGCCGCTACATCCTCACACCTGGCTTAGGATGCCTGTACTGACCGTGGGATGCCGTGCGCTTACCGTGCGAGATGGCAAATTTGGGACAACAGTGCAGGCAACGAAGGCAGGCTGCGCACTCCGGCTTTGTCCAGACGGGAAGGCCGTCGCGCATCTCAATCGCCGCCATGGGGCAGCGCTTAGCGCAGAGGCTACACCCGACGCAGCGGCTAGCATCGACGGCAAACTTGCTCGTCTGCTGCATACGCGGCAGCCCAAACGCATGATACGCGCACGATGCAAACAGGGGCACGCGATGGCGCATCATATTGCCCGTGCGCCGCTCCCGCACCGCCTCGATCACAGCATCAATCTGCGCCTCAGCAGCCCTATTGATACCCTCAACCTTTTGAGGGTCAGACAGGTCGAAAACAGGCGTCCAGGTATCAGGCATCTTGACGCTCATCGCCGCATCTAACTCGAGCCCACGCTCGTGCAGCAGGTCGCGGGCAAACTTGGCCGATTGGCCGGTCGTCGAACCGTACGTCGAAACATAGAACGTATAGGGGCGCTCGCCGCCCTTTGCACCGGCAGCAATCGACAGGTCGGCAGTCTTCAAAAACTCGATCATCGGTGTCGGCAGACCCCAGGCATACACCGGAGCAACAAATCCCAGCTGGCAGGGGCCTTCCGTCGCAACAAGGCGAAGGGCTTCGGCATCAAAGCGCTCAATCGACATAACTTTGTCGCTTGTCGCCGCTGCAATGCGACGCGCCACATGCTCGCTGTTCCCTGTCGCGCTAAAGTACAGGATCATCTCGTGCCCCTCTGGAGTTGACTCGCGATTAACCGTGCTACTTGCGCAGCGGCTTGGGCAGCGGAATGCCGGCGGCGATAACGGCGGCGATGATCATGCAGACGATACCCTTGAGCGGGAAGCACATGAGCAGCAGGCCCACGACCATGACCGGCTGACGCATGACCGCACCCATCGTCGATGCCGTGCAGACGGCGACGCAAAAGACCGGATCGGCGCCGGTGAGGATGGCCAGTCCGTAGCCCAGGCTTACGCCCGAGAAGATAACCGGGAAGAAGTGACCGCCGCGCCAACCAAGGTTGATGAGGGCGGGGGTCAGCATGGCCTTGACCAGACCGGTCGCGATAAGCACGCCGGCGGGAATGGTCAAGTAGGTTTCCATGAGCACGTCGGCCTGGGTCTCGCCGGCAAACATGGTGTAGGGCAGGACCGTGCCGCAGATGGCGAGCGCCAGACCGGCTAGCATGGCCTTGACGACAGGACGCTCCCCTATTGCATGGGCAAGCGCTTCGCTCGCGTGCTCAGAGACAAAGTACAGCCAGCCGCAGATTGTTCCGATCAACGACAGAGGGACGAGCCAGGTAAGCTCTAGGTTGCCCACCTCGGCGGACTCGAACCTGGGCATGCCCATGCCGCCGCCCACAAGCTGGCCAAGCAGCAGGTAGGCACCCAGACCGCCGGCAATCGCAATACCGTAGACCACCGTCTTTTGCGCCTTGGGCAGCTTGATGGTGATCTCGCCGGACGCGGAGCCCTCGTCGCCGTCGGCACTACCGGCAAGCGGCGCCACAAAGCCAAAGACGGGCGCAGTAAAGAGCGCCGTCAGGGCAGCCTGGGTACCCAGCAGCGTGAGCTCCCTAAACTCGGCGCCAAAGCGACGCATACGGTCGCCGACCCAGCTGCACAGACCCGCGATAACGCCGGTCAGGCCGGCCTCCGGTCCAATGCTTCCGCCAAACAGCAGCGGCAGCAATGCCGCGAGCGAAAGCTTGCCCAGGTTGTCGTACGGGTAGCGCCCGTCTTGCTTAACCTTAGCCATCACCTGGTTGAGGTCATCGGTCTTGGTGCCTGTCATCTTTTCGTACAGACCGATTAACAGGCCGCCCAGCAGGCAGACAAAAAACGGGTACGGCAAAAAGCCAAACGGGCCGCTGGCAAGCTCGGGCGAAGAGACGCCCAGCGCGTGCGGAATCTCGGTCCATAGATAGTCGATACCGTGCTCCATCGCAAAAAAGAACAGCCAGACCGCGGCACCTGCGAACGCACCGGTCACGGCAACGCTAAGTAAAAACAGCGCGCGGTTTTTGGGTTTGGCAAGGTTATCCATCGGGTCCTCCCGCGGTCAAAGTCGACATAGTTACGTTTTATTGTAGAGTGAGCGTTGCCCGAACGAGCCAACCGTCTGCGCCGCGAACGGCACCATTGGGAGCCATAGTGGGGCAAGCTCAAGACTTATCCGTTGATAATCGAGGCAATCTCGCGCAAATCGTCGGCAAAGTAGATACCTTGCTGGCGCTGCGGGCTCGATAGGCCCTTATCAATCATGTGCCCGAGCAGCGCCTTGAGGTCGTTGTAGTAACCGTCCAGGTTATACAGGATGCACGGAGCACTCAGGTGCCCCAACGACACAGCGGACATGACCTCGGCAATCTCCTCGAGCGTGCCCGTCCCGCCGGGAAAGGCGATGAACACATCGCCGAGCTCAATCATCTTGGCTTTGCGCTCGGCCATATCGCTCGTCACGATAAGGTCGTCGATGCCGTCATGTTGAAACTCGGCCTCGATAAAAAAGCTCGGCTCAACACCCGTCACGTGTCCGCCGGCATCGAGCACGCTATCGGCGAGCGCGCCCATCAGGCCCGATTTGGACCCGCCGTATACCAGCGCGTGTCCGTTGGCGCCAATCCAGTTGCCCAGCTCCTGTACCGCGGGCAGAAATGCCGGGTCATTGCCAGTGTTGGCACCCAGGTACACGGTGATGTTCATATTTGTCCCCCTGTTGTGGCGCACGACGTTCGTCTTAGCGCTGGCGTCGACGATACTCGCGCACGCGGCGTGACAGATCGGCGAGCTCGTCACGATCGAGCTCTTCCAAATGCTCAAGATCGTCCATAAAACGAGCCATGGTGTCCTTTTGACGCATCTTGATAAGCGTATTGCAGTAGTTCACCGCCACGCCCGTGAGCATGGCGATGTAGAAGATGCTGATGACGCTCAAGACGACGGTAATAGCGCGGGCAACCGGTGTCTCGGCCGGGATGTCGCCAAAGCCGATCGTCGAGACCGTCTCAAAGCTAAACCAGAGCCCATCGCCAAACGTGAGGGTCGTAGGCTCGGACAACCAGACGGCCGTCGAGCACAGCAGGTAAAAGACGAGGAACAGCTCCGTAATGCGCACGAAGCCCGCCTGGCGTAACACGTCAGCAAGCGTCTTGAGCTTTTTCATCGCGACCCCTTTTCCCAGACGCCCAATCACGTTCGCTCGGTATTGTCCCACGCCTCCCCCGCAAACGGAACTAGTCATTGGGGACGTTCTTAAATGACTAGTCAAACAAGAACGTCCCCGATGACTAGTCGTTTAAGAACGTCCCCAATGACTGCCGGGCGGGAGCGTTTAGCGGTGCAGCTGCCGACTGGGCGGGCTGAGCTGGTATCCTTATGCGGTAATGTCTCGATTCGTTAGGATTGCATGTGAGAGCTGCCACTGTCCTTCGTTCAGTTATATGTCGCGCCCTGGCCATTGTGCTCGCCGCGCTTGCCGTGCTGAGTTCTATCGCGCCTGTCCAGGCTTTTGCCGCTGACTCTAGCCAGCCAGTCAAGACGGTCCGCGTTGGTTGGCTCGTCAACAACGAGGGCTTCCAGGACGGCACCCCCGGCGAGCGTCTCTCGGGATGGGGTTACGAGTACCTCCAGACCCTGTCGTACTACACGCCCGGCTGGCGGTACGAATACATCTCCGGCACCTTCACCGAGCTTATGGACATGCTCGAGGCAGGCGAAATCGACCTCATGCCCAACATCTCCTACTCCGAGGAACGCGCCCAAAAGCTGCTCTTTTCCTCGAACCCCGAGGGCACCGAGCGCTACTACATCTACGCCAAGCCCGATCGCGACGATCTGGCCAAGGGTGACCCCCAAGCGCTCCAGGGTCTCACTATCGGTTGCAACTCCGGCGTCATGCAAACCTTCGTTGGCCAGCAGTGGCTCGCCAACGAAGGCATTACCTGCACCTATAAAGAAATCGACACTGGCAGTGCCCTCTTTGACGCGCTCGCAAACAACGAGGTCGATGCCATCATCATGAACGACACGACCTCGTCGCCCAGCGCCTCCCCCATGTTCTACATTGGTTCGAGCGACTACTATTTTGCCGTCCCCAAAAGCCGCCCCGACCTGATGGACGACATCAATGCCGCCATGTCGGCAATCGCCCGCGTCAACCCACGCTATATCGACGAAGTCAAATCTAACTACTCGGCCCAAAGCAGCGGTTCATCATCGCTCAACGGCCCCGAACGTTCCTGGCTCAAAGCAAATGGCAACACCATCACGCTCGGCTACATTACGGGCAAACTCCCCTACTGCAACGAAGACGAAAACGGCGAAATGGAAGGCTCGCTCGCATCGCTTGCGACGACGCTGCACGATAAATTTGGCATTACGGTCAAAACCGTCCCCTTTGATAGCTACAAGATGATGTCAAAGGCCCTGTCAAAGGGAAGCATAGACGTTGCGCTGCCGGTATACCGAGATTACTGGTTTGCCGAGCAATCAGGCGTTGTGCAGTCGGTATCGTTGGGGACCGTGTCCCTCACCGCCATCCACACCGACGGCAATCTGAACAAAGACCTTCAGAACATCGCCTGCACCAAATCATCGTTTGTCAACCAAAATGTACTTGAAAGTCTGTTCCCCACAGCGACCGTGACCGAATACCAATCCGACGATGAAGCGTTCGACGCCCTCAGGAAGGGAACGGCGCACTGCATCGTCGCTCCCAGCTCACGCATAAAAACCATCGGCGATCGTCATGATCTCGAAGGCTACGAGACGGTCGAGCTCCCTGACACCTGTGAGCTCTCGTGCTGGATTTCGCGCGGAAAGCCCGAGCTGCTGGGAATCATCAACAAGGGCATCATCAATGCCGGAGAATCGCTCTCCGCAAGCAATTACTCCTCCACGTCGTACACGGCCCAGGAATCAAACACGCTTCAATTCCTTTATCGCAACCGTGCCGCCGTTGCAGCTACCCTCATCGGTATGTTGTCGGTCGGCATCGTCCTGCTCATCTGGGCGCTCGCACGCGCTCGAACCGAGCGCAAAAAAGCCGATGCTGCCAACGCCGCTAAGACGGCATTCCTCACGCGCATGAGCCACGACATCCGAACGCCGCTCAACGGTATCCTGGGCCTTATCGAGATCGAGGAATTGAAGGAAGGCGATATCCAGGTCGCCCGCGAGAGCCGTGCCAAGGCGCGCGTTGCCGCCAATCACCTGCTCTCGCTGATCAACGACATCCTCGAGATGGGCAAAATCGAAGACCGCAAGCTAACACTGGAGCATACGCCTTTTAACCTCAAAGAGCTCTGTGACAATACGCTGGTGCTGTGCAAGCTCCGCGCGTCCAGTAACGGCATCACCATGCAGGACAATAGTCTGCCGTACGCCACGGGGCCATACATGATCGGCAGTCCCACCCATATCCGACAGATCATGATCAACCTGTTAGACAACAGCATTAAGTACAACAAGCACGGCGGCTCCGTCACCTTTAGTTCAAAGACCAAGCCACTCGATAACGGGCGCGCGCTCTTTTGCTTTAGCGTTTCGGATACCGGCATTGGCATGACTCCCAAGTTTTTAAAGCATATCTATGAGCCGTTTGCCCAAGAAGGCGACGATGCGCGCAGCAGGTTCCAAGGAACCGGCATGGGCATGCCAATCGTCAAGTCGCTTATTGAACTGATGGGCGGCACCATCGAAGTCACCAGTGAGCTCCATGTGGGCACCTCGTTCTACGTGGAGATTCCGCTCGATATCGACGAGAATCCCCAGGCGCGGGCGAATACGGTTGAGAGTGCGCCTGACTGCTCGCTCACCGACATGAACGTGCTACTCGCCGAAGACAACGAATTGAATGCCGAGATTGCCCAGGCGCTGCTAGAATCCGAGGGCGTCGTGGTCACCCGCGCCGCCAACGGCAACGAGGTCGTCGATCTGTACCTGTCGCATCCCGCCGGCAGCTTCGATGCGATTCTGATGGACATTATGATGCCGGTCATGGACGGCTACGAGGCAACCCGCGCGATTCGCCTGAGCGAGAAGGTCGATGCAGCCGATATCCCCATCATCGCGCTCACCGCCAATGCCTTTGCCGAGGACGCCAAGGCGGCACACGACGCCGGTATGAACGCCCATCTGTCCAAACCGCTCGACTTTAACAAGCTCAAAAACATGCTCGCCCGCATCAAGAAAAACGGATCCGTTTCGCTATAGTTTGTGCTCAACCACCACGCACGACCAGAAAGGAAGCCAACGATGTTTAGGCCCTTACGTCGAAAGAAGCGCGCCATCACCGACGAAGAAGCGCGCGAACTGCTCGCTACCTGCAAGCGCGGCGTCTTTGCCGTCAACGGCGACGATGGCTACCCGTACGCCATTCCCGTCAACTACTTCTTTGACGCCGAGCACGACAAGATTTATTTCCATGGCGCCAAGGCCGGCCACAAGGTCGACGCACTCAAGCGCGATGACAAGGTCTGCTTTACCGTTTACGGCAACGAGTGGTACCAGGACGGTGACTGGGCTCCCTACGTTATGAGCACCGTGGTCTTTGGCCGCTGTCGCCTGGCGAATGACACCCCCGCGTTTATCGAGGACAAAGTCCGCCAGCTCGCGCTTAAGTACTACCCTTCTGCCGAAGAAGTCGAGGAGGAAATCGCCAAAGACATCAAGGGCGTCCAACTCTACGAGATTTCGATTGAGCATCTTTGCGGCAAGCAGATTCAGGAAAAATAAACCTCCGCAGCAGGTCTGCGCCCAATGGTTACAGATGCCTTACCACACGGGGCCTTCCAGCCGACTTGGCAGAAGACCCCGCATGCAGTGCTCACTTACCGTGTATTAAAAACGTAGCGGTCCAGGCGGTCGCACGCTTCCCTTACGCGCGAAAGCGGCAGCGCCAGATTCACGCGAATGTGGCAGGGCCCGTGGAACGGGCGGCCGTCCTGATATCCCACGCCTACGCGCGCCCCCTCGTCGAGCAGCCACTGAATATCGCGGCCATGCTCGCGGCACCACTCGGTGCAGTCCAGAAACACCATGTACGTGCCCTGCGGACGCGAATAGGACACGCCCTCAAAATGCTCGTCCACGTAATTGCAGAAGTACTCGATATTGCCGGCAAGCACCTGGTTGAGCTCGTCCACCCACTCGTAGCCCTGCGGCTGGTAGGCACCGATAAGCGCATGCATAGAGAGGACGTTCATCTCGTTGTAGTGGGTCTTGTCGGACACGGCGCACACGCGGTCGCGCAGCGTCTCGTTATAGATGATGTGGTAGCTGCCGACCAGGCCCGCCAGGTTGAACGTCTTGCTGGGCGCATAGAGGGCAACCGTGCGCATGCGGGCGTCCTCGCTTACCGACTGCGTCGGAATATGCTTGTGTCCCGGCAGGATGATATCGGACCAAATCTCGTCCGAGATCACCACGCAATCGTGCTGGCGGTAGATGTCCATGGCGCGCTCGATCTCGTCACGCTCCCATACGCGGCCGCAGGGATTGTGCGGTGAGCAGAACACCGCGGCATGGATGTGGTTTTGGGCGAGTTTGCACTCCATGTCCTCAAAGTCCATGCGCCACACGCCCTGGTCGTCGAGTTTAAGCGGGCTGTGGACAATGCGATAGCCCGCAGCTTCGATGGACTTGGTAAAACCAATGTAGGTGGGGCTATGGACCAGCACTGCATCGCCCGGCTGGACATACGCGCGCAGCGTCGACACGACACCGCCCAGCACGCCGTTTTCGTAGCCGATATGTTCAGGGCGCAGGCCCTCGACGCCATTGCGGCGGCTCTGCCATTCGATGATGCGGTCGAAGTACTCGGCGCGCGGGTTAAAGTAGCCAAACATGGGATGCTGAGCGCGCTGAATGATGTGCTCCTGGACCGTGGGCACCGTGGCGAAATTCATGTCGGCCACCCACATGGGAATGCGGTCGAAGCCCTCGTCGGGTGCGTTCGGAGCCATGCCGGGGATCTCGCCCCAAGAGTCAACGGCGATGGAGTCCATGCCGTGGCGGTCGATAAGCGAGCTAAAGTCGTATTTCATGCTGAACTCCCGTGCAAAGTGATTGTTTTGGTAGGCGTTATTGTCCACCAGCACGGGCGATTTTGGCATGGGGTTTGGCGCTTAATTTGACGGGTGCGGACGAATGGCTGGTTAGTCTTGCGCGTCGTTGACGGCGACCACGGTTAGCTGGGTTTTATCGACCGTAAAAGAAATGTCAAGCCCGGCGAAGGCCAGATGATAGACGCGGTTTGGCTCGTGCTTGCTGCCCGCGCGGCGCGGATCTTGGCGAAGAACCTCGACCAGACCGGGGAGCTTTGCGGGCGGGACCATGTCTTGAAGAGCCTGCGGGAACTCAACATCGAGCTCTTGCCACGGAGCATCCTCAATCCAGCCGCCCGTTGCATCCGGGTGACAGTCCGCAAACGGAATGTAGGGCTTAATGTCGTAGATGGGCGTGCCGTCGCGCAGGTCGGCCCCCAGCACATGAATGATGGGGCCATCATCGGTGAGCTCGACACGATCGAGCTTGACGCAGGTGAGACCGATGGGATTAGGGCGAAACGGACTGCGCGTGGCAAACACGCCCACGCGCTCGGCTCCACCCAAACGCGGCGGGCGCACGGTTTTCGACCACTTGACGTTGGTGCCGGACCTGTCCTGCGACTTGGCATCGGCAGCTATGTCCTTAGCCGTGCCGCCGGGCGTTCCGTTTTCGAAGCGCCACAGCAGCCATAAGTGAGAGAAGGAATCCAGGCCCTCAACTGCTGCGTTGGAGGCAAATTCCGGTTCAAAAACGATGCGTCCCTGCAGATGGGGTGCCAAAAAGCTGTTGCGCGGAATGCCGAACTTCTGCGGCAGGTCGGTATGTATGCGTGCGATAGGTTCCATGCCGGTCATTGTACGGCATGGAGGCGTGGGGCGTTGCGCGCAATTCTTCGCCGCGGTCCCCCGTCGTGCAACCAACGGTTGCTTGGAAGGGCGCCTGCCGCCGCGTATGCTTAAGCCATCAACCAGCAGAAAGGAGCCACTATGGCCTTTGCAGAAAAGCTCATTGCTGTCCGTCGCGCCCATCACCTTACCCAAGAGCAGCTTGCCGCTAAGCTCTTCGTCACACGCCAGGCCATCAGCCGGTGGGAGCGCGGCGAGGTCACACCGGGCATCGACATGATGAAGCTCATCGCCGCCGTAACCGGAGAACCGCTGTCCCACCTGCTCGAAATGCCTGAGCACTATTGCCAGAGCTGCGGCATGATACTCACGCCCGACGACTGCGGCACCGATGCCACGGGCACCGCGACCGATCATTACTGCAAGTGGTGCTACGACCACGGCAAGTACACCTACGAGACCACGATGGAGGCGATGATCGAGGACTGTGCCCCACGGCTGGCGCAAAACACCGGCATGTCGCTCGACGAAGCCGTCTCGCTCATGGGCGCCGTCCTGCCGCAACTGGAGCGCTGGCGCACCGTGCAGGAAAACGAGGAGCGCTACGGCGCCGAAGCCCGGAAGCGCTACGGCGACGAGGCGATCGACGCAGCAAACGAAGCACTGCTGGACATGGACCCTCAGACATGGAGCGACATGAAAGAACTTGAACGCGCTATTCTGGGCCAGCTCTCAATTGCCATGGGCATTGGCGACCCAGAGAGCAACGAGGCTCGTAAGCTTGTCGCGATGCATCGTCGCTGGATTGCTCTCAACTGGGGATGCGAGCCCCAAGACGAGGCGTACCTGGGCCTCGCCCACGGTTATCTTGCCGACCAGCGCTTTGTTGACTACTACGACAAGCCCTGCGCCACCGGAGCCACGGCGTTTCTGGTCCAGGCCATCGAGTCTTCGTTGACGCGCGCATAGACCGCGGCGGCTTTGGGTATTTCAATCAAAACCTCAACCGATTGGAGACCTATGGCTACTAATCACGAGCTCGCGCTGTACGTTATGACCGGCTGCCCGTATTGCTTAAAGGTCAAGCACTTTTTGGCCGATAACGGCGTGACCATTCCCGAGCGCAATATCTCGACCGATTCCGATGCCGAACAGACACTCATCGCCGTCGGCGGAAAACGCCAGGTTCCCTGCCTGTTCATCGACGGCAAACCACTCTTCGAATCGAGCGACATCATCGCGTGGGTGCAGGAAAACCTGCTCTAGTACGCACGCCCTGTCCGTCCAGGGCCCCAACCCATACGACCCAAACATGTACACCAGCATCCAAAGTCGACATTTTTCGACATCTTTGGATGCTGGCGTACAGCTTTTTGGTAGTCATGGACGCTCTTGGCCGGCTAATTGTTTGAGGAGACCTTTGGATTATGGCTGTTTGACGCCTCTGGAAAGGTTTCCGAGAGGGCTGTGGTCAAAAAAGGGCAAATATGAGTACTGCTACCTGTTTAGTAGCAGCGATTTTGATCACTTCAGGAACTATTCAACGTTCCACTCGTCCGCAGACGACGTTATTTCTCCTCATATGTTCAATAAAAGTAGCTCTTAATGGGAACAAATCTCATCAGGAGCTACAATTTATAGCAAATAAATGCAACCATAATGGCAACAGTACTCATATTTGCCCTTTTTTGACCACGACCCTCCAGAATAGTCGCTGAGAGCGACACTAAATGACAAAATCCGACACTTGAACGTTCTTATATGAGTAGCCATTGAAGGACACCTAACGACTACTCCCATTCGCGACACACTGTGTCGCGAATTAAGCTGGCCCCATTACCGAAGACCAGTGAGAGCTCCTGCCCAGAATCTCAATAGCTTAATAAAGGGCTCCCCTCCGGAAGTTCAATGAGCATCCAAATTCCAAGCTGAAAAGCAAAGGAGTATCGAAGCCGTCAATGCTCATTTCCTATCGGACAGGCAGGTCAAAACAAGCTAATTAGCCCGATGAACTGCTTGTATTTTTGTCTACAAAATTGTATACAAAAAGAGAATCCGAGAACCGGCGCTCGACATTATGTCGATCGATAGGAGGCGCCATGGATGCTAAGCAGCTCGAAAAGATGATGGGATTTGCCCCTGGAGAGTTGGAGAAAACCGCGGAAGCCTACGAAAAAGATGAGTGGCCGAAGGGTCGCACCATCAAGTTGGGAAGGCCACCAATCTCTGATGAGCCGAGCGTCGTTTTATCAGCACGTGTGGGCGAATCGGTTCTTGAAGCGTTTGATGCAAAAGCAAAGCGCCATGGGCAAACACGTACGGAACGACTCAGGGAGCTCATCATACTCGATGCGATGATTGCCTAGTCACCCTCCGAACCCAAACATGTACGCCAGCATCCAAAGTCGACATTTTTCGACATCTTTGGATGCTGGTGTACAGTTTTTGCGGGTAGTCATCGGGGACGTTCTTAAATGACTAGTCGCTAAAGAACGTCCCCGATGTCTAACTAGCCGCGGAAGCGAGCTATGGGTGCGAGTGGCTGCTCGCGAAAGACCCGCTCGACGGCGGCGCGGTATTCGTCGACCTTTTTGGTCTTACGCACGAGCTTGTGAACGGTAGCGGGGTCAGCGAAGGCGCACTTGGCGTAGAACCACCACTCCTTCATGCGAAAGACCGCGTTGCCGCCAATCTCTTCTGCATAGGCCGCGAACAACGTGTCGTGGAAGCGCTGCAGCTCGGCTGCCGTGGCAGCAGGGCCGCCGTTGACCATACGGGCCAGAGCGGGATTCGCGAGCAGGCCGCGCCCCAGCATCACATGGCGTGTACCGGGATAGGCCTCCACCAGCGCATCCATGTCCTCAAGATCAAAAATGTCGCCGTTGTATGCCACGGGAAACGGTGCCCGCTCCAACGTCTCGCCATAAAACTCTTTGCGCGGCGAGCCCGTATAGCGGTCCTTTTGCACGCGCGGGTGCACAATCAGCTCCGCCAGCGGCATGCGGCAATACAGATCGAGCACGCGCTCGTATTCGTCGTCATTCTCCAGGCCCAGCCTGGTCTTTACCGACACCGGCAACGGCGACCGCTCGCACACATCGCTTAAGAACGCCTCGAGCTCGTCGAGATTGCGCAAGAAACCCGAGCCCTTGCCCTTGGCGACAACCGTTCCCGAAGGGCAACCCAAGTTGAGATTGACCTCGCGGTAGCCCATGTCGGCGAGCACCTGTGCCGCCCACACAAACTCGTCCGCGTTCTTGGACATCAGCTGAGGCACTACGTTAAGCCCCTGGTTATTGGCAGGATCGATTTCCTTAAACGCCTTGCCGCCAAAGCGGTTGCCCACCCGCGGCGGCGGCAAAAACGGCGTGTAATAGCAATCGAGTGCGCCGAAGCACTCCGCATGCACGCGACGGAACACATGCCCGGTAATCCCCTCCATGGGGGCCAACGATAGAATCATCAACATCTACTCTCAGATCAATGCGGCAAAGGGACTGCCCCTTTGTCACATGCATTATGCCTTGTCCTTGAGGCGGCCCACAAGGCGGAGGCGGTTACTTGACGCCAACCAGCCAACCAGTCGTCGCTGTGCAACGAAGGTGAATGGCGCCCACGATCAAGCGAGCACCAACAGCACGCTGTTGACCGCCATGTATGAACAACAGACATCCTCCACTCATCTATACTCAAGAGCGTGTGCGCATCGCCCCCGAAAAACGATGAGAGTCGAGGCCCCATGCAGCAGCTCACCGAGCAAGAAAAGAAACGCATCCAGCGGTACTGCACATACCCCAAAATCGCAGCGACCGCACTCGTCATGTCGTTCGTAGCATGCCTATTGATGTTGCCGCTCCAAATGATCAACGATATCGCGTTCCATCAAAAGGAATTCCAACCCGCGGGCATATATACCGCCATCGCACTCACCGCAATCGAACTCGCCATCTTTTGCTATTGCGCTCTTGCGCCGCGCTTTGGAATGCAGGGCAAACAGTGGAAGGAGCTGCAGGGCAGGCTTGCGGTGGCCCAGACCAACAAAGACCGCTCCGCGGAGGTCGCCGGTGTGCTCGCCACGCAAGCTGCCGGCCACCTGCTCAAGAACAGTGATAACGATCTCGCGCGCAACCTGGGCGGCGCCGCGGAGGTCGCCGGCGCCGTAGGGGCAGTCGCCACGGCGGCAGACGTGCTGGCCGAAACCTCGAGCAATGCCGAGGCCATGGCGGCCGCATACGGCGTTGTGATTCCGAGCGCCAAGAAACAGATTATCGTGCTCATCGCAGTGCCCGCCATTGTGCTGCTTGGCGTCTACATCCCGCAGTTTGTCCAGGGAAATAACGAGCTTCAGGCAAGAAAGGCTGCAGCCGCCGAGCAGCTCGCCATCGCGCAAGATGCCTTGGAGCCCGTGTGCGAACGCGTCGCGGCAGACGACCCATACGAGTCGTATCACGACTACGGCTACCGCATTATCGGCTATCTGCGCGACAATGACCTTGGCGCTCAAGCTGCCTATGTCTACCTTTCTTTTGATGCAGACGGCATGCTCACGGACGTCGATTACGTCAGTCAGATCGACCCCGAGGCAAGCCTTGCAGACGACCTCGCCCGCGCCGAGCAGGATATCGCGACGCTCTGTGCCCCGCTCAATGGGCTGGACGTTTCCGTTGCCACACCGGGCCTCCTCACGCCGTGCAGCCTGTCGGATGAATTTAAGCAGACATTTTTAGCCGGCTCCCTATATGAAGAAATCAGCATCAAGACGGAGGGCGAATCCATCAGGTCGTACTACACCTTTGACACCGAGCCCAAAGAAGAGTTCGACGAATACACCCATCCGGAAATTAGGCTCATGCTCTCTGCAAAGAAGAACTAAAGGCTTACGCTCTTATTGCCGCTCGCGAACATCGTCTATATCTCGAGGTCTAATACTTTTCCAAGAAGTGAACGACCGTTTTTGAACCCCCGAAGCATCGACATTTTCTGACGCCAAAACCGCAGGATTCAACGATCAAAACCGCAGGAAATTGCATCTCAAAAGTGTCGATACTTCGGGGGTCCATTTTGACTCGTTCACTTGTCGGAAAAGTATTAGACCTCGAATTCACAAGCCGCTCAATGTGACAAAGGAACTGTCCCTTTGTCACATTATTCGGAGCGCAGGGCTTCGACAGGGTCCTTCTTGGATGCGCTGCGGGCCGGCAGCAGGCCAGCAACGACCGTCAGCAGCACCGAAATTGCGATGAGTATCAGCGCATCCTGCACGGGCAGGCTCATCAGGTTGGGGACCTGTTTGGCCGCAAGCGCCCAGGCATTGACCGGGAAGCTCACGGCCACCACGACGACAATAGCAAAGACGCCGGCAATGAGACCTTCGATAAACGTCTCGGCGTTAAATACGTTGGCCACGTTGCGCTTCGATGCGCCGATCGCGCGCAGAATGCCAATCTCCTTCTTGCGCTCCAGTACGCTGATGTAGGTGATGATGCCGATCATGATGGAGCTCACCACCAGGCTGATGCTCACGAACGCGATGAGCACCAAGCTGATGGTATTCACGATATCAGTCACCGAGCCCATGATGATGCCCATGTAGTCGGTGTACGAGATTGCCTGCTCGTCGTGGCCGGCGGCTTTGACCTGCTTGTTGTACGCATCGATATGGTCGAGTACGCGCTCCTTGGCCTCAAAGTCACGCGGGAAAATCTTGACCGAGATGGGGTCCGCTTCATCCGCGTAGCCCAACGTGGTCAGATTGTTGTCGTAGGTGAGCTTCGACGCCTTGGCGTAACTCATCATGAGCGAACTCAGATCCTCGGCGTCCATGTTGAAATGGATGGCACGAGCAAAGGCGCTCGCATCCACACGCATAGCGCTCGCCAGGCTAGCAAAACTCGACGACATCTGCGTCGCCATCTGGTCCATAAGCCCCGCTGCGCCCGCCTTGAGCTGGGACGATACCGTCGACGCTATCTGCTCGCTGATTGCCTTCATCACCTGGTCCATAGCCTGCTGCAGATACGGAGCCAGCTGCTTTTGCACATAGTCGGTCATCGCCTGCTGCAGGCGCTCGGCCAGGGCATCGCCGCCGAGCGCTTTGAGCTGGACTAGGATTTGCTGGGCCGCAGCATCATTCTCAAGATACGTCGAGAACGCGGCGGCGAGCTTCGACGCGTCCTTAAGATCCTCGGGCGACAACGCCTTAAACTGCTCCGACTGCAAAAATCCCTCAAACAGCTGGTTGGCAAGCGTTCCCACCTGCTGCATTTGCTCGGGTGTGAGTTCCAGGCCGTCAAAGATGCCCGAGAAATCTGGTGCCGGCGCTTTGGCCATAATGTCGCTGAAATCGATGTCCTTCCCAACGCCCGAAAGGTCAATGTCCAGCCCGGATAAGTCGATACCAGAAAGGTCCATACCGCCGGCAACACCCGAGAGCGCAGATGCATCGAACGAGAACGCGCTCTTCAGCGCTGCCTCGTCCACACTGAACATGCTGCCTAGATCAACTCCTTGTTTGGCCTCGCCCTGCAGTTCATCGAAAGACTTGCCCGTAAAGACATCCGTCTCGGGATGGGCAAGCTGTTCTTGCACAATCTGCGAATCGGCGGCGCGCTCCATAAGCTGGCGAGTCAGCGCATGCGTATAGGCAATGCCCGGGGACAACGCGCTCGCATTGGCTGTCTCGTTAGGTCGCACCACGCCCACAATGTGCACGTCGATACCGTCGGCAACCTTGGCTGCCATAAAGTCGGCGTCGCCAGACATGTCAGTCCACATGCCAGTCTCTTCGTTTTTGCGATAGGCATCGGCCGGCGACAACACCTTAAACGTGGTAGACAGCGCATCGTCGTAGGTAAAGTAGGCGCCGGTCTCGGACGCTTCGACCCCACCGTCAGCCGCCATGGCGCTGTTAACCAGATCGTTGAGCTCATCGATATCCAGCGCACCGATGCTGTAGAGCGTGTAATCGCCCACCGTGCCGCGGCTCGAAAGCACCATTACGGCTTCGTTGGCAGACGTGGGCCAATGACCGGCGACAACATCGTACTGGCTGTCGAGCAGACTCTGGTCGTCAATCATCTCGTTAAAGACCGAGGTTCCCATGGATTCCATGCTCACCGTCGCCGCCGAGCTCGCGCCTCCGCTCATGGCCTCGGTCATGGCGTTGGGCACCAGCCGGACAGGCTTCTCATCGCCCTTGCCGGCACGATAGACAACCGGCGATATACCGTAGCCGTACTGAATGGCGTTGACCTCTTTATCGATGCCGTCGCCACCGGCATCGAGCCATGCCTTAAAGCTCGTCATATCGTTAGATTTGACACTTGCGAACATATCCTTTACGGCCGTGACCACGGGAATCTTATCGGTTCCCTGAGCCTTGCCGCCGGCGCCGCCGTCGGACGAATCCACGTTTTCAGGCGAGTCATCATCCGCAGCCCCCTGTCCGCCCATCATGGACGACAGGTCGTAATCCTGCTTGGAAATGGTGAGCGGGTAGCTCGAGAGCGTATCCTCCTCGACCTTTTTGATGTAGCCGTTTACGCCATTGGAGAGCGCCAGGATAGCCGCAATACCGATAATGCCAATCGAGCCCGCAAAGGCAGTCATGGCCGTGCGGCCCTTCTTGGTCATCAGGTTTCGGGCAGAAAGCCCCAGCGCCGTCACAAAGCTCATCGAGGTTTTGCGCGTAGGCTTGGCCTCGCGGCGCGCGGCCTTGGCAGCATCGAAGGGATCGGAATCGTCGGTGATCTTGCCGTCCGCCAGATTGACGATGCGCGTGGCATATTGGTACGCCAGCTCGGGATTGTGCGTGACCATGATGACCAGGCGGTCGCGCGCCACGTCCTTGAGCAGGTCCATGACCTGTACGGATGTCGTTGAATCCAAAGCGCCGGTCGGCTCGTCGGCAAGAACGATCTCAGGATCATTTATCAGGGCGCGGGCGATGGCCACGCGCTGCATCTGTCCGCCCGAAAGCTGGCTCGGACGCTTGTTCACATGCTCGCCCAGACCAACTGCCTCAAGCGCCTCGCGCGCACGCTGGCGACGCTCGGCATGGCCAACGCCCGTGAGCGTGAGCGCCAGCTCCACGTTTTCCAAGATGGTCTGATGCGGAATAAGGTTATAGCTCTGGAACACAAAGCCGATGCGGTTGTTGCGGTAGGCGTCCCAATCGCGGTCGCGGAAGTCCTTGGTCGAAATACCGTCGATGAGCAGATCGCCCGAGTCAAAATGATCGAGTCCGCCAATGACGTTGAGCATCGTAGTTTTGCCCGAGCCCGAAGGGCCCAGAATGGCCACGAACTCGTTGTCGCGAAACGCCAAGCTCACGTTATCGAGCGCCACCTGCGTAAACGACTGCGTGACGTACCTTTTGCAAATATCCTTGAGCTCCAGCATGGACGGCAACCTCTCCCGCGCGGGCGCCCTCGCCCGCTCTCCCCCGCCGTTCGGATTCGACGCGTTTGTCCTACTCTATCCCCATTTTTTGCCGGCGCCAGTGAGGAATGTAGGGAACCGCATCAAAAAACGAACGGGACGGCGCCTAAAATAAGAGGTCCCGAGCGGGACCTCTATATGGTGAAGCTTGTCTTGAAAGGCAGCGGACCACTCCGCACAGCGACACACGATCCTCGCGATGCTTTACGCGTTTTTTACTGCTCGCTATTCGCAATCGCCTGGTCGATAAGCTTGTCGAGCGCTGCGCGCTGCTCGGCGGAGCTAATGGCTCCCACGATTGGATCCCCTACGATGTTGCCATTCTGATCGATGACATACGTTGTCGGGAACGAGAACAAATTTGACGTAAACTTACCGGCCTCGCTATCCGACTTGAACCAGATGTTCTTATATGTCACGCCCTTCTTGCTCAGCACGTCCTTGGCATCTGCAATCTCGCCCTTGTTGCCATCGAGCGTAAAGGAATTGACGCCCACGACCTGGCCGCCCTTCTTGGCAAGCTCCTTATTCAGTTTCTCAAGATCGCCCAGCTCGCCCACGCACGGCTTGCAAGTAGTGAACCAGAAGTTCATGACGGTGACCTTGTTCTTAGAGAACAGCTCGTCGCTGTTCACGTCGTTGCCATCCAGGTCCTTGCCCGTAAAGCTGGGGAACTTCGTCGCCTCGCTCGAAGCATTGGCACCAGTCGTCATGCCAGCGGTCGAAGCGTCGACGCTCTCGCCTGCACTCGGCGTGCTTCCACAGCCGGGGAACTCCTTCTCCAGGCTCTCGAGCTTGTCCTCGATCTCCTTAATCTGCTGTGCACCGGCCTTGAGTGTCTTAAGCTCATCCGCCGTGAACTCATCCTTGGCACCGTCGATGGTCTTGAGCAGGAAATCGCCGTAATTGCTGCCGTCCTCAATCATTGCCGAGTCTTTATTTGCCGCATTGAATACCTTTTCCCACAGCGCGTTATCACTCGAAAAGATCTCGTTCTCCTTCTGCATGAGCTTCGCATACAGCTCGGCGGCCTCGTCGGCATTGGTCGGCTTCTGCGCAGTGAGTTCTGCGATCTTAGGATCGGAGCTCGCAGATTCGCTCGCATTGCCACCGGGCGCCGAACATGCCACAAGGCACAAGGCCAATACCGGCACCATAAACAGGGCCGCAATCTTAGAAAGCTTCATGGTCATTCCTCCGTTTTGTCGAAGCTTGTTTACTTTTTATCGGCGGTCAAGGGGAGCTTTTCCGCCGACACATCCAGGCCATAGCGATAGCTGATGGCATCGACGGGACAGGCCCCGATGCACTTTCCGCACCGGATACATTCGGCATGATTGGGCGCCCGGACCACATCAACGTCCATCTGACAAACCCTTGAACACTTGCCGCACGAGACGCATTTGCACGCGTCGACCTGAATCCCCAACAAGGACACCTTATTCATGAGCGCATAGAATGCGCCGAGCGGGCAAATCCATTTGCAGAAGGGGCGATAGAACAAAACGCTCAGCACTACCACGGCAATGAGAACGACAAGTTTCCAAGTAAAGAGCTGTCCCAACGCAGATCGAATGCCGGCATTGGCAATGGCCAGCGGAATGGCGCCCTCGAGCACGCCCTGCGGACAGATGTACTTACAAAAGAACGGGTCGCCCATGCCCACGTCGTTAATCACCAAGACGGGCAGCAGCACCACGGCAAACAGCAGCACGACGTACTTGATGTACGTAAGCGCCTTGAGCCTTTTTGTCGAAAGCTTTTTGCCGGGAATCTTGTGAAGCAGCTCCTGCAGCCAGCCAAACGGGCACAGAAAGCCGCATACAAAGCGTCCCAGCAGCACGCCGAGCAAAATGAGCGCACCGGTAACATAGTAAGAAAAGTTGAACTTGGATGAACCTACTACCGACTGGAACGACCCGATGGGGCACGCACCCGATGCCGCGGGGCACGAATAGCAGTTAAGCCCGGGTACGCAGACTGTTTTTCCCGCGCCCTGATAGATGCCGCCTTTGGCAAAGTTTGGCAGGTGAATGTTGGTGACGAGCGTCGCCGCCGCCTGAATGAATCCGCGAAATCGGGCCAAAACATGCGACGCAGTGTTTTCTCTTTTATCCAATTCCGATACACTCCAAGCACAGCCTAATCGCTTTGGCCAGCACGGCATCCGCCTCGCCACGCATAACACCAAAGCACACCATGGTGATTCCGACGATCAACAAAGCGACCTGTACCACGGGTTTTACCGCTTTGAACAACTCGACCACTCCTTTCGTTACGCGACCATTGGACCATATCGGCTATAAAATCCGTGTTAAGCGCGATTTGAAATGTGCAAGGAGACTGTTATGCGTATTTTGATCGTCGAAGACGAGCGAGCACTGTGCGATGCAATCGCGCGCAGCTTGCGAAACTTGGCGTACAGCGTCGACTGCTGTCACGACGGACAGGAGGCGCTCGACCTACTGGACGTTGAGGCCTTCGACCTCGTGGTACTCGACCTCAACCTTCCCCGCATCGACGGCATGACCGTACTCAGGGAACTTAGGAAAACTGACTGCGAGACCAAGGTACTGATTCTGTCCGCACGTGGCGGAGTATCCGATAAAGTCGCCGGACTCGATGCCGGCGCCAACGATTACCTCACCAAGCCGTTTCATCTGGACGAGCTTGCGGCAAGGATTCGCAGCCTTACCCTCAGACGCTTTACACAAAGCGACATAGTTTTAACCTGCGGAAAGCTCCGCTTTGACACCAAGGCGCGCATCGCTTCCGTGGACAGCGAGGCTTTATCTCTTACGCGCAAGGAAACGGGAATCTTGGAATACCTGATGCTTAATCAGGGGCGACCGGTAAGCCAAGAGGAGCTTATAGAGCACGTTTGGGATAGCAGCGTGAACAGCTTTAGCAACGCAACCCGCGTTCACATCTCGTCGCTCCGAAAAAAGTTGCGCAGCGCTTTGGGATACGACCCGATTCGCAATCGGATTGGAGAGGGTTACGTTATGGAGGATAGCGAATGAAAAGGCTTTCTCTGCAATGGCGCATAACGATCATGGCGGCACTGCTGACGTGCGCGGTGTGCGTGCTGACGAACTGCCTGGTCGGCTATACGGGCATGCGCTACATGGATGCCATCGGCAGCAACATCTCGGCCTTTAACGCTGCCGGCGCGAATTCGCCTCAGGCGTTCGACCCAACGAAAACGGCCCTCAATGACGAGGTCACGATCGTCGTAAACGACGCACAGGAATCTTTTGGCGCGACAGCCTGGTACATCACGGCTGGAGTCACACTCCTTGGCGGCGTGCTGGCATACTTTGTGAGCGGCCACGCGCTCAAGCCGCTACGGGATTTTGCCGCCCAGGTGGAGCGCGTGCAGCCTGACAACCTAAGCGAAATCAGACTCAGTGAAGATGTACCCACCGAGCTACAACGATGCAGCGCCTCTTTCAACGACATGATCGCCCGTCTTGGCGAAGGGTTCTCTGCACAGCGTCAGTTTACCGGCAACGCCGCACACGAGCTGCGCACCCCGCTCGCCCTTATGCAAGCACAGATTGAACTATTCATCTCCGAGCACCCCGGTTTGCAACCCGAAACGGCCGAGCTGCTCGGCCTGCTACAAGAACAAACCGAGCGCATGTCTCGAATGGCCAAGGTATTGCTCGAGATGAGTGAGCTCCGCAGCGTTCCTTGCGAGGACGATGTGGAACTTGGTCCCTTGTCCGAAGAGGTCCTCACCGACCTTGCGCCACTTGCCGAAAATAAGGGCATAGCCCTCAATTGTGCTGGAGACGCTTTAGTAATCGGGAGCGACACGCTCCTCTATCGGCTGGTGTTTAACCTGGTCGAAAATGCCATCCATTACAGCCGCCCCGGCTCGACTGTCAACGTCTCCATCAGCGACAGCGACAACCACGTGCTCCTGCGAGTCAAAGATGAGGGCCCGGGAATACCCAAGCAGTACCGAGAGAGCATCTTCCAGCCGTTCTTTCGTCTAGACAAATCCCGCAGCAGGGCATACGGCGGCGCAGGGCTCGGGCTAGCGCTTGTTTGGGAGATTGCAGCACTTCACGGTGGCACGGTAGAGGTCGAAGCAAGTTCCGAGAACGGGACCACCATGCTCGTAAGCCTTCCAAAACGATCCGCAGCGTTAACCGAACAGTAAAACGAAAGGGGTCCCGAGCAACAGGAGTACAATTGCTGCTATTGTTGCCAGCTGTTGGGAGATGGAAGATGGACTGCGATGGCTACCCATGCGTTCCCATGCCGTTGATGTGCACCGCTTTTGTGCCGGGACAGATTGACGCTGCGGTTGCAGGCATTTCCGACCCCGATTCGCGCGCCATTGCCACGGCAGAAGCGCTGTACTTTCGCGGACAGGCCACCCCCGCTGCCAAGACAGCGCGCCCCTATCTTGACGCCACCGACCCCGCACTGCGCTATTCCGCATGCTTTATCTGCGGATACGCCAGTCTGTCGCTCAACCGTATCGCCGATGCCCGCCGGTGCCTTGCTGGCATCCTCGATACGCCAGCCGACAAGGAATCGCCTGCCGTCCACGCCATGCACATCCTGTTCGCCTCGGCCGCGAGCGTCCTGCTGCACTTGCCTTCCCCGTATTCCGCCGAAGAGTTTTATCCGCTTGCGGCGCATCTGCCCGAAGGCCTGCGCCTGTTCGCCAGCTATGTGATGGCGCACGCCTTGTATCTGCGCGGCGAATATGGCCGCAGCCTGGGCATGGTGGAAAATGCCCTGATCATGAAACAGGGAAGCTATCCCATCTCGGAGCTGTTCCTGCACCTGGCAGCTTCCATGGCATGCATGAGCCTCAAGGACGTCGATGCCGCAAAGGCACACTTCGGAGCTGCTTGGAACATTGCGCGCCCCGACGACCTTATCGAGCTCATTGGCGAGCACCACGGCCTTTTGCAGGGGCTCATCGAGGCGTGCCTAAAATCGCAATACCCCGACGATTTCGCACACATCATCGAGATTACGTATCGATTCAGCTACGGCTGGCGGCGCATCCACAACCCCGATTCGGGCGAGGACGTGGCCGACGATTTAACGACCACGGAGTTCACCATGGCCATGCTCGCCTGCCGCGGATGGACCAACGCCGAAATCGCACGCCACATGGGAGTATCGCCGGGCACCGTTAAAAACCGCCTATCAGGAGTGTATGCCAAGCTTGGTATCGGAACTCGCGCCGAGCTGATTGCCCACATGTTGCGCTAGCGGCCAAACTGCCCGGCGTATTGAAAGCGCTCCGGGGGCCTGACGCTTTCGCGCACTCAAATTGGACATTTTGGCCATCGAACGGCACTACCGCCACGGGGCACCTTCTCGCAAAATTGGATTATTTCCACCGATACCTGCGGGATGGGAGCCAAAGATGCTTGATCGCCGTTCGCTACTTGTTGCCGGAGCGTCCTCGCTGGCGAGCATTATGTTGCCGCGCGTGCCGGGAAGCGCAAACGCCTTCATATTGCCGATCGCGCCCACCGAAGCCTATGCCGACGAAAAAGACCCCTTCAGGGTGCTCGTTCTCTCGCGCACCATGTTTGGTGTGGTCGTGGTCGACGTCGCCAACAAGAATACGCCCATCACAGGTGCCCAGGTCACGCTCACATCGCGCTATGCCGCAGGCAAGCAGCTCACCGCCACTACCGATGAAGAAGGCACAGCCATCTTTGAGATCGCCTCTCTTTCGGAAGGCTACGCGGACGAGGCAACGCTTCTCGACGCGTACGACTTTAACGGCGGCATCTCCATTAGCATGGCGGGCTACCGTGATGTCGAGATTCCCCTTGCGCGTATCCAGGGCGGCACCGCCATAACCGCGCCCACGCGTCCGCTTTCCGACGGCGAGCCGTACTTCCGCCAGCTCACATTCGACGAATGGGACATCCAGTACGCTGAAGCTACGTTCATGGCATTGCCAGCGGACGAAGCAGCAAACGATCAGCCCGACACGCACGCTTTTACCGTGCAGGCCCATCTGCCGCAGGGCGGGCAGGCAACGTTGCATATCAATAAAGTGATGCCCGCTGCGGGCAGCTCATCCGAAACCGTCACGCAGATTGGCCAAGTCAAGGCCAGCGCATCGGGCGCGGATAATCTGGCGACGTTCACGCTCGAAGACAAGTTCCTCGACGTGGCATCGAGCCTTCTGGAAGAAGGATGCAAGCTGCGCTTTGTCCTCGACTACCAGGGCAAAACCTACACGCTCTCCTCCCCCATGGCCGTTGTCACTGCGCCGGCGGCAAAGGCAGAATCGGGCTCGACCACTATCGTCCCCACCACCATGGACCAAGAGATCACTCCGTTTGATTTCCCCGCGGCGTTTCCCGGCATCGGCGGCAATAAGTTCACGTGCTGGATGCCCACATTTCCGATCCTCTTCGATTTCTCGTTTGCTGGATACGTGCTGTTTGGCGGAGGATACAAACCAGCCAGCTATATGAACGATTCGGGCAATCCGGATCCGGAGTACTGGAAGAAGTCACCGCGTGAGTCGGGCGCCAAGCAGGCAAACCGCTACCTCGACGAGATGGAGGGGAAGTGGAATCAGTACAAAAGCATGAGTGCCGGTTCGGGCACCGATCCAAGAAACACCAAGCTCCTTCGCCACCATTGCACGCCGCTGTTCACGATGGATATCGCCACACAGCTGTACGGCTCGCTCGCCTACGATTGGGTGGGCAAAACCTGGGGCAACAACAACGACCCCGCATACGGCAATATTAAGGCCCTCTTTCAGGTAAGAACCGATCTCAATTGGACCGAGCAGTTTACCCTAGGACCGGTGCCGTTTTTCCTGAACGTCAACCCCTGGGTGCTGGCAAAACTGGCACTCGCCGTGGGCGCCCACACGCACGGTAGCGGCGCGGCGTTTTTTAAAAACATTTCGCTCGACTATTCCAACACGTCGGGCTCATTCACTATCCAGATCGGGCTTGCCGTCACCTTTGGAGCCGGCGTTGCAGGCGTCGCTTCGTCTGCCGTGCGCGGCGCCGCATCCCTCACGCTGTTCATTGGGTACGAGAAGGCAGATGGACACCAGCTTCCGCGACTGCGCGTAGGTGCAGACGTCGATGTCGATGTGATACTCCAGTTCGTAATGTTCAAGTGGACCACCAAGGCTTGGTCGGGGTCGTGGCCCACACTCCTCGATTCATGGAATATGTCGGTGAACAATGGCAACCAGTATGTGCTCCAGCGCTCTGAGCTCGCATTGGGTGGAGATATGCCTTACACGTTGGATGCCCGCTTCGGCACGCCCAGCAACATCGAGGCGGGCGGCGTGCCGCAATTCATCGCATCGGCCACCATCGTCACCAACGCTGAGCTGCTCGCACGCGCCGAGGTTAAGGCCACTGCCGTAAACGTCGCGCCTATCGTGCGCGATTGGGACCGGTCGGTCACGCGCATTGAGCTCGAGGCGGATGCAGAAAGCGACGACACGGGACAGATCGAGCATTTCGTCCACGCACTGATAGAGAACGACGAAAACGCCGCGCCGATGTATGAGTACACCTATATCGGGCAGGCGGCGAACGCCGTTGCGGACCCCAACGCCAATTCTGCTGGTGTATCGGAGGACGAGCGTGGCGGCATCAAGCCCTCGAGCGACAACGTGCTGTTTTCCGGCGTGCTCAGCGAAGCCCACATGAGGCTAACGATGATTGCCGGCATGGAGTGTCTATTCCGTATCGCCTCGGTGCGCTACGGCGAGAATGGCCGCTCGCGCCTGGTGGTACATACAAAGACGAACGGCACGTGGTCCGCTCCCACGCCCGTAGACTTTCCCCTTGGGTTTGGCGAGGGCGACGTGGAGCGCGACGGCATATACGATTACGACTTCGACGTGGTGGAATATACGGACGGAAGAGGAAACCAGGACGCCTACGTGCTGCTGGTCTCGGGCGAACGTCCCGCCGGCGACAACACCCTTTTCGATGCGGCGAGCACATCCGGCATACTGTCCGTTGTGCGCCTGCGCATAAGCAACGGCGGAGTTCGCGTGGTGTCGCATACGTCATGGCGCAGCATTTCGCGCGGCCGCCTGCAAGAGGATGGCTACCATTGCCTGCAGTGCCCGCGCATCACGGTGGGCAAGACGCTGGTCGACGGGCGTCTGTCGGGTGCCTACCTCCACCGCCGCGGAACCACCGCAGAAAAGGCACTCGGCAGCGAGGCCGAGGTTGCGCTGGAGTGCTTTACCCTGTGGTCGGATGATTTGGGCGACAGTCTCACGTTCCGTCAGGTCCTCCGCTTTCCGCAGGCACCGTCGAGCATCGAGCTCGGCGCGCCCGAGAATATCAACGGCAAAATGGTGGTACCCGTTGCATACGAGACTGCAGGCGGTTGTGGCTGCGCATCGTACGCCGTGATCGGCCAGTCCATCGCGGGGTGGGGCGTTATGTCGCCAGATGCCACAGTACCCCACGCGGTGCCGTGGCCGCAGCACACGGGCTTTTTGGCAACCGTCAACGAGCAACTGCAGCATATTACTTGGACGCGAGGCGCATCAGCATTTGCAACGCAGCCCGTGGGTGCCGCAGGCTGTGGCCCGGCATCGTTTAGCGTAAGCAACAACGGCAGGTGCGTGCTCTATGTAGAGAACACCGATGGCAAGGTGGGACAAACCTACGACGAAGAAGGCAACCCGGTAGCAGTGATGGGCAAGCACTTCCGCATCTTCGCCAGCACCTTGGCAGGCGATCTGTTCACGGAGCCGTTCGTGATGTGCGAGCTGGACCATCCCGTCGATCAGATAACGACATTTTTGACGTCGGGAAGCATGCTCTCCGCGCTCGCCACGCACATTGTGAGCGCGGAGAAGAGCGAGGCAGAGCTGCACGGCATCGAAGTGCCTCTGGTGGCGTGTGCCACTCCGACGGGCGCGGTCGCTACCTCAGGCGCGGTGGTGCCCGGAGCAGCAGGCGAATCCTTCATGGTCACGGTGCGAAACGACGGCAACACTTTGCTGACTGCCGGCACGATCGATCTGTGCCGAGAGGGCTCCAGCCAACCGTTCTCCAGCGCATCCATCGGATTCGGAGCGAACGCACGCACGGCATCGATCTTTGATCCAGAGCTTGCCGAAGATGCTCCGGCCAACGACATGGCACACGTGAAGTACGCGCTCGAGACGCTGGGCGCACGTTTTGCAACGCACCCGCTGGTAGCCGACAACGGCAACGCCGTGCTGGCACCGGGTTGCACGGCACAGTTCCGTATGAGCTTCGCCATCCCCGAGAGTTGGAGCGACGAAGTGGGCAAACGCGTAACGCTGTATGCGAAGGCGCGTAATCTGGTGGCGCTCGATCCCGTAACGCTCGAAGAAATTCGACCGGGCGCGAACTCGGCGCTGGGTGCTGTACTGCACGAGCTCCACGTGCCCGACGCGGCATGCGAACGCTCAGAAGTTCAGGTCGGCGTATGCGACAGCGCGGACGCCACAGGGCTTCACGACGCCCCGATGACGGCGGACGGCGATGGTGGCTCAAGTGGCGGCGGTTCCGGCACGGGAGGCAGCTCCGGTGGCGGCAGCAGCTCTGGCAGCGGCAAGGACCGCGGTAATAACAAGCGCTCCGGAAAAGCGGGCGCGCTTGCGGGCACGGGCGATGCCAACGCTCCCCTCACGGCAGCCGCTGCAGCACTCGCCGCGGCAGGCGCCGGCCTCGTCGCCTACAGTGCCCGCCGCACGGCGCTCGAGATCGACACCGCCAATGAGGCCAATTCGGATAGGCCTCGCTAGCTCCTAGTTACTTTTGTGAGAGGCGCCGACTCGGCTCATCGAACATCAAATGGGCTGGTTCTGAATACCCAGAGCCAGCCCATTACGCATTAGATGTCGTCAGAGGAGTCGAGTTCTGCCTCGAGCTTGGCACGGCGTCTTTTCGCCGTGAAAAACGTTGCGCACAGGGCAGCAAACGTGGCCGCGAAAATCGTCGCACCGCAGAACACGCCCGTGGCCAGGTTCGCCAACCAAAAGACGCTTTCGAGCGGTACGATCTGCGCCTCAGCGATACAGCGCATTGCGGCAATAACAAGCGCGAACGCGGCGCCGCTAAGACCGCTGACAAGCAGGAAATATCCAGCAGGAAGATGCTCGGTTTGCCCAAAACGATTGGTATCGACATATCCCTTCCGCGTTTGCAGTCCTGCGCAAATCAACATCACGAGGACGAGCCACAAATACATGGCCGCCTCGAACGGCGTTGCAAAGCCATGCGGCATTTCACTGGCGTCGCTGTGAACCCACGCAACCTGTCGAGCTATAAACTGGTAGAAAAAGATCATCAACATGCCAAACGAGAGCAGCACGAAACCAATCTTGTAGATTTTTGCGCTCTCAGCTTCCAGGCGCTCATCCTTTGGGCCGGCATATTCACGCCACTTTTGCACGAGTTTTAAATCTTCAAATTTCATAGTGGACTCCTAAAGAGCGTCAGGGTCGACGTCGCTCTCGTCTTCCCAAAACAAGTCGTTCAACGTAACGCGTAGCGCTTTACAGATTGCCACGCACAAATTGAGCGTGGGGTTGTAGCCGCCCGCCTCGATCAGGCCGATGGTCTGGCGCGTAACGCCCACGGCCTCGGCCAGGTCAGCTTGCGAAAGGCCAACCGCCGCGCGCGCCGCCTTCATGCGTAGGTTCCTTTTGCCCGGCATGGAGTTCCTTTCGTAGTAATGGACAGATATCCGTTGCAACATGACAGAAATATATTGCATCCATCAAAGGATGTCAACTATATCTGTCATTATGAAAACCATGTCTGTCATCGCTGTGCGGACATAACAATTTCGATTCGCTATTCAACCTTACTCGGACAGAACCGACTCGGTTTTGTCCGAGTAAACGAATCTCCATCGTACTCCGAACGATTGTTCGATGGATTTCGTGTTGGTTGGAATCGCCTATGGGCTGGGCTATGCTACCTTGACTATCTATATGACTAAAACGCAGCAAAGGAGCACCGAGAGAGCGAGTATGGCAAAAAACACCGCAAACTATGGTAACGACAGTATCCGCCAGCTCAAGGACGAGGAGCGCGTACGCCTGCGCCCCGCCGTCATCTTTGGCTCGGATGGACTCGACGGCTGCGCGCATGCCGCCTTCGAGATCCTGTCCAACGCCGTTGACGAGGCGCGCCAGGGCTACGGCAAGCTCATCACCCTTACCGCCTTTCGCGATGGCTCCATTCAGGTAGAGGACAATGGCCGCGGCTGCCCGCTCGACTGGAACCCTTCCGAGAAGCGCTTTAACTGGGAGCTCGTCTTTTGCGAACTCTACGCCGGCGGCAAGTATAACAACAACCAGGGCGGCGACTACGACTTCTCGCTCGGCACCAACGGCCTGGGCTCCTGCGCGACTCAGTACGCTTCCGAGTACATGGACGTCACCGTCTGGCGTGACGGTAACAAGTACTCCTTACACTTTAAGAAGGGCAAGGTTGTCGGCGCCAAGAAGAAGGCACTCGAAATTGAGCCCAGCGACGAGGACCGCACCGGCACCACTATCAAGTGGCGCCCCGATCTTGAGGTCTTTACCTCAATTAGCATTCCCCACGATTGGTATCGCGAGACCATGCGCCGTCAGGCCGTGGTCAACGCCAACGTGACCTTCCGCCTGCGCATCGAGGGCGACGACGGCGAGTTTTCCGAAGAGGATTTTTGCTATCCCAAGGGCATCGAGGACTACGTGCTCGAAAAGGTCGGTACCGACTACCTTACCGAGCCCTTCTTTATCGAGGCCGACCGTCGCGGTCGCGACCGCGAGGACCTGCCCGACTATAACGTAAAGATCACCGCGTGTATGTGCTTCTCGCGCACCTTCATGATGCAGGAGTACTACCACAACTCATCGTGGCTCGAGAACGGCGGTTCGCCCGAGAAGGCCGCTCGCAGCGCTTTGACCAGCGCCATCGATGCCTACATTAAGCAACAGGGCAAGTACAACAAAAACGAGAGCGGCATCAAATGGCAGGACGTCCAGGACTGCCTGGTGCTGGTGACCAACTGCTTCTCCACCCAGACGTCCTACGAAAACCAGACCAAGAAGGCCATCAATAACCGCTTTATCCAGCAGGCCATGACTGCCTTCTTTAAGGAGCGCCTCTCGACCTACTTAATCGAGAACAAAGATGCCGCCAACAAGATCATGGAGCAGGTGCTCATCAACAAGCGCTCGCGCGAGAACGCAGAGAAAACGCGCCAGAGTATCAAAACCAACCTGCAGCAGAAGACCGACATGGCCAACCGCGTGCAGAAGTTCATCGACTGCCGCTCCAAGGACAAGAGCCGCCGCGAGATCTACATCGTAGAGGGCGACTCGGCAGCAGGCGCCATTCGCACCTCGCGCGATGCCGAGTTCCAAGGCGTTATGCCCGTCCGCGGCAAGATCCTCAACTGCCTAAAGGAGGACTATCCGCGCATCTTTAAGTCCGACATCATCATGGACCTTATGCGCGTGCTAGGCTGTGGCGTGGAGATCAAGGACAAGCGCATCAAGAACCTCGGTGCCTTCGACCTGGACAACCTCAACTGGAACAAGGTCATCATTTGTACGGACGCCGACGTCGACGGTTACCACATCCGCACGCTCGTACTCACCATGCTCTATCGACTGGTGCCCACACTTATCGACGAGGGCTACGTGTATATCGCCGAGTCGCCGCTCTACGAGATCAACTGCAAAGAAAAGACCTACTTTGCCTACACCGAGCTCGAGAAGAACGGCATCCTCAAAGAAATCGGCGACCAAAAGTGCTCCATCAACCGCTCCAAGGGTCTTGGTGAGAACGATCCGGATATGATGTGGCTCACCACCATGAACCCCGAGACGCGTCGCCTGATCAAGGTGGAGCCCGAGGACGTCACCAAGATGGAGACCATGTTCAACCTGTTGCTGGGCAACGACGAGGCGGGCCGCAAGCGCCATATCTCCGAGCACGGCAAGGAATACCTGGACCAGCTGGACCTGCAGTAGCAGCAAATCGATAACGACGGCCTATAAGAAGTTCAAGAGGATATCGTGGCAAAGAAGAAGACGAAGAACCAGCCAAAGAAAAAGCAGGTTAACGCCGAGAACGTCATCGGCCTGCACTCCGAGGTCACCGACCAGCCGATCACGCAGACGCTCGAGGTCAACTACATGCCCTACGCCATGAGCGTCAACGTCTCGCGTGCGTTCCCCGAGATCGACGGCTTTAAGCCCTCGCACCGCAAGCTGCTCTACACCATGTACAAGATGGGCCTGCTCAAGGGCGAGCGCCAGAAGAGCGCCAACATCGTGGGCCAGACCATGAAGCTCAACCCGCACGGCGACGCCGCGATCTACGAGACGATGGTGCGCCTGGCGACGGGCAACGAAGCGCTGCTCGCGCCGTTCGTTGAGTCGAAGGGCAACTTTGGCAAGTACTATTCGGGCGATCTGAGCTACGCCGCCTCGCGTTATACCGAGGCCAAGCTCTCCCCCATCAGTGCCGAGATCTTCAAGGACATCGACAAGGACCCGGTCGACTTCGTCGACAGCTACGACGGTGCCATGAAGGAGCCGCGCCTGCTGCCCACCACGTTCCCCAACATCCTTGTCTCGGCCAACAAAGGCATCGGCGTCGCCATGGCGTCTGACATCTGCGGTTTCAACCTCAACGAGGTCTGCACCGCCACGATGCACTACCTGCAGGATCCCGACTGCGACCTGCTCGAGTACATGCCCATGCCCGACTTCTCGACCGGCGGCGAGATCATCTACCGCCGCGAGGAAATGGAAAAGATTATCGAGACCGGACTGGGTAGCTTCCAGATTCGCTCCCGCTGGCGTTGGATTCCCGAAGAGCGCATCATCGAGGTCTACGAGATTCCCTACACCACTAAGACCGATGTCATCATCGAGCGCATCGTCAAGCTCTCCAAGGAGGGCAAGGTCAAGGAGATCGCAGACATCCGCGACGAAACCGACCTCTCGGGTTTGCGCATCGCCATCGACCTTAAGCGCGGCGTCGACCCCGACAAGCTTATGGCCAAGCTCTATCGCTCGACCACGCTGCAGGATTCGTTCTCGTGCAACTTCAACGTGCTCGTCGACGGCTATCCCCGTGTCATGGGCGTGCGCCAGATCCTGCACGAGTGGGTCAAGTGGCGTATTGAGTCCACGCGTCGCCGCATTAACTTTGACCTGGGCAAAAAGTCCGAGCGCCTGCACCTGCTGCACGGCCTCGAGGCGATCTTGCTCGACATCGACAAGGCGATCGCCATCATCCGTGGCACCAAGCTCGAGGCCGAGGTCGTGCCCAACCTTATGCGCGGCTTCGACATCGACGAGACCCAGGCCGAGTTTGTTGCCGAGCTTAAGCTCCGCAACATCAACGAGGAGTACATCCTCAACCGCACCAAGGACATTGCCAAGCTTGAGGGCGAGATTGCCGAGCTTGAGGAGATCCTCTCCAGCGAGGAGAACATCAAGAAGGTCATCAGCGACGAGCTGGCCGCGGTCAACAAGAAGTACGTGATGCCGCGCCGCACGGGCGGGATTGAGCCCCACGAGGTTATCGAGGTAAGCTTGGAGCCCGAGGTCGAGGAGTACCCGGTCACCATCATGCTTTCGCGCGATGGCTACCTTAAGAAGATGACGGACCGCGTGCTCAAGAAGGCGACCACGCTCAAGTACAAGGACGGCGACAAGCCCTTTATCGAGTTCCCGTCCTCCAACACCCACGAGCTGCTGGTCTTTACCAACAAGAGCCAGGTGTACAAGTGCAAGGTTGCGGCGTTTGAGGACACCAAGTCGGCACAGCTGGGCTCGTACCTGCCCACCGACCTCGAGATGGAACCCGACGAGAGTGTCATCTGGGTCATCGACCCCGAGGACTACAAGGCCGACGTGCTGTTTGTCTTTGAGAACGGCCGCGTGGTGCGCGTCGCGCTTTCTGGATACGTCACCAAGACCAACCGCAAACGCCTCAAGAACGCCGTCTACGGCGGCAGCAAGCTGCTGTATGCCCAGGTGCTCAAGGAAGATCGCGACATCGCGCTGGTCTCGAGCGACTATCGCCTGATGAACTTCAACACGTCGCTACTCAAGACCAAGACGACAACCAACACGCAGGGTGTCCAGGCCTTTACGGCCAAGAAGGGCCGCTCGGTCACCACCGTCGGCACAACCGAAGAGATCCTTGGCGCCGGCGTCTCGGCCGAGAAGTTCACCGCGCAGAGTCTGCCCTCCGCCGGTGCCCTCATGAAAGAAAACGACATGCCGAGTCTGTTTGACTAGGACGACGGCAGCCAAACCGTCATGGTTTTACAAAGCAGCGGGGCCCGGAGCGCAGCAACATCGCGCTCCGGGCCCCGCTCGTTGCGACGTAGTCGGAATAACAGAACTCCCCGTTTTTCACTCCTGCAATCCCGCGGCACAAGACATGTTAAACCGTTAGCAAAACTTGCAAAAATTAGCAAAAGTTGCAAAAACTAGCAAAACCTGCAAAGGGGCCACCATGGATCGCAGCAAATGTCTCCGCCATGCCAGGCATGCTCGAAGATATTATCGAGCGAACCAAAGAAGCCGCAGATAGCTACCTCTCACAGCCTCACGCGCGCATAAACGGTGTTCAAATTGGCCCAGTGGGCATCGATTGGACATATGCTCAAGAGGCTCAGGGCAACTGGCGCACGCGCATGAATGGCATCTTTAAGCAATCGAAAAACATGACATCGGACTTCTCATCACCATCGATGAAGTCACCGTCGATCTCGAAGAAATGCTTCAATTTGCCTCTGTTTACCAGCACTTTGTACGCGAAGGTAAAAAAGTTGCCCTACTCATGGCAGGACTGCCCTACAAAGTATCGGCGTTGCTGCGCAACGATTCCGTCTCGTTCCTTAGGCGTTCCCAATATCATCAGTTGGGACGAATCACTGACGTTGAAATTGCAAACGCATTCCGCAAAACCGTTGAGGCCGGAGGCCGCTCAATCACGCCAGAAGCGCTCGAGGATGCCGTGAAGGCCGTCGACGGATTTCCCTATATGATGCAGCTCGTCGGATATCGCACATGGGATGTTTCGGAGAACTCGCCCAAAATCAGTGCACCTGATGTACAGCAGGGTTCTCTGCTTGCCCGCATGGAGCTGCGCGATCGAATTCTCGAAACGACCTATCGGGAGCTTTCCGATAAAGACATTGAGTTTTTGCTCGCGATGCTGCCCGATTCTGGCCCCAGCAGGGTCTCGGAGATAGCCAAACGCATGGGCGTCGCCAGCAACTACGCAAGCCAATACAAACGCCGCCTCCTGGAGGACGGCTTCATTGGAGAGCGCGGGCGTGGTCTCGTTGGCTTTGACATTCCCGCGTTCAGGGAATTCTTGAACGAGAAGGCGTTTTAGCACGCCGGAATTGTCCGCGGAAGCATCAACGCATGGCAATCAGCATTCCTCTTGGTAAGAATAGCAAGCATTTTCCACCAGCACCGATTGCCATGCGTTCTTCTTGTCCTTAGGCGAGCTTGCGAGCGAGCTCTCGCACCTCTTCCAACTTGGGCGAGGAGGCCATGCTGTCGCGCTCGGTCATGCCGCTGATGGTGACAATGCCCTGGTCCTCCCACTTGCAGTACGCGCATGTGGCCCTGTACATAGCAATCGCCGCATCATAGACGCCCTCGCTGTGGCTATCGAGCAAAAGGGCCGTCTTGGTGAACGGGAAGCCTGTAGCACCGAAGGCGTACAGGCGGTCGATGGCGGCCTTCTCCTGCGCAGTGATATCAAACCAGTAGATAGGCGAGGCGAAGACAACCATATCGGCGCCTTTCAGCGACTCGATCACGTCGGCCATGTCATCCTTCTGCACGCAAGTGCCCTCATGGGCGAAGCAATACTGGCACCCCAGGCAACCAGCGATCTTTTTGCCGGCAACGCGGATGACCTCGACCGTATGGCCGGCCTCGCGCGCGGTCTCGGCAAACGCCTCGACCATGGTGTCGGTATTGGCGCCCTTGCGCGGGCTACCACTCAATACAACGATATTCATAGAAATCTCCCTCCTTCATGCCGCAGGCACGCGGCACACATTTCGTTGTAACCAAAACAGATGGAGCTATGCAGTCGCCTCGTTTCAGCTATTCCCACTCAGCAATAGGAGCCACTGGTCAAAAGCCTGTCAACATCAAAACAAGTTTTCAATCTATCGATTCTACGTGAGGCAATGGTCCTCATTTGATACCCGCGCTGTTTGCGCACTTGGAAGCAAAGGGATCTGGCCACCACTCAAATAAGATCACCGCCATCTTGCATAAACGACGCCATGTTAAGGTGCCTGACGCCATCCCTCTCCTGCAATAGAGGATCAAGCGTGAACAAGTAGCGCGGATACCCATCCCTGATGTGGCCGAACGGCCTGTACTCGCGCTCCTCGACGCCTCTGTCGGCAATCGACATAGAGACTTGGATGTAGGCGTAAGCATTGCGCCTACGAGCAATGAAGTCACACTCGAGCTTCCCAATACGGCCCACAGAAAGCTCGTACCCACGCGATGCAAGATAGAGGTAGAGCACGTTCTCCAACGCCGGCCCGTAGTTAATCCTCGCATCCGTGTTCATGGCGAAATAGAAGCCGGGATCAACCAGGTAGTACTTCTCTTCGCGGATAAGCGATCGCCGAGACTTGAGATCGAACCTCGAACAGCGATAAAGGATCTTCGCGTCAACAAGAATCTGGATATACCGATTGAGCGTTTCGCGCTTGATGGGAATCTTCTCGACATCATTGAAGTACGCAAGGAGGTTCTTCAGGTTCGTCGGCGCACCAAAGTTGTTGATGAGATACGTCTGGACGGCATCGAAAACCGAGACATTCTTAATCTTGTTCGAATGTTTGACGTCCTTTTCAAAGATCTCGTGAATAACACTTTTGATATAGGTGCGCTTTTCATCCTCGCCCTCATACTCCAGCGCTTTGGGAAAGCCTCCAAGGGTCAGGTACTCGGTAAACTCTCCCACGAGAACGTCATTGACAGGCTTGCCGAGAAAACGCTTCATATCGATATATTCCGCAAAGTCGAGTGGGAACACCTCGAACTCGATATAGCGACCCGTCAGCTTTGTAACAAGCTGCCCAGAAAGCAGATATGAATTCGAACCGGTAATGAAAATGGACCAACCGCCATCTGTCCGGTAGCCGTTGATGAGCAGCTCGAATTCCTCTACGTTCTGAATCTCATCGATGAAGAGGTACTTCGTCTCCTCAGTGTCTGCTGAGGTCGACATGTCAATCAGATTTTCGAGCTCATCGGTCGTCTTGACCTTCCTGTTCTCCCGTGAGTCGAGGTCGATATAGATGATGTGGTCGCTCGCTACACCGGATTCCACAAGTTCATCTGCGATTGATTGCATGAGGCAGGATTTACCACACCTGCGAACACCGGTGATTACCTTGATCATCCCGTCATCGTGGTAGAAACCACGCATTCGCTTCAGATACTTTTCACGTCGGTATATACGCAAGATGCACCCCTTTTTTCAGTGTCCATTTTATCAGTTATGGGGGTACTTTTTTACATTTTATAAAAAAGCGTACCGATAACTTATTCTCGCTTAGTTTCGGAAGTCGAGCAGGCGGTCGCGGTAGTACCCGTACTGCGCCCGGCGTACCTCGATTTCGGCGGGGATACCGTCGGTGAGTGATTTCGTTAGGGAGTCGAAGCGGTCGAGGATGTCGACGACCTTCTGCTGGGTGCCGATGGATGGGGCGGGAATCTCGACCCTCGATAAGTCCACAGGCGCGGCTTCGATTACCTTTTTCGGTTTAGCGTATTGCTCTTCAGATCATCGTGGTGTGCTCGTAGCCGTGCTCCACGAGGAGCCGCTCGGCAACGTCGAGAATCTTCTCGACCGTCTCCTCCGGGTACTTATTGCGTGCCACGGGCACCTCCGTCCTTGTTAACGCGACAAACATACCATGAGTGGCGTACGGGTCGAGAAGGGCTGGCGCCAAAAGAGCCCAACGACCGTTACGGCTTCGTTAGAAACGCGCCCCACCATGGATGGTGAACCCGAAAGGTAAGGCGCGCGGGCACGGCGACTCGGCCCGCGCGCCCGGAAGAGAAAGGACGAACCCATGGGTTACATGCTCGAGACGCGCGGGCTCACCAAGCGCTTCGGCCGCGGTGACCAGGCGCAGGATGCCGTGGCCGACGTGAGCCTTCATATCCGCGAGGGCGAGGTGTACGGGCTGCTCGGCCCCAACGGCGCCGGCAAGTCGACAACGCTCAAGATGATCTGCGGGATGCTGCGGCCGACGGCCGGGGAGATCCTCTTTGCCGGGCACGCCTGGCGCCGCGAGGACCTCTACGCAATCGGCAGCCTCATCGAGGAGGCGCCGCTCTACCCCAACCTCACCGCGCGCGAGAACCTGCGCGTGCGCACCACGCTGCTGGGCCTTCCCGAGAGCCGCGTAGATGAGGTGCTCGCCGCCGTGGGCCTCGCGGACACCGGGAAGAAGCGCGCCGGGCGCTTCTCGATGGGCATGCGGCAGCGCCTGGGACTCGCGCTGGCGTTGATCGCCCGGCCACGCCTGCTCGTGCTCGACGAGCCCACCAACGGCCTCGACCCCATCGGCATCGAGGAGCTGCGCGACCAGATCCGCGGCTTCGCGGCGGCGGGTACGACGGTGATCGTCTCGAGCCACATCCTCTCCGAGGTGCAGCAGATGGCTGACACCATCGGCATCATCTACGGGGGGCGCCTCGCCTACGAGGATGCGCTTCGGTCCGGGCAGGACCTCGAGGAACTCTTCATGAGCGTCTGCCGGGAGGGGCGTCGAGCGCGCGGGGAGGTGGCGGCATGACGGGCGAGAAAGGCGGCCTGCTCGCGTGCCTGCGCGCCGAGGCCCTGAAGTCGCGCCACGCAGCACCGGTTCGCCTGGCCGTGCTCATGGCGCTGCCGATGCCGCTGCTCGGCGCGATGCCCTACCGGGGCGTGCAGATCTTCAGCGCGTGGAACTACTGGTACGCGCTCTTCCTGCCCGTGTCTCTCTCGCTCGTGGTGGCGTGCGTCGCGCGGGCGGACGCGCGCACGCGGATGCGGGGGCTTCTGGGCCTGGGCTTCCCGCTTAGGCGCGCCTGGTGGGCCAAGGCGCTCTGGTGCCTCGCGCTCTGCGCGCTCTCGAACCTCGTGGTCTTCGGCATCTACCTCGCGGGATCGGCGTTCTCCTCGCAGGGCCTCACGGTCGCGGGCACGCTCACGATGCTCCTCTGCGCGCTCGTCAACACGGTGACCGCGGCGTGGATGATCCCCGCAGGGCTCTTCCTCACGGCGCGGCTCGGCATGCTCGCGGGCATCTTCTGCCCGCTCGCCACGCAGCTCGTGGGTGGGTTCGCCTGGTCGCTGATGCCGCTGCCGCAGCTCTTTCCGCCGTCGGCGAGCATGGTCATCCCCACGAGCTTCATCCCCGTGCTGCCGAGCGGCGAGCCACTCGCGGCGGACATGGCGCTCGGCGGGGCGCTCGCGGCGGACGGCATGCTCACACTGGCGGGCCTTGCGGTCTGCGCGCTCGCGTTCGCCGCGCTCACGGCGGCGGGCGCGGCCTGGTTCGCGCGCTCCGAGGAGAGGTGATGGCCGTGGCACGACTCTCCGACCCGACGCCACGCATGACTCTCTCGCGGGCCCTGCTCTCCGAGGCCCTGCGCCTGGCGCGCTCCCCGCTCGCAGTGGTGCACCTCGTCTGCGGCCTGGCAGCCGGTCTTGCCTGCGGCGAGTACTTCTCCATAACCCGATGGGACCCGGCGCTGGGCGCGGACGCCTACGCCCAGTTCCTCGGCGCCCTCATGCCGCTCATGTCCGCCATCGTCTGCGGGCTCGCCGTGGACGAGGAGCGCGCTGCCGGGCGCCTCGCCAACCTCACGGCGGTCCCCTCGCGCGGGCGTGCCGTCGCGGCGAAGCTACTCGCCCTTGCGGCGCTCGGCGCGGGCGCGCTGGCCGTGGC
>UQHV01000012.1 GCA_900540895.1 uncultured Collinsella sp. | reverse complement strand
CACGAGCGGGGGCTCCTATCTTTTTAGTGCCCTCGGATTGGGTCATAGTGTCTGTCCGCGCCAAAATATCGGCGTTGCCATGGCCCGGATGCGGCACTTGGGAACGTTCCTCACTTTGGAAATACGGCCCGCTCGCTGTCCGTCCTCTACCTGCGGCGTTGCCTCGCTCCGGCGGTAGTCATTGGGGACGTTCTTAAATGACTGGTCAAAGGGGACATTCTTGCGGCACTTGGCACTTGGGGACGTTCCTTTTGTGCCGGCACTTTGGGACACTCCTTGTCAGGAGAGTGATGCAAGGGGCTCGTCCTTTACTTTACTGAGATAAAGTGAACGCGCAGATTCGTAACCCACTCGCAACCGTTCTATGGCACGATATTGAACGAATGTATGCTATGCGCCCAAATCTCTTGGGCAGAGTGGGAGACAGTATGGTCAAGCTGTACGAGGACGGCATCTACCTGCGCGGCGGCAGCGAGGTTGTGCCTGCGGCCGAGGCTGCCGAGCGCGGTATTAAGCAGACGCCCGAGGATGCCAAGCGCGGCACCATCGCGTATTCGATCCTTCAAGCACACAACACGTCCGGCGACCCCGAGGCGCTCAAGATTCGCTTCGACGCCATGGCGAGCCACGACATCACCTTTGTCGGCATCATCCAGACGGCGCGCGCCTCGGGCATGGAGCAGTTCCCGCTGCCCTACGTGCTTACCAACTGCCATAACTCGCTGTGTGCCGTGGGCGGCACCATCAACGAGGACGACCACGTCTTTGGCCTCTCAGCTGCCAAAAAGTACGGCGGCATCTTCGTCCCGCCGCACATCGCCGTCATCCACTCCTTTATGCGTGAGAACTTCGCCGGCTGCGGCAAGATGATCTTGGGCTCCGACTCGCACACCCGCTACGGCGCCCTGGGCACCATGGCCGTGGGCGAGGGCGGCGGCGAGCTGGCAAAGCAACTGCTGCGCGACACCTACGATGTTGCCTATCCCGGCGTTGTCGCCATCTACCTCACGGGCGCCCCGCGCCCCGGCGTCGGCCCGCACGATGTGGCGCTCGCCATCATCCGCGCCGTCTTTGCCAAGGGCTACGTTAAGAACAAGGTCATGGAGTTCGTGGGCCCGGGCATCGCGAGCATGACGACCGACTACCGCAACGGCGTCGACGTTATGACCACCGAGACCACCTGTCTGTCGAGCATCTGGGCTACCGACGAGGACACGCACGCGTTTTTGACCATGCACGGTCGCGGCGAGGACTACCGCGAGCTCAAGCCCGCCGATGTTGCCTACTACGACGGCTGCGTCGAAGTCGATCTGTCGAGTATCAAGCCCATGATCGCGCTGCCGTTCCATCCTTCTAACGGCTTTGAGATCGACGAGCTCAACGAGAACCTCGAGGACATCCTGCATGAGGTGGAGCTTGAGGCCGCCAAGATCGGCGAGGGCAAGACGCACTTTAGTCTGCTCGACAAGATCGTCGACGGCAAGCTGCACGTGCAGCAGGGCGTTATCGCCGGCTGCTCGGGCGGCAACTACGACTCCGTGGTCCAGGCTGCCCGCGTGCTCAAGGGCGCCAACACCGGCTGCGGCGAGTTTTCGCTGTCGGTCTATCCCACGAGCCAGCCTGTGGCGCTCGAGCTTACACGCCGCGGCTACATCTACGACCTCATGGAGGCCGGCGCGATTGTGCGCACAGCATTCTGCGGCCCGTGCTTCGGCGCCGGCGACACGCCTGCCAACAACGGTCTGTCCATCCGCCACACCACGCGCAACTTCCCCAACCGCGAGGGTTCCAAGCCGGGCAATGGCCAGCTGAGCGCCGTGGCCCTGATGGACGCTCGCTCCATTGCGGCGACGGCTGCCAACGGCGGCGTCCTGATGCCGGCGACCGACCTGCCCGAGGAGACTTGGGACGAGGCCTGCGAGTACACCTTTGACGACGCGCCGTACAAAAAGCGCGTGTATTGGGGCTTTGGCAAGGCGGAGCCTGCCGACGAACTGGTCGAGGGTCCCAACATCAAGCCGTGGCCCGCGATGGAGCCCCTCGGCGACGATATCCTGCTCAAGGTGTGCTCTAAGATCATGGACCCGGTCACCACGACTGACGAGCTCATTCCTTCGGGCGAGACGAGCTCCTTCCGCTCCAACCCGCTGGGCCTGGCAGAGTTTACGCTGAGCCGCCGCGACCCGGCCTACGTGGGCCGTTCCAAGGAGGTCGACGCCGTGGAGAAGCGCCGCGTGGCTGGCGAGTCCGCGGGTGACCTGGCAGCACTCGATGCCGAGCTTGCCAGCGTGTTTGAGGCGTTGGCCGGCGCGGGTGTCGCGGCAGATGCCAAGGCGACCGAGTACGGCTCCATGCTCTACGCTAAGAAGCCCGGTGACGGTTCTGCCCGCGAGCAGGCCGCGAGCTGCCAGCGCGTAATTGGCGGCCTGGCCAACATCGTCCACGAGTACGCCACCAAGCGCTATCGCTCCAACGTGATGAACTGGGGCATGGTGCCCTTCCAGATGGAGGCCGAGCCCAGCTTTGAGGTAGGCGACTACGTCTTTGTGCCGGGTATCCGCGCCGCGCTCGACGGCGACCTGAAGGACATCGCCGCTTACGTGGTTCGCGCCGATGGTGCGGTCGAGCAGATTGAGCTTTACATTGCCGATATGACGGCAGAGGAGCGCGCCATCGTCAAGGCCGGCTGCCTGATCAACTACAACAAGTTCAAGGCCGCTGCCGAGTAACGCACTTAATTGTCCGCCCGGGGCTTACCCTTTCCCGCCCGCTCACGCGCTTCGCGAGGGTCGCGTTCGGGAAAGGGTAAGTCCCGGGCTACATTTCTGCGTTCTCGTTGGGTCTTGAGGGACGCTAAAAATAGACTTGCTTGATGCCGCCTCTGTTGTCGGGGCGGCTTCTTTTTGTCGAAAACCGCCACAAAGGGGGCAGACATCTTTGTGGTGGTCCGCGGTTTGTCTTGTTCTGTAACAGGTAGACCCTTATTTGCCGAGTAGTTGTTACAGATTTAGATAAACGGAAACTGCTGAACATTTCGTCTCGATCTGTAACATCTGAGGTCCAAAACGGCAGCTAGGTGTTACAGATCGAGACAGTTGAGCGCCAGAGTCGAAAACCACCACAAAGGGGCCTGTCCCTTTCGTGGTGGTGGGGGCGAGCTCGATGTTGCCGTGCTCGTTGAACGACATTCTAATGAGCGTCTCTACAGAATTTCATCCGGGCTGGCGGGTTTGGTTGTTTTGGGGATGCCGAGTTTGGATGACGCGAAATCGTCAACATTGTCCTTAATTCCGTCTTTGGTGTAGACAGTGACCATATAGGTGCTGTGTCCGAATTCGCCCTTGTCGCGTGTTGCCCAGGCATCCCAGTAGGCGGCCCCGTTTCGCCCTTTGATTTTTCCGACACGGCGGAGTTCTGTTCGCTTTAATTTCTGGTTGCTATAGATGGTTCGACCGGTCTCCTCGGTGAGCCCGCACTGTCCAAGCATCTTGTCGAGGACTTGGTTCATGTGGCGCTCATCGGTGTTTGGTGCGTAGTCGTAGGCGAGGGTGATGGAGTCGAGTGGCTGGTCGTCGATTAGATAGTTTAGCGCCTGAGGTTCAAGGCAGAAATAGGGGGAGCATCCGTCGACCTTGCCGAGCAACGGTAACTTGGACTGCCAACTTCCGGTGGGAATTGCATATTCGTAGAACACGCCACGGCAGACAAAGGAGAGCGAGGTGGCACGCGAGCCGGCGTCGATCATCCCGCAAAGATCGAAGGGCGAGGCGATACCAAAAGAAAAGGGCGTGATGACGATAAGGAAGAGCATCACGATGGGTATGGCGAGAATGGCGATGACGTTACGACCGGTGGAATGAGACGGCTTCACATGCGCTCCTCGAGACAAAGATCTGTTGAGGATAGGCAGAAATGGATATGTTCAGAGAACAATTCAAGTTTAATCTCATGGCGCGAGATGGTCGACCGTTAGCGTCGAAAACCACCACAAAGGTGCCTGTCCCCTTTGTGGTGGTGAGGAGCGCGCGGCTTCTTTTGGTAATAGTGTTAGCTGGCGGTATCATTAGTGCAGGTGGCGAAGGTTTGCATTGTGGGGTGTTTTGCCGTGAGCCGTTCTGCCCGTATTGGATTGATTGTCTTGGCGCTTGCGATCGCTGTGGTTGGCGCGGGCGCTGTCGGTATGGCATTTCTACCTGCTGCGGTGACGGAGCCGGTGGTCAAGCCTGTGACTCAATCTGTCGAACTTCTGACCGGCGACGACAAGCCCGAGGCCATTACCGTTGATTTTGATGAGCAGCCGGCTGTGCTGGGTATTAGCAATTATCCGCGTATTCAGCTTGGGGCCATGCGCTATACCACGGATACAAGCCTGATCGATAGGGCGTCCGAGCTACTCAAGGGCAAAACATTTAAGCGTTGGTACGGATATGCGTCCTATCGGGCAAAAGCGAACGACATGGTTGGCGGATGCCACTCTTCCATCGAGCTGGACACTGCAAACGGCGCCAAGTTATGTGATGTCTCGTACGATCCGGGCTACGAGGGCAATGAGGGTCCGGGCATCTACATCATGGACGGCGATGTCGCCTATGTCATGGAGGGCGACCAGACCGAGCTCAACGATTTTATGGGTCAGTGTATCCAAGATGCCTATAAACAGACCTGCTTGCCTGACCCGCAGACTGCACGCGATAGTGGGTCTGCCCGTACATGGCTGTTCGAGGATGAGATGCCCTGGACCGTCGAATCGGGAAGTACGGGTTCGGCGAAGGAGTAGAGACCTCGACCACCACAAAGGTGCCTGCCCTCTTTGTGGTGGTTTTCGGTCTGTCTCGATCTGTAACATCTAGAGCCATAAACAGCCGCTAGATGTTACAGATTGAGATAGTAAGGGGACGAGGCCGTAGCGGGTGAGCGCACCTGCTCCCTATCTTTCAATCACTCAGAAAATCTTATATATAGAGACTTAGATTTGTGTATAAGATCGCGCAAAGCTGGCAACAATACTTCTCGAACAACGTGAAGCCGCCCCGTAGGGCGGCCGCCCCAAGAGAGGTGATTCCATGAGAATCGATAAGCTAGCAATGACGTCGCGCGAGGCGTTGCAGACCGCCATGAGCACGGCTGCTGACGCGCAGGCCGGCGCGGTGGAGCCGATTCACCTGCTGTCTGCCCTGCTCGGTGCCGGCGAGCGCAATATCTCCGTGATCATTGAGCGCATCGGTGCCGACCCGGCTCAGCTTGCACGCTCCACACAGGATGCCATCGACCACGCGCCCAAGGTTTCGGGCGAGGGCCAGCAGATGGGCCTGTCCAACGAGCTCGTCCGTGTCATCGAGAAGGCCGAGAAAAAGGCCACCAAGATGGGTGACAGCTTTGTGGTGACCGAGCACCTGCTTATGGCGCTTGCCGAGGACAAGGGCGAGGCGGGCCGCGTGCTGCGCGATGCCAGCGTGACCAAGGAGCGCATCGAGCAGGTCTATGAGGAGCTGCGCGGCGATGACCGCGTGACGTCTGCCGAGGACAAGACTCAGTTTGAGGCACTAGAGCAGTACGGACGCAACATCTGCGACCTTGCCCGCGCCGGCAAGCTCGACCCTGTCATCGGTCGTACCGACGAGATTCGCCGTACCATCCAGGTCCTGTCCCGCCGCACCAAGAACAACCCCGTGCTCATTGGCGAGCCGGGCGTCGGCAAGACAGCCATCGTCGAAGGTATCGCCCAGCGTATCGTGGCCGGCGACGTGCCGAGCACCCTGCGCGACCGCGACCTCATCGAGCTCGACATGAGCGCGCTGGTCGCCGGCGCCAAGTACCGCGGCGAGTTCGAGGACCGCTTGAAGGCCGTGCTCAAAGAAGTGCAAAAATCCGAGGGCAAGGTCATCCTGTTCATCGATGAGCTCCACACCATCGTGGGCGCGGGTGCCACCGAGGGCTCCATGGACGCCGGCAACATCCTCAAGCCTGCGCTCGCCCGTGGCGACCTGCATGCGATCGGCGCGACCACGCTCGACGAATACCGCAAGTACATCGAGAAGGACGCGGCGCTCGCCCGTCGTTTCCAGACCGTGATGGTCAGCGAGCCCACCGTCGAGGACACCATTTCGATCCTGCGTGGCTTGAAGGAGAAGTACGAGATCTTCCACGGCGTGCATATCACCGATAGCGCGCTCGTGGCAGCTGCCGACCTCTCCGATCGCTACATCGCCGACCGTTTCCTGCCCGACAAGGCCATCGACCTGGTCGATGAGGCGGCAAGCCGCCTGCGCATGGAGCTCGACAGCATGCCGGTCGAGATCGATGCCACCACGCGTCAGCTCACCCAGCTGCAGATCGAGGAGCAGGCACTCATGAAGGAGACCGATGACGCTTCCAAGGAGCGTCTGGAGGCCTTGCGCCAGGAGATTGCCGAGGTTCAGGAAAAGCTCAACGTGCAAAAGGCCGGCTGGCTCAACCAGAAGAACGCCATCGACCACGTGCAGGAGCTCAAGGGCCAGCTCGATGAGGCCAAGAGCGAAGAGGAGCGCGCGACGCGCAATGGCGACCTGGGCCGTGCGTCCGAGCTGCGCTACTCCGTGATCCCGGGCTTGCAGCAGCAGATTCAGGATTCCGAGGCCGCGCTCGAGGCGCAAAAGCAGCAGGACGGCGAGGGCCTGAACGAGCAGGTGACCTCCGATGAGATCGCCGAGGTCGTGAGCGCTTGGACCGGTGTGCCCGTCTCCAAGATGATGCAGGGCGAGCTCGACAAGCTGAAGGGCCTGGAGGGCGAGCTGCATAAGCGCGTCATCGGCCAGGACGAGGCGGTCTCCGCTGTCGCCGCGGCCGTGCGTCGCAGCCGTGCGGGTCTCTCCGATCCGGACAAGCCCATCGGCAGCTTCTTCTTCCTGGGCCCCACCGGCGTGGGCAAGACCGAGCTCGCCAAGGCGCTGGCCGAGTGCCTGTTCGATGACGAGCGTGCGCTCGTGCGTATCGACATGTCCGAGTATATGGAGAAGTTCAGCGTCCAGCGTCTGATCGGTGCGCCTCCGGGATACGTGGGCTACGACGAGGGCGGCCAGCTCACCGAGGCCGTGCGCCGTCGTCCGTACTCCGTGATCTTGCTCGACGAGATGGAGAAGGCCCATCCGGATGTCTTTAACGTGCTGCTGCAGGTGCTTGACGACGGCCGTCTGACTGACGGTCAGGGTCGCCAGGTGTCCTTCAAGAACACGATCATCATCATGACGTCTAACGTGGGTTCCAAGGCCATCGCCGAGCTTTCCGGCAAGGACGAGGAGGAGATGCGCCATCAGGTCAACGCGGCCATGGCTCAGACCTTCCGCCCCGAGTTCCTCAACCGTATCGACGATATCGTGGTGTTCCATCCGCTCGGCATGGCGCAGATCGAGAAGATCGTCGACATCCAGCTCGCCGACGTCCGCGCGCGTCTGGCCAAGGAGCGCATGACGCTTGCCATCACCCCGGCGGCCAAGCAGATGCTCGCCGTGGGCGGCCTGGACCCGGTCTTTGGCGCCCGTCCGCTCAAGCGTCTGGTCCAGCGCGAGGTCGTGGATGCCATCGCCGCCGCTATCATCGACGGCACGGTGCGCGAGGGCGATCAGGTGACGGTCGATGTCGACAAGGACGGCGGCTTTACCGTCGTGTGCGACAATACGCCGGCGGCCACCTACGAGGTCCCCGACGCCGAGTAGATTTTGGGCCATGCCTTAAAATCTGCCTTTTGAGCCGAACGCCAAGGGCGGCGGATCCGATTGGGTCCGCCGCCCTTTTTCGTGCGACAATCGATGGTGTTGAACGTGAGCACATGGCAAGGAGCTATGCAGATGAAAGACGAGAACAAGACGAACGCACCGGTGGCTGAGGCGGCGCCCGCCGCACCGAAGACTCCGTCTAAACCGGCACCCAAGCCGCGCGACCCCTACATCCGTGCCGAGAACGAGGACGATGACGGCTACGATCCCTACAGCGATCGCCGCCCCGAGCGCGAGCCAATGTTCGAAGCCGACCCCTGGCGCTGAGTGCCACCAAAAAGGCCACCAAAAAGTTGCGGTGAAATAGGGACTGTTTTGCGGTTTGACCAGCAAAAACAATCCCTATTTCACCGCAACTGCGTTAGGGATTTTTCTACAGGGGGACGGTAGTCAAAAAAGCCCCGTCCCAAATCGACTGTCCAGGGAGTCGCATTCGGGCTTGGTTGTCCTCTCAGCCACTCGGCATCCTTCGAGCAGTAATAGTGAAAAAACTTGCTTAAGTGTTAATCAAGTCAGACATAATCTTGCTCTCTAATTAATCAAGAATCGCTATAATTTTGATTAGCTAGAGAGCAAGATTGGAGAATCATGGCATTCAACGACTTGATCGCCCAGAAAATAAAGGACTTTGAACAGCAGGGGGTTCCGCAGGTCTTTGAGCGAGACCTTGATCTAGGAAACCCACAGGAGCCAAAGCGCGACAACATCGTAAATGTGATTGTGGGGGCCCGCCGTTGTGGAAAGACGTATCGCCTGTATCAGGAGATGCGGCGGCTTCAGAGCCGGGGCGTCGAGCTTGACCGGATGCTTTACTTCAATTTTGAGGATGAGCGCTTGCGCCCGTATGAGCCATCGCTGCTGGCGGACGTGCTCGACACGTTCTATGCACTGTATCCTGTTGCTCGAACCGAGGGCGCTTACATTTTCTTTGACGAGATCCAGGAAATTCCCGAATGGGGTGCGTTTCTGCGGCGTGTAGTCGATACGGAGAAAGCGACCGTCTATGTGACGGGATCTTCTTCCAAGATGCTGTCCTCAGAACTTAAGAGCGAGTTCAGGGGTCGTTCTCTTGTGCGAGAGCTTTTTCCGTTGAGTTTTTCGGAATACGTTCGATATAAGACGGGGAGCGTCCCCGAGCCAGATGCGACCTTTTCCCCGAGCGATGCAGCGCTGCTTCGACATCATCTGATCGGGTATCTTGAACAAGGGGGATTCATCGCGACACTTGAGCAGACGCCTGCAGACGCGATTCAGCTGCTACAGGAATATGCTTCGCGAACGGTCGCCATGGACGTCGTTGAACGTTACGACGTCAAGAACCCTCGCCTGGCATCGCTGTTCTTGACGCGGTGTATGGCATCTTCGGGACGAGAGCTGTCAGTGAACAAAGTGTACAACGAGTTCAAGAGCAGACAGATACCCGTCAGTCGTAATTCGCTCAGCGATTTACTTGAGTATTATGAGGACGCCTACCTGTTATTTTCTGTGCCGGAGTTCACGCGTTCACTGGCAAATAACATGCGGTCTGCGTCTAAGGTCTACGCTGTCGACCCTGCGATGTTTGGAGCATTCTCTCCCGCATCGGCATTGGACCAGGGCCAGAGGCTCGAGACCGCAGTGTTCAATGCGCTAAGAAGAAGGACTCCCGCGGTGAGGACCGGCTCGGTCTGCCGCCTGCTAATCAAAGAGAAGAGCAAAAGCCATGAGGTAGACTTTGTGGCTGGGGACGCGCTTCTCATGCGGGCTTATAGCCTGATTCAGGTGAGTGCGGATATGGCAAGTGAGAAAACGCGCGAGCGCGAAATTGCCGCGCTTGATGCCTCGATGGCCCAGTTTGATCTTGGCGAGTCGGCAATCGTTACCATGGATGAACAGACCGATATTCCATGCGAGCACGGTGTGGTACACGTTATGCCCGCATGGAAGTGGCTCCTTGCCTAATCATCTATGGGCCTGTGGGGTCAGGACCTCCTGGCTCCTTCATCACGATTGGGGAGCACGTTGCTGCGCCAGGCTAGTCCTGGGCTTTGATACTCGGCAGCAGGATCTGCGCGAGGTAGTCGGTCTCGAGTTTGGTGGCGGCGTCTGCGTTGCCGTCTTTGCCAACCAGGTCGTTCTTGATCTGGCTATACGTATAGCGGTTGCCGGTCGTCAGCTCGACAAGCTCAATGGCCGTGTCCATGGGGTAGGTTGACACGGGATTCTGGGTGCGCCCGTTGATAGTCTGGGGCACCACGTGCGGATAGACGGGGCCGCTGGCATAGACGGTATAACCGTTGCCTAGGCTGACCGTGCCCAAAACCGTATCGCCGTCATCGGGCGTAAAGGTCTCGCCATCGCGCACGGCGACGAGCGTCACGAGCGGCGTATTGGCGTCGTCGCCCAGATAGATGCATAGCGTGCTGCCATTCTGCCAAGTCTCGACCTTGCCGTACCACTCGACGGGAATATCGAGCTGGTAGAGGTCAGTTGCCTTGTGGCGAGCGTCAGCATCACGGGATGCCTGTGCCTTTTGCGCGCTCACGGCATTGACGGCGGCGTCGCGCCGCGCGATTGCTGCCTGCTGGAGCACTTTGGCAGCCGCGGCGGAGCTCGCACCGCCCTCTTCGGCATACTTGGCGGCGGCATCGATCTGGTCGTCAGTCACTGTGTCGGCCGAAGGCACCTTGAGCTTAAAGGTGGCCTGGGCACTTAAATCCTGTCCATCGCTCTTAACGGTGACCTGCGTCTTGGTGGTCGGGACGGTATAGATGGTGCCGTCGGCCGCGATGGGGGAGGCAGCGATGGAGAGCGTGTAATCGCCGGGCAGCAGTTTGATGCCGCGGCCGTGCTCGTCAACATAGAGCGTTTCGCTCACGGAGGAGCCGTCAGAATCCTGACCGCTCACCTGTACGGGAATCTTGGAGCCAGTGGAACAGTCGAGGCCCGCGGCATGCGCGCCAATCTGCACCGACATCATCGTGTGGGCATTGGCGGCGACAGCGGCAGCCTGCTCTTGCTGATATCCGTTCCAGGCAGCATAGCCTGCACCGCCGGCGACGAGCGCGACGGCCACGACACCGGCGACCATCAGATTGCGGCGCTTGGGCGACATCTTGCGATGGCGGACCTCGGCCTCGCGTGCCGAGGGAACGGACGGCAGGGGAATATCGCCCATGGCGATGGTCTCGTCCACGGCAGGAGCGGAGCCCAGGCCGGGAAGCTCGCGGGTCAGCGAATCTTCGGCCGGCAAGCTGTCGAGCAAGATGGTTTCCTCGCTCGTGTCGGATTCGGGCTGGTCGTCGGCCTCGCATTCGGTGTCTTCGTGATCTGCCTCATCTTCGGCAGGCTCAACGTCGTCTGCATCCTGATCATCGGACTGCGCCTCGGCTTCCGACTCATCCTGCACATCAACGCCCGAATCGTCAAACGCAATCTCATCAAGTGAAATCCGGTCTAGGCTCTCCAGGGCTTCGGCACACGCTTCTGCATCTTGGGCCGCATCCTCTTGGCCCATCGTCTCATCATTCATACATCCCCCAAGCTCAATATCGGGACAACACTGTACCCAAAAACGGGACCCCATAGAGCCGCCGCATGATTTGAAATCCGATTTTATATGTGCGCGTGTTTTTGAATAGATGATGATTAGAGACGCAACGACAAAAGCCCCCGGAAAGCGAGTGAAACGCTTTCCGGGGGCTCTGCGAGACATTGGATTGAAAATCTGGCAGGCGGGCCTATGCCCAGGTGCCAACAGCGACCAACATGTTACTCGGCGTGCGCGTAATCAACCTTGGCGCGACGAGCGGTGGCCTTCTCCCAATCGCTGGTGCCCTCAAAGACATCCTGCTTGTAGGGATTGCGGCCGAGCTTCTTGGCGCGGTAGGCGATGTAGATGATCGCGGCGACGTTGGCGACCAGCGCGGCAATCGAGACCGCGGTGGCGGCGCCGGGGTCGAGCGTGGAGTGGGTCACAAAGATGGACTCCTCCTGGAAGTAGGGGAACACCTGGGCAAACATGCACCAAATGGCCAGCGTAAAGGCGCGGTTCTGGATCCAGCCGCCCTTGTTCCAGATAAAGGCGGCGACGGTGGGCGCCAGCAGCAGCGCAAAGCCGCAGAACCAGGAGTGGGTGGGCAGGCAGTTGTAGGTGTAGCAGAAGTTCCAGATATCGTAGGCGATGATGTAGACCCAGGTCATATCGGGCCACAGCATGTCGATCTGATCCTCGGAGGCGTAGACGCTCCACCAACCGGTCATGCAGAAGATGTTGATGATACCGGCGATGCCGTTGAACACGTTGTTCCAGCCGGCCAGCTGCGTGGCACCTTCGGAGGTGACCCAGGTGGACTCGCCCAGGACAAAGAAGTGATAGGCGCTCTCGAAGTCGGACACGACGGCGATCATGATGTTGATGGCGACGATCACAAACGGCCATGCGCGGAACCAATGCGCCTTGCCGATCTTTCCCCACTGGTACTTAATGGCAATGAAGCCCAGCAACCGGCGAGCGCCGCGTATACCTTGGCGTAGTGGAACCAGCTGTTCTGGTACACATGGGTGGGGTTGGTGAGCGCCCACTCGGCACCCTGCGAAACGCCCACGGCGATGGCGACGCAGTAGATGGTCATGGCCAGCGGAGCCACGCCAAAGATGATTGCCGCGCCGAGCTTGGTGCGGCGGCCGACCTCGTTGAGCACGATCAGGCCGATAAAGACCATGGCCCAGCCGGCCCAGTGGATAAGGGTATCGCTACCCCAAACATCGAACAGCATGCTGCTCTCCTTTCACACGCCCGCGGCCCCTCTTCTGATCGCGGGCAGTTTGGCCAAATGTCGTCAGTTCTGGGGCTTGCGCTCCGGATACTTGGCGGTGTAGCCCTCGATGTGGAGCGTCGAGGCGATGATTTCCTTGACCGTCTCGTCGGGCACATCGGGGTGCGTGCGGATATACATCAAAAGACCCATGATGAGGGTGTAGAACGTCTCGTAGACATGGTCGATGCGTAGCTCATGATGGGCGACAAAATCCACCACGGTGGTGTCGCAGATATACTGCGCCACGCGTTGGACCACGTTGTGCAGAAAGCCGCCGTAGAGCGCACCGCTGCTGGAGGTGAGCGTACTCGGCAGCTCGTGGCCGCTGGCGACCAGGCGCTTAAAGAGCGGGGCGACGGTGTCGAGTGCGCCCTCGATATCGCCGACGGTGCGGTTGGCATTCCACTGCTCGAGCTCGGAGATAAAACTGTCGATTGCCTCGTCCATGACAGCGGTGACGGCGGCGTCCATGTCGGCGAAGTAGTGGTAGAACAGCGAGCGCGTGCAGCCGGCTCGCTTGGTTACGGCCGAGACGGATAGATGCGACACGCCCAGCTCGGAACTCACGGTGCGCACGGCATCGAGGATCTCGCGACGGCGTTCGTCGCCCGTCAGACGTTTGGCCGTGCTGTCGGGCGCGGGGACGGCATCGACCACAGAGGTATCTGCTGTGTTGTCGCCCATGTTTTGCCGCCTTTCATCCTCTTTTGCCTGACCGTTCACCTAACAGTCTTGAATATTGTTGACGGTTCGTCAATACTATTTTTGACACAATGTCAACAATGGCGGGTGAACGGCATGGGGCATGCCCGACCTGCAAAAAAAGAGGGGCGCTGCGGCCTCGTCGGGCTGCGGCAAGAGAAGGGACAACCATGATTCTCAACGGACCGGGAATTAGCTACACCGAGCCCGATATCGGTTCGGAGTTCGTGCCGCCGCTGCCGGAGCATCCGCGCGAGGCAATTGTCAAGCTGTGCGAGCACTGCACCAACCGTCTGCTGCATCGCGACGAGCTGCTGGGCTACGAGTACTGGTCGTTTGCCGAGGCCGCGACCGACGAGCAGGCCGAGGTGCTCTGCAAGATGAAGATGCGCCGTCCCTACACGCTGCCCGAGATGGTCAAGCTCACCGGCATGCCCGAGGCCCAGATCGAGAAGATGCTCGACGACATGAGCTACACGGGTCTGCTCGAGTACAACTGGGAAAACCCCGAGCGCGCCAAGCAGTGGGTGCTGCCCATGCTGGTACCGGGTTCCGCCGAGTTCCTCAACATGCGCGTGAGCCAGCTCGAGGAGCATCCGGTCTATGCCAAGTTCTTTGAGCAGGCGTCCAAGGGGCCGCTGTCCAAAGCCACGCCGATGGTGCCGCCCGGAGGCGCCGGCATCGGCATGCATGTCATTCCGGTCGAGAAGGCCATTGATGCCACGAGCACCTCGGTGCCGATCGAGCATATCGAGCATTGGCTCGACAAATACGAGGGCAAGTATGCCGCCAGCACCTGCAGCTGCCGCGCGAGCCGTCGCGTGATGGGCGAGGGCTGCGCCGACGACCCCGCCGACTGGTGCATCGCCGTGGGCGATATGGCCGACTACGTGGTCGAGACCGACCGCGGCCACTATGTGACGCGCGAGGAGGTCTACGACATTTTGCGCCAGGCCGAGGACAACGGCTTTGTGCACCAGATCACCAATATCGACGGCGAGAACAAGATCTTCGCGATCTGCAACTGCAACGTCAACGTGTGCTACGCCCTGCGCACCTCGCAACTGTTCAACACGCCCAATCTTTCGCGCTCGGCCTATGTCGCCAAGGTCGAGAAGGACAAGTGTGTGGCCTGCGGTCGCTGCGTTGAGGTGTGCCCGGCCGGTGCCGCCAAGCTCGGCCAGAAGCTCTGCAGCAAAAAGGCCGGCGGACAGGTGCCCGAGTATCCGCGCCAGGAGCTGCCCGATGCCACCAAGTGGGACCACACCAAGTGGTCGCCCAACTACCGCAACGATAACCGTATCGAGACGCACGAGTCCGGCACCGCGCCCTGCAAGACGGCCTGCCCCGCGCACGTTGCCGTTCAGGGCTATTTGAAGCTCGCGGCGCAGGGTCGCTATGACGAGGCGCTGGCGCTCATCAAGCGAGAGAACCCACTGCCTGCTATCTGCGGCCGTGTGTGCAATCGCCGCTGCGAGGATGCCTGCACCCGTGGTCGCGTGGATGCCGCCGTGGCTATCGACGAGGTCAAGAAGTTCATCGCCCAGCGCGATCTGGATGTCGCGACCCGCTATGTCCCGCCTGTGGTGACACCGACGCGCGCTGGCGGCTTCGATCAGAAGATCGCCATTATCGGTGCCGGCCCGGCCGGTCTGTCCTGCGCCTTCTATCTGGCCGAGAAGGGCTACAAGCCCGTCGTATTCGAGAAGAATGAGCGCCCGGGCGGCATGCTCACCTATGGCATTCCCGGCTTTAAGCTGCAGAAGGATGTTATCGAGGCCGAGGTCGAGATCATTCGCCTGATGGGTGCCGAGTTCCGCTATGGCGTGGAGGTCGGTCGTGATGTGACGCTCGACGAGCTGCGCGAGCAGGGCTTTAAGGCCTTTTATGTTGCCATTGGCTGCCAGGGCGGCCGCCTCGCCGGTATTCCGGGTGAGGATGCCGAGGACGTGACCGTGGCCGTCGACTTTTTGCGCGAGGTCAACAGTGGCAAGATCGACGCGCTGCCCGGCCGCACCATCGTGGTGGGCGGCGGCAACGTGGCTATCGACGTCGCGCGCAACGCCTGCCGTCTGGGTTCCGAGCACGTTGAGATGTTCTGCCTGGAGAGCGAGGCGCAGATGCCCGCCAGCGAGGAGGAGCGTCGCGAGGCCATCGAGGACGGCGCGCACATCAGCTGCGGCTGGGGCCCCAAGGAGGTTCACCTGGACGAGGCCGGTCGTGTGTGCGGTATCACCTTCAAGCGCTGCACGCGTGTCTTTGACGACGAGGGCCGGTTTGCGCCCGAGTACGACGAGAACGATCTGCGCCGTGTCGATGCCGACCGCGTGGTCATGTCGATTGGCCAGTCCATTGTGTGGGGCGACCTGCTGGCTGGCTCCAAGGTGGAGCTCGGCCGCGGCCAGGGCGCTCTTGCCGATCCCCAGACCTATCAGACCGCTGAGCTCGACATCTTTGTGGGCGGCGACGTCTACACCGGTCCGAGCTTTGCCATCGACGCCATCGCCGCCGGTCACGAGGCCGCTGTCTCCATCCATCGTTTTGTGCAGCCGGGCTCCACGCTTACCATCGGCCGCAACCAGCGCCGCTACACCGCGCTCGACCGCGACGATGTCGTGATTGAGAGCTATGACAACGCGAGCCGCGAGGTGGCACATATCGACCGCGAGCGCGAGAAGGCTGCGCCCTTTAGCGAGTACGTCGAGACCTTTACCGAGGAGCAGGTGCGCGCCGAGACCGCCCGCTGCCTGGGCTGCGGTGCCTCGATCGTCGACCCCAACAAGTGCATCGGCTGCGGTCTGTGCACCACCAAGTGCGCGTTCGATGCCATCCACCTGGATCGCGATCGCCCCGAGTGCTCAACGATGGTCAAATACGAGCAAAAGCTCCCAAGCCTCGGCAAGTATGCGCTTAAGCGTGCTATCAAGATCAAATTTGGTCGCAAGTAAGTAGCCATAACGGGAACGGCGGAAGGAATTAAAAGTGCACGAGCTCGGAATCGTCTATCACATCATTCGCGATGTCGAGAACGTGGCGCGCGCCAATGGCGTGAGTCGCGTTTCGAGCGTCACGCTGCTGCTGGGCGAGGTCTCGGGCGTCGTTCCCGACTTGCTGCTCGACGCTTGGCGCTGGGCGGCAGATAAAAAGCCTATCACGCGGGGCGCGGAGCTTGTCGTGGAGCCTGTCGAGGCCGTGACGCATTGCGAGGCGTGCGGCCGCGACTATGCGACCGTCGAGCACGGCAAGACCTGCCCCCATTGCGGTAGCGGCGATACCTATCTGCTCCAGGGCCAAGAGGTCATGATCAAGCAGATCGAGACCCCCGACGAGAAACCGGCAGACGCTGCCCCCGACGGCCCTTCCGACGCTCCCGATGCCGTCGACGCCGCCAACCCTCTCCACATCGCCTAGAATCCCCTATAAGTTGCGGTGAAATAGTTCCTAAATCCAGCCTTCTGGCTCTTAAACAAGAACTATTCCACCGCAACTTTTTTGAGTAGTTTCGTAGTGCATAAGTCATACAAATAGTCAAGTCATGTCTGTTTAAACAAAATAGCAGTAGTACAAGTACATTCGCACTTGCTTAAAATCGTTATTAATGAACAGCCTGCTTGTATCTGTAAAGTACATGGCTTGATGAGCGACGCTTTGGCGGGCAATGAGTCGAAAAGCAGCAACGTAACCAACTTGTAACAAACTTAGACATTTAAACAAATAATCCAACCTTTTGCGGATTTAGCTATAATTCCACAAACCAAACAGGTATACTCCTTTCATGTCGTGTAGGAATTACGTAGACAAAAAGGAGGTTATGTGATGGTAAGTATTGTTCTTGCTAGCCACGGGGACTTGGCAGCTGGAATCAAGCAGACGGGCTCGATGGTCTTTGGCGATCAGCCGTCTGTGGCCGTGGTCTCGCTCGAGCCGAGCATGGGCCCCGACGACTTCCGTGCTAAGGTCGAGGAAGCAGTCGCTTCCTTCGACGACCAGGAGCAGGTACTCTTCCTCGTTGATCTGTGGGGCGGCACGCCGTTCAACCAGATCAGCGGGCTCATCGAGGGCCACGATTCCTGGGCTATCGTCACCGGTGTCAACCTGCCTATGCTCATCGAGGCATATTCGCAGCGCTTTGACGCAAAGAACACTGCACATGCGATCGCAAAACATCTCGTGACTGAGGCTAAGGCTGGCGTGCGCGTCAAGCCCGAGTCTCTGGAGCCCGAGGAGAAGAAGCCGGCTGCGGCCGCCGCTGCTCCTGCAGGCGCCATCCCTCCGGGAACGGTCATCGGCGACGGACACATCAAGATTGCCCACGTCCGTATCGACACCCGTCTGCTGCATGGTCAGGTGGCCACCACGTGGACCAAGCAGATCAACCCCAACCGCATCATCGTGGTTTCCGACGGCGTTGCTCACGACGAGCTCCGCAAGACCATGATCGAGCAGGCTGCCCCTCCGGGAGTCCATGCCAACGTCGTTCCCATCAAGAAGATGGCCGAGGTCGTCAAGGACACGCGCTTTGGTGACACCAAGGCCATGCTGCTCTTCGAGAACCCGCAGGATCTGCTCAAGGCCATCGAGGCCGGCGTCGACATCAAGGAAGTCAACATCGGTTCCATGGCTCACTCCAAGGGCAAGGTCGTCGTCACCAACGCCGTCGCTATGGGCGATGACGACGTTAAGACCCTCGAGGCCCTCAAGGCCAAGGGCGTCAAGTTCGAGGTCCGCAAGGTTCCTTCGGATGCCTCCGAGGATCTCGACGCCATGTTGAAGAAAGCTAAGGCCGAACTGGCCGCTCAAGCATAGTAAAGGAGGGTCCGATACATGTCTGCAATCACTATTCTGCTTGTTGCGATTGTCGCGTTGCTTGCCGGTATGGAAGGCGTTCTGGATGAGTTCCAGTTCCATCAGCCGCTCGTGGCATGCACGCTTATCGGTCTCGTAACCGGTCACCTTCAGGAGGGCATCCTCCTGGGCGGTTCGCTCCAGATGATGGCCCTTGGCTGGGCTAACGTCGGCGCCGCCGTCGCGCCTGACGCCGCTCTGGCCTCGGTCGCTTCTTCGATCATCATGGTGCTCGCCCTCAACGGCGGCGCCACTGATTCGGCCAAGGCCGTTACCGCGGCCATCGCCGTCGCCGTCCCGCTGTCGGTCGCTGGTCTGTTCCTGACCATGATCTGCCGTACCATTGCTACCGCTATCGCTCACGCCATGGACGGTTGCGCCGAGAAGGGCGACTTCTCCGGCATCGAGCGCTGGCAGTACGCTGCCATCCTCATGCAGGGCCTTCGTATCGCCATCCCGGCAGTACTTCTGTGCGTCATCCCGGCCGAGGCTGTTACCAACGCGCTTAACGCTATGCCCGACTGGCTGTCCGGCGGCATGGCCGTCGGCGGCGGCATGGTCGCTTCCGTCGGTTACGCCATGGTCATCAACATGATGGCCACCAAGGAGACCTGGCCGTTCTTTATCCTCGGCTTTGTCCTTGCTGCCATCCCTCAGCTCACGCTGATCGCCCTTGGCCTCATCGGCATCTCCCTTGCCCTCATCTACCTTGGCCTTAAGGATCTGGCCAAGCAGGGTGGCGGCATGGGCGGTGGCTCCGGCGACCCGCTCGGCGACATTCTGAACGATTACGAGTAGGAGGGGAGTGATACATATGGCAGAGAACAAGATTCAGCTCACCAAGGCTGACCGTAAGAAGGTTTGCTTCCGTCATCAGTTCCTTCAGGGCTCGTGGAACTACGAGCGTATGCAGAACGGCGGCTGGTGCTTCGCAATGATCCCTGCGATCAAGAAGCTCTACACCAGCAAGGATGACCAGATTGCCGCTCTTAAGCGCCACCTGGAGTTCTATAACACCCACCCCTATGTTTCCGCCCCCGTCATTGGCGTTACCCTCGCCCTCGAGGAGGAGCGCGCCAACGGTGCTCCGATCGATGACGTCGCCATCCAGGGCGTCAAGGTCGGTATGATGGGCCCGCTCGCCGGCGTCGGTGACCCCGTCTTCTGGTTCACCCTTCGCCCGATTCTGGGCGCTCTGGGCGCTTCCCTGGCCATGTCCGGCAGCATCGTCGGTCCGCTGCTGTTCTTCTTCGCGTGGAACATCATCCGTTACGCTTTCCTGTGGTACACACAGGAGTTTGGCTACAAGGTCGGCTCCTCTATCGCCAAGGACCTCTCCGGCGGTCTGATGGGCAAGGTCACCGAGGGCGCTTCCATCCTGGGTATGTTCATCATCGGCGCCCTGGTCGAGCGCTGGGTGTCCATTTCCTTCACCCCGATCGTCTCCACGGTCAAGCAGTCTGCTGGCGCCTTTATCGACTGGGCTAGCCTGCCCTCCGGTTCCGAGGGTATCAAGGAAGCGCTGACGATGTACAACTCCGTCGGTGCTACCGCCCTTGATCAGATGAAGGTCACCACGCTCCAGGGTAACCTCGATCAGCTCATCCCCGGCCTTGCCGCCGTGTGCCTGACCCTGCTGGTCTGCAAGCTCCTCAAGAAGAAGGTTAGCCCGATCGTCATCATCCTGGCTCTCTTCGCCGTCGGCATCATCGGTCGCTTCTGCGGCTTCATGTAAGCACGCTTCGGCTTAAGACCGAGAGTTGCTAGGTAAGGGCTTTTGAGCCATTGAAACGGACCGCACCCGGTGGGTACACTGGATGCGGTCCGATTGTTTTTATTGGAGGGCGAGGCGCGTATGGCGCAATCTCAGAACAGCAAGGTCGATCTGGCAACGCCGGCAACCTGCCTGATGGGGCTTACCAGCCACGGTAACGTGATGGTGGGCAATAAGGCGTTTGAGTACTATAACGAGCGCAATCCCGAGGATTATATTCAAATCCCGTGGGACGAGGTCGACTATATTGCCGCCGAGGTTTTGCGCGGCACCAAGAAGATTACGCGTTTTGCCATCTTCACCAAGGACAACGGTCACTTTACGTTTTCGACGCGCGACGACAAAGAGACGCTTCGTGCGGTCCGCAAGTACGTCGACGAGGATAAGCTCGTGCGTTCGCCCGACTTTATCGACGTGACCGCTAAGGGCGCCAAGAGCATCCCCTCCGTTATCAAAAACCTTTTCCACAGGGGTGACTAGTTGCCTGCGATAGATGGCGGAAAATGCATCCCGGAATTTATTCTCATTCCGGGATGCATTTTCCTTTTGAGCGCCAGTCGGGAAATTTCCTTTTCATGTGGTTAGAGGAAACTCCATCCCATTTTTTCGCTTTATTCTTTCCGATATTGAGGATTATCTACGGCGACAATTCGCTATAAAGCCTTCTTGATGAGTGGACATGCGCTACATGGCAAAGGGGCAAATCTGCTACACTAGTACAACATGCCTCCGTAGCTCAGGGGATAGAGCACCGCTCTCCTAAAGCGGGTGTCGACGGTTCGAATCCGCCCGGGGGCACCAGGAAAATCGCAGGTCAGGAGTTATTTTTGCTTCTGACCTGTTCTGGTTTTGGGACTAAGAACCGCTTTCGTTTGTAAATCTGGTAAGTAAATATTATGACTTCCCGAGTTTTCCACTGAAAACAGGAAATCACCATTTTGGGGATAAAAGTTTTCAACAGCTGTTAGTCGGTTCCATTTTGGTGATGTGCTTCCCTCTTTTGGGTAAATAATTTCACCATTTTGATGATTCGGTAGCTTTGAATTATTTGATAAAAAGCCTGCTCAGAAGCTTGTGTAATACCCAGTTTGGTGAAACCAATTAATAGAGAAATAGTTTATAAAGAAATAGGGACGGCGATGCCGTCCCCTTCGCTCGCAGAGCTCGCTGCGCGGTCACGTGCCGTGACCTTGCCCCCGGCTACGCCGTCGATTGATACGCTCACTGCGTTCGCTGATGATGGACTAATCCTTTTTATCAGTGACACCAGTCATAAGTGCAGCAATTGATATGTTGAATCCATTGGCAATTTTAGAGAGGTTAGAAAGACTGACATTTCTTCGCCCGACCTCTATCGAGGCGTAGTAAGACCTGTCCATGTCAATGCGGTTCGCAAATTGCTCTTGTGAGTAACCAGACTCTGATCTGAGTTCTTTGCAGCGTAGACCAAAGGATTGTTGTAGCGGCGAGATATCCATGACAAAAAGAGTCATGGATTGTTGTATTTATGCCAACGGACTATATACAACAATCCCAGTTAAGGCGCATAATTATCTCTATTGGAAAGCACTCTGATGCCCAGTCGTATAGGGCACGGAAAAGGAATGGAACAGCACAATGACTCAGGGAAAGCATTTCGCTGCCGGTGGCGATCACTTCGCCGCACTGCCAAACAAAAAGATTCACACTTCGAAGGGGATCGCGCGTCTGACCGTCACCGCGGCGACCATGGTCGCCATGACCGGATCGAGCCTCATCTCACCGTTCGCGGCATTCGCCCAGACCGGTGACGGGGGCACGCAGCACCCCGCCGTGATGTCGCCGATCGCCGCCCACGCCGGCGCGGCATCCGGTGCCGGCGCAAAATCCGCCGCACAGACCATCGCGGACCTGCAGAAGGCAGTCGACGAGGCGAAGGCGAAGGAGGACGCCGCCAAGGCATCCTACGATGAGGCCGCCGGTCCCTACAACGAGGCGGCTTCCGCCCGCGACCAGGCCAAGGCATCCTACGATTCGGCAGTCAGCGCCGGCGCGGCAGCCGACCGTGCGGCGATGGACGAGTACGCCCGTCAGGTCGCAGAGGGCAAGGACGCCGCCGATGCCGCCGGCAAGGACCTCGAGCAGGCGAAGGCGGGTCTCGCAGACGCCAAGGCGGATGCGTCCGAGAAGGACGAAGCGTACCAGTCCGCCCTCAAGGCGGCCCAGGATGCCAAGGACGCCCTCGATAAGGCCAAGGCAGATGCCGTAAGCGCCACCCCGGAGGCAATCAGTGCCGCCGAACAGGCCGTGCGCGACGCCCAGGCTGCCGTGGAAAGGGCACAGGCCGGCCTCGCCAACGCCAACGCGACGCTTGCCGATGCCCAGTCCAAGCTGGTTGCGGCCCAGTCTGCAAAGGATTCCGCAGATGCCGTCCTCGCCGCGGCCCAGCAGAACAAGGACACGGCGGATGCGAAGGCCGCAGCAGCCAGCGCCGCCTACGATAAGGCGAAAGCCGACCTCGCCGCAGCCGAGGCCGGTGCCAGCGGCCCGGAGTACGATGCGGCAAAACAGAAGGTCGCGGACGCGGAGGCAACCCTCGCTGCAGCACGAGAGGTGCAGTCCCAGTGCGAGTCCGAGCTCGAGCAGGCGCAGTCCGCTGCGGCAACGGCACAGACCGATCTGAATGACGCCCAGGCGTCCCTCGCCGCGAAGCAACAGGTCGCACTCGATGCCTCGTCCGGCGTGAATGACGCCCAATCCGCACTCGATGCCGCAAATTCCGACCTCGATGCGGCCAAGCAGGCGAACTCCGATGCCATCGCCAAGCTGGATGCCGCGAAGCAGGCCGTCAAGGACGCCGAGTCCGCAAAGGCAGCCGCCGACGAAGAGCTCGCGAACGCCAAGACCGCAAAGGATACCGCTGACGCGGCCGTGACCGCAGCCCAGCAGAAGGTCGACGAGGCACAGGCGAAACTCGACTCCGCCGACGCGCAGCTCAAGCAGGGAGCCATCGGCTTCTTCCGCGCTATGGGTGCCGATGATGCTGCGGGCATCATCCTGAATGCAAAGTACGCCAGCTATACCGAGGTGGGCAACGAGAAGGACGCCACCTCCCTCACCAACATGATCGACGCGATCAAGTGGATGAGGTCCGTCAACGACTACCGCAAGAGCGTCGGCCTCCCCGAGCTACAGGTCACCTATAAGCTCATCGCGGCTAGCATCTCCAACGCTAACTATTCCGATACCGTGATCGCGCACTCCCAACAGTTCAACGGTACCGGTGACAGCCTCGCATGGAACTATGGAACTGATCCGATCAGGCAGTGGGTTGACCAAGAGAAGGTGTATTTCGACCAAGCGGTGGAAGCGCTCTACGGTGTCACCGGGCTTACCGGAAAGGACGCCTACGATTTCTATTTCGAGAAGGGCGGCTATTACAACAACCCTATCGATGCGTATATCGCCGAGAACTTCGGAAAATCTGATCCCTATGCGAGCGTCGGCCACTACATCCATGTCATAACCCCCACCCTCGGCGCTATGGGGTTCGGGGTTTGCAGCAAGGGAACCATGTACGGCTGGAAAACGGATAGCTTCACCGCCTCGTGGTCCGATTCGTCAAAGTCGCCCTGGAACACAGACCCCATCTCCGTCGACGAGTACGAGCAGAATCTGACCTCATACATCGACAGTCTCAAGAACGCCAAGAGCGCACTCGACGCGGCCAAGGCCGACCTCGCATCCAAGCAGCAGGCAGCCGCCGGCGCCGCCGCAGCCGTCAGGCAGAAGCAGGTCGCGGCGGATTCCGCACAGGCAGGTGTCGATGCCGCGAAGCAGGGTGTCGATGAGGCGCAGGAGACCGTAAACGCGACAGGGCGCGATATCGCCGCCAAGCAGCAGGGCGTCACGGATGCCCAGACCGAGCTGGATGCGGCGAAATCGAACCTCGAAGCCGCCAACGCGGCAGTCGTTACGGCAAAGTCGACCGTCCAGCAGAAGCAGGTTGCCTTTGATGCCGCCAACGCAGCCGTAACGACCGCACAATCCAAGCTGGATTCCGCCAAGACGGACACCGCTGCCAAGCAGCAGGGCGTCACGGATGCGAACGCCGACCTCGCGAAGTTCTTCCAGGACGTCGCCGACGCCAAGAAGGCGCTCGATACCGCAAAGAGCGCCTATGATGCGGAGGCAGCCGAGCAGACCGAGAAGGCAACCGTCCTCGCCGCCGCCAAGCAAAAGGCGGACGGCACCGCAAGCGCCCTCGCGGATGCCCAGCGTGCGACCGATGCGGCAAAGGCCGAGGTCACCGCCGCCGGCACCAAGCTCACCGGCTCCAAGTCCGATCTCGAGGGTGCCCAGTCGAACCTCGACCTCCTCACCGGTCTGGCCGCGAAGCTCACCGAGGCACAGCAGCGCGAGCAGGATGCCGCAAAGGCCGTCAAGGACTCCAAGGCCGCCTTCGATACCGCAAAGGCTGATGTCATCGCAGCCGAGTCCCTGGTCTCCGCAGCCGAGCAGGCGAAGGCGCAGGCAGACGCAAAGCTGGCGAAGCTGAACTCCATCGATGCCGGCGCGGCGCTTGTTTCCGGCCATGACGCGAACGCGGATGACACCCTCAACGCGCTTTTCGCCGCCGCAGTCGAGGCGCGTGCCAAGGTCGCGCCAGCCAAGGCTATCCTGGACGAGAAGCAGGCCGTGGTGGACGGGCTCCAGCCCGACTATGATGCGGCACTCGCCGCCTATGAGCAGGCGAAGTCCGACCGTATCGCAGCGGAGCAGGATCTTTCCGATGAGATTGCCCGACAGGAGGCGGAGAAGGCCGCAAAGAAGCAGGCAGCATACAGCCCGAAGCACCTCGCCGTCACGGAGGCCGCCCAGCCCGGCAGCCTCGCCCAGACCGGCGACCGCGCGGGCCTCATCGGCGAGACGTTCGCCATCGGCGGTACCGTCCTCGTGGCAGCCGGCGTCTTCCTCGATCGAAAGAAGCGTCGCGAGCAGATGTAAAAGCGAACCGGGCGTTGGACACCGGCCAGTTGTCAACGCCCGGCTTCATGGATAGGGGGATCGGTGTGAGAACAAAGGCTATTATCGTTGCGTTTCTGGTGTGCCTCATGGCACCTCAACTTGGATGCGCCAGCGTTGCAAAGCAAGAAAGCGGCTCTGCGGAAAGGACCACCACAGCGGTAAAGAATAAAGACAAAAAGAAGCCAAGTGAAGAAAAGGCGGCGCAAGCCTCTGGAGACAAGACCGAGGAGAAGAAAGAATCCGACGGCAAGGACCAGAAGTCCGATGACTCCAAGAAGGAGGATAACAAGTCTTCCGATTCCTCGAAGTCGGACAGCAAGGGCGATTCCTCCCAGTCCAAGCAGAATTCCGACAATTCGCAGAGTTCCGGCAGCAATAATTCCTCTTCCAACAGCGGCAGCCAGAAGAAGTGGGTTGCCGAGCAGGGTCACTGGGAGACCGATTACAGCCAGGTCAGGGTGCCAAATGTGGTATACACGCGTCATCCCCGCTATTGGGTAAACCACGGTGGTACTATGGTAGGACCCTTCGATTCCGAAGATGCCGCCTACGCTTGGATTATTAACGATGGCGAAAACGGCGGTATCGGTGGATCCGTTGTAGATGATTCGTATACCACATCTGAGGACCAGGGACATTATGAACAGCAGGCTACGGGACAGCATTGGGTTGTCGACGTCGCCGGCCACTGGGAGTAATGGACATTTGTTCCCCTTCTCTTGCGTTCGGTGAATACATATTTGTTCGCGGGCGGTCGGTTTCGGCCGCCTTTTTATGTGCTCAGTTTGGGAATAAACGATAGGAGAATAATCAATCAGGAGGCCGCTGTGGAAAACAAGAATGCCAGTAAAAAGAAAACCGAAGAGCCGATGAGCCTCAAGGATAAAAAGGGACAGGCCATTGCCGGATCAAAAAGAATTGCTGAGGAGCGCGCTGAACGTAGAAGACTAATGGGCCTTGACGTCTAGCTGATAACTCCGGTGATGTCTAAATTGTTTCCCGAAGCCTTTCGAGAAAGAAGATGAGGCCTCTCACCTTCTGCCTACGCTTCGCTTCGTCTATGCCCCTTCTGGGGCATGCAAGATGGGTGTGGGTGGCAACAAATGGGCCCATACGGGCCATTTGTTTTCCCACACATCTTGCTTTACCACCTCTCACGGCGGTAAAGTTTTTACGAGGCGTTTTCAAGTCGCGTCGGCGATTTTTAAGCACTCGAAAAGGAAAGCGAATCGAATAGCCGGTTTTGCACCGGAGGCCTCTCCGGTGTGCGATTCATTTTCGAGGAGCTGCCCGTGAGTACGAAACGTCCGTTCACAGTCAAGGCGACGCTGAGCGAAGAAGAAAAGAAAACGCTTGTTGCGTTTTCCAAAAAGGCCCAGATGTCTGAGGCCGAACTGATTAGGTATTTCCTGCGTCCCGACGATGCGGTGACTCGCGGGGTTAATCTGGCTGAAGATGAAGAGCGAACCGAGATGATTCGCATCCGGGTTTCTCCAAGTGAGAAAAAATCCATTGGGAATCGCGCCTCTGAACTCGGCGTGTCGATGTCGGCCTTCATGCGTCGCACCGCTCTTGTCGGGAGAGTCGAGAAAATCGATGTCGATCGGGCGTCGATCGACAAGATCTACCACGAGTTGCTGAAGGAAGGAACGAACCTCAATCAGCTCATGTATTTTGTGAACGCCCAAGGGCTTCCCGCGTACAATTCGAAAGCTGTTTTCCGAACTCTTGAAAAGGTTTATCAAGTTGGGCGTAAGCTAGACCGTTTCATCGATGAGCTCGAGAAACGCTATTTCGTCGGCGGTGATCAAAATGACCGTCATTAAGCAGAAGAGCGTTTCGAGTGAACGGTATGCGAAAAATGTCCGTGCTTACATCAACGGAAAAGATGCGATTGCGCGTGGTGGCTGGAACATCGAATGGAGCAATCGCTGGTTTTCGAAGATGGATAGAACCAGAAAGGTTTTCCATCACGACAGACCGTCGAGAGCCGGAGCCAAAAACGTAATCATGCTACATCAGATCCTCGCGTTTCTTCCGGAGGAATGCAGCTCCAACGGAGGCAAGATGACCCCCGATGCATGTTTGGCCTACGCGGAGCAATGGCTTGCGAAGCACTATCCGCATCAACAAGTGATTCTCGCGCTGCACGAAGAAAGCGATAAAGCGGGAAAACGCTACGCAGTGCACATGGCGATCAACCGTACCGATTTGCTGACCGGCAAACGTTGCGAGACGGGCGGGCGGCATGGAAAGTACGAACGCGCCTCATGGGTCCGAGAACTCGATAAGGACTGGAATCTCGCCCAACTTGAAAAAGGAAAGAAGAATTCGATAATTCGCGATCGCCAGCCGCGCGACACGGAAAAGGAGATTATCGGTCGCGGTGAGTACAGTTACAAAAACAATCTGCGTGAGCTGATCCATCTTGCAATCAATGAAGGTCGCCCGAAGAATATGGAGCAGTTCAAAAAACTACTTGCCTCATGGGGCGTAGACATTTTCATCAAGAACAATCGAGTCTACGCGACGGATCTCGATATCAAAGAGGCCGGCAATCCGAAGTGTACCTTCAATCTGACTCGTCTTGACGGACGCTTTGCGTTGAAGTCATTGCAGAGGGCTTTCGAAAATAACGTCAGGGAAGCCGAGCGAGCCCTTCCTTATGAGAAGCGCTGCGAGATATACATCCAACGTCTCAAGAAAGCGTATTCGGCGTGGGTCGAACAGGCGAAAGCGAGCAAAGGCGTCGCCTACAATCTGTTCCCTAAATTCATTGCACCGAAGTGTGACGAAGACCTGCTCGAAGATCCCGCCGTACGCGATGAACTTCTTGCGCGTCGCGGTTATGCAAGGGAGATTCGCAACCGTTACGCCGGCGCCGTTCCCGATGCCGGCGACGATCGCGTTCGCGCCGCCGGTCAGGCGCACAGCGGTAGCGCCGTGTCGCGACAGATGGACGATCGCGTTGTCGACCGTGGCGATTTCTCACGTGGCGACACGCCTCGCTAGCTTTGGATAGTTCATCGTCAGTGCCCTGGTGCGCTACCGTTCGGTGCCGATTCTGCCACGTCCGCAGTCTCGGCGAGGGTGAGGAGCATGAATTGAATGAAGAGAGCCAGTCGCTCTGATAAAATCGTCCTCGCTGGCGGCAGTCCTCGTGCCGGGCAGAGCCCTCCATCCGATGGGAGGTGATGCCCATGACCGATTTCACCGAGTTCGTGAAGCTCCTGACCGCTATGGTCTCGCTCCTCACGGCCCTTGTCGGCCTTTCCAAGGCACTTAAGCAGGGCCCGAAGCCCAAAAAGAAAGGTCACCGTCGCTAAGACGATGACCTAACTCTACTAAGCAACGGCTCTGCCCAGCTCACCACAACTTGGGCTGCCGTCGGCACTATTTTACCCTCCTGACGAGGAATTCGTCCATAATTCAAAAATCAAATTGTGCCTGCTATCGAAGCCTTAGACTTCTATCCGAGCAAATTCGGCAGATTGGAGCTTGGAACATGAGGGATATGTGCCTCATGTCGCTCAAAATACGTCTCCTGACCTCGAAGGAGAACGTTTTTTAGCGACAGAAGGAGACATAAATATGATCTGGTTCACCAGCGACACCCACTTCGGGCATGAGAACGTGCTGAAGTTCACCGACCGCCCGTGGGAGACGATTTGGCAGATGAACGACGCCATCGTCGACAACATCAACGGCAGGGTCGCCGTGGACGACGAGCTCTACATCCTGGGGGATTTCTCATTCAAGATGACCGCCCAGGACGCCTACGGGCTGCGCAAGCGAATCGCCTGCAGGCGCATCCACCTCGTCCCGGGAAACCACGACAAGGACTGGACCCAGCCGGCGGTCGCGGGCGCGTTCACCGTGGAGCCGCCGATCTGCGTGCTCAAGATCGACGGGCAGAAGATCGTCCTGAGCCATTACCCCATGGCCGACTGGCAGGGCATGAACCATGGATCGTGGCACCTCCACGGGCACATCCACACCAGCGGCGGCGCGTACAACGAGTTCAACCGCAAGCAGGGCCTTCTGCGCTACGACGTCGGTTGCGACGCCAACGGGCACGCCCCGGTGAGCCTCGACGAGCTGAGGGAGTGGTTCGCGGGAGTCGACGAGCCGTGCGGTCGGGTGAAATGGCCCTGGTGGGTCAACGAGACCGGCGACAGGCAGGTCGAGCGCGAGCTGGCGGCGTACAAGAGGGAAGAGGTGATTCGATGACGGTCTATGTGACGGGCGACATCCACAGTGGGCTCGACATGCAAAAGCTCCGCGACTGGGAGCTTGGCGACAGTCTTACCGGCGACGACTATCTCATCGTCGCCGGCGACTTTGGCTTTCCGTGGGATTTCTCTGCCGAGGAATGCGCCGACATCGCCTGGCTGGAGTCGCGGCCCTACACGGTGCTGTTCGTCGACGGCAACCACGAGCGCTTCGACCACTGGGAGGAGCGCCCCATGGAGCCGTGGCATGGCGGGCTGACGCAGCGCCTGTCGGACACATCGTCCATTCGGCGTCTGACGCGCGGCGAGGTCTTCGAGCTCGACGGCTCGACGGTCTTCACCATGGGCGGTGCCACGAGCGTGGACAGGGAATACCGCGTTCCGTATTCCAGTTGGTGGCCTCAGGAGCTCCCGGATGAGCGCGAATTCGATGCCGCGCGGGCAAGGCTCGACGAGGTCGGCTGGAAGGTCGACTGCGTCATCACCCATACCTGCGCCACGCGCATGCTCTCGCCGACGCTCTACCCGGGCCCAGGCTGGGAACGCCCCGATGTGGACCGGCTGACCGGATTCCTTGACGGGCTCGAGGACCGCTTGGACTACAAGCGCTGGTATTACGGCCATTTTCACCGAGACGGCAACCCGGACGAACGTCATACCGTGCTGTACGACCGGATTGTGAGGCTCGGGGACAAGCTCCTGCCGTGGGGTGCGTACTGATGACGGTCTATGTGACAGGCGACGTGCACGGCAGGGCCGAGTACGGGTCCAGCCGGTTTGCCTTCAAGAATTGGCCGCTGGGCCGGACCCTGACGTGCGATGACGTGGTGATCGTAGCTGGCGATTTCGGCTTTGTCTGGGATGGATCCAACGCCGAGAAATACTGGCTCGACTGGTTCGAGTCGAAGCCCTGGACCACGTGCTTCGTGGACGGCAACCACGAGAACCACCACGCCCTGGCCGAGCTGCCGGTGCGGGAGTGGAACGGCGGGCTCGTCCATGAGGCACGACCGCGCGTGCTGCACCTGATGCGCGGAGAGGTGTACGACATCGCGGGGACCACGGTCCTCACCATGGGAGGTGCCGCGAGCAACGACAGACAGTATCGCAGGGAGGGGAGGAACTGGTGGCCCGAGGAGATGCCGAGCGAGGAAGAGACGGAGCACTGCCGCTCCTCGCTCGACCGCGTGGGCTGGAAAGTCGACTACGTTGTGACTCACGAGGCACCGACTGCCCTTGCTGAGGGGCTGTGTCGCGAGCGTGGACGCGAGTATCGAGGCGACCGGCTTCAGCGATTCCTTGCCGAGCTCGACGGGCGGCTCGGCTACCGCGCCTGGTTCTTCGGCCATTACCACGGTGACGAATGGCTCGACGCCAAGCATCGCCTTGTCTACCGAGACATCGTGCCGATCGAAGATGCTGCGCCCGGTTCTAGAAATCTTCTAGAAGCGCTCTAGAAGGTTTCTATAAATCAGCCACCTGACAGGAAGGGCGCGAGACTACTTGCCCTTCATCTGGGTCATGACCTCGATTTTGGCCTCAGCCACGGCTGCACGCTGCTCGGAGGCGGCGAGGCGGTCCTTGAGGGCGGCGACCTCGGCCATCAGGTCGCGCTGGGCCAGGAGCGCATCGTTCAGCTCGGCTTGGGCTTTCAATGCGGCGTCACGCTCGCCGCGCAGACGCTCGATCTCATCGACCATGGCCTCAGCCTCGGCATGGAGCTGGACGACCTGTCTGTCGAGCTCCCTGGCATCGGCGAGGTGCCTGACGCTCGCGGCGTGGAGCTCGTTGTTCTCGAGTTCGAGGCTCGCGGTATCGAGCTCGAACTTCTCCTCTATAAAGGCAATCCGCTCATTGCAGTCGGCTTCAATCTTTTCATTCCGGCCTCTCGCCTCGCCGAGCTTGCGGTTGAATTCGTCGAGCTGGGCCCTGAGCAGTGCATTCTCGGTCTTGAGGTCGGCGGTTTCGCGCAGCAGCTTCTCCCGCCACCTCGCCTCGATTCGCTCGGCGGCCTCATCGAGGACGGACTTTATGCCGTAACCGTAGATCTTCCTGATTTTTCTATCGTCTGACATCGTGCGACACTCCAATCAACAATGGGCATGACTCCGCCACGCCGTACGGCTGGGAACAAATACGCGGCCGCTGTTGATTTGTAGTCGTCCTGCGATCGGTGAGTTCTAAAAAGGCGTCTCAAGTCATGCGTTCACGCAGGTTTTCGATTGGAGGAATACCGCACGTTTTCATGGTATCACGTGCCTTAAAGACCATGAATGGACGGCCACATCGATTCGTTGAAAATGGCACCTACGACGTGTTGGTGGCGGGAGAGTGATGGCGTTAAAGATGTCGAGAATGATTATGGGATTGTTTTAGGTGCGGGCATGAAAAAGGGTCGAATCGAAGTGTCTGGCCGGACGCCAATTGTCCGGGAACTGTTTCGGTTCGACCCTGTTTTATTTTACATCCGCGGCATGTTCTTGTGGGCACCCTGACGGTGGCCGACTCTCACGACCTCGATAGTCGGTTTGTGGGCTTAAGATTTCGGAGGCTCCCAGCCGTTTTCGATCGCGGCGCGGTAGATTGCAGCGTAATTAAGCATCCAGCTGCCGTCACCCGCTTTTTGAATGTACCTCTTATCCTTCAAAGAGGTGTGGGCGCGGGAAATCGTGTTCTTGCTCAGGTGGTAATGCTCCTCAATCCATTTGCTTTTTGCGTAAAAGCCCATGGCTTTTTTGTTTGTGGAAGGCTTTCCAAACTTCCATACAAGGCCGAGGATGAGGCGCTCGGCAGCGACGGTGGTGACGCAGCACGCCCACTCGGGCACTGAAATAAAATTAGCTTTATCCATTTTCCCTTTAATCTTTCGTTGCTCATTAACATCATCGCGATATTTGTCGGAAATCGACGGCAGCTCGCTCATGTTTACCACCTAGTCAAGGTGGGCCGTATGACCTTCAAGCTGCTTGAAAAGCTCGTAAAACGAGCTCTCAAGCATGTAATTCGAGCGATGGATTTGGATGAGCTTGCCGGATTCACGCATAAACTTGCGCGCGGTGTTTTCGCTCCAGCCAGTGATTTCGCGGATATCGTTAACGCGGAGCAACCGATCGCACTGAACGGCACCAGTAGGGAAAGTCGGTGTGGACGCCTGAGTGCTAATCTTTGGAGTAGCCATGATGAGCTATCCTTTCAATGAGGGCCCTCCCTGTGCTTGTAAGACTTACCAGGTTCATAAGCACTTGGGGGGCCGGTTTTTATGACTACATGCGTAGCCATCTGACAGCTTTAGCATGTAATAAAACCCATTAAATGTCAATCAAATAAAGCATCTACCTGCGGAAACGGTATTATATTACCGTAATATTATGGATGAAACGATGAATAAAAAACAAACTATTGCTCGCTTCTCTGTATATAGACGTTGATTAAGTCTTCGTATCCTTTAACTGCTTTTATTTCTGATTGTTGAACGAGGCTTGTATACGTTTTGAGGGTGATATTGGGGTCTGCGTGGCCAAGAATGCCCTGCACGCTTCTAATATCTGATCCGTTCGCCAGCATAAAAGTGCTGACACAATGCCTGAGCTGATGCGGGCAGATTCCCTTATATAGTTTTCCACCAGTTGAATCGTTCGGCTCATAGATTCCAAGATTGCAGCTAACTGCGAAATCGCGAAACCAATGGTTGTAGATGTAATTCTTCATGTGGCAGACAGTAGGGACTCCCTGTTCGACGGCAATATCGCTAATGATGGGTGTGCTGCCAGTCTGAGGCAGTCCCAAAGAGGCCAGGAACTTTTTTTGTTTGGCTGACCATGATTGAAGACGCTCGGTCAAGGTTTCTCCAACGGGGATTTTGCGTTGGCTTTCTTGTGACTTTGGTGCCCTCAATTCATGGTCGTTGGTGTACTGCCTGTCAATTTTCAAAGTTTTATTGACGGGGTCCCAATCGCGCCATTCGAGACCAAGCATCTCGCCTTTTCGCATACCCGTATACACTAGTACTAGCGTACCGACAGCTTCGGCGGTGAGCTCAATGTGTTGAAGGTGTGTGCATAGGGCGGCAACTTGGTCGATTGTTAGTGATTCTCTTTTGTTGCGTGGTCTGCGAACATGAACAGTGGCACAGGGGTTTCGGTCAATTATCCGCTTCGCGACTGCATTCGACAGAATTTGACGCAACTTCGCGTTGATCCGCACAAGCTCCGATGGCTTGTATTTTTCCGTGCGACGAGCTTCGGCATATGTTTCTTCGATTAGATCGGGAGTCAGCCCCTCAATTGTCTGAAACGCACCGAATAGGTCTTCGATATGCCTGCAATCGTACGCTTCTCTTTCATAGCTCGTTGGCGCAAGCTCAGTGTCCCTATTTTCATGAAAGGCCCAGCAGTAGGACGCAAGCAGAGTTGGCTTTTTAGTTTTAGAGACCGCGCCAGAAGAGTTGATTTCTGCCAGCTTGGCCTGCATTGCAGCCTTTGCCTCTGTTTTAGTCTTGCAGTGAACCGTATAAGTTGGGGATCGTTTGTAGCGCCCCGTCTTAGGATCCTTGATTCCAAGTGAAAAATAATAGCGATAGGTGTTAGGCGACCTCTTGTCTTTCCAACACGTGCCTCTTCCGCTAATGAGTGGTTGTTCTGACATCTTTGCACTCCGTTTCTTTGAAGAGTTTTCAACAATTCATTGAGTGCAGTTTAGCTAAAGCCGTTAGTAATATGTTTGTAAAAGCGTAGGCGCAGCTATCAGAGGTAAAAGACACAAACTGCTATGTTTATCTGCGGTTATATGGTGTTCAATGATGCTTGATGCATGGTAGGGGGTAGCATTAAATCATATCTCCTAAAGCGGGTGTCGACGGTTCGAATCCGCCCGGGGGCACCAGGGAATATGACGGCGTCGCGGGAGCGGCGCCGTTTCTGGTTTGCGGGGGCCGCCGTGCTGCTCGCCCGTGGGGGATGGGCATCTGTTTCCTAGAGTGTGCTGCGGTAAATCTTTCTCGCGTCGTCCAGCGTGAGCTTCTTGAAGCTGCCGAAGAGCTCTCCGCGGTTGATCTTGAGGTCCGGAATCATCTTTTCGATATCGTCCTCGGTGACTCCGAACTCCGATAGCGTGCGTGGCATTCCCAGCGAGACGTTGAAATCCTGCAGCTCGTCGATGGTCGCTTCGACCGCGTACTCGATTGCCTGCTCGGGGGTTACCTCCACATCGAGCTCGTCCGCGTCCGAATCGACGGGTTCGACGCCAAAGGCCTGGGCGCTGAACTCCAGGAAGCGCTCGGGGTGCTCTCGCCATGCGTAGCGCAACCAGGCGGGGAAGATGACGGCGAGGCCGGCGTCGTGCGTGATCTTGGTGTCCAGTGCGGACAGCTCGTGCTCAAGGACGTGGCAGGTCCAATCGCCGTCGCGCAGGCCGGGGACACCCAGGCCGCAGCCGGCGAGGCCGTTATGGGCGAGCGTACCCACCCACATGATCTCGGCGCGGGCGTCGTAGTCATCTGGGTTCTCCATCACCTTGGACGCCGCCTCCATCGCAGCGCGCACTGGCTCGCAGGCGCTGTTGTCGGTTACGCCCACGGCGGGCTCGCCGGAGAAGAGTCGCTCCATGTATGGGCGATCATGTCGGTCACTCCCGCGGCGGTCTGGTAGGCGGGCAGGGTGAAGGTCAGTTCCGGGTCGAGGAAGGCGATGGCCGGGCGGTTGAGGTCCGTGTTAATGCCGCATTTGAGGTGCTCCTCGTCGTTGCTGATAACGCAGGAGTTAGAGGCCTCGGACCCGATGCGGGGATGGTCGCCACGCAGGCGACGTCGATGCGGTCGGCGGGAACGGCGCGCTTGCGGAAGAAGTCCCATACGTCGCCGTCGTATACCGCCCCCAGCGCGATGGCCTTCGCGCAGTCCATGGCTGAGCCGCCGCCCACGGGCAGGATGATGTCGACGTCGTTTTCCCGTGCGAGCTCGACGCCTTCTCGCACCAAGCCTATTTCGGGGTTTGGACGCACCCCTCTAAGCTCGATGTGCTCCACGCCCGCGGCGTCGAGCGATGCCTTCACGTGGCCGAGCGTTCCGCAGCGGACTACGGAACCCTTGCCGTAGACAATGAGCGCTCGGCGGTGGCCGGAGACGGACAGGGTCTCCCCAACCTTGTCGGTCACTTTTCGTCCAAAGACAAAGCGGGTGGGGGAGTAGAGGGAGAAATCGTTCATGGAGCTCCAATCTGGCGTTTCGCCCTACATGCGCGGAGGAGTTTTTCGGGCGCATCGCCTGCATTCGCGTCGCAATCTCGGCGGCGCGGTGCGGTCCGTGGATTCCATCGTATCGCCCGCGGCATCCCTTACCGACGATTGAGGCGAGTCTGCATTTCGCGGCGCGACGTCCACCTGGCGGACGATATCCGTTCGCGACACGTGGCCGTCCCGGTCGCAATAGCGTATGCGCACCGGGTTGCCGAGATGGGCCTGCGGCCCCTTCTCCTGATGCGAGCGCGCGAGACGGGCGAGCAGCGGCGCGAGCACCTGCTCGACCGTCTCCTCCCGATACCACGCCGCCACGGGCAACCCGTTCACGTCAAACCCGTACGTTCGCCATGCCATTCGCCTCGCCGCCTTCGCCGAACGAAACCGCGTATCCAGACCGCCGGTCCCCCACCCAGCACTTCGACGAGCCTTCGCGCTCACTTCTGCGGTCGGGATGCGCCCACGAGGCGCTCGGCAGGCAGCGCCATTTCCGCTCGCTGTGTCGAGCGCGAGTGTCGAGAAGTCGCCATATGCCACTCAGATGTAGCATGGAGTGCCGAAGCGCACGCGCCCGTGACGAAACACTGGCGCCAACCCGTTCCGCGCACCACCCCGCCCGTAAGGTGTGTGGCGAAAGGAGGACCAGCCGCATGAACATCCCCGAGACACAGAGCCTACCTCGATCGCATTCCGCACGAGCTTCTCTGACATTTCCGCCCATTACCACGTGGAGGTCCCCGTCGCGGAGATCGCCTACGCATACGACTACATCAATTCCCGGCATGCCCCGCGCAGGCAGGCCACGCCGAACGATGGGCCCGCGGCTCAGCAGGACGAGTGACGCGCCTCGCAAGCAAAGGAAGGAAGCCAACATCACACGAGCATCATCGATCGCTGCGTGCAAGGCGGCGGGCCTCACCGTGTTCGCCAAGCGCGAGGAGCGTTTTGGTTTTTCGCAAGCAAATGCGGACGAAATCAGCGACCAGATTCCCGATCCGCTCAAACATGCAGGGCCCCTATGTGTTTAACCTCATTTTTCCATGTGCGGTAGAATGGAGTCGTTGAGATCGCGAACGCCTTAAAGGGAGAGTTTTTGTGGATGCGCATCTGGATGGGGGCTCTTCCGCCCCGCTGTATCAACAGGTGCTCGATTTGCTTAAGAGCGATATCGAACAGGGGACATATCCCGTTGACTCGCAGATTCCAACGGAACTTGAGCTTTCTAAGATGTACGGCGTGGGAAGGGTCACGGTTCGCCGCGCAATAGAGGAGCTTGTGGGCGAGGGGTATCTCACCAAGCGGCAGGGGCGTGGTACGTTTGTGACCGCGACAAAGATAATTCGCAAGGTGCATCAGAAGGACGATGTTCAGAGTTTTACCCAAGCATGCGCTGAAAACGGCATGAAGGCGGGCGCTCGCGTCGTTGCCCGCAAGACCGTTGCCGCCGATCGCGACCTCGCTTCTTTCTTTGGCTTGGATGAAGGCTCTGACCTCATCTTGGTCTCACGCGTGCGTACCGCAGACGGCGTGCCGGTCCTGTTCGAGAACAACTACTATCCTGTCGATGGATTCGAATTTCTCAAAGATATCGGTCTCTCCAATTGTTCGATATTCGAGGCCGTGGGGGAGCGTACGGGTAGGTATCCCTGCTCGTCCGATCCCTGCAGGCTGGAGATCGCCCGTGCGGGAATTGATGCCGCCCGCGAGCTCAAGGTCCCAGTAGGGGAGCCGCTGTTCTTCATGAACGCGGGCTTTCTCGATTCCAACGGAGAGCGCTTCTGCTATGGCAGACAGTACTACGTGGGTTCGCGCTACAGCTTCGATATCTAGCGGCTCTGTCTCACACAGCGCTGTTCTCGTATTGCCGCGGCAGGTCCGTTTAGCGCGTAAAAGTTACCACTTATAGAACAACCTAATATGTTTCTTGACCGACGCCTTCATGCAGGTTATACATAGAACAACCTAAGATGTTTGCCTATACGTGAAGGATTTTTGGCAAGCATCGTTGCTCTGGCAGGAGGTTAAGAATGTCGGATGCCAAACAGGAGAAGCCCAAGCGCAGATTCCATCTCCAGCTTCCCCATGTGTACACCATCGCGTTCATGCTGATCGTGTTCTTCGCGGTGCTCACATGGATCGTCCCATCGGGTCAGTTCGACCGCCAGACCATTCAGACGGCCGCGGGCGAGCGAGAAGTCGCCGTAGCCGGAACGTACCAAGAGGTCGACAAGGTCTACACCGATTCGGAGACGGGGGAGACCGTCGATCTGCGACAGGGCATCGATGCCGTCCTGCAGGCTCCCGCCAAGGGCATTCAGGCTGCGGCCGATGTCGTCGCGTTCGTCCTGCTGATCGGCGGATCGTTCGCCATCGTCACCAAGACCAACGCCCTAAACGCCGGCATGAGCCGCGTGATCAAGAAGCTGAAGAACAAGGACATCTTGATCATCCCCATCTCCATGATCCTGCTCTCGATCTGCGGCACCACGTTCGGCATGTCCGAGGAGGCGCTGCCGTTCTACGCGATCTTCATCCCCATCATGCTGAGCATCGGGTATGACTCCATGACCGCGTTCATCATCTGCTTCCTCGGCCCCAACCTTGGTTACTGCGCATCCACTATTGATCCTTTCAACGTGCTGATCGCCCAGGGCGTTATCGGCATCGAGGGAAATCCCCAGCTTTGGCTCCGCGCCATCCTGTGGGTCATCTTCACCGCCGCGGGCATTTTCTGGGCCATGCGCTACGCGCGCCGCGTCAAGCTCGATCCCAAGTCCTCCATCACCTATGAGGACGATAAGCAGAAGCGCATCGAGTTCTCTGTCACTGATGCTTCTATCGAAGAGGAGTTCACGCTTCGCCACAAGCTCGTCCTCATTGATTTCGCGGTCGGCATGGGCGTTATCGTGTGGGGCCTCGTTACCCAGGGCTGGTATATGGACGAGATCTCCATGGTGTTCCTGGCCATGGGCCTTCTTGCCGGCATACTCGGCGGCCTGGACGAGAAGACCATTGCGGAGGAGTTCGTCCGCGGAATCGCCGACTTCGCCTACGCAGCCTGCATCATCGGCATCGCCCGCGGCATCCTGGTCGTCGCAGAGGGCGGAATGATCATCGACTCTATTCTTAACTGGCTCGTCGGACTCCTTGCGGGCGCTCCGTCCTTCATCTATACCACCTTCATGTACATCGTCCTCGGCCTGCTTTCGCTGCTGGTTCCTTCCAGCTCCGCCTCGCTGCACTCACCATGCCCGTCATGGGCCCGCTGACCGAGCTTATGGGCCTCAATCCCGAGGCTGCCGTCACCGCTCTGCAGTTCGCGAACCAGACCGTCAACACCATCAGCCCCGTTGCGGGCATGACCGTCGCGGGTCTTGCCGTGGCGAAGATCTCCTTCGGGCAATGGTGGAAGACCATCTGGAAGTTCTTTATCTTCATGGTTCTGTTCGGATTGGTCGCGACTGTGATTTCCGGCCTACTGCCGATGTAGGAGGTGCCCAGCATGGATTTAAGCGCTTCCACACCCCGTCTGCGTCGCGAGCAGGTCGCCGGCATGAACATTCACTACATCATGTGGTCGCTCGATTACTTCCTTGATGCTCAGCAGCGCCTTGGCTTCAAAACCATCGAGCTTTGGGCGGCCGAGCCGCACGTGACGCTGGACCACACGGGGTATTTCGAGGCCGACGAGCTTCGCCGCAAGATCGAGTCCCGCGGACTCTCCGTGAGCTCCCTGTGTCCGGAGAACGTGGTGTATCCGTGGCAGTACGCTGCCAGAAAGCCCCTCCACGCGCAGCGGAGCCTCGCTTACTTTAAGCACGGCATCGAGCTCGCCGAGGTGCTCGGCGCCCCGTATATGTCCATCAACTCCGGTTGGGGCGATTGGGACGAGGACCGCGAGGAGGCTTGGAAGCGCTCTGCCGAGCACTTGGCGATTCTTGCGGACTATGCCGGCGAGCACGGCGTGACCCTCTGCATGGAGAGCCTGAGGCCGGAAGAGAGCAACTTGGTGGTTACACTCGCGGACGCCAGGCGCATGCTTGACCAAGTAGCCAGCCCGCACCTTACTCCAATGGTGGACACTACCGCTATGGGAGTCGCCGGCGAGAGCCTTGAAGAGTGGTTTGCCGAGTTTAGCGATGGTGCCATAAGGAACATGCGCTTCATTGATGGCGACCCATATGGCCATCTGGTTTGGGGCGATGGAAAGCACAGTATGGACGATTTCGTACGCGTCCTCAACGCGCATGGGTTCGAGGGCTATCTTGGCCAGGAGATCACCGATGGAAGGTATTCCGATGATCCCGCAGCAGCGGACCGGCACAACATGGACGCCTTCGAGAGGTATTTTGTCGACTAGCGCGTAGCTCCCATTCGCGTGGGGAAGTCAACACGCTTGACGAGAAGACTCGCAGTAAACGTTGGCGGATTCGTCCGCCGTATCGAAAGGAAGAATAACAATGAACGCACATGATCTTATCGCCGACGCAATCGCTGAAAAGGGCGGTTTCGATAGCGTCTTCTGGGTTGCCTGCGGCGGCTCCCTCATCGACCTGCTGCCCGCCCACGAGCTGCTCAAGCGCGAGGCGACTACGTTTGCCAGCGAGGCGTATACCGCCCGCGAGTTCGATATCATGCGTCCCAAGCGCCTGGGCGAAAAGTCCCTTGTCATCGCTTGCAGCCACTCCGGCAACACCCCCGAGGTAATCGATGCGTGCTCGATCGCCAAGGCGGCGGGCGCGACCGTTATCGTGCAGACGGACAACGCGGGTTCCGGCATCGATAACGGTGAGTGGACGTGCTGGGTATATCCGTGGGGCGAGGGAGTTCCGCAGGCGGAGGTGCCCGCCGGCATCTCTTTGGCTCTCGCTTCCGAGCTCCTGGATCAGCAGGAAGGTTATGCCGACCTTGCCGACATGTACGAAGGCATCGCCAAGATGGACCAGATCCTGCCTGCAGCTCGCGAGAAGGTCAACGCCGAACTCTGCGACCGTTTTGCCGCCCTGTGCCAGGACCACAAGTTCCTGTATATCTTGGGATCCGGTCCCGTGTTTAGCCAGACCTATGGCTTCGCTATCTGCTCGCTTATGGAGATGCAGTGGCAGAGCTGCGCCTATATCCACTCCGGCGAGTACTTCCACGGCCCCTTCGAGGTGACCGAGCCCGGAGTCTTCTACTTCCTGCAGATGTCTTCCAGTGAGTGCCGAGCCATGGATGAGCGCGCCCTCGCATTCCTCGAGACCCATACCGACACTCTTATGGTGCTCGACGCCATGGAGTACGGCATGGACCAAGTACCGGCAAGCGTTCGCGCGTTCCTTGATCCAATCCTGTTCTACGCGATGAACTGTGAGCTGCGCTCCGCTCGCGGCAAGGTGTTCGACCATCACCCGGACGTGCGTCGTTACATGGGCATCGAGAAGTACTAGCGATTTTAGAACGGGGCGCGAAGCGCGTTGAGACGTGCGAATCCTCGCGCCTCTTCTGCTCGCCGTAGCCACGGCGGTTTACCTGAATGGAGATAACCATGGCAGCCTATCCTATAAGCGTGCTCGGCTTTGGAGACAACGTTGTCGATAAGTACGAGCATATCAAGACTATGTATCCCGGCGGCAACGCAGTCAACTTCGCCGTCTTCGCCAAGAAGCTCGGTGTCGATCGCAGCGCCTACATGGGAATCTTCGGATCAGATGAGGAGGCCGAGCACGTTATAGCATCGCTTGAGGACGAGGGCGTCGAGCTTCTTCGCTGCCAGCAGGTCCTGGGCGTCAACGGCGCCGCTCGCGTGACCGTTGACAAGACCGGGGACCGTATCTTCCTGGGCTCCAATGAAGGCGGCATACGTGGCGACATGCGCTACGTGATAGACCGCTTCGCCGCCGAGTACGTCAGCGGCTTCGATTTGGTGCACAGCGGCAACTACTGCTTCACCGAGCGCGAGCTCCCCAAGATCAAGGCTGCCGGTGTGCCTATCAGCTTCGACTTCTCCGATGACTCCACCGACGAGTACTTCGAGCAGATTGCGCCATTTGTGACGTACGCCTTTATGTCCATGGGCGACGCTTCCCTGGAGGATATCAAGGCGAAGCTCGAGTGGGTGAAGGCCCTTGGCCCTCAAATCGTATGCGCGTCGCGCGGGAGCAAGGGTTCCGTCGCCTATGACGGCGAAAACTTCTACGAGCAGGGCATCAAGCCCGTGGCGCCCGAGGAGCTCAAAGACGCTATGGCGGCCGGCGATTCACTGCTGACGGCGTTTTTGGTCACCTATCTTTCCAAGAAGAAGGCCGGCGAGTGCGGCGAGGCCGCAATTCGCGAGAGCTTGGACTTCGCTGCCGGTTTTGCGGCGCAGACCTGCAAGATCGAGGGCAGTTGGGGCCACCCGCTGGTCTACGAGAACTAGTTTTTTGTCGTGGCGGGGTGTCTTGGGGCGCCCCGCATTGCGTTGGGAGTCAAGATGTCCGTTCGTGCCTGCGCGGCAGGATTTTGCTGTGCCGATGTCTACCAGAATCTGGATCCCCTGGGTTGCATCCAAGGGGGCCTCTCAGGAGCGCTTCGAGGGGTGCTTCTTGAGTATATGAAGGCAAAAGGGATATGCAATCTTCATATACGGCCTTCTTTTAGAGGGCGTTGTCCTTACTCTTTCATCTCCTTGCTTCTGGACATTTTGTCTATAGGCAAGAGTCCATGGTCGAGACCATGGTGAAGTTCTGCGGCTAGTAATTACTGCATCACATATCTGTTGTTACCTGAGAGGCTCGCTTTTGCGGGCCTCTTTGCGTTGCTATGGAGCCCTGGCCTGTCGATAAATAACGCGCCCGCTTGCTGGGGAGCAAGCGGGCGCCGTTGAGCGAATATGTTTGCGGCCATAGCCGCTGCAGGTGATGGGTTGTCGACTAGTTAGTCGTCGTGTCGGAATCGTCACCCGAGGCAGAGCCAGAAAGCGAAACCGTCAGCGTGATCGTGCTGTCGGTGGACTGCTTGCCGGTGGGGGAGACGCCCGTAACGGTGGCGTTTTCGTTGCCGCTCACGGGGTTGCCGTTCTGATCGCAGAATGCGATGTTGTAGAAACCGGCGTTGTTGAGCGCGGTGACGGCGGCGGAGATGCTCTTGCCGTACAGGTTACCCGGGACGCTGGCCTTGCCGGACTTCTTGGCGATGACGACGGTGATCGTGGCACCGGGCTTCTGCTTGCCGCTAGGGTTCCAGCTAATTACGGTGCCCTCGGTAACCGAGTCGTTTTCCTGGTAGCTCACGTCGACGCCAAAGCCAGCCATGTCGAGAGCGTTGCGTGCCTGGGCCTCGGTCATGTCGGTCAGATCGGGGACGGAGGTGGTGTCAGGACCGCTGGAGACCTTATACGAGATGGTCGTGCCCTTCTCGACTTCCTTGCCGGCATCAGTGCCCTGCTCAAAGACCTGGCCTTCGTCGGCCTCGTTGGCCTCCTCGGTTGCGTTGCCCTTCAGGCCCACGCTTGCCAGCGCGGCCTCGGCCTGGTCCTTGGTTAGGCCGACGAGCTGCGGAACCTCAACTTTCTCGGAGGGCTTGGGGCCCTTGGAGATCACCAGGTTCACCTTGGAGCCCTTGGGCTTCTTAGTGTTGCCGTTGGGGGTCTGCTCGGCAACCTTGCCCTCGTCGACATCGTCGTTATAGCTCTGGTCGACAGTTCCGACCTCAAGGCCGGCCTCCTTGATCAGCTCGATAGCGGTCTGCTGGTCCTTGTTAAGCACATCGGGCACCGTAACCTGCTCGCCCCCAAAGAGCCCGGTGGCGAAGGCCACCACAACGCCAACCACGGCGATTGCGGCGACTACGGCGGCGATAATCTTGTTCTTGTTGGACTTGGGCTGATCGACCTCGTAGGAACCGGTGGAACCCGAGACGGCGCTGCGGGGGTTGGTCTGTCCGCTTACGCCCGATACGGGGCGAACCATAGCGCGCGTGGAGTCAGGCAGCTCACGGGTCTTGGTAGCGCCCAGGTCGCCCGCGGCGCCAATGATGCGCGTGGGCTCGGAGACGTTGACGGCGCGGCCGGACAGGTAGTTGTTGAGCACCTGGCGCAGCTCGTCTGCCGTCTGGAAGCGGTTCGCCGGGTCCTTTTCCATGCACTTGAGGATGATGCGCTCCAGATCGGCATCGACGCCGGAGTTGACTTGGCTCGGCGGAACCGGCAGTTCGTTTACCTGCTTGAGCGCAACTGAGATGGCGTCGTCGCCGTCAAAGGGGACGCGACCGGTGGCGCACTCGTACATGACGACACCCAGCGAGTAGATATCCGAAGTGGGACCGAGGTCCTGGCCGCGCGTTTGCTCGGGGCTTACGTAGTGGGCGGTGCCCAGTACATTGTTGTCCTGCGTGAGGTGGCTGTTCTTTGCGCGCGCGATGCCAAAGTCCATGACCTTGATGTTGCCGTCGGGCAGCACCATGATGTTTTGCGGCTTAATGTCGCGGTGGATGATCTCGTGCTTGTGGGCGACCGAAAGCGCGGAGCTGATCTGCGAGCCGATCTGCGCGACCTTCTTTGGATCGAGGGCGCCGTGGCTCTTGATGCCGCTCTTAAGGTCGGTACCGCGCAGGTACTCCATGACGATGTAGTAGGTATCGCCATCCTTGCCCCAATCGTAGACGCCCACGATATAGGGGGAGGAGAGACCTGCTGCTGCCTGGGCCTCCTGCTTAAAGCGGGCGGCGAAGGTGGCGTCGCCGGCATACTGCGGCAGCATGATCTTGACGGCAACCGTGCGGTCGAGGACCTGATCTTGCGCACGGAAGACGGTCGCCATGCCGCCCGTTCCCACCTTATCCTTGAGGAGGTATCTTCCCCCGAGGACCCTCTGTTCCATTCCTGCTCCTAACTAACTTATTCGCTCAACGATGTGTGTAGTACCGAATGTGTGGCCGCTGGGGCCGTGTGGCGCGTTGCCGCTAGCTCATAGGTCGCGGCGCGCCCCAAGTATCCGCTTCGATCACGGGCATCACGCTCCTTGGGCGGCAAGTGCCGCGGTCAGGACGATGCCGGCGATCTTGGCTGCCTTGACGTCGTGTTTGTCGTAATCCTCCAAGGCCACCGAGATGGCGACCGTGGGTGAATCGTAAGGTGCGAAGCCGACGAACATCGAGTTGACGTTGGTGCCGCCGGTCTCGGCCGATCCGGTCTTGCCGGCGACCTTGACGCCCGGAATCTGGGCATCGGTGCCGGTGCCGGACTGGACAACCGCGAGCATGGCCTGCTTGACCTGATCGGCCGTGGTGGCGCTGACGGCCTGGCCGAGCGAGCGGGATTGCGTGGTCTTGACCACGGTTCCGTCGGGGGCGAGCACCTGGGCCACGAAGAACGGGTCCATGACCACGCCGCTGTTGGCGATGGCCGCCGCTATCACGCAGTTTTGCATGACGGTGGTCTGCGGACCTGGCGTGTGGTCCATGCCGACAGGCTGGCCGGCGCCTGCCCAGGCGGTCTCCCACTCGGTCATAAGCGACGGGTCGGCCATGATGGAAGCTGCGGTGGTCAGATCCTGACCGAGCTTTTGACCGTAGCCAAAGGCGTTGGCAAACTGGACGAGCGAGTTGGCGCCAATCTCGTTTGCCACCTGGCCAAAGACGACGTTGGACGACACGGCGAAGGCCTGCTGCAGGCTGATGGTGCCGTAGCTCTCGTTGGCATAGTTGGTGACCGGCGCGTTGCCAATATCCATGGAGCCGGGCGCCTGGTACGTGCTGGTAAGGCTGGCGGTGCCGGTCTCGAGCGCCGCGGAGAGTGTGACGACCTTAAAGGTCGAACCCGGGGTGTACAGCGCGTCCATGGCACGATCGTACATGGAGCCGTCCTCGCCGCCGCCCGACTGGAGCAGCGCATCGATGTTGGTGTTGTCATAGGTGGGCGAGCTTGCGCACGCAAGGACCGCACCGGTGCGCGGATCCATGACCACCACAGCGCCCTTAAAGCCCTTGAGCGCCTGCTCGGCGGCCGTCTGGATGCGCGAGTCGATGGTGAGCTTGGCGGTATTGCCCGGCTGGGTCTGCCCCGCGAGCGACGCGATGGCGTTGTTCCAGCTGGAGTAATCCTTGGAGCCGGTGAGCGTATCGTTCATGACGCTCTCGATGCCGGCGGTGCCGTATTGCTGGCTCACGTAGCCCACCACGTGCGCGGCCATGTTGCCGTTGGGGTAGGAGCGGGCGTAGGTGCCGTCCTCCTGCTGCAGCGACTCGGCTAGTGTCACGCCGTCGGACGTGATGATGGAGCCACGCTGGATGTACTTGGAGCGGGCGATGGTGTGGTTGTTGGTCGGCATGTCCTGGTAGTCCTTCGCCTTGATGACCTGGACATAGGTGAGGTTGCCGATAAGGATGGCGAACAGCGCCGTGAAGGCAAACACGGCACGAGTCAGACGGTTGGCAAGCGCCACGCGGCCGAGCACGCCGGACTCTGGAGTGTCGAGCAGGCGACGACGCATGCGAGAACCCGCGGAGTGGTTGCCGTGGCTGTAGGAAGGTGCGCTGGCAAAACGCGTACCGGTCGGGGCAGCGGCGGATGCGACCTGGTCATCGGTGATGGCGGCCATGGTGCCGGTGCCGGTGAGCTCGGCCTCGCGTCCGGTCGCCTCGTCACCGGCACGTAGCAGGAGTGCGACGATGATAAAGCTTGCCAGCAGCGAGGAGCCGCCCTGGCTCATAAAGGGCAGGGTGACGCCGGTCAGCGGGATCAGGCGGGTTACGCCGCCAACGATCAAGAAGGCCTGGAAGCTGATGGCTGCCGTAAGACCGGTGGCGCTAAAGGCGGCAAGGTCGGACTTTGCGCGGGCAGCTGTGGTCAGGCCACGCACGGCAAAGAGCATAAACAGGATGAGCACGGCGCCGCCGCCCAAAAGGCCCATCTCCTCGCCGATAGCCGAGAAGATAAAGTCGGACTCGACGACAGGGATGTTGTTGGCCATGCCGTTGCCGATGCCAACACCGACCAGACCGCCATCGGCAAGCGAGAAGAGCGACTGGACGATCTGGTAGCCCTGACCCTGGGCGTCCTTAAACGGATCGACCCAAACCTGGAAACGCACCTGAACGTGCGACAGGAACTTGTAGGCGCCCACGGCTCCAACGGCTAAGAGCGCAAGGCCGATAACGACATACGAAAAGCGCCCCGTGGCAACGTAGAGCATCAGCAAGAAGATGGTGTAGAACAGCACGGCCGAACCCAGGTCGCGTTCGAAGACGACGACGAGCAGGCACACACCCCACACGGCAAACAACGGCAGTAGCAGTCGCAGGCGAGGGATCTTAAAGCCCAAGATCTTGCGGTTGGAGATGGAGAGCAGCTCGCGGTTCTCGGCCAGGTACCCGGCCAGGAACAGCACGATAAAGACCTTGGCGAACTCGCCGGGCTGGATGGTAAAGCCCGCGATGCGAATCCACAGCTTGGAGCCCGAGATCGTGGTGCCGATAAAGATAGGCAGCATCAGCAGGATGATGCCGATGATGCCAAAGGTGTACTTGTAGCGCATGACCACGTCGAGGTTTTTGACTAGTGCAAGCGTTCCCACCATGAGCGCCACCGAGACAAACAGGATGATGAGCTGTGAGATGGCGAGAGCGGGGGCGAGACGCGTCACGAACGTGATGCCGATGCCCGAAAGTATAAATACGATGGGCAGGATGGCGGGGTCGGCACCGGGCGCCAAGATGCGCACGGCAATGTGGGCCGCGGCAAAGGCGGCAAAGAGGCCGATCGGTACGGCGAGCGTCTCAAAGGAGATAGCGGCGCCCGCAGTGAGCACGTACATCGCATACAGCAGGATGACGGGGAACGCCGAGGCGATGAGCAAGAGCAGCTCGGTGTTGCGGCGACTCATAAGCGGCACTCCCTTTCTAGTTCTTATCGGAGGCTTCGGCCTCGGCGGACTGTTCGGCGGTTTTCTCGGAATCTGATTCGGAGGTCGATCCCTGATTGGTGTTGTCGCGAATCGTTTGCGCGTCGATCACCTGGCGGGTCTGCTCCTCGTCGATCTGGTGGCGGTACTTGGATATCGTGTCCTGCGCATCGTCGATACTTGTTTGCGGAATGCCCGCCTTGAGGCGGTTTTGCGTGTCTTCGGGCAGGTCGGACAGCTTAATGCTGGTTTCGCTCTCGAGCCAGTGGAGCTTGAGTCCGAGCGGCTTGCCGGGCAGGCCGCGCCAGACGGCGACATTGCCCTGGTAGGTACCCAGGTAGTACGAGCCGGTGACACCCGTGTAGGCCCAGATGCCAGCTGCCAGCACAAAGACGAGGGCCAGGATGGCGGCGATGGTAACGTTGCGGCGACGCACGCGTTGCGCCTCGCGCATAACGCCATCGTCAACCAGGTCAACGACTACTACGGTTACGTTGTCGTGGCCGCCGGCGGCAAGCGCCGCGTCCACTAGGTTGTCGACGCAGATTTGCGCGGTTGAGGACTGCGTGGCGATGTTCTCGATATCGCTATCGGGAATCATGCTCGAAAGGCCGTCGGAGCACAGGATCAGACGGTCGCCTTCCTCGATATGCAGAGTGAAGTGGTCGGCATACATGGCGGGGTCCGAGCCCAGCGCACGGGTGATGACCGAACGGTTGGGGTGGACGCGAGCCTCGTCTGCCGTGATCTCGCCAGCGTCCACGAGCTCCTCCACGTAGGAGTGGTCGCGGGTCACGCGGATGAGCGTGCCCTCGTGGAGCAGATAGGCGCGAGAGTCGCCCACGTGGGCGATGGCGAGCGTGTCGTTTTCGATGTAGGCGCAGGTGGCTGTGCAGCCCATGCCGGGCTTGCCCAGGCCGTTCAGGGCCGCCTCGATTACGGCGGCGTTGGCTGCCTCGACGGCTGCGGCCAGGCGTGCTGCGTCGGCGGACTGTGGGGCCGTCTTGGCAATAGTCTCGACGGCGATGGAAGAGGCTACCTCGCCGGCAGCGTGACCACCCATGCCGTCGCATACGCAAAAGAGCGGCGACTGCACCAGGTAGGAATCCTCATTGTGCGGGCGCACGCAGCCAACGTCGGAGCGGGCGCCCCACATGAGTTGCGTGGTGGTGCCGGCATCATAGGTCGAGTCGGTCTCGATGCGCTCCTCGGTCAGGGGTTCAAAGCTCATGGTCGAGCCGGGGTCTTTGAGCTTGGCCTCAACGGCGGCAACGTCGATTTCGGCGGTGTCACCGGGAGAGACGGTGTCGGTCACGGCGTTTGATTCGGAATCGCCGGTGTCCGGGGAGTCGGGCTCCTCGGAAACGCGGGCGGTCGACTCGTCATCTTGCGGGCTGACGTCTATAGGCTCGGGCGCCGGCGTAGACGCGGGCGCAACCTTGGATGCCGGGGCTATGGGAAACGCCGGCGCGGCGGGCTCGGGTGCCGCAAACACCGCAGCGCTCTCGTTGATTGCCGCGGCGACGGGCTCTGCAAAGTGAGCCGGCGCCGGGGTTGCTTCGGGCGCTGTGGGCTGTTCCGCAGCATGTGCGCCGATGGGCGCCGCTACGGCATCCTCTTCGTCCTCGTTATCGGCGAGATCCGAAATATCATGCGTTACATGCGAAAGAGGCAGGGAGAACACGGTGTCCTCGGGCTCCACGGGTGCGGAGCCTGCCGGAACGGCGTGGGCCGGCGCAGCTGTGGTGGCGGCCGGTGCCTCGGTCATAGTTGCGGACTTGTTCTCCTCGTCGATCATCGACGGTTCACCTTCATGACCACGTCGCCAATCTGGACTTCGTCGCCCTCGCGCAGCGTTGCGGGCTCCACGAGCTGGCGGCCGTTGACGAGCGTGCCGTTAAGCGAGTTGAGGTCCTCGATGATGAGTGCCGGGCCCTGCAGCGAAAAGCGCGCATGCGAGGCCGAGACGAACGGTTCGTTGATGCAGATGTCCGAAGATGGCGAGCGACCGACGATGACGGGGCCGAGCATGTCTACGTGGATGCCGCGGATACCGCGCGGACCCTTGTCCACATCGATCGTCCAGATAGCCGAGTCGCGGCGCTGCCCGCGCACAAGTCCCACGCCGGTCTTCATGACGGCGAACAAGAAGATATAGAGCAGGGCGACCAGGACGATGCGGCCTGCAAAAAGGACGATATCGATGTTCATAAGCGACTATCCCCTAAATTCAAAGGTACTCAGGCCAAACGTCAGCAGATCGCCGTTGCGCAGCGGGCAGCGCGTAATGCGGCGGTTGTTGACGAGCGTGCCGTTGGTGGAATTGAGGTCCTCGATCGACCAATCCGAGCCCGTAAAGGTGAGCTGGGCGTGGCGGCGCGACACGTTGGGGTCGCGCAGGGCAATGTCGGAAACTGAGCGCTCGCGACCGATGGTCACCTGTGCGGAGGTGATGCTATGGCTCTCGCCGCTCACGACGTCGACGAGCTGGGCGAGCGGGCGCTGCGGGGCGCGAGTGCTCGCCATGTTGGAGGCGATGCCGGCTGCGGCGCCTAGGCCCACGGCGGCACCGGTCGCGGCGGCTCCGCCCATGCCGGCAAGCGCGTCGCGCGAGACGGTCTGCGGCACCGGGATGGGTGCGGCGGCGGGGTCGGGGACGCTAGGCGCGAAGGGGTCTGCCACGGCAAGCGGGTCGGGAGCGGCGGCGCGAGGCGTCGGCTGCTGCTGGGGCATGGCGGCGGGGCGCTGCTGCTGCGGGGCAGCAAACTGCTGCTGGCCGGCGCGCGGGGCGCTGGCGGCACGGCTTGCCGCGGAGTTGTTCTGGCCCAGGCCGTTCTGATAGGCGCGCTCTTCTTCGTACAGGCGGCCGAGCGTGGGGGCATCGACGTTCTCGGCAAAGACCGAGAACTTGCCGGCGCGCAGCTGCGGATCGATCATAAAGCGCACGAGGGGCTCGCCGACAAAGACATAGCGGCGCTTTTCGGCCTGCGCCTTCACGAACTCGCGGACCTCGCGCGAAAGCTCGGGGTAGAACGGGGCGAGCATGGGATCGTCGTCGGCGGCGATAAGGATGGTATAGAGTGCCGGCGCCGTGTTGACGCCGTTGATCACCAGAGTCTGATCCTCCATGTCGCGAGCGGCCTGCTTGGCAAGCTTCTTAAAGGAGAACGGGGCACGGGTGGCACCGAAGATGCCGGCCACGTGGTCCTCGAAGATGTTCAGGAAGTTCACGAAAGATCACTCTCCGTATAGGTTCTTTGGTATCCGAGCAAATATAGGCATATCCCAACGATTATAGAGGATAGGATTCCCGCAACCGCCGCCTTGGCGATGACCGCGGCTGCAAGGCTGGCAATTTCCATATGGTGTGCAAGACAGGACGCCGCTGCGCAGCCGATGCCGGTGACAGCGATTGCGGCGATTGCGGCAAGGTTTGAGCCCTGATTGGCACGCTTGGCATGGACATTGAGCAGCGCAGATGACGCCGCGGCAGTTGCCGCGACCAGCACAAAGGCAGCCCAAAGGAGCGGGTCTCCCAGCGCTGCGGCAACGTTACCGAGCCCCAGCACGCCTCTGGCTGAAAGCGCGACCGTGGCCAGACGGGCAAAAAGCGCGCCCATGCCCGTTGCCGCGGCGGCGCTTGCCGGGCCGAGCCAAAATGACGCGACGCCGGCGGCGACCCCAGCTGCCAGGAAGGTATTGCCGGTCAGACAGCCAAGCGCGAGTGCACAGGTGAGCGTGGCGCTCGTGGCAGTCTCGGTGCGACCCCAGGCGATCCACCAACCGGACATGGCGGCGGCAAAGATCACCGCGACGGGCAGCATCGACAGGATGCCCTGTGCCTGTATGGTGGCGTTGGCCATGAGCACCAAAAAGCCCACAGCCGAGATGGCCGAGCCGATCTGGGGGGCCAGGCCAGCCGCCGCTCCGATCGCGATGGCCGCAATGACCAGGCCGGGAAGCGCCGCGACCCCGGTCGTTTGCATCAGCAAAAAGCTAAAGGTGCCGCACGTTAGCGCCGAGATAGTGCGCATGGTGTAGTCGCGCGCATGGCTCCAGCGCGTGCCCGCCCAGCCGAGTGCGGGGTCGACCTCGATGGCGTCGTCCTCGTAGTGCGACGGCTCGATATCGTCGAGCTCCTGCTCGTCATCCGAAAGTTCGCCAACCATTTGCTCCAGGCTGCGACGGCCTTCGCGCACGCTGCCCAGACCGGCAAGGAGCTGGTCGCAAAATGCCTCGATGCTGTTGGGGCGGTCCTGCGGCATGGGGGAGAGCGCGCTCATGAGCGCGCTCTCGGCTCCCGGGGGAAAGTGTGGTATCAGATCGCTGGGATAGGTGGCGCCGCCGATGATGCGGCCGAGCGAGTCGGCGGGCGTGGCCGCCATAAAGGGAGCGCTGCCGCACAGGCCCTCGTAGATCACACAGGCGAGGGCAAAGACATCGGCGCGCTCGTCGACCGTGCCGGTCTCGATATCGAGCTGCTCGGGCGGCATGTAGCCGATGGTGCCGCCGCGCGAGCCGCCAAAGCCACCGGCGGACGACAGCCGCGCCATGCCAAAGTCGGTGAGCTTTACATTGCCCGAGTGGTCGATGAGCACGTTGGCGGGCTTAATGTCCAGGTGGAGTACGCCATTACTATGGGCGAAGGTGAGCGCCTGGCCCAGGGCATCGGCAATGGCCGCGGCCTCGTCAAAGGTAAGTGAGTGGCCGTCCACGCGGTGCAAAAACTCGGCCAGCGACATGCCATCGACATATTCCATAACCAGGTAGGCATAGGCTGTGTCGTGCGTAAAGTCGATGACCTGCACGATATTGGGATGTTGAAGCATGGCGGCGGTGTGCGCCTCGCGCAGGACATCCATGATGTCGCTGGCGGGCATGCCGGCACCGTTGATAAGGGGGATGCGCTTAATGGCGACGCGGCGGCGCAGGTGCGTGTCGCGGCAGATCTCGATGGAGCCAAAACCGCCGGTCGCAAGTGTCTCGAGCGGCTGGTACCGCTTGAGCAGCTCGCGAGAGCTGGTGCCCTCCAAAGGAACGTCCGGCGAGAACCGGGCGGTATGTTGCGGGAAAAGCGGCATGGCCAACCCTCGTGCGTTTAAAGTTCGTTTGCGAGCGGCGGGCGCGGGGCCGAGCCATTCGCGGTGGCATAGATGCTGCTAGTGTAGCACGCTCGGGCGGATGGCGAGGATAACGGGATGCGAGGCTGCCTGTCTGTCTTGGCCTTAGCGCTTCTTCTTGTTCTTCTTCTGCTTGCGCTGCTTGCCCTTGGTCTCCTGGGGCTTGTCGCCCTGCTTGGCCTCGGCGGCGGCCTTTTCAGCCTTCATCTTCTTGCGTTTGGTCTCGATGCGGAGTTTTTTGTTGATGCGCGCCTTAAGGAAGGTGCCAAACTGCTCGGCATCGCCGCGAATAAAGGTTTCCTTAGGGATCGTCACGCCCTGGTCGGCGAACATGGCCACAAAGATGCGCTCGCCGTCGAGCACGTGGTCGAGCTTCTCAAACGGGAAAAACTGCGACTTGCCGCTCTTGCCCCAAACCATCAGGCCGTCCTCGTTGGCGGCGACGCGGCGATAGCGGCCACCCATGGACTCGTCGGCCTCGACGGAATCGATAAAGTCGCGGGCGAGGGTGTGGTGCAGGTTTTTGCTCCACCAGGCCAAAAAGGCGCCGAACACGATCAACACGACGCCAAACTTGATCCAGTTGCCGCCGGCCACCAGCATGCCGATGCCGATGAGCGCGGCAATTGCCGCGGCGACATACAGCGAGCCGCGACGCCTGGGCGAGGCGACCAGGCGGGCGAAGTCGGTGACCAGGTCGTTTTCGTACTGGTACTCGTTGAGGTACAGGATGCCGTCATCGGCTGCGGCCTGCTCCTCGAGCGCGACCTCGACCTGGTCGGCTGCTTCGGAGGGAACGAGGTTGCTCTCTGCGTCTGCCATGCTCTTTGGACTCCTATCGCGGCGGGCTCGCCGTACGGGTTATTATGAATGCAGTATGCCGTGCGACCGCATGGCCGTCGCGGCAACAAGACTCAGTATACCCGGGGGAGCACCCATGGAATCGTTGTACCGAAAGTATCGCCCGCTCACCTTCGACTCCGTGGTGGGCCAGCAGCATATCGTCTCGACGCTCGAGCACGCCATCACCGAGGGACGCCTGTCCCACGCGTACCTGTTCTGCGGACCGCGCGGCACGGGCAAGACCACCATGGCGCGCATTCTGGCCAAGGCGCTGCTGTGCCGTAATGCCGAGGCAGCGCGCGCCGAGGGTGCAAGCGGCTGCATGCCCGACGGTACTTGCGAGGAGTGCGAGCTCATCGCCGAGGGCAACCACCCGGATGTCTACGAGCTCGATGCCGCAAGCCGCACGGGCGTGGACAATGTGCGCGAGGAGATCATCAACTCCGTCAACTTTGCCCCGGTGCGCGGCAAGTACAAGATCTATATCATCGACGAGGTCCACATGCTCACGACGGCGGCGTTCAACGCGCTGCTCAAGACGCTTGAAGAGCCGCCGGCACACGTGATCTTTGTGCTGTGCACCACCGACCCGCAAAAGATTCTGGAGACCATCCTCTCACGCTGCCAGCGTTTCGATTTCCATCGCATCGGCAACGAGGATATCGAGCATCGCCTGGCATACGTGTGCGAGCAGGAGGGCTTCGATTACGACGACGAGGCGCTGGCTATCGTGGCGCGCCATGCAAAGGGCGGCATGCGCGACGCGTTGTCCACGCTGGAGCAGCTGAGCGTCTTTGGCAACGGTTCTGTGCATGCGGACGACGCCCGCTCGCTTTTAGGCGAGGTTTCGGACCAGATTCTGGGCGAGTTTTCCCGCGCCATTGCCGATCGCGATGTTGCCGAGCTGTATGGGCTTATTCGCGCGCAGGTCGAGGAAGGTAACGATCTGCTGGAGCTGACGCGCGACCTGGTGGCGCACGTGCGCGACGTGTATGTTGCCTGCGTTACCGGTGCCCGTGCCGAGTTGTTTGAGGGCGGCTCCGAGCAGGCCGAGGCGCTTGCTGCCGAGGCCGCTGCCTTTGGCGAGCATCCTGCCGACCGCCTGGCTCGTGTGCTGACAGTGCTCGACGATGCCGCACTGGAGATGAGGGGCGCGAGCGACGTGCGCCTGGTGCTCGAGATTGCCTGCACGCGTCTGGCGCGTCCCGAGGCTGATTTAACGATTGAGGCATTGGCCGAGCGCGTGGCACGCCTGGAGGCCATGGTTGCCAACGCCGCCGTGCCGGCGAGCGTGGCTGCTGCTCAGGCCGCCGCGCCTGCAGCATCCGTACCCGCTGCTGCCCAACAGCCGACGCTCATTTCGGGCGCCCGCGCTGCCGCCCCGGCGGCATCCGCTGCCCCCGCTGCTACGTCCGCGCGCCAGGGCGGTATGCCTTGGGACCGTGGTGCTGCTGTTCCGGCTGCCCAGCCTGCGACCAAGTCCGCGGCTCCTGCGCCGGCGCCCAGACCTGTAACGCCTGCACCTCAGCCCGTTGCGGCTCCGGCTTCCGCGCCTGCTGCATCGACCGTGTCGGTGTCCAAGCCCAACAACGCCGCCCAGGTTGCCGCCGCCGGTGCTGCCGAGACCCCCGCGGTTGAGGACGCCGGCGAGCTCCAGCGCAAATGGGCCGAGGTCGTCGAGCGCGTCAAGGCTCGTCAGGCCTCCTACGCAGGGCTTTTGCTCAACGCCCGCGCCACGGCCGACGACGGCTCCAAGCTCACGGTCTCGTTCCCCGCGGGTTCGACTTTTGCCATCAAGATGCTCGGTCGCGCCGATACGCAGTCGGTGGTCCTGCCGACGGTCTGCGCGGTCTTCGGTCGTCGTACCGTCGACTATGTCCTGGATGGGGGTGGCACGCCGGCTCCTCAACATGAGGAGCATTCTCCATCTGCACGGGCTGCGGTATCTGCGGACCCGCAACCCGTGTCCTCGGTGCCCCCTGCATCCTCGAGCGCCAGCGCGACGCAGCCAAAAGCGGCGCCGGTAGCGGCACCGACCCCGTCGGCGCCTGAACCCGCTGCGCCCAAACCGGCTGCTCCGATCCCCGCGCCCAAGTCCGCTGCCGCGCCTGCGCCCAAGTCATCCGACCTGGCCAAGGCCCCTTGGCTGCGCTCCGACAACCCTGCCGGTGCTCCTGCCACGGGCAAGCTCCCGACCGAGCCCGCGCCCCGAGCGCCCGAGCGCGCGTCCGTCCCCATGGCTCAGCCGCCTGCGCAGGCTGCGCCATGGGAATCCGAGCAGGTGCCCTACGACGATGCTATGGTCGGTGGTTTTGCTGCCGATGCCGGCGGGGACGATCTGCCCCCGTTCGACGTGCCGGGTGCGGCGTCCGCGACCAAGGCCGCTGCTGTGGCACCCGCAGCCTCTGCAAACGACGACGTCCCCGCCGCTCCCTGGGAATCCAATCCCGGTGCCGGCAGCCCCTTCGGCCATCAGGGCGCAGCCCCGAGCATCCCGCAGACCGAGGACGAGGCCAAGGCCCTCATCCGCAGCGTCTTTGGCCAGGCCACCATCTTCAAGCCGGTGGAGTAGCTGTGCAGGCGGGTATACTGCTCAAGAAGAGGACCCCTTGTCCGGGCGCATCTGTATTTCGGACATGTGTAGTGTGGTGCCGCGTATATCGCATTCGAGCAGACAGGCGCGTGACGGTCGGCCTAGGATGCTGAGGTCGATACGATATGTCGCATGGCTGTCCGTGTACTCGACTTGCTCGGCGTTGACGGTTGCTCCGATTGTAAATAAAGAGCCCAGTTCGGCATCGACAATCTTGGAGTCCTTTATCTTGACCTTGAACTCTTGGTAGAGGGACGGGCTGTTGTAGTAAATGGTTCGGGTTCCGTCGGTGCACTCATCGGCCGCTTCCCATTTGACGACGGGCTGGTCCGAGCTGGCTATCAGCAGTTCTGCTCCAAAGGCTATGGCATGGGTGATGACAACCAGCAATGCCCAGCCGACAAAGAGATAGAGAACCACATATGCAACGGGGTGTTTTGAGCGGATGTTTTGGAGCGCGTCGGGGACATTCATGGGGCACCTCCAAATTGCGATCTTTGACAATCAAATTTTACCATGCCGTCATGAGCGCCACCTCGAGCGGCGGTTTAGCATTTTGCTATCTAGCTGGATGCAGAAAATGCCGGGTTCCGGCCCTGCTAGATTTAATTTGAGACATTTATGCAGATGCGAATTATTCAACTTTGCATAATCTTTGGGCGCGGCTTGCACTCCAGGGCATGTATATCGACTGAGGTAGCGTGTCCGCCCCGCTCGCTGACCTCGTGCCGTGGTACGATTTTTGAGTTTGAAAGCCCCGCCGCGTCCCGGCTGCCTTTGCAGCTCGTCGCGCGGCCGCACGTAAAGGAGCCATCATGGCCGGTATGAACATGCAGCAGATGATGAAGCAGGCCCGCAAGATGCAGGAGCAGCTTGCCGCCGCGCAGGAAAACCTCAAGTCCCAGACCGTCGATGCCTCTGCCGGCGGCGGCATGGTCAAGGTGACCGTTAACGGCGAGATGGAGCTCGTCAACCTCACCATCGACCCTGATGCGCTCGATCCCGAGGACGTCGATATGCTGCAGGACATGATCATGGCTGCCGTCAACGAGGCCGTCCGCGGCGTCAACGAGCTCGCCAACAAGCAGATGGGCGCCATCACCGGCGGCCTCAACATCCCGGGCATGCCGTTCTAAGACACGCATATATATGAGTGCCAACCATAGCCTGCAAAAACTGCTCGATGAGTTGGGCCGCCTGCCGGGCATTGGCCCCAAGTCGGCCCAGCGCATCGCCTACTACCTGCTCGAGGCCGATGCCGAGGAGGCCCGCCGCCTGGCCGAGGCCATTCTGGAGGTTAAGCAGGAAGTGCATTTTTGCAGCCGCTGCTTTAATTACGCCACCGCTGACGAGTGCTCCATTTGCCAAGACTCGATGCGCGACACCACCCGCATCTGCGTGGTGGGTGAGCCGCGCGATGTCCAGGCGATTGAGCGCACGGGCAGCTACCACGGCCTCTACCACGTGCTGGGCGGCGTGATCAGCCCCATGGACAAGATCGGTCCCGAGCAGCTGCACATCCGCGAGTTGCTGGCGCGCTTGGGCCACGAGGATATCCACGAGGTCATTATCGCCACCAACCCCAATATCGAGGGCGAGACCACGGCGAGCTACCTTGCTCGCACCATCAAGCCACTGGGCGTCGAGGTGTCGCGTCTGGCGAGCGGGCTGCCCGTGGGAGGCGACCTGGAGTATGCCGACGAGCTCACGCTCGGCCGTGCTATCGAGGCCCGTCGCGCGATCTAGGCGGCGTCAGCTCCGCGGCATGTCCCGTCGGCCTGCCGCACGGGGCGCTCATAATTGGGCACGCGTTCATGCATTTGTTGTGCAACAAACCTGCTTTTCATCCGCTTATCGCGTGGATGGGTCCACTTGCACCTCGTATTTGCCCATTCGTTGCGCAACCTTTTTGGTTCGCTGATACACTCAAATGTGGATATGAAAGAATGCGCCGCTTTTAAGCGGCGTGTTTTTGTTGGAGGAGAACGCATGCGGCCCGGGGGCACTCAGACAAAGCATGGCGCCGCGGTGCGCATGCGGCGCCGGCTGGGCCTGGCGCCTCGGGCGTATGTGCTGCTGTCTTGCTCGCTCGTACTGGTCATAGCCGGTGTTTCGGCTTATGGCATGACGGTGCCGTCCATGGTACAGGCGCATGCTGCGCGCGAGCTGCATATTGGGCGCAAGGCCAAAAGCGACTTGGGAACGACAACTGGATATGCGTGGGCGAGCGTGGTCGGGCGCACCGTGTTTGGCGTCGATCCCGCGGACGAGGGCGAGCGGGCGTCCAACGAGATCACGCTGGCAAACGGCAAGACCATCGTGCTCACCAGCACCAAGGTCATTACGAAGCTTTCCAATAACAGCGTGGCTTCTGTCGTTAACAAGGCGGAGCAGCAGAAGGAGCAGGACACGCAGCAGACGGGTAAGCCCGGCGGCTCGGACGGGTCCGGTTCTGGCACCGGTTCGGCGGGCTCGGACGGCGGTTCCGGTTCGGGTTCCGCCGCTGGCGGTGGATCTTCGAGTGGCGGCTCGACGGACGGCGGTGCCGGCGGCGACACGGACTCGGGTGGTCTCTCGGCTGCCGAGGAGGAGAGAATCCACAATTGGCTCGTGACCAAATACAACATGCTCAATGACTATGTCGCCCGCGCCAATAGCGCGGTCTCGACCTATAACGCAACAGGCGATACCGGGCCGTGCGATAACCTGGCCAACGATATGTTTGTCATCCGTGCCGAGTTTGGCCGGCAAACGTTTTCTCCCCACTCAAAGTGGTATCGGCAGTACGCCAACCTATGGGGCTGCTACACCAACCTGTGCCAATGGGTGGGGCATTACGGCGATGATGACATTGCGCTTAACAACTTCAACAATAGCCTGGCGGCGATCGCCCTATGACGAACGATCTCGCTTCTGCGGCAGCCCAGTCGCTCAACCGTGATCCCATGGTGGGCCTGCGCCTGGCGCGCGTCGACGGGTTTGAGCCGGCCGTCGCCCTGGGCACGGACGAGCTTCCCGCCTACCTTCGCCGTTTTACGATGCTATTTGCCGATGACGCCACCATGCGCCGTGGTGGTATCGGCCGTGTGACGCGTGCCGTCAACGCGCAGGGCGAGGCCGTGGCGCTCAAGCAGCTCATCTTGCCAACGCGCGACGAATTTGATGACGATGTCGCCCACGAGGCGCTGGTCACCAAGTTCAAGGCGGCGTTTCGCGAGGAATATGAATGCCATCGTGCCCTTTCGGGCCTTAAGGGCTTTCCCCGCTTGTACGGGTGGGGCGAGGTCGACGGCGTGCCCGCGATTGTCATGGAGTGGGTCGAGGGCGAGACGCTCGCTCGCCTGCGCCCGCGCCTTGCCGTGGACGATGCCGGGCGTCTGTCGCCGCTCGTGGCGGCGCGCCTGGGTCGCGACCTGTTCGATCTGCTCTGCCGCATGAGCTTGGTGGGGGAGGGGTTCGTCCATCGCGACATCTCGCCGGCCAATATTATGGTGCGCACGGCGCGCCTGCCGCTCGACCGACAGCTTGCCGAAGGCACGTTCGATTTGTGCCTCATCGATTTTGGCTCGTCGCTGGCGCTCGAGCCCGCCTCTGCGGTGGCGGGAACCGGCGGCAGGGAGTCCTTTACAGAGCGCTACGCCACGTTGCGTCGCGCGACGGTTGCCTACGCTCCGCCCGAGATGCTCACCGACGATATTGCCGACCTGCGCGTTTTGCGCATGTCGCCGGCAATCGACGTGTATGCCGCGGCGAGCACGGTCTATGAGCTCATCGCCGGTGTCGCGCCGTACGAAGTAGCGCCGGGCACGTCGGGTACTTCGGGCTCGCGCAAAAAGACGCGCGATATCGCCAGCCCTTATCGTCTCAAGATGGATACGCTGCCCGATTATCCCGTCGGCGCCCACGCGCCCGGCTGCGACTTGACGCAACTGCTGCGACGCGAGCCCGATGTGGCACTTGCCGCGGCCGAACAGGCTCAGCAGCTGGGGCTCGATCCAAATTCCGAGGATCTGCGCGATGCGCTGGCGTTTGTCGACGCTCAGCTGTTCGATGTGGTGATGGCCTGCCTATCGTGTAATCAGGGCGATCGTCCCGAGCCCGCCGCGGTGGAGGCGGCGCTTACGACGTTTTGCGACCACTACGCGCAAAACGTCGGTCGCTCGCTTCGCGGCGAGCCGCTCACGCCCTGTCCCATGGACGCGTCCGGCCGCGTGGTCCGTCGCGCTGCGATGATCGGCGCTGCGTCTGCCTGCGGCCTCGTATGGGCCGTTGTGGTGGTGTCGGCGGCACTGCTGGCGTCTGGTGCTCGTGCGACGGTTGCCGTGGGGTACATTTCGTGGTCCGGTACGCTGCCGGGTATCGTTGCCGCGCTCGCGCTGGCGCTGCCGGGCATGGCGGGTATTGCCGCCGGCGCCATGGCGCACGATCGTCGCACGGGGTTCCTGCATGGCGTACTGGCGCTTTCTGCCTGCGAGGTTCCGGTGCTGATTGCGGTTGCATGCACCGTGTTTTCCCAGCGCGCCGTAGCGAGCGGCTTTGTTGCCGCCTTAATTGCAACATACGCGCTCGTATGGTTTTTGCTGTCGATGGGTTTTGCCTTTGAGCTTCCCGTCGCGGCGCCGCGGCGCGCAAAAACCCAGACGGTGACGCCGCTTGCCGGTGGTGCCGCGGCGGTTCGCGCCTTTGTCGGGACGACCGAGACGTCGTCCGATACGAGTTCAACGACCAAGGAGGTCTAGGCCATGGCATCTCAAATCAAGCTCACCCCGTGCGGAGCCATGTTCGACATCTTTAAACGCGCAGCGCACCTGAGCCATATCGAGCTATGTGGCATGGTGCTTTCGAGCCGTCCGCTGGCCGATGGCCGCAGCCCCCAGGGCCGCGCCGCTGATCGCTCCTGGGTCTCGCGCTTTATCGTGCGCGCTCCGGTCGGCACGCTGCAGGAGCGCTATTTTGCCGATTACGGCACCTCGGCCGCGCGCATTATGTCGCAGCTGGCCCTGCGCCGTCGCAACCCCATGGACGCCGCGGCCGTGACCAATATGGTGTGCGGCCCCGCTGGCGAGCCCATGGTGCGGGCACTCGAGGAATGCCACCAGGACACGAATCTCTATCGCAATGCGCTCGAGCGCCTGTCGCAGGCGGCTGAACTCATGCCCGCCGAGCGCGCCGAGGCCATCCTGGTGCTGTTTGTCGCCGTGGGTTGCTCGGCAGATGTCCGTTCGTCGGTGACCTATGCCATCGACTACGCTCATGCGACCTGTGGCGGCGCCACGTCGACGCCGCGCTCGCTGAGCACCTCGACGGTCACGGGCGATCACGAGGCGGCGCCGGCGCATCCGCTGGGCCTGCTTCGCGTGCAAAACGGCTACGTGGTGAGCGCTCCGCGCTGGATTCAGCCGAGTGAGCAGGGCGTGGGGATCGGTGCGCTGGCGACGGGGGAAGGCGATATCACCGATGTGGGCGATGACGTTTCGGCTCGCCATGCCCACGTGTGGTGCGATGGCCAAAATACCTGGTACGTCGAGGACCTGTCGTCCACCAACGGAACCGTGGTGGTAAACGGCGCGACGAACGTCTGCACCCAGGTCGAGCCCGGCCGCTCCGCTCAGCTCAACCCCGGTGACGAGCTCAGGCTCGGCGAATCCACCACCTACGCCATCCTCCTCGGCGCTCTCTAACTCATCTCCTAAATAAGTTGCGGTGAAATAGTTCCCGATGGGGCCCTTGAGGCGGGCATCCAAGAACTATTCCACCGCAACTGCTGCGTGGTCCCCGGGGGATTGCGTTCGCTGGCATCGGCCGTGTGATAGTCACCCGAGGTAAACCTTTACCGCCCACCTATATTTGCCGAAATATGGCTTGGCGGCGGGGTACAATAAGCCCGCATGCGGATTTCCGTTGCGGGCGCTTCCCATCGCCGGGGCGTGCCCGGGAGCGTCCGGCATGCGGCCTTTGCGGCGCTCGGCCATGTGCAAGACGGGTAGCTGGGCCTGTGGAGCGCATTAATCGCCCCTCGCCTTGGAACGCCTTCTCTCCATGCCATGTACCTGCTGCTCAGTCTGCCTGCCGGATGATTGGAAGCAACAGCGAAAATCCCATCACGCCAACATCCTGGCAATCGCCGGGGCCTGTATACCTATATGAGAGGAGAGGGGTATATGGCGCGTAAGTTTAAGTCTATGGACGGCAACGAGGCGGCCGCATATGTTTCGTATGCGTACACCGAGGTAGCGGGAATTTATCCCATTACGCCGTCCAGCCCGATGGCCGACCATGTCGACCAGTGGGCGGCCCAGGGTCGCAAGAACATCTTTGGCACCCCGGTCAAGGTCGTCGAGATGGAGTCCGAGGCAGGTGCAGCCGGTACCGTTCACGGTTCGCTGGGCGCCGGTGCTCTGACCACCACCTACACGGCTTCTCAGGGCCTGCTCCTGATGATCCCGAACATGTACAAGATCGCGGGCGAGCAGCTCCCGGGCGTTTTCCACGTCTCCGCGCGTTGCGTCGCTTCCCACGCCCTGAACATCTTTGGCGATCACTCCGACGTCATGGCCTGCCGCCAGACCGGTTTCGCCATGCTTGCCGAGGGCAACGTCCAGGAGGTCATGGACCTCTCGCCGGTGGCTCACCTTGCCGCCATCGAGGGTAAGACCCCGTTCCTTAACTTCTTCGACGGCTTCCGCACCAGCCACGAGATCCAGAAGGTCGCCATGTGGGACTACAAGGATCTTGCCGAGATGTGCGACATGGACGCCGTCCAGGCTTTCCGCGACCACGCTCTCAACCCTGAGCACCCGCACACCCGCGGCAGCCACGAGAACGGCGACATCTTCTTCCAGAACCGCGAGGCCTGCAACAAGGTCTACGACGAGCTCCCTGCCGTCGTCGAGGGCTACATGAAGAAGATCAACGAGAAGCTCGGCACCGATTACGGCCTGTTCAACTACTACGGCGCTCCCGATGCCGATCGCGTCGTCGTGTGCATGGGCTCCTTCTGCGACGTGCTCGAGGAAGTCATCGACTACCTCAACGCTCACGGCGAGAAGGTCGGCCTGGTCAAGGTTCGCCTGTTCCGTCCGTTCTCCATCAAGCACTTCGTCGACGTTCTCCCCGAGACCGTCCAGAAGATCGCCGTCATGGACCGCACCAAGGAGCCGGGTTCCATCGGCGAGCCGCTCTACCAGGACGTCGTCTCCGCTCTCTACGAGGCCGGCAAGACGGGCATCAAGGTCGTCGGCGGCCGTTACGGCCTGGGCAGCAAGGACACGCCTCCCGCGTCCGCGTTTGCTGTCTTCGAGGAGCTTAAGAAGGACGAGCCCAAGCGCGAGTTCACCATCGGCATTGTCGATGACGTGACCAACCTGAGCCTGCCCGAGGTCGAGGATGCGCCCAACACCGCAGCCCCCGGCACCATCGAGTGCAAGTTCTGGGGTCTGGGTGGCGACGGTACCGTCGGCGCCAACAAGAACTCGATCAAGATCATCGGCGACCACACCGACAAGTACGTTCAGGCCTACTTCCAGTACGACTCCAAGAAGACCGGCGGCGTCACCGTCTCGCACCTGCGCTTTGGTGATTCTCCGATCCGTTCGCCGTACTACGTGACCAAGGCCGACTTTGTCGCTTGCCACAACCCCAGCTACATCGTCAAGGGCTTCAAGATGGTCCGCGACGTCAAGCCGGGCGGCACCTTCCTGGTCAACTGCCAGTGGAGCGACGAGGAGTTCGCCGAGCACATGCCCGCCGTGGCCAAGCGCTACATCGCGAACAACAACGTCAACGTCTACCTGATCGACGCTATCGATCTGGCTGCAAAGGTCGGCATGGGCAAGCGCACCAACACGGTGCTCCAGTCCGCCTTCTTCGCACTGGCCAAGGTCCTGCCCGCCGAGGACGCCCTGCAGTACATGAAGGACGCGGCCACCAAGTCCTACATGAAGAAGGGCCAGGCCATCGTCGACGCCAACCACAAGGCTATCGATGCCGGCGCTACCGCCTTCCGCAAGTTCGAGGTTCCGGCCGACTGGGCAACTGCCGAGGATGCCGCCCCCGTCGAGCTCTCCGAGGAGACCAAGTCCGCCATCGCCCAGCAGGTCAAGAACCTGCTCGAGCCCATCGATCGCATGGATGGCGACAGCCTGCCCGTTTCCGCCTTTGTCGATTGCGCCGACGGCCAGTTTGAGCTGGGTGCCTCCGCATACGAGAAGCGCGGCGTCGCCGTGGTCGTTCCTCACTGGGACGAGACCAAGTGCATCCAGTGCAACCAGTGCGCCTATGTGTGCCCGCATGCCACTATCCGTCCGTTCGCGATGACCGAGGACGAGGCTGCCGCCGCGCCCGAGGCTACCCGCACGCTCGACGCTATGGGCCCCAAGGCCAAGGGCATGAAGTTCACCATGGCTGTGTCCCCGCTCGACTGCATGGGCTGCACCAACTGCGTCAAGGTCTGCCCCAAGGGCGCCCTCGAGATGGTTCCCACCGAGCAGGAGATGGACCAGCAGCCCGTTTGGGACTACATGGTCGAGAACGTCTCCGAGAAGAAGGAGCTCATCGCGGCCAACGTCAAGGGCAGCCAGTTTAAGCAGCCCTACCTGGAGTTCTCCGGCTCCTGCGCCGGCTGCGCCGAGACCGCCTATGCACGTCTGGTGACCCAGGTCGCCGGCGACCGTATGTTCATTTCCAACGCCACCGGCTGCTCCTCCATTTGGGGCAACCCCGCTGCCACCGCTCCTTACTGCAAGGACAAGGACGGTCACGGTCCGGCATGGAACAACTCCCTGTTCGAGGACAATGCCGAGCACGGTCTGGGCATGGCCGTTGGCTATGAGGCCGTTCAGAAGAAGCTGATCGCTGCTACGCAGGAGATCATCGCCGCTGACGGTCCGTCCGATGAGCTCAAGGCCGCCGGCCAGGCTTGGCTCGACTCCGTCAACGATGTCGAGGCTTCCAAGACCGCTGCCGCCGCCTACGTTGCCGAGCTCGAGAAGTGCGGCTGCGACGCCTCCAAGGCGATCCTTGCCGACAAGGCTTACCTCACCAAGAAGTCCTTCTGGATCTTCGGCGGCGACGGTTGGGCCTACGACATCGGCTTCGGTGGCCTGGACCACGTCCTGGCTTCCGGCCACAATGTCAACGTCTTCGTCTTCGACACCGAGGTCTACTCCAACACCGGTGGTCAGGCCTCCAAGGCCTCGAACCTGGGCCAGGTCGCTCAGTTCGCCGCTGCCGGTAAGGTGACCAAGAAGAAGTCCCTGGCCGAGATTGCCATGAGCTACGGCTACGTTTACGTGGCGCAGGTCGCCATGGGCGCCAACCCGGCTCAGACCCTCAAGGCCATCCACGAGGCCGAGGCCTACGACGGTCCGTCCCTCATCATCGGCTACAGCCCCTGCGAGATGCACTCCATCAAGAAGGGCGGCATGCAGAACTGCCAGGCCGAGATGAAGAAGGCTGTCGAGTGCGGTTACTGGAACCTCTTCCGCTTCAACCCCGAGGCTGCTGCCGGCAAGAAGTTCTCGCTCGATTCCAAGGAGCCCGCGGGCGGTTATCAGGAGTTCCTGATGAACGAGGCCCGTTACGCTTCGCTGACGCGTTCCTTCCCCGAGCGCGCCGAGGAGCTCTTCAAGGAGAACGAGCAGGCCGCCATGGACCGCTACGCTCACCTGCTGAAGCTCAAGACGGTGTACAACGAGGCCTAGGTCTCCCACCGCAGGATCTGAGGGCTAACCTTCGCGGACGTCCTCGGACATGAAAGAACCCCCGCTGCGCACAACGTGCGGCGGGGGTTCTTTCGTCCTGCGGAGTGTCCGCGAAGGTCAGCCCTCAGATCCTGCTACGACTATGTCCTCGGATTGTGTGGGCGGATGAAGGACGTAGTTGGCCGGGTATCCCGTTCCTTTCGCTGTTTCGCGGCTTTGCCGCGAAACCTCGCGCCACTTTGGGGATGGATGGGGGACTTGGCTGTTGCCGCCTTTTCGGAGCGCTTCTTTATTCCTTTTGCTGGATGAAAAGCCCCTTGTTTTTGCAGTGGTGCATACTTGACTTATAAGTGCATAGAATCTCGCATAGCGCGAGTAAGATATTGCGCTGTCCGTTTTGTGTTTAGCAGAGATGTAGTTTGCATAATCCGACATAATCCTCGCTTCATTTAAATAAAGTCGCACGTAAATTACGTAGATATGTCTGAGCTGGAGTTCTGTACGCTGAGCGGACAAAAACGACCGTTCACCGTTCCGCTATTTTCAAAATGAATAAAATGAGCGATAAAGAGAATATAAACCTTAATAAACTCGCGTATCGCACGGACGCAGGTTATTAATGGGTTGTAGGCCTTTTACAGAAAGGATTCCAGCAATGTCTAAGCCTCTTGGCAAGCCCGATCGTATCGTCGTCGCCCTTGGCGGCAACGCCCTCGGCAACAACCCCGTTGAGCAGATCGAGGCCGTGAGCAACACCGCTCACGCTCTTCTCGGCCTGATCGAGCAGGGCAACGAGATCATCATCACCCACGGCAACGGCCCGCAGGTCGGCATGATCCAGAACGCCTTCGCCGCCGCCCACGACGCCATCGGCACTCCCGAGATGCCGCTGCCCGAGTGCGGCGCCATGTCCCAGGGCTACATCGGCTATCACCTGCAGCAGGGCATTGGCCGCGAGATGCACAAGCGCTATAAGCGCTGGCACGCCGCAACCGTCGTCACCCAGATCGAGTGCGACCCGGACGATCCCGCGTTCAAGAACCCGACCAAGCCGATCGGCCCCTTCTACACCGAGGAGCAGGCCAAGGAGTTCATGGCCGAGGACCCCTCCAAGGTCTTCGTCGAGGATTCCGGCCGCGGCTGGCGTCGCGTCGTCGCTTCCCCCGATCCCAAGAAGATCGTCGAGGCTGACTCCATCCTCAACCTGCTCGACAACGAGTTCATCGTCATCGCCTGCGGTGGCGGCGGCATCCCCGTCGTCCGCGACTACGAGAACAAGGGCTGCTACAAGGGCGTTCCCGCCGTCATCGACAAGGACCTGGGCGGCGAGCTGCTGGCCGAAGACTGCGACGCCGACGTCCTGTTCCTGCTGACCGCCGTTGAGCATGTCGCCATCAACTTTGGCAAGCCCAACCAGGAGGAGCTCGAGGACATCACCGCCGACGAGGCCGAGCGCCTGGCCGACGAGGGTCAGTTCGGCAAGGGTTCCATGGAGCCCAAGGTTCGCGCTGCCATCAAGTTCGCGCGTTCCCGCAAGGGCCGCACCTGCATCATCGGCGCCCTGGACAAGGCCGCCGAGACCATGGCTGGCCTCTCCGGTACCCGCATTCACGAGTAGTCTCTACTCTGTTGCCTCTCTCGTGGGCGCCAGGCAAAGCGCCCACAAACTAGCCTCTCTTCATGAGCTCCGCAGTCCGCTCCGACTGCGGAGCTTTTGCTATTGAGGTAGCTGTTCATGAAACCCGGCACTTGGGGACGTTCCCTTTCTGCCGGCAGCTTGGGACAGTCCTTAAAGGTAGCTCCTGACAGCTGGGAATGGGCCTATTCGTCCGCCCATGAGCGGCATCCGCAAGGGCTGTCCACAGTGGCTGGTCATTTATGTCTGTCCCCAATGACCACTCATTTAAGTCTGTCCCCAATGACTAGTAGTAGGCCCACATGGCTTCGACTTCGTTGAGGACCTCTACGACGCCCCAGCGGCGGGCGCTGCGGCTGGCCGAGTTGGGGTCGTAGACGCCAATCTGGTTGGCATCGTCGATGCCGTAGAGCACGATGTAGTGGCCTACGTTGGTAAACGTACCGGGGCGCACTGCGGCGATGACGGGCGTACCCGAGCGAAGTGCTTGGGTAATAGATTCGCGATCGTTATAGAGCTGTGTTCCGTTGAGCCCCAGCTGCCACGCACCGCCTGTCATAAACGACCACTCGGTGGCACCAGTGGGGGCGTAGTTGCCGGCTTCGGCCAGCGCGCATATATCGACCGGCGTCTTATCGGTATGGCCGGTCTTAAAGATATAGACCATGGTGAGGCAAGTGGGACCGCAAGCGTTTTCGCGAATAGTGCCGCCGGCATAGGGCAGCTCCGACCATGCGGGGTCAATTTGGTAGATGTGGGGCATGGCGCCGGCCTGCCATTGCGAGCGTGGGGTCGAGAACGCAAAGGAGTAACCGGGCGCGACGGGAGCTTTAAGCAGCTTGTCTTCGGCAGTGGGCTCAAGACCGGCTGATCCGTGGGAGATACAGGATCCCAAAAACACAAAGACGAGGCAGGCGGCGATGGAGCAAAGCGTAAGGCGTAGGCGGCGGGCCGGAAGCGCGTGGCTTGTGGCGTGCGACGCAGGGTGAGGGGCGGAATTGCCGCGATCGCGTTGAGGTCGCGAAAAGGAGCGCTTGACGTAGTAGTCGGTCTTACGGCGATCGTAGCGACGTGGCTGCGATGTGTCGGTCTGGCGTTGGCGTGTGCTCGTACTCACGCGGTCTGACTGCTGCACGGTACGGCTTTGTTGCCGCGAAGAAGCCCCGGGCTGCTCTTGGGGGCGCTGCGGGTTGTCGTTGTCGGAGGTGCTTCTGGGCGTTGGTGTGGTGCGGCCGGCAAGGCGCACGCTTTGTGGCCGTTGGTCGCCGTCATTGTATCCGTATGCCATTCGAATCACCTTGCCTCATGTGTAACTTGTCTATCCTACATAAAAAGATGCACGACACATGGGCATGTGCGCCAAAAGCCTGACAAATGGTATGAACGTTGCCGCGCCGCGCGCCAAGCGCCACGGCAACAGGTATTCAAAAGCAGACAAGATGAAAGCGTCCAAGACGAATGACGTCTCCCGCCGTTCGTCCCAAAAACGGTGCCGCTCGTTTTGCAGTTCTGCCTTCGGTCGAGCTGCGAGCGGCGCTGCTGCGCCAAGGCCGTATCTTAAAGCCATGGAATAAAAGCGCGCGGCAAAACGGACCGCGCAAGGGGTGACGCCAAGGGGCGTCAAAAAGGAAAGGAGGGGAACAATGGCGGACAAGAATGCAGAAGTTGCAGTCGAGGATAACGGCGGCATGAAGAAAACGCTTTCGCTCTGGAACTTCTTCACCATCGGTTTCGGTGCCATCATCGGTACCGGTTGGGTTCTGCAGGTCGGCGACTGGATGGTCGTGGGCGGCGGTCCCGTTCCCGCTATGATCGCATTCCTCTTGGGTGCAATCTTCCTCGTGCCCGTCGGAGCTGTTTTCGGTGAGCTCACGGCTGCTATCCCCATCTCTGGCGGCATCGTCGAGTATGTCGATCGTAGCTTTGGCCGTACGCTGAGCTACATCACCGGTTGGCTTTTGGCCCTGGGCAACGGCATCCTGTGCCCGTGGGAGGCCATTGCCATTTCGACCCTTGTGTCCGAGATGTTCGGTAGCCTGCCCGGTCTTGAGTGGCTGCGCGCCGTCAAGCTCTACACCATCCTGGGCGCCGACGTTTACCTGTTCCCGACGCTGATCGCGCTCGGCTTTGCAGTCTACGTCATCTTCCTCAATTTCCGCGGTGCCAGCTCGGCCGCCAAGCTCCAAGCCTTCCTGACCAAGGCCCTGCTCTGCGGCATGCTGCTCGCCATGGGTGTCTCGCTGTTCACCGGCTCGCCGAGCAACGCCATGCCTGTGTTCTCTCAGGTCGCCGGCGCTGGCGGCGGTAAGGCCGCCACCGAGGGCACCAGCCTGTTCGCCGGTATCGTGTCGGTCCTGGTACTGACCCCGTTCTTCTACGCCGGTTTCGACACCATTCCCCAGCAGGCTGAGGAAGCAGCCGAGGGCCTTAACTGGAACAAGTTCGGCAAGATCATCTCCCTGGCCCTGCTGGCCGCCGGCGGCTTCTACATGGTCTGCATTTACTCGTTCGGCACTATCCTCGACTGGCATGAGTTTGTTAAGAGCCCGGTTCCCGCGCTTGCCTGCCTCAAGGGCATCAATATGCTCCTGTACCTGGCCATGCTTGTCATCGCCACGCTTGGACCCATGGGCCCGATGAACTCCTTCTACGGCGCCACGAGCCGCATCATGCTCGCCATGGGCCGCAAGGGCCAGCTGCCCGAGAAATTCGCCGAGGTCGACCCCAAGTCCGGCGCTCCCAAGCTCGCCTGCGTCGTTCTGGGCGTCATCACCGTCGTCGGTCCGTTCCTGGGCAAGAACATGCTCATCCCCCTGACCAACGTGTCGGCTCTCGCCTTCATCTTCTCCTGCGGCATGGTCGCCCTCGCCTGCCTGCGCATGCGCTTCACCGAGCCCGACCTGCCCCGTCCCTACGAGGTGCCCGGCGGCAAGTTTGGCATCTCCCTCGCTATTGCTGCCTGCGCCATCATCATCGGCCTGCTCGTGATTCCGTTCTCTCCCGCCTCCCTCAACATGGTGGAGTGGAGCATCGTGATCGGCTGGTTGGCTATTGGCCTGGCCCTCATGGCTTTCACCAATTCCCGCAAAAAGTAACGCCTAGCCGGGGCGGATCAGGTGCGCGGGACCCTCTCTTCCGCGCACCGAACCCGGCACCACTTGGGTAGCTTTGTGAGGCCTTAACCCAACACGGTCTCGCCCACTATATGGATCCATAAGGAGGAACCATGTCCACTAAGTATGCAATCGTTGGCGGAAAGCTCATCGACGGTACCGGTGCCGAGCCGGTCGAGAACTCCCTCGTTCTCGTCGACGACAACGGCAAGATCGAGTACGCCGGCGCCATGCAGGACCTTCCCGAGGGCGTTGAGGTCATCGACGCCGCCGGCAAGACCGTCCTTCCCGGTCTGATCGACACCCACCTGCACTTCTCGGGCAACCTGACCGACGATGACACCGATTGGGTCATGCAGCCGCTCCTCGAGAAGCAGGCCGTCGCCGTCAAGCAGGCCTACGACTGCCTCACCCACGGCCTCACCACCGTCTGCGAGATCGGCCGCTTTGGTATCCAGATCCGTGACTGCATCGACAAGGGCGTCTTCAAGGGCCCGCGCGTTCTGGCCACCGGCCTTGGCTTCTGCCGCGTTGCCGGCCACGGCGACTCCCACCACTGCAGCCAGGAGCTCAACAAGGAATCGCACCCCTGGGGCGATCAGGTCGACGGTCCTTGGGATCTGCGCAAGGCCGTCCGTCGTCGCCTGCGTGAGAACCCCGATGCCATCAAGATCTGGGCTACCGGTGGCGGCATCTGGCGCTGGGACTCCGGCCGCGACCAGCACTACTGCTCCGAGGAGATCCAGGCCGTGGTCGAAGAGGCAAAGATGGTCGGCATCCCCGTGTGGAGCCACTGCTACAACAACCACGCCGCTGCCTACGATTCCGTTCGCTTTGGCTGCGAGCAGCTGATTCACGGCTTCGATATCGATGAGCGCACCATGGACCTCATGGCCGAGCAGGGCACCTTCTTCACTCCGACGATCGCCTTCCTGCCCACCTGGTATGCCACCTATCCGCCCGTCTACGTCCCCGAGCTGCACGACAAGTACGAGGGCACCCTGGTCGAGAAGGAGCTGCAGCGCAACTACGACTGCCTGCGCGAGGCCAAGAAGCGCGGCGTCGTCATGACGATCGGCTCCGACTCCTTCTCCTTCGTCACCCCGTACGGCACCTGCTCCATCGAGGAGATGTACGAGTTCGTCGACAAGATCGGCTTTACTCCGGTCGAGACCATCACCTGCGCCACCCTCAACGGTGCCAAGATGTGCCACATCGAGGACGAGACCGGTTCCATCGAGGCCGGCAAGTGCGCCGACCTGCTGGTCGTCAACGGTGACGTCGCCGCCGACATTCACGTGCTCAACACCGACAACATGGACGTCATCATGAAGGACGGCTGGATTGTCGAGGCCGGCACCTTCGGCGAGGCAAACAAGTACAGCGCCTAAGCTACCGTTCATCGATGGCTTGATGTAAAACACAGTATTTGATTGCATAATGCAATGGAGAGGGTCGCTTGCGGCCCTCTTTATTGCTATGGGGTGCGTCAGTAAGAAGGAGATGACGGTGGATCTCAATAGGCTGATTCTGGGCAAGAGCTACAACTCTACCAAGGTCTTTCGTACCGCTCAGCATGTGGTTCAAGCCATCTTGCTCGGTATTGTCGTTCCGCTGCTTATCCTGCTGCTCATCTGGGATCTAACCGATAATCCCAATCCCGTTCCGGCCGTTGTCGTCATTGCCGGCTTGGTCATGCTGTGCTTCTTCTTCTCGTACGTCTTTGTCGTTCCCGACGACCTCACATCGAGCGCTACCGACCGCACGCTCGCCATCGCGTCGAAAATATTCGCCTACACGTCGCGCGGCCTTACGCCCGAAGCTGCCCTGGGCGCCTCTAAGATCATCCTGTCCGAAACTATCGCCTCTGCCATCTGCTTTACCGACGGCAAGCAGGTGTTGGCAAGCTGGGGCGAGGACTCGGCAAAATGCCCCGCGGGCACCCCGGTGGTGCTGCGGACCACGCTCAATGTGATTAACAGCGGTGAGCAAAGCGTGTTCTCGCGCGATGCCTCGACCGAGACGGGTGGCTACTTTCCGCGCCTGCGCGCCGGTATTGTCGCACCGCTTACCGTGCGCGGGCATTGCGTGGGCACGCTCGAGCTGTATTATCCCCGTCTGAGCAGCATCGATATGCGCCAGACGGCGCTTGCCTCGGGCTTTGCCGACCTCATTTCCACGCAGCTTGCGAGCTTTGAGCTCGAGCGCCAGGACGAGCTTACGGCCCGCGTGGAGCTGCGCGCCTTGCAATCGCAGGTCGATCCTCATTTTCTATTCAATACCATCAGCACCATCGTGTCGCTCGTACGTACCGAGCCGGACAAGGCCAGGTCGCTGCTGATCGACTTTTCCAATTACTACCGTCAGACGCTTTCTGATTCCGATACCCTCACAACGCTCGAGCACGAGGTGGAGCAGGGCACTCGCTATATCAATCTTATGCAGGCTCGTTATGGCGACGGCCGTCTGCGCGTCTCGGTCGATATCGACTTTGAGGTGCGCGATTGCATGGTGCCGCCGTTTATCTTGCAGCCGTTGCTCGAAAACTGCATCAAGCACGCGCAGCGCGAGACCGAGCCGCTTTCTATTCATGTTAGGGCTTTCGAGACCGATGACGGTTTGGAGATCATCGTCGAGGACGATGGCATCGGTATGAGCGAAGAGGTCTGCGCGCATCTGTTTGAGCAACATCGCCGAGAGGAGCCCGAGAGCATTACCGCCGACGGCTCCGTCAAGCGAGGTTGCGGCCTGGCGCTCTTCAACGTGCTTCAGCGCATCCATTTCTTTTACGGAGAAGATTCCGGCATGCGCGTGAAGTCCCAGGAGGGCGTGGGAACGCAGGTCATCGTCGAGCTGAACGGCGAGCCGCATGAGCCCGCGCCGTTGACGGCGTAGCACTCGAGTGTATTGAGGAGAGAGAGGAAGCGCACATGTCCGAGGGTTGGAACATCCTGGTAGTTGATGACGAGCCTCCCATTAGGGCTGAGCTACGCTATCTGTTGGAAAAGGATGCGCGTGTGGGTCAGATTGCCGAGGCGGGCAATGTCACCGAAGCTGTGGAGTCGATTCTGTCGAACAAGCCCGACGTGCTGTTTTTAGACATTACCATGCCCGGTCGCTCGGGAATTGAGCTTGCCGAGACGCTGCAGAACCTAAAGACGCCGCCGGTGGTTGTGTTTGTGACGGCGTTTGCCGAATTTGCCGCCGATGCGTATAACCTCGATGCGGTCGACTATGTCGTCAAGCCGGTCGAGGACGCACGCCTGTCAAAGGCACTCGACAAGATCGAGGCAGCCTTGGGTGCCCGTCGTGTTATCCATGCTCCGCGCCAGCCTTTGCGTCTGACGGTGGACCGCGGGGGCAAAAAGGTGTTCATTCCCGCCGTAGACGTCTGCTACTTTGAGGCGCGCGCCGATTTTTGCAATGCCATCTGCGCCGAGGGAACGTACCTGATCAATGAGTCGATCTCTTCGCTCGAGCGTCGCTTGGTCTCCGAGGGCTTTATTCGCGTTCATCGCAGCTATCTGGTCAATTTGGAAGACGTGCACAATGTTGAGATCGGTTCCACGGGTCTTATGGAGCTCAGGCTCGACCACGTGAACTCGACGGTGCCGGTGTCCCGTCGTCGTGCCGCCGAGGTCAAGTCGCACCTGGGGCTTGCGTAAGAGGCTTGCGTGCCGTCGTTTACCATCGCAGGTTTGGCATGGGCGCGCGGTGGGCATAATGGGTGGCATCGAATGAAATCGAAAGGATCATTATGCCCGCGCTTATCACCCATCATCTGTTTGGCGAGGAAAGCATCGACCGTCTTCCGCAGGGCGTCATCGCGTCCGATGAAGAGCGGATTGCCTTTATCTTGGGCAACCAAGGCCCCGACCCGTTCTTCTTTCACATTCTGACACCGCGTGTTTCCGACTGCACGCTGCTGGCACAGGTCATGCATCGGTCGCGCATGTCTCGTCAGTTTGCGTGCCTGCGCGACGGCGTGTCACATCTGCTGCCGCGCGACGCCAGCTTGGGTCGCGCCTTTGCGCTGGGCCTACTGTCTCATTACGTGCTCGACCGCAACGCCCATCCCTTTGTCTATGAGCAGCAGTTTGGCATTGTAGATTCCGATCCCGAGCTCGAGGCTTCGGGCAGCCAAGTTCACGCCGTGCTCGAAAGCGATCTGGACGTGCTGATGCTACAGCTCAAGCGCGACGGTGCCACGGTCGAGGATTATCCGCCGGCGGGCGAGATCGTCACCACCGACCGCATCAACCGTGTGGCCGGCGTGCTGATGAGCTACATCGCCGGGCGCGTGTACGGTATCGACATCCCGGCGGGAGAGTACGCCGGCGCCGTCTCGGACATGCAGATGCTCTATCGCACCATTGAGCCGGCCGGCTCGGTAAAGACGCGCGCGATTGCCCTGGTTGAGGGCTTGGTGCATGACTACTCGCTGCTCGACGGCCTTGCTCATCGCGTGACGACGGAGCTGCCCGAGCGCACCGGTAACCTGGGCCACCTGACATGGAAGAACCCCTTTACCGATGAGGTCTCGACCGAGAGCTTCCCCGAGGTCTTTGAGCGCGCGCTGACCGATTACGAGCTCACCGTTGCCCGCTTTATCGAGACCGGTGACATGGATGCCGTGACCGGCCATATCAACTATAGCGGCCGCGTACTCGACGCCGACGAGGAGTTCGACCGCGAGGAATAACAAACCGTTTCAATAAGTTGCGGTGGAATAGTTCCTGAATGAAGCCCCGGAGGGCTAAACAGGAACTATTTCACCGCAACTGCCTTGATGGGATGGTGTTTCGCCCCGCGTGTCCGTATGACCGCTCCTGCCCCTTTGCCGAATCCTTACCAGCGCTTCTGTGCAATTGGGGTACGATGAACTAACTGCATATCGGGCGAATACGAAGGGGCCCTGTCCATGAAATACACCAAGCTCGAGCGTAACTGGGTTATGTACGATGTGGGCAACTCGGCCCTCGTGCTGCTCAATACCTCGGTGGTGCCCATCTACTTTAACGCCATCAATACCGGTGCTTCCTCGGCAGACCTGGTGGTCGCCTGGGGCAATGCACAGACGATCGCCTCGCTGGTCATTGCCATGCTCATGCCCATTCTGGGCGCGCTTGCCGATTACGCCGGCAACAAGATTAAGTTCTTCTTGGGCTTCTTCCTCACGGGCCTGGTTCTTTGCCTGGCGCAGGCTATCCCCATGTCCGCCATGGCATTTTTGACCGTGTACGTGCTGTGCACCATCGGCCTTAACTCTTCTATGACGTTCTACGACGCTATGCTGCCCGACATTACCACCGACGAGCGCATGGATGCCGTGTCCAGCTCGGGCTATGCCTGGGGCTACATCGGTTCCACCGTGCCGTTCATCATCTGCCTGGCGCTTATCATGGGTGGCCCCGCTCTTGGCGTCCCCACCATGCTGGCAACGCGTCTGTCGTTTGTCATCACCGGTGCCTGGTGGCTCATCTTTACCCTGCCGCTCATTCGCACCTATAAGCAAAAGTACGGTCGCGAGCGCGGTCCCCAGGACACCATCGGCCACATCGTGGGCGGCGTGTTCTCCGAGGTCGGACACACCATGCGCGAGATCGCTCACAACAAGACCGTGCTGGTCTACATGATCGCGTTCTTCTTCTACATCGACGGTGTGCACACGGTTATTTCCATGGCAACCAGCTACGGATCGGCTCTTGGCATCGATTCGACCCAGCTGGTGCTGGCGCTGCTCGTTACGCAGTTTGTGGCCTTCCCGTCCGCCATCATCTACGGCAAGCTCGCCGGTCGCGTGGGCACACTCAATATGATCTTGGTGGCCGTCGCCGCCTATATGGGCATCGTGCTCTTTGCCGCGTTTTTCTTAAAGACCGCCTTTGAGTTCTGGGTGCTCGCCATTTTGGTCGGCCTGTTCCAAGGCGGCGTGCAGGCGCTGAGCCGCAGCTATTTTGGCCGCATCATCCCCAAGGAAAAGTCCAACGAGTACTACGGCTTCTTCGATATCTTTGGCCGTTACGCAAGCGTTATGGGCACCTTCCTGGTGTCGGTTGTCACCTCGCTGACCGGCAACCCGTCGCTGGGCGTCCTTTCTATTGGCGTTCTGCTGGTTGTTGGCTTTGTGCTGCTGGTCCGTCTGTCCCGCATGGCTCAGGCGGCGGCGTAAGACAACCGGGCTCAGTACGGCAATTGTGCCTATCTGCAGTACTCTTTTGGAAGTGGCCGCATAAATCATTCTGACTTCCGAACAATGTTTAGCCCAAGTGGGTATGATGGAATCAGCTAGGTCGCGGGGCGTCGCCTGTGTTTGGCGGCGCCCCGTTTTTGTGTTGCAAGGAGGGCAAAGGTATGAACGCCACGGTTGTGATCCCAACATATTGGGCGGGCGATGATACCCAAGCAAACGCTCCCGGCACCTACGATCACTCGACGTCGCTCAATGCCGCCAACCCGGAACTCGATCGCTGCCTGACTTCGCTCGAACAGGTGCGCGACATTCCGCGCATCATTCTCTTGGTGGTCTGTCCGGTTTCTGCCACGGCCGACGTATCCCATCGCGTGCACGAAATCGTCAATGCGCATCCCACACTTAAGGTCACCATCGTTACCAATACTCAGGCTTCGCGTGTTGCCGACCGCGTGGCGCAGATTGCGCCCAAAGGCTCGGGCGAGTGCGTGAGCCTGCGCGGCTACGGTGCCATCCGCAACATGGGTCTTGCCTGCGCGGCGGTGCTGGGGCACGACGCGGTTGTGTTTTTGGATGACGACGAGACCGTCATCGATGCCGACTTTATGAAGCGTGCGACCTATGCGCTGGGCCAACAGACGCGTCAGGGCCTGCCGATTTTAGTCAAGAGCGGATACTTTTACGATCGTGACGGGTCGCCGCTGGCTCCCACGGACAAAGCGGGTATTTGTCATCGCTGGTGGACCAAGCGTATCGAGTTCAATCGCTGGATGAAAAAGGCGCTCTCGGGCACCCGCATTTCGCGCTCCAATTACGTGTGCGGCGGCCTTGTGGCCCTGCACGCCCGCGCCTTTACGCGCGTGGCCTTCGACCCGTTTATCACCCGCGGCGAGGATCTTGACTACCTGTTTAACATGCGCATGTTCGGCTATGACGTGTGGTTCGATAACGAGTGGACCGTGCGCCACCTGCCGCCCGAGTCCGAGAAGCGCTCGCCGCGCTTTATGCAGGACGTGTACCGTTGGTACTACGAGCGGGCCAAGCTGACGTTCGCTGCGCACCAAAAGGAGCTCATTCCGGTTACGGCCGCATCACTCATGCCCTATCCGGGTCCGTGGATCTCGCGCGAGCTCGACGACCGCGTGCGCAAGACTGCCATGGTCCGCAGCATGTTTACCCGCGAGCACGAGGGGTATCTGCGCATCTGGCGTCATGGTATTGACGAGGCCAAGACCTATGCCCGCCAAAACGCCGCAAGCTACCTGCGTTTTCAGAGTTTCTGGCCCAAGATCATGGACGAACTTTGGCGCGACGCACAACTGATTAGCATCCTGGAGGGGGCTGAATGATCGACCGCCGCGCCCAGCGCGATAATTCAATTTCAATCTTTCGCATCATCGCCGTTGTCTGCGCCGTTTGCGTGTTGGCGTACTTTATCTTTGCCCTGGCGACTGGCATTGAGCCGATTGCCACGGTGATCGCCTGTGCGTTGCTGTGCATCTTTCTGTGCATCTTTATCTTTTTGACGCTCAATCCCGATTCGGTGCGCTCCCAGTACACCGAGGAGACGCTCTCGGTGGCCTCGGCCATGCTCGAGGACATTAAGGGCGGTCTGACGCAGGAGTCGGCGCGTTTGGTGTGCCGGCGCATTTTGCCCGAGACGCGCGCCATGACGGTGGCCATCACCGACGAGGACAACGTGCTTGCCTGCGCGGGCGAGTTTGAGGAAAAACTGCTGCCCGATACTCCCATCCACACGCTTGCCACACGCTACGTTATCGAACATGGCATCGTGCAGTCGTTCAACCGTATGGTGGATGTCGTGGGCTCGGACGGCTCGCACAACCAAGTCCCCGCCGGCATTATCGCCCCCATCAAGGTGGGCGATCGTACCGTCGGCACGCTCAAGTTCTACTACAAGACCCCGCGCGCCGTCGACCGTACCCAGTATGCGCTTGCCTCGGGCTTTGCCGAGATCTTGTCCACGCAGCTCGCCATCCACGAGCTCGAGGTGCAAAAGGAACTCACGGCGCGCGCCGAGGTGCGTGCGCTGCAGGCGCAGATTAACCCGCACTTCCTGTTCAACACGCTGAACACCATTGCATCGTTTACGCGCACCGACCCGCTGCGGGCCCGCGAACTGCTTCGTGAGTTCTCATCGTTCTATCGTGCCACGCTCGACAACTCGGGATCGCTTATTCCGGTCTCGCGCGAGGTCGCACAGACCAAGCGCTACCTTACCTTTGAGAAGGCCCGCTTTGGCGAGGGTCGCGTGCTTGCGACGTTCGATGTGTCCGAGGGCGTGGAAGATACGCTGGTGCCGGCGTTCGTGATCCAGCCGATTGTCGAGAACGCCGTGCGTCATGGTATGGGCGATGACGACGCCCTGAGGATCGACGTGACCGTTCACCAAGACGGCGAGGATGCAATCTTGATTGCCGTGGCCGATAATGGCGTGGGCATGGATGAGGGTACCGCCGCCAGACTGTTTGACGAGCGTTCTGCCCGTCCCGACGCCAGCTCTCCCCAGGGTGGCGGCGCCGGTGTGGCCATGCACAATATTTCGGAGCGCATCCATCGCTTTTATGGGCCGCACTCCTATACGCGTGTCGAATCGGCGCCGGGCAAGGGCACCAAAGTGCTCCTTCATCTTGATTTGTCAGAGAGCATCTTTGACATTCAAGAGTAAAATAAAAGGCTACGGGCTCAACGTCATGCGACGGATGCCCGGCGTAGTTAGTTGACGAAAGGTTTTATCCCTATGCTGCGTGCGATGATTGTGGATGATGAGGCGCCGGCTCGCTCGGAGCTTCGCTTCCTGCTCGAGCAAACGGGCAAGATCGGCACGATCACGGAGGCGTCGAGCGTCCGCTCCGCCATCGAGATGCTTATGGAAAGTCGCGTGGATGTCGTGTTTCTCGATATCTCGATGCCCGGTGCCTCGGGCCTGCAACTTGCCGAGGCGCTGCATAAGCTCAAAAATCCGCCGGCGATCGTGTTTGTGACTGCGTATAGTGACCATGCGGTCGAGGCATTCGACGTGGATGCCGTCGATTATCTGATGAAGCCGGTCGAGGAAGCTCGCTTGGATCGCGCGATCGAGAAGGTCATGCAACGCACCAAGCCGGTTACGGACAGCAAGGTGACCATCGAGCGTATCCCGGTGGAAAAGGGCGGCCGCAAGGTGCTCATTCCCGTGGACGACATTCGCTTTATCATGGCCAAGGACGATTACTCCTGCATCTATACCGTCGATGATCGCTTTTTGTCGACGACCTCGCTGGCGCAGTTTGAGGCCAAGCTCTGCGACTTTGGCTTCTTCCGTGTTCACCGCCGCTATATCGTCAACTTGGCGTGCGTCACGGATGTGGAGACGGTGCCCTCGGGCGCCATCCAGCTGGGCATTACGGGCGTCGACGAACGCGTGCCGGTTTCGCGCCGCCGCGTCGTGCCGCTCAAGAAGGCTCTGAGTCTCTAGCACACTGGCCCCGCAGCCCTGTAGACCCATCGTCTGCGGAGCCGTGGGGCCTTTTTGTATGTATCTGCCGAATCGTTTTTTGCGGAAGGGATCCCATGAACAGTGCAAGCGCCAAGCGTATCGACATCATCTCGGACACCCACGGCTATTTATCGCCTGCGCTCTTGGATGAGCTTGAGGGCGCAGACCTGATCATCCACGCCGGCGACCTCACGTCAGAGATAGACTACGAGCACCTATGCACCATCGCCCCCGTGCGGGCCGTACTGGGCAACAACGATTACTACCGCGACTACGGTCCCGATGTAGACCGTCTTGCGCTCTTTACCTACGAAGGCCTCAAATTCGCCGTAGCCCACTACCGCGAAGACCTTCCGGTGGGATCCGTAGACGTAGCCATCAACGGCCACACCCACGTAACCAAAGAAGCCCAAGTGGGCCGTTGCTTAGTCCTCAACCCGGGCAGCGCCAGCTACCCCAGAGGCACCCGAGGCCCCACCATGGCCAGAATGCTAGTAAAAGACGGCAAGATCCTAAGCACTAAGTTTATTGACCTAGAGTAATCACAACAAAAACGGGGGATGTAAAATCGCATCTCCCGTTTTTTATGAGCCAAAGGCGGAGTTTCAACAAGAATAATCAGACCAACCCCACCGAGGAGAACGGGGACCTCGAGCCGCGGAAGCGGCGAGGAGCAAGAACTGTTTGGACAAAGTGACGGCAGGGAGGGTCTCCGGGGCTGAGGGCGGGGGTTAAGTTTGTCGCGAGTTCCGCACGCAAAGGAAAGCACTTAATGTGCTTTCCGTCTT
>UQHV01000011.1 GCA_900540895.1 uncultured Collinsella sp. | reverse complement strand
CGCGGGCCGAGGCCGCCGGGGAGGCCGCGGCCGCCTCCACCGCGCCCCCGCCGGCGCTCGTCGAGGCCGAGAACAGGCAGGTCAGGTTCCTGGCCGCCCGGATATCGGAGGCCCTCGACGAGGCCGGGGCCCTCGAGGCCGAGACGGCGGCGCTGCTCGAGGGCGACGAGACCTACGCGTGCCTGCTCACCGTGCCCGGCATCGGGCCGAGGACGGCGGCGCAGCTCGCGGTGTCGGTCGACATCGCGAGGTTCCCGGACCACGACCACCTGGCCTCGTACTGCGGCATAGCCCCGAGGGTGAGGAGCTCCGGCACGTCGGTGAGGTCGGTCAGGGCGTCCAGGCGCGGCGACGCGAGGCTCAAGTCCCTGCTGATCTTCTCGTGCAACAGCCTGGTGAGGTCCTCGGGGCGCTACGGCGAGTACTACCGGGCCTGCAGGGCGCGGGGCATGGGGCACGGGCGGGCGCTCAAGGCCGTCGCGAGGAAGCGGCTCAGGGCGATATACGCCGTGATGCGCGACCGGGTGCCCTACCGGGAGTAGCCCCGACGGTTGACAAAACTATAGGAACACCCAATGACTATCTCGGGATGAGTTGCGGTGGAATAGGGATTGTTTTGCGCCCGCCGGCCCCTATTCAGTCCTTATTTCACCGCAACTTGGAGGAGGACAGAAAAAGCCCTGTCGCGGGTGCGGCAGGGCTTTTGGAAGGGAACTTGGTTGTGAGGGCTCGTTAGGCGAGCTTGGCCTCGAGCTCAGCGATGCGCTTGTAGGCATCGATGGTAAAGCGGGCCTGCTTCTCCAGGATCATAGTGGTCATGAGAGTGTCCTGAGCGTGAGCCATGATGAAGGTCATCTCCATCTCGCCACCGCCGGCCTCCTGCGAAAGCAGCTTGGTCTGCGTGTCGTGGGCGCCGATAAGTGCATCGCTGGCATCCTTGTGCAGCTGTTCGGCCTTCTCAAAGTCACCCTCGCGAGCAGCATCGAGCGCTGCAAGCAGATCGGTCTGGGCGTCACCTGCGTATGCGACAATCTCGAATCCAACCATCGAGATTTCTTCTTTGGTTGCCATATTGCGTTCCTTTCACATATGAACCAATGGAGAGCATCGCGTCCGGGCATACGCGCTGCGTTGTGTATGACAGAAACAATAACATTCAAACAAAAAAGAACAGCGCAAAACGTAATTTTGAGCTATGAACGGTCACTATTCGTCCGTGAACGGTTTTTAAACCAATCTGAACAATATCGAACACAATTAGCGGCAACCCAAACAGACCCGCGCCCTAGCGTACATCGCGCACCGTATCGCCCTCGACGAGCACGCCCGGAAACAGCATGTGCTCCACACCGGGTGCAGCGCCCTCGGCGCCGGCAATCTTGTCGACCGCCCACATGCCGACGCGTTTGTTGTCAAAGCGCACCGTGGTCAGGCGACGGTCGGGCACGATATCGCCCAGGCTGTCATCAACACCCACCACACTCACGTCCTCGGGCACGCGCTTTCCGCGCGACTCGAGTCCGCGAATGCAGCCGTAGGCCATGGCATCGTTGGATGCATAAATGGCCGTGCAGGTCGGATCATCCGCAAGCACCTGGCCGGCGGCATATCCGCTCTGTGCCGTCCAATCGCCACGGACGAGTCGCGGCGGCTCAATACCATGCGCACGCAATGTCTCACGCCAGCCCTCCTCGCGTCGCATGCCCGAAAGCGAGCGCTCGGGACACGAGATAAAGTGCACGGTCTTGTGCCCCTGCTCCAGCAAGTACTCGACCACCTGGCGCGAGCAATCGAACTGGTCGTTATCGACCGTCGAGCACAGCGGGTGCTCCAGCATGGTAACGAGCACCGTCTGCATACCGGGCAGCGGCTCAAAGGTGCCAAAGTCCGCCGGCATGCGGTTCATAATCACGACCATACCGTCCACCGGCAGTGCGCTCATACGCGACGATGCGCTCTCGAGGGTATACGGATGCCCATCTACTTTAGTGAGGGTGATGGCGTAGCCGTGTTTGTCGGCGGCGGCGGCAAAGCCCTCCATACGGTCGAGGTTGCCGGTGCCGGTAATGTTGAACATAGCGACGCCGACGGTCTTAAACTTACCGCGGCGCAGCGATCGACCGGCAAAATTGGGGCGATACCCCAGCTCGCGCATGGCGGCACGCACGCGCTCCTTGGTCTCTGGGCGCACGCTGGGCGAATCGTGCACCGTACGCGAGACTGTCTGCTCCGAGACGCCCGCGAGACGCGCCACATCCTTAACGGAAACCGATTTTTTAACAGCGGCCATAGGTCGATCTTTCTATGTCGACGATGCCATTGGTGGCACCCTACGCAGTCATTTTTAACGCCTTCAAGTATATCCAACGCCTCCCCCACCATACGCTCACCACCCAAAACCTACCGTTCACCGACATTTTTGCTTCCCCAAACGGCTTTTGGCTCCCAAATGTTAACGTTGCCATTGCGCAAACACAGAGCCACCGGGCGGCTCACACGTTTACACGCAAGGAATCGACGGTCCGCAGGCACAGGGGCCACCGGTTCGCACCTTTTTTGTGTCGCAAAATGGCAACGTCAACATTTTGGCAACCAAACGTCAAAAGCTACTATCGTTGCTAACCCACCGACTCTTAGGAGCTTTGCATGGAGCAACTCATCGCCACCATCGAAAAAGGCCAGCCCTTTTTCAACGCGATCGCCCGCAACAAGTACCTCAAGGCGATCCGCGACGGCTTTATCTCCGTCATCCCCATCATCATCTTCTCGTCCATCTTCTGCCTGGTAGCTTCGGTCCCCAACATCTGGGGTTTCTACTGGCCCGATGACATCAACAACGCCCTGTGGAAGTGCTACAACTACTCCATGGGCATCCTGGCCATCGCCTGTGCCGCCACCACCGCCAAGCACTTCGCCGACGCCCAGAATCGCGACCTGCCCAAGAACAACCAGATCAACTTCATCTCGTGCATGTGCGCGGCCATCATCGGCTTCTTGCTCCTTTCGAGCGACACGATCGCCACGGACGCCGCCAGCGGCTTCAACACCACCTATCTTGGTTCCAAAGGCCTGCTGACTGCCTTCATCGCTGCATTTGTGACCGGCATCATCTACAAGTTCTTTATCAAGCGCAACATCACCGTCAAGATGCCCGAGCAGGTTCCGCCCAACATCTCGCAGACCTTTAAGGACATCATCCCCTTCTCCGTCTGCATCACCGTCTTTTGGGTCTTTGACATCGTCTTCCGCGCCGCCTTTGGCTTCTGCTTTGCCCAGGGCGTCATCCAGGTGTTCCAGCCCCTGTTCACCGCTGCCGACGGCTACATCGGCCTCGCTGTAATCTACGGCGCCATGAGCCTCTTCTGGTTCGTGGGCGTCCACGGCCCCTCGATCGTCGAGCCCGCCATCGCCGCCGCCCTCGTTGCCAACATGACCGACAACCTGGCTGCGTTCCAGGCCGGTCAGCACGCTTCCGCTGTCCTGACCCAGGGTGCCCAGTACTTCGTCGTCTGCATGGGCGGCACCGGTGCCACGCTCGTCCTGGTCTTTATGTTCTGCTTCCTGGCCAAGTCTCAGGAGATGCGCGCCGTCGGTAAGGCCGCCATCGTCCCGGTCTGCTTTGCTGTCAACGAGCCGCTGCTGTTCGCCGCACCCATCGTGCTCAACCCCGTCTTCTTTGTCCCGTTTGTCTTTGCCCCGATCGCCAACATCTGGATCCTCAAGATCTTTATCGACTTCTTGGGCATGAACGGCTTTATGTACACCCTGCCTTGGACTGTCCCCGGCCCCATCGGCACCATCATGGGCTTGGGCTTCCAGCCGCTCGCCTTTGTGATGCTCGCCCTCATCTTGGTCGTCGACTTTGTCCTGTACTATCCGTTCTTCCGTGCCTATGACGCCCAGAAGTGCGCCGAGGAGGCCGAGATCTCCCAGGAGGAGCTCGCCGCCAAGAACGCCGAGAAGGCCGCCAAGCTCAACGACGCCTTCCAGGGCAAGGCCGATGCCAAGAGCGTTGCCGCCGGCGCCGCAGCCGAGGCCGTGAAGGCCGACGCCCCTGCCGCTTCTGCAGCACCCGCTGCCGAGGCAACGACCGCCAGCGACCTCAACGGCAAGCGCGTGCTCGTGCTCTGCCAGGGTGGCGGAACCTCGGGTCTGCTCGCCAACGCGCTGGCCAAGGCTGCCAAGGAGCGCGGCATTAACCTCGAAACCGCTGCCGAGGCCTATGGCAACCACGTGGATATGCTCCCCGACTTTGACCTGGTCGTCCTGGCCCCGCAGGCCGCAAGCTACCTGGCAGACCTGCAGAAGGACTGCGGGCGCGTGGGCAACAAGTGCGTCGCCTGCCGCGGCAAGCAGTACATCGAGCTCTCCCAGAACGGCGATAAGTCTCTCGCCTTCGTAAGCGAGCAACTCTCGAAGTAACTAACGCCCAGGGCCAGTCGACCATCAACAGCCGGCTGGCCCTTCGATTTAGACGATTGGATCATCATGTCCGTTAACCCTGTTAGCGTCACCAACCCGCCCGCGCAGTTTCCCGAGGACTTTATCTTTGGCGGCGCCACTGCTGCCTACCAGGTAGAGGGCGAGACCCGTACCCACGGTAAGGGCAAGGTCGCCTGGGACGACTTCCTGGAGGCCCAGGGGCGCTTCTCCCCCGATCCCGCTTCGGACTTCTACAACCAGTACCCCGTCGATCTGGAGCTGTGCGAGGAGTTTGGCATCAACGGCATTCGCCTCTCTATCGCCTGGAGCCGCATCTTCCCCAACGGCACCGGCGAAATCAACCCCGAGGGCGTGCAGTTCTACCACGATCTCTTCGCCGAGTGCCACAAGCACCACGTTGAGCCGTTTGTCACGCTGCATCACTTCGATACGCCGCTTCCCCTCTTTGAGAAGGGCGACTTCCTCAACCGCGAGACCATCGATGCCTTTGTGGACTTTGCCACCTTCTGCTTTAAGGAGTACGCCGACCAGGTGACCTACTGGTTCACCTTTAACGAGATCTGGGCCGATGCCTCCAACACCTACATCGAGGGCACCTTCCCCGGTGGCGTCAAGGCGCATCTTGCCGAGGCCTTCCAGTGCGAGCACAACATGATGCTCGCCCACGCCAAGGCAGTGCTGGCCTTCCACAACGGCGGCTTTAAGGGCAAAATCGGCGTCATTCAGTCGTTGGAGTTCAAGTACCCGCTCAACGAAAACGACCCCGCCGACATCAAAGCCGCCAACAACGAGCACGTGCTGCAAAACCAGTTTTTGCTCGACGCCACCTTCCGCGGCGACTACGCGCCCGACACCCTCGAGTGCGCCAACCGCCTGGCTGCCGTCTCGGGCGGCACCATCGAGATCCTGGACGAGGACCTCGAGATTATGCGCGAGGCAGCGCTCTACAACGACTACCTGGGCGTTAACAACTATCAGTGCCGCTTCTTGAAGGCCTACGACGGCGAGAACGACCTGCACCACAACGGTACGGGCGAGAAGGGCACCGGCCGCTGGCGCGTTAAGGGTATTGGCGAGCATGTGAACAAGCCTGGCATCCCCACCACCGACTGGGACTGGATCATCTATCCCGAGGGCCTGTTCGATCTGCTCGTCTACATTAAGCAGCGCTACCCCAACTACAAGCAGATCTTCATCACCGAGAACGGCATGGGCTACAAGGACCCCTACAAGAACGGTTTTGTGGACGACCAGCCGCGCATCGACTACATCGAGCAGCACCTGCGTTGGCTGCTCAAGGCCATGGAGGTGGGCGTCAACGTGGGCGGCTACTTCCTGTGGAGCCTGCAGGATCAGTTCTCCTGGACCAATGGCTACAACAAGCGTTACGGCTTCTTTTACGTTGACTTTGAAACCCAGAAGCGCACGCCCAAGGCAAGCGCCTACTGGTACAAGCACGTGGCGCAGACCCGTCGTCTGGACTAGTGGCTGGCGGGGTTGCCCGCTCACACAACCTGTCCCCATTTCTCAGCCGGGGGCGGCACGTCACACGGCGCGCCGCCCCCGGTCTTTTTGTTTTTGGGCTGGTCGGGAGCCGTTTGTCTCGATCTGTAACATCTAGCCGAGTTTTTTGGTCCTAGCTGTTACAGATTGAGACGAACAGGATTGCTCTTTCCGAAGAATCTAAATCTGTAACACGTAGCCCGCTTTTGACCGTCTACCTGTTACAAATCGAGACAAACGGAGTAGGACCTAACCCCGTATGTCCCTAACAGTCGAGCGTTCGACCAGCGTACTCGGCACATGAATCGCCTCGATAGACGAGCTCTCTCCAATCGCCGCCTCAAACGCAAGCTTACCGACACCGCGCAAATCAAATCGCAGCGTCGTCAGTCGATTGTGAGGAACAAGTCCCTCGAGTGCGTCGTCGATACCAACCACGCTCACGTCGTCGGGCACGGACAGGCCCGCGTTCTCGAGCGCGGCGATAACGCCCAGCGCCATCTGGTCATTTGCCGCAAGCACGGCAGTCGGCGCCTGCGACCCGCCGGCAAGCACCTCGGCCGCAATCCGCTCGCCCATGGCGTACCCACTGTCCGCACTCCAATCGCCACGCAGCATCGGAGCGGCATCGACATGAGCACGACCCAGCGTATCGCGCCAACCGGCCTCACGAAAACGCGAGGAAATCGAGTTTTCCGGACCCGCCACAAACCGCATATTCGAGTGACCATGTTCCAGCAGATAATTGGTCAACAGCTCGCACGAACCATACTGGTCGGAGTCGATCGTCGTGCAGCGCGGATGCGCATACATGGACAGGATGACCGTTCGCACTCCCGGCTGGGGAACAAACTCCTCAAAATCGGGAGCCATGCGGTTCATGTTGAGAATCATGCCGTCGACGGGTCGCTCGACCATGCGGCGCGAGGCATCGGCAAGTGTATAGGGCTTGTCGCCGCCCATCTCGATCATAGTGACGGCAAAATCGTGCTCGCGCGCCGCTTGCATGATACCCTCGAGCGTCGCCAGGTTACCGACACGTGTGATGTTGTACATGCACAGGCCAATAGAACGATACGACCCGCCGCGCAACGCCGCTCCAGCAAAATTGGGACGAAAGCCCAGCTCTTCCATGGCGGCCAGCACACGCTTGCGCGTCTTTTCCGTCACGTTGGGCATACCGTTGACCACGCGAGACACAGTCTGGCGGCTCACGCCAGCGAGCGCCGCAACTTCTGCCGCGCTCGCCGAATGACCATTCCTTGTCTGCTGAGCCATGCCTTCCACGCTAACCTGCTTCCCAACTATTCCCCGCGCCCATGGCGCATCGTACATACATTGATAACGTGCTCATGATACCCGAGCCATATACCACAACATGAAAACTTCTGTCAATCAAAACCGCTTACCGAACAAATACAACCGTTCGCGGCTGTTTGAAGTTGTTTTGTTTCTATACATCCCAGCCGGATGTTAACGTGCTCATTGTCAAATGTTCACGTGCTCATTTTGGTTCTAATCATTTTAAGATAGTGTTTATCGGGCTTTTTCACCGCTGAACGCTAACCAGGGAGCCTCCTGAGCGCAAACGCACAATATCGAACAGCGAGACGAGAGGGTGTATGCATATGTCTTTGCTAAACCGCGTACAGCAGCTGCCGAAGGGCTTTGTTTGGGGCGCCGCAACCGCCGCGTACCAAACGGAAGGTTCCACGAAGGTGGCAGGCAAGGGTAAGACCATGTGGGACGATTACCTTGTCGCCCAGGGTCGCTTTTTGCCCGACCCGGCCAGTGATTTCTACAACCGCTACGAGGAGGATATCCGCCTTTCTGCCGAGCATGGACTCAACGCCATCCGTGTGTCCATCGCCTGGACCCGCATCTTCCCCAACGGCGACGATGCCGAGCCCCTCGCCGAGGGCGTTAAGCACTACCACGAGCTGTTCGCCTGCTGCAAAAAGTATGGCGTCGAGCCCTATGTGTCCCTGCATCACTTTGACTCCCCCGCCGCCCTGTTCAACCAGGGCGACTGGCTCAACCGCAAGACCGTCGACGCCTATGTGCGCTATGCCGAGTTCTGCTTCCGCGAGTTCCGCGAGGTCAAGAATTGGTTCACCATCAACGAGCTCATCAGCCTCTCGCACTCCCAATACATCCAAGGCAACTTCCCGCCCAACCATCACTTTGATGTGACGAGCGGCATCCAGAGCCAGCACAACGAGCTCGTTGCCCACGCCCGCGCCGTCAACCTGTATAAGGATCTTGACGAGACCGAGCACCTGGGCGGACGCATTGGCATGGTCAACGTCCTGACGCCGGCATATCCTGCCACAGACTCGCCCGCCGACCAGCACGCCGCCGACCTGTACAACGCCTTCTACACCGACTTCATCATGGACGGCGCCTTCCTGGGTCACTACTCCGCGCGCACCCTCTCACTCATCAACGAGATTCTGCGTGCCAACAACGCCACGCTTACGGTTGAGGACAGCGACATGGAGGAGCTCGCCAAGGCGGCGCCCCGCAACGATATGTTCGGCCTCAACTACTATCAGTCGGCGTTTATCGCCGCCTACGATGGCGAGTCCACCAACAGCTTTAACGGCACCGGAGACAAGGGCACCTCGTGCTTTAAGTTTAAGGGCGTCGGGCAGCAGGTCGATATGCCGGGTATCCCCACCACCGACTGGGATTGGCTCATCTACCCGCAAGGCCTCTACGACACGCTCAAGCACATCAGCGCCACCTATCCCAACCTCCCCGTCATCTATATCACCGAAAACGGCCTGGGCCACAAGGACCCCGAGCCCGACGCAAACGGCATCGTCGCCGATCCCGAGCGCATCGACTTTGTCGACCAGCACATGGAGAAGGTGCTCCAGGCGCGTGCCGAGGGCGTCGACGTCCAGGGCTACTTTATCTGGAGCCTGCAGGACCAGTTCTCGTGGGCCAATGGCTATAACAAGCGCTACGGCCTGTTCTACATCGACTTCGACACGCAAAAACGCTACATCAAGCAGTCGGCACTCTGGTACAAGGAGCTCGCCGACACTATGGCGGACGCGCAGTAGCGCATCGCCTCGCTTTCCCCCGAGGGGGAGCGGCCCCATGCGATACAAACCCAGCCGCTCCCCTCTCTCCCCCTGGGACCGACCCCGCCTGCACCCGGGCTTTTAGCAAGCGGGAGACCATATAGGTTTTCAACGTCCATGCCATTAAGATTTCATGCAAAGAGGAGCGTGAACTATGGAATCGATCGTTAAGTTCTTGGAGAAAGGTCAGCCGTACTTCGACAAGGTCTCTAAGAACATCTACCTTCAGGCCATTAAAGACGGCTTTTTGGCAGCAATGCCCATCATCCTGTCTTCTTCTGTCTTCCTGCTTATTTCGACCCTGCCGGGCGTTGTCGCCACGGTCGGCGGCTTTACGCTGCCCGACTGGTGGAACGTCGACGTCGTGAACTTCTGCAACAAGGTTTACAACTTCACGATGGGCGTCGTGGGCATCATGGTCGCCGGCACCACCGCAAGCGCGCTGACCGGCTCCAAGAACCGCCGCATGCCTGCCGGCAAGGCCATCAACGCCACGAGCACCATGGTCGCCGCCATGTGCGCTATGCTCATCTTGGCCGTTACCCAGACGAGTGCCAAGATCGACGGCGCCGATGTCTCGGTGTTCTTTACCGACAACATGGGCACCAAGGGCCTGCTGAGCTCCTTTGTCGCCGCATTTGCCACGGTCAACATCTATGCCTTCTGCATTAAGCGAGACATCACCATCAAGCTGCCCAAAGAAGTCCCCGGCGCCATCGCCCAGAACTTCCGCGACATCTTCGCCTTCAGCTTCTCCATCCTGTTTGTCGCCGTCATCGACGTTATCTGCCGCACCTGCTTGGCCGTCCCGTTTGCCAACGTCATCTCCACGCTGGTGAGCCCGCTGTTCGCCGCTGCCGATTCCTACGCCGGCCTCGCCCTCATCTGGTTCATGATCCCGCTGTTCTGGTTCATGGGCATCCACGGCCCCTCGGTCGTTAAGCCTGCCCTCAACGCCGCGCTGTTTGGCAACATCACCACTAACCTCGCCACGCTGCAGGCCGGCGGTCACCCCGCCCTCGCCCTGACCGAGAACTTCGGTAACTACATCGGCGAACTCGGCGGCACCGGCGCCACGTTCATTGTCCCGATCATCTTCCTGCTCTTTATGCGCTCCAAGCAGCTCAAGGCCGTCGGCAAAGCCTCTGTCGTACCCGTGATGTTCGCCGTCAACGAGCCGCTGCTGTTCGCCGCGCCCATCATCCTCAACCCGTACTTCCTGATCCCGTTCCTGTTTGCCCCCGTGGCCAACGTCCTCATTGGTAAGTTCTTCATCGACTTTTTGGGCATGAACGGCTTTATCTATGCCATGCCGTGGGCACTCCCCGGACCGATCGGCACCTTCATCGACACCAACTTCCAGCCGATCTCTCTGGTCCTGGTTGTCGTCCTGCTGGTCGTTGACTTCTTGATCTACTACCCGTTCTGCAAGGCCTACGACAACGTCCTGTGCAAGCAGGAGGCCGAGACCCTGGCCGAAGAAGAGGCCGAGGAGACCAAGACCGTCAAGACCGCTGACGCCCCCGCCGTTGAGGCTCCTGTTGTCGAGACCGCTTCTGCCACTGAGGCCTCCGCAGCTCCGTCCGCCCTTAAGGGCAAGGATCTGAGGGTTCTGGTTCTGTGCGCTGGCGCCGGCACCTCTGCACTGCTCGCCAACGCGCTTAAGGAAGGCGCCGACGAGCTGGGCATCGACATTACCGCCAACGCCGGTGCCTACGGCAGTCACTACGCCATCATGGACCAGTACAACGTCATCGTCCTGGCTCCGCAGGTTCGCACCTATTACAACGAGATGAAGGCCGACACCGACCGCCTGGGCATCACGCTGCTGTCGCCCAAGGGCAAACAGTACATCGACCTCACTAAGGATCCCAAGGGTGCCGTCGCCTGGATCGAGGAAAACCTCGAGGCATAAGACGCTGACACCACCTGCCGCTCGCAGACAATAAATGGCCCGTGCATCGATGTGTGATGCGCGGGCCATTTTGTTTAGACCGCACCCGTCCTCCTGTTCATCTCAATCTGTAACATCTAGCCGAGTTTTCGGGTCCCACCTGTTACAGATTTAGACGAGCAGGCCGAGCACGTCTACGCCCGCAGATCCCGCACGCTCGCGCGCTCGACCAACACACCCGAGACGAGCGTACGGCTTCTGGAGCTCGGGGCTTCCAGACCTGCGACGACCTCGTTAAGCGCACGGATGCCCAGCTCGCGGTGGCGAAACTTCACCGACGTCAGAATCGAGTTGGGAATCGTCTTGTAGAGCTCATCGTCGAAACCGATCACGGACACGTCGTCGGGCACATTGAGCCCTTTGTCACGTAGAGCCATCATCACGCCGTTTGCCATGCAGTCGTTAGCAGCGAGGACCGCCGTGCAATCGGGCTTATCGGCAAGCACAAGGCCCGCGGCATAGCCACTATCCGCATTCCAATCGCCTTGCAGAGGCTCGGGCGGCTCAATGCCACGCGCCTCGAGTGCCGCACGCCAACCTTTCATACGGCACTGACTCGACAGCGACTCTTTCTTACCCGAAACGAAGTACACGTTCTTGTGCCCGTGATTCAAGAAGTACTCGCACGCCATGCGCGCACCACCCTCTTGATCGTCACTGACGGTAGAGCAGGTAGGATGCTCCATCGGTGTGATAATCACCGTCTTGAGGTCTTTCGGAGCCTCGAAGGTATCAAAGTCATCGACCATCTGACGCAGGTTAAAGATCATGCCATCAACAGGCAGCTGCGACATCCTACGCGCCGCATCGGCAAGGGTCATCTTTTCCCCTGCGCGCTTCTTAATCATCGTGAGCGCAAAGCCGCGTTCTTCGGCGGCATCGGCGATACCGTCGATCATGTCCACGGCACCGCCCGACAAGTGGAACAGCACGACGCCGATGCACCCGTAACGGCCCAACTTGAGCGAACGCGCGGCAAAGTTGGCTCGAAACCCGAGCGCCTCCATGGCCGAATGAACCTTATCGCGTGTCGACTCTCGCACGCTATCGGGCTCGTTAATCACGCGCGAAACCGTCTTGAGAGAAACACCAGCGGCAATCGCCACATCATTCATTGAGACATTTTTCTTGTCCATCGTTGCCACTGCTTCTCCAGTCGGTTTTACATCGCTTGTTTTTGCGTTCTAGCATACACTACCTGCCTGACTGATAAATCAACCGTTTACCGAACAATATCGACCACTCACCCGTATATCCTTGTTGCTCTTCCAAAAATGTCTTACGTTGTCATTAACGAAATGACAACGTTGTCATTTCGCAATGCCTTCCTTAAACAGGAAGGTTTCCGGGCAGTCCTGACCATCCATCGACGACCAGTTCCATCCACATGCATCGCGCATCAAGTAGCAAAGGAGCTCTATGGACGCCATCGTAAAGATGCTCGAAAAGCATCAGCCGTTCTTTGAGAAGATCTCGAGGAACATATACCTCCAGGCCATCAAGGACGGATTCCTTGGGTGCATGCCCATTGTCCTCACCTCTTCGATCTTTCTGCTCATTGCCACCCTTCCCGGCGTAGTCGGCATCACGCTGCCCCAGCCGCTCATCGACTGGTGCAACAAGCTCTACAACTTCACCATGGGCGTCATGGGCATCATGGTTGCCGGCACCACCGCCAAGAACTTCACGGCATCCATGAACCGTCGTATGCCCGCCGGCAAAGTGCTCAACGACGGTTCCACCATGGTGGCCGCCCAGTGCAGCATGCTGCTGCTCGCAGTCACGCAGTTCACCACCAAGTTCAACGGCTCCGAACTTTCGGTCTTCGATTGCACCAGCATGGGCACGCGCGGTCTGTTCTCGGCCTATATCGCCGCGTTCATTACCGTGTGGGTCTATAAATTCTGCGTTTCGCGCGATTTGACCATTAAGCTGCCCAAGGAGGTTCCGGGCGCCATCGCTCAGAACTTCCGCGACATCATCCCCTTTGGCGGCGCCGTCATCATCTGCGGCATCATCGATGTCGTCGTGCGCAACCTCATGGGCGTTCCGTTCTCCGAGCTGCTTATCAAACTGCTCTCCCCGCTCTTCACCGCTGCAGAAACCTATCCTGGCCTTATCCTTATCCAGGCAGCCACCGCGTTCTTCTGGTTCATCGGCGTCCACGGCCCCTCGATCGTCCAGCCGGGCATCGACCCCATCCGTCTTGCCAACCAGGCCGAAAACCTGCAGGTTCTGCTGGCAGGCGGCCACCCCGCCCACTCCCTCACCTTTAACATGTCGCTCGTGGGTGAGTTCGGCGGCACCGGCGCCACGTTCATCGTGCCGCTTCTGCTGATTCTCTTTATGAAATCCAAGCAGCTCAAAGCCGTCGGCAAGGCCTCGATCGTTCCTGTTGCCTTCGCCGTCAACGAACCGCTGCTCTTTGGCGCGCCGATGATCCTTAACCCCTACATGCTCATCCCCTTTGTTGCCGCCGGCTGCGTCAACGTGAGTGTTGCCAAGTTCTTTATCGATAACGTGGGCATGAACGGCTTCTCCTTCGTGGTGCCTTGGGCTACCCCTGCCCCCATCGGCATCTTCATCACCACGAACTTCCAGCTTATTGCCCTGGTATTTGTCGCGATCATCATCTTGCTGGACGCCATCATCTACCTGCCGTTCTTGAAGGCATACGATAAGCTGCTCTGCGACCAGGAGGCCGAGCGCGCCGCCGAGCTGGGTCTTGAGTCCGATGGTGCTGCCGTCATCGCCCCCAACGCCTCTGCGCCCGCTGTCGAGCAGACTACCGCTTCCGTCGAGACGACCGCCGCTGCCACCGACAGCAAGCCTGTCGCCGATCAGCCCGAGCCTGCCGCCGACGCATCCGCCAAGAAGGATGTCGACGGCCTGAAGGTCCTCGTCCTGTGCGCCGGCGCCGGCACCTCTGCCATGCTTGCCAACGCCATCAAGGAAGGTGCCGCACAGACCGGAGAGAATATTGCTTCCTCCGCAGGCGCCTATGGTCAGCACACTGCCATCATGGATCAGTACGACGTTATCGTGCTTGCCCCGCAGGTCCGTAGCTACTACAACGACATGAAGGCCGACACCGATCGTCTGGGCATTAAGCTGCTCGCCCCGCGCGGTAAGGAATATATCGACCTTACCCGTGACCCCGCTGGCGCCATCAAGTGGCTCCGCGAGAACCTCGACTAGTTACCTCCCTCTGTTGGTGCCCGAATCCCCAGTTCGGGCACCTCTCCCTATTCGTATCCCACAGAAAGGATGACTCATGACCAACCCCATGCAGTTCCCCGACGGCTTTGTGTTTGGCGGCGCCACCGCTGCTTACCAGGTTGAAGGCGAGACCCGTACACACGGCAAGGGCAAAGTGCCCTGGGACGATTTCCTGGCTGCTCAGGGTCGCTTCTCCCCCGATCCTGCAAGCGACTTCTACAACAAATATCCGGTCGATATCGACCTGTGCCAGCGCTTCGGCATCAACGGCATCCGTGTCTCCATCGCCTGGAGCCGCATCTTCCCCAACGGCACTGGCGAGATCAACCCCGAGGGCGTCGCCTTCTATCACGAGCTCTTTGCCACCTGCAACAATGCCGGCGTTATCCCCTATGTCACGCTCGATCACTTCGATACGCCCGAGGCCTTTTATCAGGACGGCGGCGAGGGCTTCCTGACGCGCACGACCATCGATGCCTTCGTCGAGTACGCCAAGTTCTGCTTTGCCGAGTTCACCGAGGTCAAGCACTGGTTTACCTTTAACGAGATTCCCGCGACCGCCGAGGGCAGCTTTATCGTCGGCAACTGGCCGCACGGCGAGAAGTATCGCTTGGACAAGGCCTTCCAGCTCATGCACAACATGATGGTGGCCCACGCCAAGGCTGTCGTCGCCTTCCATGAGGGCGGCTTTGAGGGCGAGATCGGCATCGTCCAGAACCTGGAGCCCAAGTATCCCCTCAACCCCAACAGCGCTGCCGACTGTGAGGCAGCTCGCATGGCCGACGTCATCAACAACCGCTGGGTACTCGACGCCACCTTCCGCGGCCACTATGCAGCCGACACCATGGAGGCTGCGACCAAGCTGGCCCATATCGCCGGCGGCGAGCTCGACGTCCGCGATGAGGACATCGCCGCGCTGACCGCCGCGCTCCCCTACAACGATTGCCTGGGCGTCAACACCTACAAGTGCCAGTTCCTGCGTGCCGCCGAGGGCGAAAACGACATCAACCACAATGGCACCGGCGACAAGGGCTCCTCGCGCTGGTTCCTCAAGGGCGTGGGCGAGTCATGCGTGCGCGAAGGCGTTCCCACCACCGATTGGGACTGGATCATCTATCCTGAGGGCTTGTACGATCTGCTGCTCCGCATTAAAAACGATTACCCCAACTACAAGAAGATCTACATCACCGAGAACGGCATGGGCTATAAGGACGACTTCGAGGACGGCTTTATCGACGACGCCCCTCGTATCGACTACATGCGCCAGCATCTCGCGTGGATCCTCAAGGCAATCGACGGCGGCGTGAACGTCGACGGCTACTTTGTGTGGTCGCTGCAGGATCAGTTCTCCTGGACCAACGGCTACAACAAGCGCTATGGTCTGTTCTACATCGACTTTGAGACCCAGAAGCGCTATCCCAAGGCGAGCGCGTACTGGTACAAGAACGTCGCAGAGACCGGCCTGCTCATGGCCTAGTTTCCACCGCATACCCCCTGTCGGCCGCATGCGAATCCCTCCGCGGGTTCGCATGCGGCCTTTTTTATTTTGGCTCGGTCCGAACAGGCCGTTTGTCTCAATCTGTAACATCTAGCAGGGGTTTTCGGCCCTACCTGTTACAGATCGAGACAAACGGGTAGCCCGAAGCAGAATATCTCGATCTGTAACATCTAACCCGGTTTTCTACTCCCAACTGTTACAGATTGAGATAATCCAACGACGCCGACGTTTTAACATACCGTGGTACAATTGTGTCCCGACGCAAAGGAGGTACCCATGTCAGCTTGTGTGCCCGTCCGAGATATGAAGGACACTGCTGCATTCACCACGCTTGTTGAGTCTGAGCGCGACGTCACCGTAACTAAGAACGGCTACGAGGCCATGCACTGCATCAGCAGCGACCAGTATCGCCTCATGCAAGAAGAAATCGCCAAGGCAAAACTGCTGTCTCGTATGATGTTGGCAGAAGACGAAATATCGCAAGGCGACTACAGCGACTACGAATCCTTCGCGGCTTCGATACGAGACAAATATGACCTATAACGTCGTAATCCTCAAAAGCGCACGATATGAGTACGAGAGTATTGTCGGATACCTTGCTCAAATCCTCAAGAATCCGCGTGCAGCGGGCAATTTTGTCGCTGAGTTTGAATATCAGCTTGATCTGCTTCGCGAGCAGCCGCTTTTACGTCCCCTCTCGCACATGCAAGAGCTAGCGGCACGTAATTACCGATCGTTTCCCGTCAACAACTACGTGTGTCTATACAAGTTTGAGCACGAAACAATCTATATCGCCCACATCTTTCATCAGTCACAGAACTACGCCCGCCTGGTCTAGCCCACAAGCTGAATACCTGGCCCGAGCGCATATGCATATCATTCTGCGCGTCATTGTGAAGCGATAATCCCCGCGCCGGCAGAGGACAGAAGTATCGTCTGCGGCGTTAGCTAGCAGATGACCTGCGTGTGCTCCTCGATGGCGGCGCGGTCCTCGACCGAGATACCCGGCTCGCACACCACGGCATCCAGGCTGTCCAGGCGGCAGAAGGTGTAGAAGTCGCGCTTGCCGATCTTGCTGGAGTCGGCGATCAGATAGCGCGAGTCGGCCTTGCTAAAAGCGAGCTGCTGGATACGGCCCTCGTCCATGTTGGACGTAGACACGTCGCCATCCAGAATGCCGTTGGCGCCGATAAACGCCGCATCGATGCCCAGCGCACGCAGGGTATCCTCGGCCGTCGGTCCCACAAAAGCGGCGGTGCGGCGACGGTACATACCGCCCACGAGGCACAGCTCGCAGTCTTCGCGCGCCTCGAGCAGGTTAAACACCGAAAGCGAATTGGTCACAATGCGCAGGCGAAACGTCGGCAGCATCGAGGCCATCTGCTCAACCGTGGTGCCCGTGCCCAAAAAGATAGTAGAGCCCTCCTCGATAAGCTCCACAGCACGGCGTGCGATCTGCAGTTTTTCCTCGGCATGCTTGGTGCGCTTTTCGCTGTGCGAATACTCATGGCGCAACATAGCGTGGGGACGACCCTGCGCACTGCGGGCGCCGCCGTGCACGCGCTCGATCTCACCCAGACTCGCAAGTTCCTCAAGGTCGCGGCGGATCGTCATATCCGAGACACCTAACGTATCAGAAATCTCTTTAACCGAGACCGTGCCCTGCTCTTCGAGCAGCTGACGAACCTTATCCTGTCGCTCTGCCTTAATCACGATGAATCCTCGCCGTTCTTTGCGCGCATATCATTCAAACAGTAACGAACAAATTGTATCAGACTCGTACGCGTCACAAATGAACGCCCGCGCAGCTCCAATCATCACTTTTTTGAGAAAAATACCCCCTGCTTTAGTGGGGTGTAGTGATAATCTCGCCTGTTCGCGCTACAGTTTGTCGGAAATACCTCGATGTTAGGAACCAAATGATCACTTCCGAGCTTTTCGGCACCGCGCCGTGCGGTACCCCCGTTCATCGTTACACCCTCAACGGGCCCGAGATCTGCGTTCGCATTATGGACTATGGCGCCACCGTGTTGGGCATCGACGTGCCCGATATCCCCGGCAACGTGCGCGATGTGGTGCTGGGCTTCGATAAGCTCGAGGATTACTTTGACAACCCCGCCTGCTTTGGCGCGACCATCGGACCTGTGGCTAACCGCACTGCAGGTGCCACGATCACCATCGCTGGCACGGACTGGCATATGCCCGCCAACGAGGGCGTCAACAACCTGCACAGCGATCTTGAGCATGGTCTGCACAAGCGCGTATGGGACGTTGAGCTCGACGAGGTCCACAATGCCGTGCGCATGACCACCTCGCTTGAGGATGGCGAGTTGGGCCTGCCCGGCAACCGCACCTTTACGGCCGTGTTTACCGTGACGCGCACCGGCTGCTTCCGTATCGAATATGGCTGTGAGAGCGACCGCGCCACATACGTGTCCATGACCAACCACACGTACTTTAACCTTGCCGGTCACAACGCCGGCATGGACTGTGAGCACTTCTTTGTTGCTAACGCTGCCCACTACCTGCCCATCAACGAGCAGAACATCCCCACCGGCGAGATCGCTCCGGTCGAGGGCACGCCGTTTGACTTTCGCGAGCTGCGCCCCGTCGCGCCCGGCATGGAAGCCGACGACCCGCAGATTAAGCAGGCACGCGGCTACGACCACTGCCTGTGCATCGATGGCTATCAGTACGGCCGTAATCTGCGCCGCGCGATGCACGTCGAGGAGATGTGGACCGGCCGTGAGCTGGACTACTACACCACCGCCCCGGGTGTGCAGCTCTACACCGGCAACTGGCTGGGCGACGAACACGCCAAGGACGATGCCAACTATGGGTGGGGCGCCGGCTTTGCCCTCGAGGCAGAAATGTACCCCGACACGCCGCACCAGCCGCTGTTCCCGCAGGGTATTGTGGGCCCGGGTCACCCCTACAGCAATGTGATCGAATACCACTTTATGAGGCACTAGGCCCACAACGCGACATATTGCACAGCAACGCCCGCCGGCACCACCGCCGACGGGCGTTTTTTCATCTTTCGGGCTCAATTTCGCTGTGACTGTATGAGTGACATATCAAAACTATGCCCATTTACTACGTTTAGCCCGGGATGCTCGACCATGCACCGGTTTTTGCTAAATTCGCGAGCCGCCTACCTGCGGTTTTGTTTTTCTCAAATTCGACATGCTCGGCGATAGCCGATCAAACGTAGTAAATGGGCATTGTTTTTGACAGGCAGCATCGCGCGCGTCCCTCGCAAGGACAAAATGATTCGCTTTTCTCCGTCCCCAAGGGATCAGTTGAACAGATTGCCGATGGGGTCGGGATTGGAGCTGGGGAGGTAGCGGATTTCTAGCTCTATGCCGAGTTCTTGCAGCTCTTTGAAAGCGGCGATGTCCATATCGTCTACGGCAACGGCAGGCGTTGCAGAGCGTTTGCCCTCCCCTGCCTGCATATGGCCAATGCTGATCTTGGTGATCGGCACACCGCCCTTAGCCAGCGCGAGCGCATCGGCGGGTGAGGCCACCATGACCAGAATCCATTGACGCGGCGTTGCGGTATGAATGATGTCGATAGTCCTTTGCACCGAGAAAAACCGCGTCCAAATGCCTTCTGGCGCCGCCACCCTCATGGGTGCCCATTGGCGCGAATCTGCCGCGATCTCATCGTTGACGATTAGGACGAGGTTGGAACCCACGGCTTCGTTCCATAGCTCAACGTCTTGCCCGTAAATGAAACGGTCGTCGATACGCGTGAGAAGAATCTTGGGTTGAGCCATGACTGCCCCATTCTGTTTGAGACCCATACGAGCGGGACGTCGGCCACCAACTCAACAGCAGGTCAAGCACCAAATGGGTACCGCAGACATCACGCCTCTAATATTAGTGCATTTAAAGTGAGAAAAGCCGTCAGAACACTTGCGCGGATTTGCGATGTCCCGTATCATAAACAGCCGTTGACGCCTCAGTTGCGTCACCACATGGTCGCCAGCGTAGCTCAGTTGGTAGAGCACCGCTCTCGTAAAGCGGGGGTCACCGGTTCGAGCCCGGTCGCTGGCTCCATTGTATTCGTGCAGCTCAGAAGCATAATTGCTTCTGAGCTTTTTCTTTTTCGCGTCTCTTTCCTCCTTCTCCGAGGAGTGAAAAAGGGGTGAAAAACTTTTTAACCGTTTTCCATAAATAGCTAGCATCATCCAACGTTCACATTAGATCGAACAACAATCCTGTTGCGCATAGCCTAATTCCGCTGAGTATCAGAGAAGAACGTCCGGATTATATGCATCCAGCTTCGCTTCTCCAGTCGCCAGTGACTCCTCCAGCCGGTCAGCATATTCAACAATAGAGCCGTAGAACATGGGGGTAAATCCGAACTTTTCGATAAAGAGGGGTTCCGCTACGTCGATCCGCCTCTTGGCAACCGCGGCCTCATCCTTTTCATGGTACCCAGTGCCAGGAATCCGCTCGCTTGCCTGCGGCAAGCACTTAAGCTGCCTACGCAAGCGCGCCGATCCCTTTGAAAGACCCGTATAGGTGATAACACCAGAGATTACGCCACCGACGCCCACAACAACCTTGCCAGCGGCATCCCCCACCGTCTGCTTTGTTATCTTGATACCCATGAAGCTCAAGAGCTTCTTCAGGATCGGATACCAACTGGTCTTGGTTAGCGACTGGCGAGCGACCTTTTTCGCGACCGTCTCTTGGGCGTTTTTGGCGATTACGGTTAGCATCGAATTCGCACTGCCTACACCCATCATTACACCGAGCAACACTGCCATTTCGTAGAGAGTCTCGTCATCAACGTCGTCACATTCTTCAAAAAAGGTCTGCCAGCCATACAGGTATGCCAGCTTCTGCATAATCCTGAATGCGTGCACGTAGTATTGCGTCATATCGGCAGGAATGGTGCCCGCCATCGCGACACCTCCGGGAAGACCCGCTGCAAAGGAAAGGGCCGTTGACTTCTTTGTCTCAAAATCAATTACTTCCCTAGCAATTCTATCGATTAGACCCGCATCGATTCCGGCAGTAACGGGGGTTGTTTCCACGGCAAACTCGACAACATCTTTATGGACGCCCTTCTTCCTCAGCTCCGAGCGGAGGAAATGGAGCCGATCAATTCTCACTCCCTTTAACCGAGCAACCTTTTTCATAAAGTTAATCAAAAATCTCTGGGCCTCCGCCAGCTGCTCGTCGCTCTTGTCTTTTAGCTCTGCAAAAGCCGAATCAACGGGAACGGCGACCTCAAGACCCTCGCCCTCGTTTTTCTTTCCAAGCAGCCTGACGTCCATACAGCCTTCCAATCGATCGTCTGCCGGCATATTAACGGCTTCTTGCCGATAGAGTTCCCACAACGTCGTAACAGCTCAATCTTAGATCAACGACTAAACCGTACCTGCTCCCGTCCTAAATTTTGGCTCTTTGATTAGGGGGGTCCCTTAACCCAAATCAAAGGTCTGGACAGATTTTTAAACGTATGAGTAATGATTAAAGAGTACTCAGATCGATAGTCTGCGGATTAGTCAGCCCATAGATGGCTTCATTATTATCGGAAGAAGCAATTTGGCCGCCAGCCTCACATTCAACTGGCGTTGTTTCGTCGATCAGCTCGTAACCAAGCCAGCCCTCAAGAACCGTGCCAGGTTGTATCTGACGCGACTCAGGAAGATCAAGGCCTTCCACCAACATACTCGGATTAAGTCCCTTGCCGTCCTGAAAGGCCAATATCTCATTACCGGAAAACATGACAGTCTGAAGGTCTTCCGACACATTTTTTGCGGTCAAGTTCAGAATCAACAGTGGCTTACCGTCACCAAAGCTCTCTACTCCGCGCTGCGCCCCTGTGATGGTGTACTCAATACCTGATACTGGGATATCGTTATTCCCGTTGCTGCCGCTCTTTTTTCCAGCAGCATCCGCCTGTGCGGCAGCATAGCCCGCGGCATAGCCATCATCATAGCTCCCCTTGGAGTCTTTTCCTGAACAGGCGGCGAGGCAAGCGGAAACAGCCGCAAGCCCCAATGCCAAGAATGCACGCCTTGGAATTAAAGCGGTCGCGCTGAGCTTCATGAGGAATCTCCTGTCAATTAGTTCTCTCTGTTTCCCTAATTATTCTAATTAATCTTCATGCACTTAGTATCAATTGAGTCCCAATAGCAGCGCTATGAGGTCTTATTCAGCTGTTGCAAAAGATGTGCGCCCAATATAAAAGCCCCGCCAACCGCAGTCTCCCAAAGGGACCGCGATCAGCGGGGCTCAAACGCGTTCCCCAAGGGAAATCACGCTAGCTCACGAGCAGTTCGTTACTCTTCCCAGTAAGCATCTGCAAGCAGCTTAAAGCAGATCTTCTTGACCGGCTGCGCGCCATCGTCCGGGAACTCGAGCGTGGGCATATGAGGCTCGCCGGCAACGAACAGTGCAAACTTATCGTCAGCAAGATCGCCGGCGATCGAGGCGTCGGAATCGACCAGATCGTAGTCGTCCTTCTCGTCAAACTCCTGGACCAGCGTCAAGCTGCCCGTAGCGACCTTAAAGGCCTCGCGACCCTCGACATCGATCTGCAGGTCGTGATAGCGCTGATGCGTCTCATAGTGAGCCTCGGCCTCGGGACGCGTCGTGGGAGCCATGACGTTCGCAAAGACCTTGTCGCCCAGAATCGGATGGCTGCCGACCTCGAGCTGCGCCGGGTCGTTCTCCTCGAGCCAGTCGATCAACACGTCGAGGCCCTTGAGCATTCCGCGGTACTCCTCGATATCGCCCAATGCACCGTAAATCATCTAAATCCCCTCTCGGATCGTTTCTTTGGCGGCTACTCGGCAAACGCATTACCGACGCTGTTGCCACCCACATACGTCTCGACCAGGGTAAGGTCGGGATTGAACACGACAACGTCGGCGTCGCGCCCCAGCATAATGCTATCGCACTTGTCGTCGACATGAGCTAGCAAACGATGCCGGGGCCGTCGCCCAAGCCCTTACAGCTCGGTCACGACAACGCCGTTGTAGACCTCGTCCCAACGGTCCATGACCAGATGGCCAGTCATGGGATCCATGGCATTGAGCTTGCCGCAGGTGTTGGCGGTACGCAGCACCGTCTCGTCGTCTGCGCCAGCAGCAATGGCATGCGCGAAGCCAGCGATAGTGGAGTCACCAGAGCCCGTGGCGTTAACGGCAGGGATATCGGGCGTCTTTGCGCGGAACGCACGGCCATTGTGGAAGCCAACGGAGCCGGCAGCGCCCATGGACACGACGACCCAGGGGATATCGGAGAAGCGGGCATCAGAGGCGAGCGCGGCGCGGAGCTCGTCCACATCGTCGGTGGTAAAGCTCGTGCCCAGAAGGCCGTTGATCTCGGTCAGGTTAGGCTTGACCAGCTCGGGCTTAATTTCGGACTTAAGGGCGGCCTCGAGCGAAGCACCCGAGGTATCGAGCAGCACCTTGGCGCCGGCGTTCTCGGCAATGCCCGTGATCTTGGCATAGTAGTCTGCCTCGACACCGCGGGGCAGCGAACCCGAGATGGTGACGACGTCGGCCTTGCCCGCAAGCTCAGTAAACTTGGCGGTAAAGGCATCGAGTTCCTCGGGGGCAATTGTCGGGCCGCTCTCGAGCAGCTCGGTCTGGTTGCCGGCGTGGAGGATGTTGAGGCAAATACGAGTCTCGCCCTTGATGGGTACAAAATCATTCTTAATGCCGTTGGCATCCATGAGCTCAGCCATGTAGGCGCCCATGTGGCCACCGAGCAGACCGGTCGCCACAACGTCGTCGCCCAGTTGACCCAGCACACGGGCCACGTTGAGGCCCTTGCCGCCAGCGGTCTTTTCGGGCGTCACACGGTTAACGTCGTCGATAACGAGCTCATCGAGCTGATAGCGCGTATCGACAGACGGGTTCATCGTAACGGTGAGGATCATTTTTAGCTCCTTATCTCGCAGGCTCCTTGTGCCTCGCGATACGAGTCGACAAAACGGAATTACAGGATCTCAATCGTGAACGAGCGCACGATGGTTTCTTTGGGCTTGGCGATAAGGCAGCCGCGCTTGTGCTCAAGCACGTCGTCCTCATCGGAGCAGGTCGAAAGGCCGCCCCAGGGCTCAACCGCCACAAAATCGCCCTCGGGCTTGCTCCACACAATGAGATATGGGAAGCCCTCAAAGCTCAGGCGGACGCCCTTGTCCTCCCCCTTCTTAGAAAGCGTGACCTGGCGGCTCTCGAGCACGTCAAAGATGGTCTCCGCAAAATCGAAGAGCTCGTGCGACAGGGGCAGCGTCTTTCCCACCATGGGGTTCTTGGAGCGATTGGTCACGTCAATCAAGCCAGTCGAGGGGACGGCAGTGCAAAGCTCCGCAGCCTCGTCCTTCTCAAAGCGCAACTCGTAGTCCGTATAGGCCTCGCCCTCATCGAGCGGACACCTAAAGCCGGGATGACCACCGATAAAGAACGGCATGTCCTCGGTTCCCTCGTTGGTCACCTCATAGGAGACGCGCACGGCAGCGTCCTCGAGCGTGTAGCGAGCGACAAGCTTAAACGGATACGGATAATCGCTCAGCAGCGCGGCGTTATTCTCCGAAGCCAGGCACATCACCAGCTCGTTTTCGCCTTGGCTCAGCAGCTTCCACTCCTGTTTGCGCGCAAACCCGTGGCGAGCGAGCTTTACATGATGCCCGGCAAACGTCATGGCGCTGTTGTCGCGCAAGCCTCCGCAAATCGGGAAGCAAATCGGTGCTTGGCCGGACCACACGGCGGGATCGCCCTGCCACAAGTACTCGCGACCTCCAGCCTCAATCGAGGTAAACGAACCACCAGCCGTGGACACCTTAATAGAAATCGAATCGTTGGAGAGAGCGTATTCCATTACCCATCCTTTCGAACAACTGCTTTTTGCTCGCAAGTACCCGTCACGGCCCTAACCAAAGGACAAACCCGCACGTTCATCGATGCGTCCGGTATCCCAGCCATGTAACGGGGTACCATACAGACATTGATGCAATTACAGCTGAAAGGCCTTCTTATGCGAACCATCATCCTTTATGCCTCACGCCACCACGGCAATACGAAAAAGCTCGTGGACGCCATCGTCGAGGCGCACCCCGAAATCGATACCCTCGACGTGAGGTCACTCGGTAAAAACGAGTACCCCGACCTGCACGAATATCATCTGATCGGCGTCGCCACGGGCATCTATTACTCCGAGATCGACAAAGATATGGCGCGCGTGCTCACGAACGTGCTGCAGCCGCAGGACAAGGTGTTTGGCCTTATGACCTACGGTGGCAAAAACAAGTGGTACGGCAAGGATATCGATGGCATCTGCCGCATGAGACAGGCCATCTTTATGGGTGTCTACGGCTGCCCCGGCTTTGATACGTGGGGACCGTTCAAGCTCGCCGGCGGCGTCCAGAAGGGGCACCCAACTGCCGAAGAGATTAAGGGAGCCGTCGATTTCTTCAACAAAATCGAAGACGAGTACGGCGACATCATCGTCGAAGAGTATGCCAAGCGCGAGAAGCGTCTAGCCTACGAGAAGGAGCATCCTGCAGGAGGTCTGGTGGCCGGCGTCAAGCGCACGGCAAAGAAGATCGCTAACAAGCTGTAACTGTAAAGGTGCTTTTGAGCGTTTAACCCATACGGCGGGTCCGAGCAGATTCGGGCCCGCCGTCTTTTTCTATCGTTACTCGGTAAAGGCGTTGCCGACGCTCTGGCCGCCAACATACGTCTCGACGAGGGTGAGCTCATGGTCGAACACGACAAAGTCGGCGTCGCGACCCGGCATGATGCTGCCGCACTTATCCTCGATGTGTGCAGAGCGCGCCGGCACCTCAGTTGCCATGCGAATGGCGATATCGGCGCTGGCGATGCCCCAGTCGACGATGTTCTTGACGCCCTGGGCAAGCGTGAGCACCGAGCCGGCAATGCTCTTGCCGTCGGCGAGCCAGCACAGGTTGTCCTTCATGATGACGTCCATGCCACCACTGGTGTAGCTGCCCTCGGGCATGCCGCCGCAACCCAGGCAGTCGGTGATGAGCACCGTGTGCTGCCAGCCCTTTGCCTGCAGCAGCGCCTTGATGGCGGCAGGGTTTACGTGCTTACCGTCACAGATGATCTCGGCGTAGGTCTCGGGCGTGGACATGGCAGCGCCCACGACACCGGGCTCACGGTGATGCAGCCCGCGCTGGCCGTTATAGGTATGCGTAAAGCAGCTGGCACCGGCGTTGATGGCGGCGATGCACTCATCGTAGGTGGCGTCGGAGTGACCGATGCTGGTCACCACACCCTTGGCGTTCAGAGCAGCCGCATAAGCAGCGGCACCGTCGCGCTCGGCCGCCATGGCGCTCTTAACGATGCGACCGCCCGCAGCCTCCTGCCACTGATCGAAGACCTCCTCGGAGGGATCGATAAGATAAGCGGGGTTCTGCGCGCCCACGTGCTTCATGGTAAAGAAGGGGCCCTCCAGATAGATGCCCTGAATGCGAGCACCGCAGAAGTCGGGGCCGCGACCCTCGTCCGCCTGGGCGATGGCGGCGCAGGCATCCTTGATCTGCTCGACGCCATCGGTGAACGTCGTGGGCAGCCAGCTGGTGGTACCGCGACGGGCGAGCTCGGTCGAGCTGATATCAATGCCCTCGGGATCGTTATCGGTAGTCGAGTGGTTATAGAAGCCATGGATGTGAGTATCGACCATACCCGGTGCGATCCACGATCCCGTGTAGTCCTTAATCTCGCAAGAGGGCTCGTCGGCCTGCCAGGCGCCAAAAACGCCATCCTCGACCATAAGATAGCCGCCCAGTTGCGGGCCTGCCGGCAAGAAGAACTTGTCAGCCTTAATTGCGTACGTGCTCATATGCACTCCTTGCTTCTAAAGCAGTTGACTGTGGTAATGCTTATACCCGGTCCATGTAAAAACAAAAAGCGCCCGCCCGCCGTTATGAGCGGACGGGCGCCCTTACAGGGGGACGCGATTAAGCGGTGAAGGGGTGAATCGTCACACCCTTGACCACGCGGTTGACCGTGCCGGTGGGGCTCGGCGTATCGGGCGTGTTGCCCACGCGCACGGAGTTGAGCAGGCTGATAGCCTGGGCAAACATCACGAACGGCAGGGCAAGGTAGCCCTCGGGAAGCGCCTCGTAGCCCTTAAAGGTGAAGGACTCGCCCTCGTAGACGGTAGCGCCATCCTGCTGAACGGCAACGGTGTGCTGAGCAATCTTGTCGCCACCGATCTCGTTGAGGATGTCGATGTCGTACTGACGGGTGTAGGCGTCGTTGTTGACGAACACGAAGACGAGCGTCTTATCGTCGACGAAGGACTTAGGTCCGTGACGATAGCCCATGGAGGTGTCGTAGGAAGTAGCAACCAGACCGTGAGCAAGCTCGAGGATCTTGAGCTGGCTCTCCTGGGCAAGGCCACCGAAGGAGCCAGAACCCAAGTAGGTCACGCGGTTGAAGTCGCCAGCGAGGTAATCGGCGACCTCGGACTCGCGAGCGATAACCTCCTCGCCCATCTTGGCGATGGTCTCGACCCACTCGGCTTTCTGCTCGTCAGAGGCAGTGTCGAAAATAAGGGTGGAGAGCAGGGTCATGCAGGAATAAGAACCGGTCATGGCGAAGCCCTTGTCGTTGGCGCGCGGAATGAGCAGCGTCAGCGCGTTAGGATCATCGGCAGACTCGACGGCGAGCTTGCCCTCGGGAGCGCAGGTGATGTTGAGGAACTTGACGTTGTGGACAAGCTCTTTGGCAACGGCGACGGCGGCAAGGCTCTCGGGGCTGTTGCCAGAACGGGCAAAGGAAACCACGAGCGTGGGATCCTCGGCGCGCAGGAAGTCGCGCGGAGCGCTCACGATGTCGGTCGTGGCGATGGGCTTAAAGTCGTAGAGATCAGTGTTGCCAGCGTGACGCAGGTACGGGGCGCAGGTATCGCCAACGTAGTCGGACGTACCGGCACCGGTGAAGACAACGGACAGACGGCCCTCGCCCATAGCGCGAGCCTCGGCCAGAAAGGCCTCGATGGCCTCCTTGTTCTCGCGGTAGATGTTGAGCGTATCACGCCAAAGCTCGGGCTGCTGAGCAATCTCGGCCGTGGTGATCTGGGCGCCGAGCTCGGTGAGCTCCTCGACACTCTTCTCGAACATTTCTAATACCTCTCTCTAGAAGTAATCCTCTGACGTGCAATTATACACTTCGGTTGGTTATCTGGTAGTAACCAGTTAAATGCAAAGAATCACCATATGGAAACAATGCGAGCACTAGTTGCTGCGCTGGTGGTAAACCTTGTATTTAAACTGATCGGCACGAGCAACCGAGAGTGTGTACTCCACTACCTCGTTTGACTCGTTATACGTAGTCCTGACCAAATCGAGCACAGGCGAGCCCTCGACAATTCCCAAAAGGTGGGCATCGGTGGGACGGGCTATGCTCGCATAGAACTCCTCTTCGGCCACGCGAATCTTTTGCTGAAAGTCCTGCTCAATCACATCGTAAAGCGGCTTACGCTCCAGCAGCGGTCGCTTTAGGGACAGAAATTGACGAACCGGGAGATAGCTGCGTTCGACCATCATGGGCATGTTGTCGGCAGAACGAAGGCGCTTGAGCTTAAAAATGCGATCACCGATGCGCAATCCCATATGCTCGGCCAGATTCTTATCGGCCTCCATCTCGCAAAACTCGAGAATCGTGGTCTCGGGTTCTCGACCCATCGCGCGCATCTGCTCGGTAAAGCTGTAGGACTGCATAAGATTGGTTGCTTTTGCCGAACGGTCGGTCACAAAGGTACCGCGACCGTGCTGCCGAACCACCAGTCCTAAACGCTCCAGTTCCTGCAGAGCCAGGCGTACCGTAGTGCGCGAGAGACCATAGCGCTCCGAAAGTTCGCGCTCGGAAGGAATCATGTCACCGGCGCGATATTCATGGTCAATCTTTTCGGTCAGAATATCGACCAGCTGATCGTACAGCGGTTGCTTACGCGCTCCGATCGCCATTCTATCCTCCCTTTTGCTCGAATTCGGCTAACTACCTAGGGTGTTATGCATTATCTGTCTGCCACACCCGAATCATTAAGAAAACAAAAGCCGCGCGCTCTTTCGAGCACGCGGCTTTTAACATACACATGGCTTAAGGGGTCGGGGTGTGAGCCGCGTAGGGACACACCCCTCAAGCTAGAGCCTTACCAGATGCTCGGCCAGAGACCAAGCGGGCCAGCGCCCAGGATGCCAAGGACGAAGAGCAGGAGAATGCCCTTGGTCGGGGTCCAGCTGTGCTTAGCGAACATGTAGTAAAGCAGCAGCGTAAGCATAAGCGGGACGAGCTTCGGGACGATGGTGTTGAGGGTGTCGGCAACAGAGAAGTTGACCGGATCCTCGGTAACGGTGCCGTAGGTCACGGACTCCATGCCGTTACCCAGATCGGTGACGCCGCACTCGACAGCGTTGCCGTCGGCATCGGAAGCGGTAAGGGCGTTGCCGTCCTTATCGGTCATGGCGATGGTACCGGCCTCAGCGGTCTCGGTATCGATGCCCTCCATACCGGTGAAGTTCTCGGCCTCCTTCTCGGAGACGATCACGGTAGTAGCGGAGAGGCCACGGGTGGTGCCGTTGGGGATCTGGAGGTTGATCTGGGTGCCACCCATGGTAACGACCAGGCAACCGACGACGAAGACGCCCATGATGGAAGCGGCACGCGTAAAGGCCTGCATGTTGGCAGTCAGAGCGTCAATAGCGCTGGTGCCAAGCTTGTAGGACCAGTTCATGAGCCAGAAGCGCAGAGCGAACTGGACGACGTTGAAGATCACCAGGAAGATGATCGGCGCAGCGGCGTTGCCGTTGATGGCCATGTTGGAGGTGATGCCGGCCGTGATAGGCACGAGCGTCAGCCAGAACAGGGCGTCACCGATACCACCGAGCGGGCCCATTGCGGCGACGCGGACGGCGCGGATCGTGGGGATGTCAACCTTGTTCTGCTCGAGCGAAAGCACGATGCCCATAACAAAGGTGACGAGGAACGGGTGGGTGTTGAAGAACTCCAGGTTGTGGCTCATGGAAGCCGCGAGGTCGTTCTTGTTGGTGTGGATCTTCTCCAGACCGGGGATGATGGAGTAAAGCCAGCCAGCGGCCTGCATGCGCTCGTAGTTGAACGATGCCTGCAGGAAGCAGGAGCGCCAAGCCATCTTGTTGAGGGTCTTCTGGTCGAGCTGCGGAGCAGGAGTGAGATCCTCGTAGTGCTCCGGGATCACATACTCATTAGATGCCATCTTCGAAGTCACCTCCGTCAGAAACAGCTGCACCCTTCAGCTCGGTCTGCTGCTGGAAGTCCCAGAAAGCGATGCCGAAGCCGATGAGAGCGAGGATGAGCAGAGCAGGGGTTGCCAGCGAATCGTTGGCAACGGTGATGAGCGCGAGGCCAAAGCCCATGAGGAAGAAGCCCCACATATCGCGGTTCATCATAACCTTGAGCAGGACGGCGAAGCCGACGAAGCGCATCATGCCGCCTGCAGCGGACAGACCGGTCTGCAGCCAAGTCGGGATGGCGGAAGCGATGGTCTGACCGATGGTAGCGCCAGCGATGAAGAACAGGGTGACGACGACAGCGAAAATCAGGCCGAGCAGAGCCATGGCGAAGTAGTTCAGGCGCTCGATGCCCTTGGTGTCCGCGTTGTGAGCCATGTTATCGGCCGTGGACATAAGCGGGGACATAAGCGTGAAGACCAGGGTAACGCCAAGCTGGCCAAGCAGAGCGAACGGAATGGCGAGGCCGACTGCCGCGTTGGGCTCGAGGCCCGTGGCGATAGCGAGAATGGCTGCCATGATGCCGCCGATGACGGCGTTAGGCGGCTGAGCGCCTCCGATCGGCATGTTGCCGATCGTCATGAGCTGATAGGTACCACCCACGAGAAGACCGGTGTTGAGGTCGCCAAGGATAAGACCGATGACGGCGCCGGTGACGATGGGCTGATAGAGAGACTCGAGGAAGTCAAACTGGTCGATTGCCGCGATGAACGTAACAACGAAGACCAGAGCGATCTGGATGATCGAGTATTCCATCTTGCTCCTCCTTTCAAAATGTATGTACGCACTTTGGATATCACGTACAGAACGTCAGGGTTTCACTCCTGACAACGTGGATCACGAGGATTACGAGAAGAGCTTGCTCGTGTCCTCAACAGGCGTGCTCGGAACGCGCCTGATCTCCAACTCCACCCCCAATTCCTGCAGCTCTTTAAACGCAGCGACATCCTCGTCGTTAACTGCGACGGAGGTGGCGACTTGGCGCTTTCCTTCCGACATGTGCATGTTGCCGATGTTTACCTTCTTTATAGGCACACCGCCCTTGACGAGCGTAAGCACGTCTTCCGGTGTTTCGGCCACGATGAAGATCTTCTGGCGCGGGCTCGCCTTGCCAATGACGTCGATGGTCTTCTGCAGAGAGAAGAAACGCGTAGCGACGCCGGCGGGAGCGGCCATCTTCATGAGGTTCTGGCGCATGGTGTTGGACGCCACGTCGTCGTTGGCGACGAGGATGAGGTTGGAGCCCAGGGTGGAGTTCCACTGGGTGGCAACCTGACCATGAACCAGTCGGTTATCGATGCGGGTAAGAAGAATGTTGGGTTCTGCCATGTTGATCAGCTTCCTTTCGTTATTTGCTGACGACAGTTACTTGATCTCCTGAATCGCGTAACGCGAAACATCTACGACGGCTCCGGATCGGACTTTGATCTGGACCTTCTCGCCTTCGATGCCTTTGACGGTTCCGTAGATACCGCCGGCGAAAAGAACCTCTTGACCCGGCTTGAGCTCGGTGTGCAGCTCCTTGAAGTACTTCTGCTTCTTCTTCATGTTGATTTGCGACCAGATGGTGTAAATCAAGCCCATGATGACAAGCAGGCCTAAAAGGGCGACCGAGGAGCTCAGGACGTTGGCTCCGAAATCGGCCATTAGATGCCGTCCTCGTCGCCGAAGATATCCTCTTCGTCGGAGCCGGCAACGGATGCGACCGTCTGGGCGGTGATGCCCGTCTGGCCAACGGTCACGGCCTGCTCGCCAAGCTCGGCGAGCGTGGCGTTGCCGCGGAGGAACAGAAGCTCAATAACCATGGGAAGGTTGGTGCCGGTCAGAACCTCGACGTTGTCGACATCCTGGGCAATCATCATCGCCTGGTTGAACGGGGTGCCGCCAAGCAGGTCGGTAAAGACGAGCACGCCATCGCACTCCTCGCGCATGGCGGTAATAGCGGCGCGGAGATCCTCACCGTAGGAAGCAGCCTGGTCGCCCTCAAAAGGAACGACGGTAAAAGCGGGCTGGTCGCCGGCAACCATAGCGATAGCGCTAGCTAGGCCGGGTGCGAACTGTCCATGACCGGTAAGAATAAAGCCAACCATTCAAATTTCCCTTCCGAAGGTGTGTACAATCTGAGTCCGATGATTTTCGGAAGCCAGCGGGCACTCGCCCTTAAAGCTTCTTAGAAAGCGTTCTTTGAAGACCAGTGGTTTCTAAACTGGTAGTAACCACGTGACGTGTTGTTGTCACTATATCACCCCAGAAGAGGTCGCTTTCGTTGATTCATACGGTAAAACGTTTTTGCACCGCTCACGGTGATAAATCGACCGTTTACCGGTCGTTAACACTTCTACCTGCGGTTTTGAAACCGTTTCGAAATGCTTTGGCAAAAAATCGGATCTTTTCCTGTGTCTAAACAACGCAGGGCGGCTAAAAATAGCGTGTAGAAAACTGCAGGTCATTGTGAAGATATGTGAATTGGTCTTTTTGACTTAATACCAGTTAGAACCAGTTTTGAGATTATCGGTGAACGGTAGTTTTCGACCGTTCACCGGTTACTTGCAATCGTTTGCAGTTGTTTTCCCAGATGAATTAGGGAAACGCGATGGAGCGCTTGCGCGATCACGGGAAATTTTGGCATTTGTCCTTATCCCCCACGCGCCAAACTCCGGCATCCAAAATGAGCCATAGCTCTCGCTATTCGTCTCACAAACATTACTTACTCTAATCTGTAATTGTTTATCGTTTATCATTAAATATGATATAAGATACAAGTATCATCCAAGACATTGGTTGGAGGAGCTATGATCCGCTGGAACGTATCCAAATCGAATGAAGCCATCGACCGTGAACAGGCAATAGCCGATCTGAGGAAGCTCACTCGCATCTGCAAATGGGCCACAATCTGCACCACCGTGGCGCTCGCTCTGGGTCTTCTCGCAGTCATTGCGATTGACCTTCTACTCGTATTGCCTAGCCTCTCCCAAGGGTCGTGTCTCCAATCCGTAGAACTTCAAGGCGGCGAAGGGCCGTGCCTGGCTATCGTCGGTACCGATGCGCAGACCCCACTTATGCTCGTCGCACACGATGGTCACACTGCCATAGGGAGCCTCTTGATGACATGCCTCGCGCTTACCATCGCGCTAAGCGTGCGCAGGCTTTTCTTAAACATTGAAAAGGAAGGCAGGCCCTTTGACCTTGAATGTAACCAGACACTTCGTCGAGTAGGACATTTATTCCTTATCGGCGGCGTTGCCGTGAGGCTTCTTGGTGCCGTAATCACGGGAATGATACTCTTAGGATTTGGCGGCAGCTTTACGGATGCGTTCGCCGGCCAGTTATTCGAGCCCTCCATGCTCTTTGCGGGCCTGATTATTTGCCTGATTGCCAGCATCTTCCGCTACGGGTATATCCTGCAAAAACAAGATGACGAGTTGCTCTAGGGGGAATCCATGATTATTCTGCGGCTTGACCGCATGCTCGCCGAACGCAAGATCTCATCCAAAGAGCTTGCGGGACGCGTGGGCATCTCCCAGGTCAATATGTCACGCATTAAGACGGGCAAGGTTTCTGCCATACGTTTTTCAACTCTTGACGCGATATGCCGGGCACTCGACTGCCAACCGGGCGATGTACTGGAATATATGCCTGACGATGAAGCCGATAACCTTTTTGGACTTAAAGATTGATAGGCATAATTTAGCCACCAGCGCCTAAACGCAAATAGCCCGCTAGAACAACATCCGTTCTAGCGGGCTTATTCAGATATTTCGGTTACGCGCTCGGCGGCTCAGACAGATCTTTATGCAAACAGACCATAGATGCTGATGTTGGCCTTGGCATACAGGCCGTTAGCATACTCGGTCCACTTGGAGCTGGCGCTCGAAGCCTGCGAAGAGTACTGCTGGTAGGCGGTGTAATAGGCGGTCATGGCCTGCTTGTAGGTAGCGCTATCAGCCGTAAAGGCATCGTCAGCGAAGGCCTTAGCGTAGGTGCTATCGGCGTCCTTCCAGGTGCCCTTTTCGCTATCCCACTCGTCGCCGGCAAGTTTGATGATGTAATCGGCGTAGTCCTTGCTCGCGGTCTCCTCGTTGCCGTCAGCAGGCTCGGTCGGGGCGGTCGGCATGCTTGCGGAGCTATCGCCCACCTTCTTCTTGTAGAGCTTCTGCAGCGTCGCGGACTGACGGACGATCTGCTTGGCCTGGTCCTTGGACACGCCATACTGCGTGGCCATGGTCTTGTAGTCCGAAGTGCCGATGGAATCCTCGGCGTACTTCTTCATCTCCTTAGAAGAGACGGTGATGCCCTCGTCCTCGGCAGCGTCGAGCAGGATCTTGTTGCGCACGTAGGACAATATGACGTCGGCAGAGGGAGCGGTGTAGTTGCCATCGCCATCCTTGACGGTGTCGAGGCTGTACTGGCTCTCAATGGCCTCGCGCGCGGTGATGTCGCTCTTCTTGCCGTTGTAGCTGTAGCTTGCCACGGTCGAATCGAGCTGGTCCTCGGTGAGGGTCGCCGAGCCGACGCCCTTGCCGCCAAAACCACCGTTGCCGATAAAGAAGCCGACCACAGCAGCGATCACGACGGCAACCACGAAGGCGGCAATCATCGTCTTCTTGTGCTTGGATGCGCGGTCGTCTTCGTCGGAACCCAGGATATCGTCGTCCTCGTCCTGCTCCTCGGGCATGAGGTTCTCGTCGGCGGCGTCCGCGGCGATCTTTGCCTCCAGGCGAGCGTCCTCCTCCTCGGCCGTCGTACCGGCGGCAATATGTTCGGCAGACGTGCCGGCGACCAGGTCGATCTTCTCATCCTCATCACCGTCGGGGCCTTCGCCGCGCTCGATGATCTGGATGCCGTCGATCTCGTCCTTCTCGTCCTTCTTTTGAATCAGACCCATATCAGTTACTCCTTGTTAGGAAACATAGTCCGCAATAGAATACGCCCGACAAAGCGCCGGGCGTATTGATTCTCAGGTTATACGCAAACACTTAAGTACTATTTAGGCGTTTGCAGTCTGCATGCCTTAGGCCAGGTGCGCGATAACGGCATCGGCAAAGGCCTGCGTGCCCACAGCGCCCTCAACGGAGCCGGTCTGGGCACGACGAACGTCGCCGGTAACCTGCTCACCCTCGTCGAGCGTGGCAGAAACGGCGGCGCGAATGCGAATGGCCGCGTCGTTCTCGCCCAGGTGATCGAGCATCATAGCCGCGGACAGAATCTCGGCCGTGGGGTTAGCGATATCCTGGCCAGCGATATCGGGCGCGGAGCCGTGCGTCGCCTCGAAGATGGCGCAGTCGGCACCGATGTTGGAACCCGGAGCCATACCCAGTCCACCTACCAGACCGGCGCACAGGTCGCTCACAATGTCACCGTACAGGTTGGGCAGCACCAGGACATCGAAGTCGTTGGGGTTCTGGACCAGGCCCATGCAGGTGGCGTCGACAATCTTGTCGTTGAACTCGATATCGGGATAGTTGGCGGCCACCTCGCGCGCAACGCGCAGGAACAGGCCATCGGTCGCCTTCATGATGTTGGCCTTATGCACGGCCGTCACCTTTTTGCGGCCGCAGCGGCGGGCGTACTCAAAAGCGTACTCCACAATGCGGCGGCTCTTGGCGATGGAAATCGGCTTGATTGAGATGGCGGAATCCGCGGCGAAGGTCTTCTGGCCCGAGCGCTCGACGAGCTGCGAGAGCTCCTCGACCTCGGCAGCGCCCTCATCGAACTCGATGCCGGCATAGAGGTCCTCGGTGTTCTCGCGCACGATAACCAGGTCGACGTCGCGGAAGCGCGAGCCGTCGCCCGGCTGCGACAGGCAGGGGCGCACGCAGGCGTACAGGTCAAAATGCTTGCGCAGGGCGACGTTAACGCTGCGGAAACCCGTGCCGACCGGCGTGGTGATGGGGCCCTTGATAGCAACCTTGGTCTCGGCGACCGCATCGAGCACATGTTGGGGCAGCGGCGTGCCAAACTCGTCCATGACGCCGGCACCGGCCTCCTGGACGTTCCAGTTGATCTGGACACCAGTGGCCTCGACCACGCGGCGCATAGCCTGCGTAATCTCGGGACCGATACCGTCACCAGGAATCAGGACTACATCGTGCGCCATAATCTGTTACTCCTCGTCTTCGGCGTCGTCAGATTATTTTACGCTAGCACGCTTCTTCTTTTTGGAGAGATCCAGGCCAAAACGTTTAACAAGCATTTCGCAAATCTCGCTCGAACGGGCCTTGAGATAGCTACCCTTGCCGTTCTCGGCATCGAACTTAAGGCGCAGCGCGAGCTTCTCGGCGACCTCGGCGTCAATCTCGCCCCGGCCAAACTCGTACAGGCAACCGAGCATGTCGCGATACTCGAGGTCGCCGTGGTAGCACTGGATGGCCTCGTCCAGGATGGGCCAAGCCTCGCGCGAACGCTCGACGCTCGTGGCGCCCCACACGCACAGCAGGCGGAAGGCGGCATAGCGCAGCGTGGACGAAATCTCATCGAACAGCGCGGTCTCGGCGCCCTCAAAGGCATCGCCCAGCTGCTCGGGGCAGGTGGTGGCGAGCGCCGCCAGGGCATCGAGAGCCTCCCAGCGGGTCTGAGCCTCGGGGCGGTCGAGCGCCTCGATCAGCGCGGGCACGCAGGGCACGACGCGCTGCGGATCGCGCTCGGCAAGCAGGTGCAGCACGCGGGCGGCAAACTGACGGATGCGGCGCGTGGGGCAGCCGAGCTCCTGGACCAGGCGGTCGACGGCGTTCTCGTTCTCCTCTGCCAGCTGGAGCTGTGCCAGCTCCTCGTCGGTGAGCTGTTCGTCTTTGTTTTCTGCCATAGTTACCTCTTTTTACTATTTCTTAGCGTGCTTGTCAGCACCCTTGCTGTCATCGGTGACCGAGATGAGCTGTCGGTCGGCCGCGCCATTGCGACGCGCACGGCGGCGCTCCTCGGCATCGCCCGCGTCGGCGGCGGCGCGGTGAGCCTTGTTAACGTTAAAGACCTCGTCGTGTTTGCGCCACGGACCGACGGACTCGCCAAAGCTCATCTTAAGGCCGGCGATAAAGCCGCCGAGCCAGCCGATCGGCGCAAACTGCACCAGCGGGAACAGCGAGAACACCCAGGTCAGCAGGATGACTGCCGCCGCTCCCGCAAAGTTGGCAATCCAGTAGTCGCGCTTGGTGATGACGCGCTTTTCGCACGCCCACTGGCCGCACAAAAAGCCAATGTAGATCGCGAAGAGAAAGAGCACCAGCGCAAGCACCACGAACGTCCAGCTCATGGGCGCTACTCCCCGTGATGGTGGCCGCAACCGCACTCATGGTCGTCGCCGTGCTCGCCGCAACCGCAGCCGTCCTCGTGAGCACCGTGCTCTTCGGGACGATACTGCGACCAGTCCAGACCGGCGGCGATGGCGTCGGCCTCCTCCTTATAGAGGACCGTGATGGCCTGGGTGCCCAGCTTGGCGCCACCGATGGCATCGAGCATGTCGTAGAGCGTAAAGGCCACGTCGGCGCCGGGCAGCGCAAGCTCGCGATCGTCGGCATAGGCGAGCGCCAAGCGCAGGTCCTTGATGAAGTGCTCGACCATAAAGCCGGGCTTGTAGTCGCCGTCGAGCGCCTTGGGAGCCAGGCTCTCCATGGCGCCGGACTTGCCGGTGCCACCCAGGATCATCTGACGGGTCTTCTCAAGATCAAGGCCGCTCAGCTCGGCAAACGCCAGCGCGTCTGCCATGCCGACCATGCAGGCGCCCAGCGACACCTGGTTGGCGAGCTTGGCAGCCTGGCCCTTGCCGGCGCCATCGAAGCAGCAGATGGTTGCCGCAAAAGTGGAAAGGATGTCGCGGACCGGCGCGATGTCGTTCTCGGTGGCGCCCACGATAGCCGTGAGCGTGCCGGCGATGGCACCCGACTCGCCGCCGGTGACGGGGCAGTCAAACGCCATGCGACCGGAGACCTGGGCGGCCTCGGCAATATCGCGCGCCAGCTCGGGCGAGCTCGTGGTAAGGTCGATCAGGACCGCACCGGGCTTAGTGCACGCGAGCAGACCGTCACCCGCCAGGTAGAGCTCCTCGACCTCGGAGGGATAGCCCACCATGGTAAAGACAACGTCGGCGTTCGCCGCGGCATCTGCCGGCGTATCAGCCCAGACGGCGCCGCGCTCAACGAGCGCCGCCGCCTTGGACTTGGTGCGGTTGTTGACCGTGACGGGATAGCCGGCGTCCAGAATGTGGCCGGCGATGGGGGCACCCATGATTCCGGTGCCAATGAATGCGACGGAGAGCTTGTTTGCCATGAAACCTTTCCTTTTGGGTTGGGTGTTGTTACCAGGTTGAATACTCGGTGCCAGCGTTTGGGCTGTGAGTCGAGGGCGATTACGGACGCAGCGCTTGCCTACTGACCGCGCACGCGGCGGGCGATACGGTCGGAAAGCGACGCCTTGTCGGCGCGGTTCTTACCCCAAAACGCGCAGCCCACCATGCCGGGGCCCACGTGCGAGCCGATGGTGGGACCCACGGAGCCGCGAATGATCGTGACGTCGGCGCAACCCTCCTCCTTGCGGATGGCGGCTTCGAGCCAGTCACCATCCTTTTCGGCATCGGCCGTCATGATGGCGATGGGCATGGTGCGATCGGGCACGTAGTTCTCGCGGAACGACTTGAGGATGGACTTGAGCGCCTTCTTGCGGCCGCGGTTGACGCCGATCAGCGACAGCGAGCCGGCCAGGTCGTAGGAGAGCTCGGGCTTGACGTCGAGCTTTGCCGTGAGCTGCGCCGCCGCGGGAGGAATGCGGCCGCCGGCAGCCAGTGCGTCGAAGCTCTCGAGCGTAAAGTAGCCGTGCACGTAGGTTTTTGCCTCGTTTGCCCAATCGACCAGCTGTTTGGCGGTCAGCCCCGCCGAACGCTGGCGCACGGCCTCGAGCGCCAAGAGCGCGCCGGTCGCGCAGGGCAGGGCGTTGTCGACCACGTAGAGCTCAAAGTTGGGATACTCGGCGCGCACGGCATCTGCCGCCTGGCACGCGGAGTTGTAGCTCGACGACAGCGCCGAGGTAAAGCACAGGTAGACCGTGGGCGTGCCCTCTTTGGCGCACTCGGTAAAGAACTCGATATAGCGACCGAGCGACACGGCGGAGGTGGACACGCGGGCACCGGCGCGCATGCGGTCGTAGAACTCCTTAGGGCTCATGCTCGACCAGATGTCGTCTGTGCGCTCCTCGCCATCGATAATGAAGGGGAAACCCAGGATATCGACATCAAGGTTCGCGGCGACCTCGGGGCTAAAGTCGCAGCAGGTATCGACGACGATGCGGCAACGGTTCGAATGACCGGCGGATGCGGCCTTGTCCATCAAAGCGACTCCTTACGTAAAAAGGCGGCCACCCGCATGGGATGGCCGCCAACCGTTAACTCATGCAAGTTAACGTATTTTACTCGTCAAGTGTTTCGATGCGGGGCTTGATGATGCCATATCCACCATTCTTACGGTGATACACCACATTGATGAGACCGGTCGTCGCGTTCTCGAACACGTAGAAGTCGTGGCCGAGCAGATCGGTCTGCACCAGCGCCTGTTCCTCGGTCATCGGGGTGACATCGATGACCTTCTCGCGGACGAGCAGGTCGTCGTCCTCCTCGGGCAGCAGCAGGTCGGCCAGATCCTCAACGCGCTCGACCGGCGCGACATCCGCGGCACTGGCACCACCCTGGCGGTTGTCCACGACCTTGGTCTTGAACTTGCGCAGCTGGCGGGTGACCTTATCGGCGGAGAGATCGATGGCGGCATACATATCTGCGCCGTGCTCGGCAACGCGAATCACAGAACCGCGGACACGAACCGTGACCTCGACGATTGCCGGGTTGGGGTTCGAGGGGTTCTTCTCATAACGAAGCACGACGTCGACTGTCATGGGCTCGATATCGAAAACCTTGAGCGCCTCGCCGATCTTCTCATCCACATGCGCACGCAGAGCATCGGTTACCGTCGTCTTGCGTCCAGAAACCTTGATATCCATACGTGGCTCCAATCTGCCTCGGGGACTTACTGTACTGCCTATGTACCCATTGCCGTGCATTTAATCACCCGAATTCCCAAAGACCCGAATAACGATTGCTTGATACCGCATACCGAAGTCTCGCACTTTTCCGTGGCAAAGTGCGCTATGGGAGGGGGCCAACGGCTTTGTATTTGGTCCCGAAAATTGGCTTTGACCTGCTGGTTTTATTGGGATGAAAAAGCCGGTCTCCCCCATCGGGGAAGCCCGGCAGTGCGTGTTGAAACCGTGAAGAGGTGTCCTTTCCAACGTATAGGAGACACCACCCCTAGCAATAACTAGCTATTGAGTTTGTTAATGTCGTCGTCGGTGATGGCGCCTTCCTGGCTGGACGATTTGTCCTCGGAGGATGCGGTCTCATTGTTGGAATCGGAGGACTCGCTGCCGGAGGACGTGGTCTCACTGGACTCAGAGTCGCCCGGCTGCACGTTAGCGCCCGAAACCGTCTTAGTGGTGAGGTCGTAGGGCATCCTGCCATACCAGACGCAGTGGACCGCCTCGAGCGTGCCGTCGGCCGTAATACCGTCGAGGGCATCGCTCACGGCGCGGCACAGTTTGTCATTGGACGAGAGGCCCGCAACACCAAGCGTCGAGGGCGCCTCGAGCGCACCGACATAGGAGACCTCGCTCATCAGGCGTGCAAGGTAGCCGCCGGCCGTGGAGTCGCAAATCACATAGTCGACCTCGCCGGACTCGAGCGCCTCAAAGCACTCGTTGATGTTGGAGTAGGTCTTTTGGTTGGCGGTGATGCTCTGCTTAGCAAGCGCCTCCTGCGAGGCCGAGGACATTTGGACACCCAGAGTAGACGCGTTAAGGGTATCGGTGGAAACGCTTAGCGACCCACCATCGCTAGTTTTACCGAACACGGAAGTGGCATCGTACAGGCAGGTGCCGAGCGAGCTAATGTCCCCGTCCGTGGAGTTAATCTCGCCGATAAAGATATCGGCCTTTTTGTCGCCGAGCGCGGAACCTGCCGAGGACGCATCGACAAAGGCGACCTTAAGGCCCATGCGGCTTGCGAGGGCGCGGGCGGCGTCAACCGCATACCCCGTGAGCTCGCCGTCGGCGCCCTGCATTGCCTGCGGCGCATCGGAAGTATCGAGGGCGACCGTCAGGGTTCCGGGAGTGACCAGGGCATCGTCCGACACCGCCGGCGTGACGGTCTCGTACTCGATCTGGTCGATCGTGGGAGTCGTGAACGTAGACAGCGGGTTGAACGCGCATCCGCTCAGGCCCAAAACGGCGATGACCGCTGCGGTCCCAGCACCTAACCGAGCCGCGTGCATCAAGCTGCCCCTCACCATGTCCACTACCCTGCCTTCTGTGTCGTATACGATCCGTGCGTTGCGCGGAATATCAGGTTGTTCCCACCAGCTGACCTGGTATTTGACCCCACACTTGCGCACCGGGGTGTTTGCTCGGGAGGCCGCAGCCACCTTCACGACTGGCCCGCTCGCCCGCGAGGCGGTATTGCCCCAAAGAAAGTAGAACGGACGGTGCGGCTTACATCTAGGACGCGCCATGATCGCGCCGCGCGCACGCGGTCGCTTACGTGGATCCCTTTGACCGCGTCTGTCTTGGACTAGGACGGGCATTTCGTCCGTCCGCAACCACAGCCTGGTAGGAACGAAGCGCATTATAGCTAAGTTCAAGCTAAAGTTTAAGGTTAGGGGCGTTATTCGCATCGCGAGTACAGATTTCGCAGGTCAGGACGGACCGCACGTGCTCTGATTGAGCCCGTCGCTCCCCTATGGAAAGCCCCAACACACCCGTCTGGGAGCGCCGTGGCCAAAAAATAGCAAATATGAGTACTGTTACCAATTTAGTAGCAGGAGTTTTTGGCTCTGCAAGCTGTTTTCACGCTCTATAACGTCAGATTGATGCCAGGATATTCCACATTTGTTTAATAACTTTCTAATTTACGCCATCTTCCAGTCCCAAAATCCCTGATTTTGCTGTTACTGAATTTGTAGCAGTACTCATATTTGCTATTTTTTGGCCAGAGCATATATCCAACCCCCTGTTTCAGAGCATTGTTAGGCGGGTTTAAGCCCAAAACACGCCCGCAGCGTGTTAAGCAGCGGCTCTTGCTTTTTCCTGCGGGCATCGACACGATTCCGGTACCGCTTTCGCATACGCTGGTGGATGCGCCATGCGAGTGCTTCCATCGCTTCCATGTCACAGAGCATTTCGTTGTTGACCGTCGCGACCTCGATTCCCATAGTAATCAAGCCCGTGTTGCGCTTTTCATCATGGATACGTCCCCTCCGAGAAGAATGGCCCAGCTCACCGTTGTATTCCAAGTCAAACCGGGCTGCTTCCTGAAAGGCATCGCAAACCGCATGCGGCATCCCCGAGATCGCCTGTGCACGGTCGTTGAACTCGATCTTGTAGTCGGTCTTAAAGGGACCACAGGCAAATCCGCCATAGGAAAACGGAAGCGAAAACATGGCAAGCATGATGCACTCCATGGGTGAACGCAGGTTTTCCGACAGATAGGGACACAGCCGCCGCAGCTGCTTGGCCGCGCTCCCCTTGCATGCCGCGAGGTAATCTACCAGGCAATCGGGTGTCAGCACGGACTCGACCTCAAAGTAACCGACATCTGGCGGCTGGTCTTTGTCCTTTGCCAATTTGTTCACGACAGGCGATGTGTAGGGAGGTAGATACTGCCCGCGGTCACTCAGCGAAATCTTAGAGCACAGCTCCTGGGCCAGGGCAAATGCCTGGATACAGCCGACCTCGCGGGCGACGGCAACACAAAGGGCCTCGGGAGATAGACTGTACACCCCTGGTTCCACCTCTAGAATCGAGCCGGCGGGCAACTCGGAGCATACGGACCAGCTCACGCCAAGAATACGGCGGCGCTGCGCTGCAGACCCTACCAGCAAGCACAAATCCTCTTGCACCTCGCCGCTTGCGGCCCCAATCCGCACCAAATCGGGAAGATAGATGTCCTCGGTCGAGGGCGACGACGTGCGCAGCACACGGCGCTCTTCATCGGGATTAAGGTCCTTCCAGCTTATGTAGCCCATCTGCCGGCGCTCGGCGCGCATCATGCGCAGCGCCGAGGCACCCGTCAGAATTACGGAAGCAGCCAGCTGCTCGCTTGCAGGCTTGCCACGCTGCCCGATCTTTATTGCCATCTGAACCACCCCTACCAAACGCGTGCGATAGCAAGGCCATCGACTGCCGCAGCGCCGGCGCGCTTGAGTTCCGCCGAAGCCGCTGCCATCGTCGCACCCGTGGTGATAACGTCGTCGATAAGCAGCAAGCGGCGGCCGTGCACGTCCTCAACCGTCTCGTACATACCTCGGGCACGCTCGCGGCGCTCCTCACGACCGAGTTCGCGCTGGTCACCATGCCCGTACTTGACGAGAGCATCGAGCAGGGGAACACCCGACAGCTCGCAAAATGGGCGCGCAATGGCCTCCATATGATCAAAATCACGCCGCCGAAACGCTGCCGCCGTCGCAGGCACAAACACCACCGCATCCGCACCGGACAGCACACCTCCATAGCGATCGGGCGCTACGACCTGGGCATGCAGGGCGGTGTCGTAGAGCAGCTCCGCCAGATACGGAGCCAGACGTCGCTCGCCCGCGTCCTTGTACGCTTTAATGATGCGCGGCAGCGGATGCGCATAGACGGCGCACGCCAGGCAGCGGTCGAGCGCCTCCGCCATTGCCAAGGACGTGCCCTCGACCGAACACTCAGTGCACAGCAAATCCCCAAACGGGGCGCCGCATCGGGTGCAGCTATGACGTGGGTCGATGAGCGTGAGCGCGGCCAGGCAGTCTTGGCAAATAAGCGCACCGGCGCGTTCGCAGCCGGCACATCGCGTGGGCGACAACGCCTCAAGCGCCTCGTACGTCGCGTGCTCGGCAAACGGTAGCAATTCGTCCGCAAACAGCAGGGCACCGGCGCCCTGCAGACGGCTCAATATGTTCAAACGGCTCTTCAAGACACAACCCTCCCTACGTTCGGTCGCAGGGAGGGTTGTTGATTCGGCGCTATGATACCCCGATGCGCTCGGGGCAAGGCGGGCTAAATCCGCTCGCGGGCGTTATTCGCCGGCGGGCGGTTGTGGTGCGGACGAAGACGGGGTCGAGCCCTCGCCACCATCCTGGCGCGGCTTGCGGGAACGGCGACGGCGACGGCGCTTTTGACCCTGGTCGGCCGAGCCCTCGCCACCGCGATCCTCGCGCGGCCCGCGCTCGTCGCGAGCGGCGCCACGCGAAGCCTTGGCAGCCGCTCCCCCGCCATCTCCGGGGCGACGACGTGTGACCTTGACCTCGCCATCCGAGACCTGATCGGCCACAGAGGGCACCGAGGGCTTTTGCTGCGTGCCCGAGGAATGGCGACGACGCGGACGCGGGGTGCGCTCGTCATCGTTGCGCTGCTTGCCACCCTTGTCGGCAGGCGCATCGGAACCCGAACCACCCTTGGGGCCGGCACCGGCTTCGCGAGCGGCTGCGGCGCGGAAGGCGTCCTCGCGCTCCTCGCTCGACAAATGGCGGCGACGACGGCGCGTGGGATTCATGCCACCGCCGCGGTTTTGCTGCTGAGGCTGCTGAGCCTCGCGCTCGCGGGGAGAATTCTTGCCTGCGGGAGCGGCCTCGCCGGCATCGCCCGAACCCGAGCGCTTGCGGCGACGACGTCCACCGGCAGCCTCCTCAACCTCGGGTGCCTCGGCCTTGCCGCGACCCTTACCGCGGCCGCGACCCTCGCCCTGGCTCTGACCGGCACGGGTATCGGCGTCCGCATCGCGACGGCGGCGCTTGGGCATCGTCGTCCCCGCCAGTCGGTCGGCACTCGACAGGCCATCGCCCACGTCGACGCCGTTCTCGCGGTCGAGCTCCATAAGCGCCAAGCGCATCTCGGGCGACTCGATACGCTCGAGCACATCGCGCGTCACGCAGTCGGGACGGCAGTTGCAGCCCTGCTCGGCGGCCTTCTTTTTACAGCCCTCCGAGCAGGTCATGTCGGCCAGGTTGACCTTAAAGACTTTGCCGTTCTCCAGGCGCAACACCAGCTGCTCGCGCGGCGTGTCATATTCCTGGATGCGCGCCTTGCCAAGCGGCGTATCGATAAGCGTCTTCTTTTTGGGCGCGCGGCTCTTAAAGTCCTTGTACGCCTCGAACTCGTAGCGCAGGCAGCACATCAGGCGGCCGCAGACGCCGCTAATTTTGGACGAATTGAGCGGCAGGTCCTGCTCTTTTGCCATGCGAATCGAAACCGGCTCAAACTGTCCGCCAAAGCGCGTGCAGCAGAGCTCCTGGCCGCACTGGGCATAGCCGCCCACCAGGCGGGTCTCGTCGCGCACGCCGATCTGGCGCATGTCGACGCGAATGTGCAGCGTCGAGGACAGGTCCTTGACGAGCTGACGGAAATCGACGCGCTCCTCGGCAGCAAAGTAGAACACAGCCTTCTCGCCGCCAAACAGGTACTCGACGCCGACCGGCTTCATCTCGAGGTCGAGTTCCTTGACCAGACGGCGGAAGTCGACCATGGCCTCGTCACCCTGGATAGCCAGGTCGTCGGCAAGCTGCAGGTCGATGTCGCTCGCCACGCGCAACACGGGCTTGAGCGGCTGGCCAATCTCGTCTTGCGGCACCTCGAAGGGATCGGCCGTGACCAGGCCGATCTCGGTTCCGCGCTCGGTGGAGCAAATGGCATAATCGGCCTCGAGGATATCCAGATCCTGCGGGTCGAACCACAGGTCGCGCGAGGCGTAGGTAAACTTAACGGGTACGACTAACGGCATTTCAGTGCCTTCCTGATATCGAACAGCATGACCTCGATGGCCAGCTGGGGAGTAACGTTTCTGGCGATGTTGCGCTCGGCGGTCGCGACTGCCTCGAGCGCCTGGGTGGCACCCGCAACATTGGTCGCGGCGGCAAGCCGACCGATCGTGTCGCGCACGTCTTCGTTCACCACGTCGGCTGCCTCGTCCTGAAGCGTCAGCAGCACGTCGCGCATGAGCGTCCGCGCGCTCGCCAGCGCTTCCATGATACCCGAACGCTCGCGCGCGTTGAGTTCGCGCTTGTTGCGGTCCTCAAGCTGCTTCAATGCTCCACGCGACAGGTAGTCGGCGTTTTGTTCGAGCACCTTTTCCTGCGTGGACTTGACCTCGGCGAGCGGCGCCTTAACGGCGACGATGAGCGACTTGGCGCGGCTGAGCACGTCGGCCTCGTCGGCGGCGATGAGCGAATCGATGGCGCGAACCATCTGGCGGCGAGCATCCTGACGCTCGGCGCTCTTGAGGAACTCGATGCCACGCGTGGGGCTTCCCGCCACGGCGACGGCCATGCGGCAACGCGCAGGGTCCTGACCGGTGGCGCGGCTCACGGCCTGCGCGGCGACGGCGGGCGACACCAGCCGAAACGGCACGCACTGGCAGCGGCTCACGATGGTGGGCAGCATCACGTCTGCCGAGGTGCCCAACAAGATGAACATAACGCCCTCGGGCGGCTCCTCGAGTGTTTTGAGCAGTGCGTTGGCGGTGTTAGCGCGCAGCTGCTCGGCACGGTCGATGATGTAGACCTTGGCCTTGGCACGGATGGGCGCCAGAGGCACATCGTCGAGCAGCTCGCGGGTCTGGGCAATGAGGTAGCCCGTGGCGCTCTCGGGCGTGTAATAGTGCACGTCGGGATGCGTGTGCCGCGCAACGCGCACGCAGCTGTCGCATGCGCCGCAGCCGTCCTGCTCGCACAGGAAGGCCTGGGCGAGCGCCCATGCGGCATCGAGCTTGCCGGCGCCGGGAGCGCCCAAAAACAGGTAGGCGTGCGATGCGCGGCCGCTGGCGACGGCGTTGGTCAAAAAGTCGCGCACGCGCTCTTGGGTGTCGAGCTTGGCCAGCAGGCTTGCCTGAGCGGGGGCCACGTTACTCGGCCTCCTTGGCAAGTGCGGCGGCGACGGCGTCTTGCGGAATGTCGAGACCGTACGCGCGAACCTGCTCGACCGTCTTCGCAAAGACTTCCTCTATGGTCGCGGTGGCGTCGATGAGCTTTACGCGATTTGGTTCCTCGGCGGCAATGGCGCTAAACCCCTCGTAAACACGCTCCTGGAATGCCATGCCTTTTGCCTCCATGCGATCTGCCGCGCCACGGGCTGCCATGCGTAGCGCCGCCTGCTCGGGCGTGATGTGGTAGACGAACGTGAGCGCCGGGTGTGTTCCCGCGACGGCCAGGTTATTGGCATCGCGCACTATCTGGCGATCGAGGCCGTCGGCAAACGCCTGGTAGCAGGTTGTGGAATCGTAGAAGCGGTCGCACAGAACCACCTTGCCGGCCGCGAGGGCGGGAGCTATGACCTCGTGCACCAACTGAGCGCGCGCTGCCTCGTAGAGCAGCAACTCGCAGGTGTCGCCCATCGCCGTATTGGCGGGGTCGAGCAGCAGAGCGCGGATCTTTTCGCTGATGGCGGTACCGCCCGGCTCGCGCAGGCTCACAACCTGGTGGCCGGCGAGTTCGAGCGCACGGGCAAGCAGGCGCGCCTGCGTAGATTTACCGGCGCCATCGACACCCTCGAGCGTAATGAAGCTATGTTGAGCGGGCTCAAAAGCCATGGGCGCAGCCCCTTCCTACAAGGCGCGTAAATGCAGATATATCAACCAAGCCATGATACCCCAGTGCTCGGTGCGTCCCCAATGGCTAAAGGTGCCTTTCCGAAGTTGCGGTGAAATAGGGACTGATTGAAGCTCTGAGACCGCCAAACAGTCCCTATTTCACCGCAACTTATGAAGGGGAATTTGGGGTGCTGGGTATAATCGTCGTATTGCATTGAAATGTGGCGAAAGGAGTGGCAATGTCTCGGTATTGTGCCTCGTGCGGCAAGCTTCTTGCAGATAATGCCAAGTTCTGCACCTCGTGCGGTGCACCCGTTGAGCAAACAACCGCGAGCGATAGCCAGCCCGCTTTTGAGCAGACCGGCTCCCTTGATACGCCGCAAGCCAAGGCGGACGACCCCCTCGCCTATCGCCCCGACCCCGCCGCAAGCCCTGCGGCCGTCGAGACCACGCAGCGCATACCCGTCGCGAGCGGCTCGCCCCAACAGCAGCCGGCTCCCGCATACGCGCCCGCTTCGCCACAGACCCCCGCTCCCAAAAAGAGTGGCGCCGGGCCGCTTATCGCCGTTATCGTTGTGCTGGTGGCGATCATCATCGCCCTGGTCGTTTTCTTTGTGATCAAGCCTTTCGACAACGCCGCCACGCAGACGACTGCCGAGGTAGCTAAGCTGCACCATGACGTCGACGACGATGACCTAAAGCCTCTCGGCAATCCCAACAGCCTGTACGACGATGATGACGATGACGACGAGGATGGCGGCGAAGCAACGCTCTCCGAGCAGAACCTCTACCGCCGACTGAGCGAATACTACGACTTGCTCGAAGACCTCGACAACTACGTCCGTGGCTGCGCGCAGAACTTCAACGGCAGCTATCTGGAAGAGGATCGAACCACCCGTCAAAATCTCGCCGACGTCGCCGAGCGCACGGAGGACACCATCGAGCAGTATTACGACATCGTCGAGGACCTAGACGTCCCGACGAGCTCCAAGAACTACAGCTCCTGGAAGGACATCATCGCCCTGTACGACGACCTGGATCACCGCATTGACGCAATCTGTGATGCCTGGGAGATCAGCCTGAAATACGCCAAGCCTGCGGACCACAAGAATGAGATCGTGGCGCCGCTGTCGCGCGACAACGTGGCGGGCACCAATGACAATAAGTATCGCCTAGACTTTGAGGAGCGCTATCCCGGCGCCAAACCCGTCGAAGTGAACTAGCGCTTTGTCGTTCCCGAGCCGGCAGTTAGGGACGTTCCTAAACTGCCGGCAGAAAAGGAACGTCCCTAACTGCCGGTCAAAAAAACGAGCGAGGATCGTGGGGTCCTCGCTCGTTTTTTAGGCAATGTTTCGACCGCGCCGTTACTTGTCGGAGGCTACTTTCTTGGCAGTCGACTTCTTCGCGGTCGTCTTCTTGGCGGCAGTGGCTTTCTTAGCCGTCGTCTTCTTGGCCGCCGTCGTCTTCTTGGCCGTGCTCGCCTTAGTCGTGGTCTTGCGGCCGCGGGCGGGCTTCTTCTCCTTGGTCGGGCAGTCCATGTTGACGCAGATACGCCACGGGCCGCGCGCCGTGTTGACCACCACGATGGGGGCGCCGCACTCGGGGCAGGTCTCACCCGTCGCCTCGAGCTTACCGCGCGCCGGCAGAGGATAGCTCACGCCGCAGTCATCGTAGTTGGTGCAGCGGATAAAGCGCTTGCCGCTCTTCTCACTCTTGTGCGCGATCAGGTCGCCATGACGTCCGGCCTCGGCACACACCTTGCACTCGCCCACCTTAAGGTCGGGCTCGTAGTTGGTGGGGCACGTGGGGTTCACGCAGATCTCGAAAGCCTTCTGACGGAACGGCTGGCATTTAATGCGCGGCGCGCCGCACTCGGGGCACACGGCCGCCTCGCCCTCGAGCGGACTCACCTTGACGCCGCTCGGCACCGGATAGGTCACATCGCAGTCGGGCCAGCCCATGCAGCCAATGAAGCTGCCACGGGTCTTGGCGCTCGTCTTCATAACCAGGTCCTTGCCGCACTTGGGGCAAGCTCCCACGCGCGCATCGGCCGTGACGGCGTCGCTGATGGCGTCGCCCAGCTCCTGCGTGTGCTTGAGCAGCTCGTCGAGCACGCCAGCCAGCAGCGCGCGCGAGTGCATCACGACATGCTCTTCGGTATCCTCGCCGCGCTCCACACGGGTCATGTCGCCGTCGAGCTCGCTGGTCATATCGGGGCTCGTGATGCGCGGGGCAAACTGCGACAGCGCATCGATGATGGCGATACCCAGCTGGCTCGGCTCAACGGGATCATTTTTGAGATAGCGCACGGCGTACAGGCGCTCGATGATGCTCGCGCGCGTGGACTTGGTGCCCAGGCCGCGCTTCTCCATCTCCTGCACGAGCTTGCCCTGGCTGTAGCGCGCGGGCGGCTCGGTCTGCTTGGCCTCGAGCTTAATGTCGAATACGTCGACCGTATCGCCCTGCTCAAGCGGCGGCATCTGCTCGTCGCGTTTAAGGCCATACGGGTAGGCCTCGCGGAAACCCGGGGTCACGAGCACATCGCCCGAAGCCACGAACGGCTCACCGTTCACATCGAGCTCGAGCTTGGTGTTCTCGATGGTCGCGGGACCCATGAGCGTCGCCAGGAAGCGGCGGGCGATGAGGTCGTAGAGCTTGCGCTGGCCGCCGTCGAGCGTGGACGGATCGCCCTCGCCCGTGGGATAGATAGGCGGGTGGTCGGTGGTCTCGACTTTGCCGCGCGTAGGCTTCATGGGGCCGGCAAGCACCTTTTTGCATACGGGCGCCAGCGCCGGGTTGATCTTTGCCAGGTCGCTCACCACGGCGCCCAGATCGAGCGTCGCGGGGTACACGGTATTGTCGACACGCGGGTAGCTGATGAGACCGGCCATGTAGAGGGACTCAGCGATGCGCATGGTACGCGCAGGCGAGATGCCCTCGGCCGCGGCGGCAGCCTGCAGCGAGGTGGTCGCAAACGGCGTGGGCGGCTGCTGCTTGCGCGAGCGCTTGGTCACCGCGGCGACGGTTGCCGTCGCGACGCCGTCAACATGGCCGTACGCCGTCTCAGCAGCATCCTTGTCGGTAAAGCGCGCCGTCTTGTGCGCGATCTTAAAGCGATCGTCCTCGGCAGCGCCCTGCGCGGCACCCATGCCGCGAATCTGCCAATAGTCCTCGGGCACAAACGCCATGCGCTCGCGCTCGCGCTCGACCACCAGGGCAAGCGTCGGCGTCTGCACGCGGCCGGCGGAGCGCACGTTACCAAAGCCGCCAAACTTGGCGAGCGTCAGGTAGCGCGTCAGCACCGCACCCCAAATGAGGTCGATGTGCTGACGGCTCTCGCCGGCGTCGGCCAGGTTCTGGTCGAGCGAGACAAGGTTATCGAAGGCCTGCGTGATCTCGGCCTTGGTAAACGAAGAATACTGGGCGCGGGCGACCGGCAAGTCGGGCGCCACCTCGCGCACCTTGTTGAGGGCGTCCGAACCGATCAGCTCGCCCTCGCGATCGAAGTCCGTGGCAATGATGACGCTGTCGGACTTTTTGGCGAGGTTCTTAAGCGAGCGAATGAGCTCTTTCTCGGCCGGCAGCTTAATGACGGGTGCCCAGGTGAGGTAAGGCAGACTCTCGAGCTTCCAGCCCTTAATGGAGATGCCATCGGCAAGGAACGGCTTACGCTTGGTGTCGTAAGGCGGACGCGCCAGGCCATCGGGCATGTCGGCCGGCAGTATCTCGCCGTCCTCGGTGACCGAATACCAGCCCAGCTTTTTATCGAACAGCACGCTGTCGCAAAAATCGGGCGCAAGGATGTGACCGGCCAGGCCGATGGTCACGCACTCCTCGCCCTTCCACTCAAAACGGTAGATTGCGGTGTTGTACACCTTGTCCTTTTTGGGTTTGCCCGTGGACAGACGCTCGGCAATCTGACGCGCGGCGTCGTTTTTCTCTGCGATGATGAGCTTCAAAAGAGGCTCCTATCTCGTGTCTCTGCGGCTACGCCCGCCCGTATGGCGGCCGATTTACGCCCTTGCTTGCTCGATCTGCCCGATGAGCCAATCGCACCAGGCATCCATGCCCTCGCCCTTGCGCGCGCTCACGGCAAACCGCGGCGCCTGCGGATTGAGGTCATCGAGTGTCTTAGTATACCTATCCATGTCAAAATCGAAAGCCGGGGCCACGTCGACCTTGTTGAGCAGCTGCGCGCCGGCGTGCTGGAAGATGCCCGGATACTTGATGGGCTTGTCGTCGCCCTCGGGCACCGAGAGAATCATGATGGACAGGTTCTCGCCCAGGTCAAAGTCGACCGGGCAGACCAGGTTGCCCACATTTTCGATAAAGATGACGTCGATGTTTTGAAGGCCCACCGCCTGGTCGAACGCGTCAACGGCCTCCATGATCATGTTGCCCTCGAGGTGGCACAGGCCGCCCGTGTTGATCTGGATGGCGGGCATGCCAGCTTCCTTCATGGTAATGGCGTCGACATCCGAGGCGATATCGCCCTCGATGACGGCACAGCGCAGGCCGGCCTTGTCGCGCAGGCGCTCGTTGGTGCCCAGAATCGTGGTGGTCTTACCCGAGCCGGGGCTCGACAAGACGTTGATCACATAGGTGTTTGTCTCTTTAAATCGCTGACGCAGTTGATCTGCCAGGCGCTCGTTGCGCGACAGAATCGGCGATGCGATATCAATCGTTTTCTCGGCCATACTTAGCACTCCTTACTTTGGCCCCTTTATACCCCATCACCAGATGGCTAGCGGGCTAATCGTCGGGGGTTTCGATTTCGATACTCGCGATATCGAGCTCGCGGCCGTGCAGTAGGCGCACGCTGGCGCCGCCGCACTGGGGGCAACGGCAATGGAAGCGATCGTGGTCGAAAACCTCGCCGCAGTCCAGACACTCGCTTTGTGGATGGACTTCCTCCACGGCAAGCTCGCAGCCCTTCGTGAGCGGGTCCTCGTCGCGAAATGTCTCCCACGCAAAGTCGAGCGCCTCGCGCACAACTTCGGTCATATCCCCGATACGCAGCGTTACCAAAACGGCGCGCGAGGCCCCCGCCCCACGCGCCGCGCGAATCACTGTATCGAGTATGCCGTTGACAATGCCAACCTCGTGCATACCGATTTACTCCTCGTCGTCCTCATCGTCCGAGAACAGGTCCAGACGGCTCACAAACAAGCCCTCCTTGCCCTCGCGCGCGGTAATGACCACGCGGGCAATGGCGAGCGAAATCTCGTAGAGCGAGAGCAGGGCACCATACATGAGGCCCAGCGTAACGGGCGAGCCGTCGGGCGTAATCACAGCCGAGCCCACAAGCAGGCCCACGTACACGTAGCGCCAGGCGCCGCGGAAGGCCGCGTAGGACACGATGTGGAAGACGGACAGGTAGAAGATGATGAGCGGCAGCTCAAACGCCACACCAAAGCCGATCATAAAGAGCAGCTCCATGTTGACGTAGTTCTCCAGGTCGGGCAGCGCGGTTGCGACGGCAGAGGTCTCGCCGATGAGCCACTCAAAGCCCGCCGGGATGATGATGAAGTAGCAAAAGATTGCGCCCAGGAAGAACAGCACCGTCGAGGCGAGCACCGTAGGCACAACCCACTTGCGCTCGTTGGGACGCAGTGCCGGCAGGAAAAATGCCAGAATCTGCCAGATGATCATGGGCGTGCACATGACCACGGCCATCTTGATGGCCAGCGAGAAGCGCAGGCCAAAGCCGCCGAGCGTGGTGGTGATGTAGAACTTACCGTCCGGCACAAAGGAGCGGATGGGGTCTTCCAGGATGTCGAGCACCACGGGCGTGGCGAAATACAGCACGATGGCGGCGGCAAACACCGACACGACCACGATAGTCAGGCGGCGACGGAGCTCTCCCAGGTGATCGAAGAGCGGCATGCGCGCAGGTCCGATAGGCATTACTCATCGCCTCCCTTCGAGGCGTCGGCGGTGGCAGCCTCGGCAACGGCCTCGTCCTCGGCCTCGAGCTCGCGAGCGAGCTGGTCGACGACGGCCTTGCGCTTGCGGGGACGACGGGCGTAGAGGTCAGCCGTCGTGGGCTCTGCCGGCTCGGGCTCGGACTCTGGCTCTGCAGCAGGCTCGGGCTCGACGACAGGCTCGGCGCCCTCGGCCTCGGACTCCTCAGCAGCACCCTCGCCCTCGGCGGCAGCCTCGCTCGCGGCCTTCTCGGCGGCAAGGCGGGCACGGCGCTCGGCAAAGGTCTCCTTCTTTGCGGGCGCAGCCGTCTCGACGGCATCCTCGTCTGCATCGGAATCGTCATCGACGGCAGTCTTCTTGGGCTTGACCGGTGCCGAAGCGGCCTCACTTACCGGATCGATAATCTCGGACTGAACAACGGCCGTCATCTTTTCCTGCGTCTCGCGGAACTGACGGATGGCACGGCCGATCGTGCGGCCCATCTGTGGGAGCTTATCCGGGCCAAACAGCAAAAAGCCGAAGACCACGATGATCGCGAGCTCACCCTCTCCAATACCAAACACACATACCTCCAAGGCTCGATGTGAGTCGAGCCCGCACCGCGCCATTCGGCCGGAACTCGTCTATTCATTCGGTCAAGTATAGCGCCCGGACGCCAAAACGTCCGAGCGCATCACAAACATATGCCAAACGGCACGCCCTTTTGGGAGCAAAGATTATGCAGCGGTGATCGAAATCTCCTGGTCGACACCCAACAGCTGGACCACGCGCATCACCGGGGGCTGCACATTGGTGCAGCTAAAGCGCTTGCCGTGGTCGACCGCGTGGTGCGCGGCGCCCACGAGCACGCCAATGCCCGTCGAATCGATGTAGCTCACCTGGGCAAAATCGAGCTCAACGGCCTCAGTGGGCTGCTCGAGCGCCAGGTCGATGGCATTACGCAGGCTATCGGCGTTAGAGATATCGATCTCGCCGGTTACCTTAATGGTGTAGAGCTCTGGCGTGGGGTTGGTGGAAATACCCAAATCCATGTATACGCTCCTTTACGTATCGAAAGTGCGGATAGTACTGGAAGCCGCGCGTTAGGCGCGCTCGGCACGCGCAAGCTCGGCAGCGACGAGCTTGACGGCCAGCACCAGCACATCGAGCGCGGCCTCCAGGTCCTCGACCGTGGGATAGCTCGGCGCGATGCGGATGTTGGTATCGCGCGGATCCTTGCCATAGGGCCAGGTAGCACCGGCCGGCGTGAGCTTAACGCCCAGGTCGGCGCACAGCGCGGCGACCTTTTGGGCCGAGCCCTCGGGACCATCGAAGCTTACAAAGTAGCCGCCGCGGGGATGCGTCCAGGTGGCGCAGCCCGTGCCGCCCAGGCCCTCGGTGAGCTTGCGCTCAACGGCCTCAAAGCGCGGACGCAAAAACTCGGCATGCTTTTTCATGTGCTCCTTGACCGCCTCGATGGTGGGAAGGAAGCGCACGTGACGCAGCTGGTTGAGCTTGTCGGCGCTGATGAGGCCGGCCTTCAGGCGCTTGGAGAACTCGGCGATGACCGCGGGGCTCGCACCGATAAAGCCGATACCGGCGCCCGGGAAGGTGATCTTGGACGTCGAGGCAAATGCCACCACGCGGTCCTCGGTGCCCGCCGCGCGAGCGAGGTCAAAGATGTTTGCGAGCTCGTCGGTCTCGTCGTACAGGTCGTGCACGCAGTAGGCGTTGTCCCAGAAGATGCGGAAATCGGGTGCGGCCGTGGGCATCTCAACCAGGCGGCGCACAGTGTCCTCGCTAAAGGTGATGCCCGTGGGGTTGGAATACTTGGGCACGCACCAGATGCCCTTGATGGAATCGTCGGCGGCGACGAGGCGCTCGACCTCGTCCATGTCGGGGCCGTTGTCGGTCATCGCGACGGGGACGTTCTCGATACCCAGATCGGCGGTGATGCCAAAGTGGCGGTCGTAGCCGGGAACAGGGCACAGAAACTTGACCTTCTTGCCGTCGTGCGCTGCCTCGTAAGCCTCCCAGGGCTCGTTGCCGCACGAGCCGCAACGCCAGAACATACCGGCGATATCGTGCTCGATCAGCAGGCTCGACGAACCCAGCACGAGCGTCTGCTCGGCGGGGCAACCCAGGAACTCCCCCGCTAGCTTGCGTGCCGAGGGAATGCCCTCAAAGCAGCCGTAGTTGGAACAGTCGACGTTGCCGTCGTGCAGATCGGCATCGGCATTGAGGATATCGAGCATGGGTCGAGAGATGTCCACCTGGGAGGGCGACGGCTTGCCGCGGGCCATGTCGAGCGCCAGGCCCTTGGCCTTGACCTCGGCGACCTCGGCCTTGAGCGCCTCGATGGCGGCATCGAGTTCGGTGGTTTCCATCTTCTGGTAGATCGTCTGCATGGGTGCGACCTTTCACGAAGCGGTACGTTGCAATTCTTCTAAGTATAGACCGCTACCGTCGCAACGTTATGAAGCCGTGATAGATTAAGTCCATCGCAATGAATTACGAATCGCCGCGCATGCCGGCATGAAGCGCCCAAGGAGGCACTATGGAGTACGGATCGTTCCAGGCCGAGGAATTCGGCGACCTTCAGCGCCTGGTCGACGGACTGTTTTACGACCGCCACGCCATCGACCGCCTGGATCTGATCGTACAGGCCGAAATCTTGGACCTGGCACCCGATCTCATGGAAATCGTGAACCTTTTGCCGCCCGGCTATTACGACCGCCAGTCACTTTGCGACCAGCTCAACTCCGCCTTGGCCGCCCACGGCTGGGGCGCCATCTACGGCACCGTGGAATAAACCTAGTCATTGGGGCCTGTGGTCAAAAAATAGCAAATATGAGTACTGTTACTTTTTTAGTAACAGCGATTTTGAATTAAAAAGGCCAGTCTTGGCCTTTTGTGCCCGGTTTTGGAAGGATGCATCGGCATTTTTCGTCCAGCCACGCAATCGTTAATGCACAGACAGAATAGATTTGTACATTATTTTTCGCGCCTAAAATGAAACGCCGTTTGTGACAGTACTCACAAACGGCGTTTTTTGGCCACTGGGGTGTCCGGCAGGTGGCAAGTACCACTCAAAACCGCGTTTTACACGCGCTCGAGCAGGCTCTGGCGTCTGTTTCTACGCGCCTACTCGTTCTTGGGCGCGGGGTGCTTGCAGATCACACTCATGTAGATCATGCCAAGTACGGCCGCGGTGACAGAGCCGGCGAGAATAGCGGCCTTGGCGGCCAGAACCTCAAACTGGGCCGTCGGGAAGGCGAGGCCGCTGATGAGAATCGACATGGTAAAGCCGATACCGCCCAGAATGCCCACGCCGGCAATCATATGCCAGTTGACATTGTGCGGCAGCTCGCAGGCCTTGAGCTTGACCAGGGCGAACGTCATGCCAAAGATGCCGATCGGCTTGCCCAGCAGCATGCCAAAGTACACGCCGAGCGTCACCGGGTCGGTGAGTAGCGTGCTCATGTCCACGCCCACCAGGCGAACCTGTGCGTTGACGAACGCGAAGATCGGCAGGATCACAAAGTTGACCGGCGTGGAGATCAGGCGCTCCATGCGGATGAGCGGCGGGGTCACGCGGTGCATGACGCGCTCGACTTTGGTGGTCGAGACGGTAAAGTCATGCTGGCCCAGGATGTGTGCCTCGTCGTCGTAGCGGTCATCGAGCAGCGGCAAGCACTCGCCCAGCCAATCGGTGAGACTATCAAGCTTAACACCGCACTTGGCCGGGATGGTGAAGGCCAGGATGACGCCAGCAAGCGTAGCGTGCACGCCGCTCTTGAACATGCAGAACCACAACAGCAGGCCCAGTACCGAATACGGGGCAAGGCGATAATGCTGCGTCTTGTTGAGCCACACGAGCGCACAGGTCACAAGCGCGGCGGCGCCCAACCAAAACGGATTGGGGCTCTGACCGTAGAAGATGGCGATGGCGGCGATGGAGATGAGGTCGTCGGCGATGGCGAGCGTCGAGAAGAACACGCGCACGCCGTTGGGCACGCGGTTGCCCAAAAGCGACAGCACGCCCAGCGCAAAGGCAATATCGGTTGCCATGGGAATGGCCCAGCCGTTGTGCGCGCCGGCATGGTTAAAGATCAGATAGATGCAGGCGGGAACGACGACGCCGCCCACGGCCGCCAGCATGGGAAGCATAGCCTGGCGCGGGTTCTTGAGCTCGCCGACCGTCATCTCGTACTTAAGCTCAATGCCCACCAACAAAAAGAAGATCGCCATGAGGAAGTCGTTGACGAAAAGCTCAACGGTAAGACCGGCCGTAAGGTTGCCCAGACCCACATACAGCGGGGTCTCCAAAAAGTGATGGATGGCCTCGTAGGCATCGGTGTTGGCGCAAATGACGGCGGCGATGGCGGCGAAGACCATGACGGCGGCGGAAATCGTGCCGTTCTCGGTGATGCGCTCCCAAATGTCGTGGCGCTCAAAACGCTTGCGCTCACGAACGTTAAACAGCTGCTCGGGTGCTGCCATGGGCGGCTCCTTTCACGGGAAAGCTCCCGTCTTAAAAAAGCACGGCCCGCCCAAGTGGCGGCGCCGCGCTCTAACGTATTACGCTTGCATCTAGCCTACCCTGCACGACAAGCGCGCAAGCGTGGCCGAAAAGCGGAACCACAGGTTGAACATTATTTGCTCAACGGCACGGGCACGCCTATCCAAGAGACGACGCGGCGCCGTGCACAAAAAACGACCGGAGCGCGGGGCTTCCGCGATCCGGTCGTGGCGTTTGGTCGACTAAACCTAGCAGGCGGCCATGATGGGGGCAGCGACCTGCTTCTTACGGGAGAGGACGCCCGGCATCCAGACGCCGTCGTGCTCGTCGGCAATGCCCAGGCCCTTCTGAGCAGCCTCGGTCTCGCCCTCGAGCAGGACCTGCGAGCCCTCCTCCATGATGTCGGTGATGCACAGGACAATGCCGTCAGCACCCTTCTCGGCGGCGTAGGCGCGCATGGCCTCGCGAATCTCGTCGATCATGCCGAGTGCGCGGGTCTTGTCGACAGTCTCGTACTGGCCGATGAGCAGCTTCTTGCCAGCAGGCTCGAACATCTTGATGTCGTTGCCGACCATCTCGGCTGCGGTGAAGGAGCCGGACGGACGGGTGAGGAAAACCTCCATGCCAAACTTGACCGGGTCGACGCCCACCTGCTCGCCGAGCTTGGCGGCGACGGCGCGGTCGACATCGGTGGTGGTGGGGCTCTTGAGCATGAGCGTGTCGGTCATCATGGCCGAGAGCAGCAGCTTGGCCTGAACGTCGGAAAGCTCAACGCCGAGCACGCCGGCGAGTTTGGTGACGATGGTGCAGCTGGAGCCCCAGGGCAGGCAGATGTAGTGCAGCGGGCCGGCGGTCTCGAAGTCGCCGATGCGGTGATGATCGACAACGCCAAAGACCGTGGCGTCCTTAAGGCCAGCGACGGACTGGGCAGACTCGTTGTGGTCGGTGAGGACGACGAGCTGACCGGCCTCGACGGACTCGATCACGCGGGGCTCGGCGATGCCGGCGTCGGCGAGCAGCTTGGCGGACTCGGCCGGAAGCTGACCAAGGGCGCAGGCCTCGTAGGTGTTGCCGGCATACTCAACCTGGTTGAGCAGCTGGGACAGGACGACGGCGCTCATGATGGCGTCGTTATCGGGGTTCTGGTGACCAAAGACAAGAACGTTTGCCATGGATATCCTCCACTTGATATGTGTACTTGGACGTAGCTATGGTAGCACGCCGATGCCGAGCCTTCTGAGACGGAAGGGCCACGGCATATTTTGGGGCAAGTGTTGGAGCGAAGTCTGCCCCCTTTGCACCAGCTATTTGCCGGCGGCGCGCAGAGCTACGTAGGCGGCACCGATGATGCCGGCGTCGTTTCCGAGCGAAGCGACCTTAATGGGCGTCTCGCGCGAGGCAGAGAGCGCGTAGCGCCGGAAGTACTCGCGAGCCTTGTCGAGGTAGACATCGGCCGAGGCAGACGCACCGCCGCCGATGAGGAACATCTCGGGGTCGACCACGTTGGCGATAAGTGCCAGGGCGCGGCCGAGGTAGTCGGCCATGGTGTCGGCTGCGGCCAGCGCGAGCTTGTCGCCCTCGCGGCAGGCCTGGAACACGTCCTTGGAATCAGAAGGCCCGGTGAGCTCGATGGGCCCGACGCCCGCCTTCTTGCACTCGGCAAGGTAGTTGCTCACCACGCCGGTGGCGCTGGAATACTGCTCCAGGTGGCCATGGCCGCCGCAGCCGCAGGTGCGCTCCTCGGCCGGGTTCAGGCACATGTGGCCAATCTCGCCGCCAGCACCCACAACGCCCGATACCACGTCGCCGTTAACGATAACGCCGCCGCCCACGCCGGTACCAATGGTGACCATCACCACGTTCTGTACGCCCTTGGCAGAGCCGAGCCAGGCCTCGCCCATAGCAGCAGCGTTGGCGTCGTTCTCGTACTTAACGACCGCGTCGGGGCAGTGCTCCTGGATGGCGATCTTGAGCTCGGGCAGGTTGATGGCGATGTTCGCCTTGACCTTGGCATCGCCCGATGCCGGGATGGGGCACGGAACGGCCAGGCCAATGCCCGACACAAAGGCACGCGGAATCTGGGCCTTGGCGACCACCTGGTCGATAGCCTCGGTCACCGCGGCAAAGCCCGCAGCGTCAACGATGGGAGGCGTGGGCACGCTGGCCTTGGCAAGCAGGTTTCCGTCCTCATCGAACAGACCCTCCTTGACCGAGGTGCCGCCGACGTCGATGCCGATGTAATACTGCTTAGGTTCCATGGGAGCCCGCCTTTCTCGTTTAAACATTGCCTGTATGGTACCGCTCCCAAGGCAAAAACCTACCAAAAAGGACAGGTTTGTTTTGGCAGGTTTTATCTGGGGTAACGCAATTGGCCGCTCAACAGACCGCGCAAGACCATCCCCAACAATAAAGGCGCCGGGAGGCGGAGACTCCCGGCGCCCGTCAAAGGGACTATGTTGTCTGTCGGGCCGCACGGTCCTTCGCGGCGATAACGCCGACTAGGCCTTAAGTGCCTGCAGCTGCTTGTGAACCTCGATGAGCTCCGTCGCCATGACGCGCATGGTCTCGGTGCCGGCCATCTGGTCCTCGGCATGCAGCAGAATCAACGGGGCCTCGCCGTTACGCTCGCCGTTGGCCTCTTTCTTCAGAAGCCCCATGTGAACATCGTGGCCACCGTTATAGGCCTCGTCGCCCTGCTTGATAAGCTCCTCGGCGGCGTCAAAATCGCCCTCCTTGGCCTTTTGCACGGCATTGATGTACATGCTCTTGGCGGTACCGACGTAGCTGATGATCTCGAAGCAGGTCATCTGCAGTTCGTTCATATCCTCCATGCGGAGCACCTAGCCCATCACGCTGACGCAGTGGTCGATGATGCCGGCAGCGTTCATGCGGCCGTAGTCGACCATGTTGATAACCTCGACCGGGAAGCGGCCGGCGGCCTCCTTCTCAAAGTCACCCTTGGTGTAGCCAATCTGCGGGCCAAGCAGCAACATGTCGCACTCGTCCAGGTGATCGTGGGCCTCGTTCATGGGACGAGCCTCGACCTCGATATCCAGACCACGGTTTGCAACCTCGGCCTGCATCTTCTGGACCAGCAGGCTCGTGGACATACCGGCATTGCAGCAGAGCATGATCTTCTTCATGGTTTCCTCCTTATAACTGCGCGGCGCGCAGACGACAACTGGTTTTATTCCTTGCGGCTATTGTGCCCACCCCCCTGCATCTTTACACAAGGGAGAGAGCCGCGGGCACCGGCACCGCGTACCGGCGCCCGCAAAGGTGAAAGGGACGAACGTTAGGCGTTCTACTCGGCGAGAGCCTCCTGCTTGGCGATTGCCTTCTCGGAAATCTTCATAAAGGGCAGGTAGACGGCCATGCCAATGACAATCTCGAGAGCCTGCCACACGCCGGCGCGCCAGTCAAAGCCCGTAGCGAGCAGGGCGTTGATGACGGGAGGCATGGTCCAGGGCACCTGGGCGATGCAGGGGCTGATGATGCCTGCGCAGGTAAGGCCATAGGTGATGCCGATGAACAGGTCGGGAAGAAGAACGAACGGGATCATGAGCGGCAGGTTGTACACGATGGGGTAACCGTAGATAACCGGCTCGTTGATGTTGAACAGACCAGGCAGGATAGCCATCTTGGAAACGGTCTCGGAAGCCTTGTTCTTGGAGAACAGGAGCGTGTCGAGCAGAAGCATGAGGGTGCAGCCCGAGCCGCCGATGAGGGCGAAGCTGTTAACGATCTGCATGTTCATGTAGTGATCGGGCTGGATGGTGCCACCGGCGGCAAAGGTAGCCATGTTGTCGACGATGAGCATGGTCAGAATCGGCTCAACGGTAGCGCCAGAGATGGTGGACTGGTGAATACCGACGCAGAACAGCAGGTTGGCAAGGGTGTAGATGAGGATAACAGCCCACGGACCGGCGTTCATGATGTTCTTGAGCGGGTTGGAGATGCACGTGGAGATGATGGTGCACAGATCGGTGCCGGCGCACACGGCGAGCAGGGCTGCGGCAAGAGCGAAGATTGCGAGGTTGAGCAGCATCGGGATCATGACGTTGAAGGAGTTGGAGACCGCGGGGGGCACGCCCTCGCCCAGCTTAACCTTGAGCTTCTCGATGCCAGAAATCTTGATGAAGAGCGAGACGGAGAGCAGAGCGATGATAATGGCCGAGAACAGACCGTTGGTGCCGGTGTTGGCAGTCGAAAGGGCGCCCGTGACCTCGGCGGAGGTGATCTTGTCGGTGAGCAGCGGGCTCGTGGCGGCAAGCGAGGCGGTGATCTGCTGCGGCATCATGATGACGAAGGCAGAGATGGCGACGACCACGCAAGCGAGCGGGTTATCGAAACGCTTGTTCTTGGCGAGGCTGTAGCCAATCAATCCGGCCAAGATAATGGCAGAGACGTTGAGGGTGCCCAGCGTAATTGCCGAGCCCCACGTCTGAAGGTTGGCAAGGCCCGCCGCATCGAGCGGGAACAGAGGGAACACGACGTTGTTAATAAGAACCGCGATACCCGCAAGGATATAGAGCGGCGTGATGGTCGCGAAGGCGTCACGCAGGGAACGCAGGTGAACCTGGTTTCCCACCTTCGCAGAGACCTCAGCAAACTTGTCGAGGAAGCTCTTTCCGTTGTCACTGGCCATGATTGCTCCTAACTTTCAAATCCGGCCTTTTCCTATGCGCACGGTGGTCTGTCGCCCTCTGCCACCAGATGTGCCATGTGTTGCGCGCGGCGGCGCGCGGTCTGGGCGTTCGCCCGGTCGCTAATCAACCACGTGGGTCGTGGCGACCTGTTTGAGCCAGGCTGCCGACTTCTTAAGGCGGCGCTTGTAGCCGTCCATGAGATCGACCTCGACAAAGCCATAGCGATTCTTAAAGGCATTGGCCCAAGACCAGTTATCGATGACGGCCCAATAGTGATAGCCCCGGCATTTGGCGCCCTCGGAGATTGCCTTGGCAACCCACTCCAGGTGTTGGCGCACAAAGTCGACTCGGTAGTCATCCTGGATGGTTCCTTCGGCGTCACGGTTCTTGTATTCGTCCATGATGCCGATGCCGTTCTCGGAAACGAACCACTCAAGATCGGGGTAGTTCTTAGCGCAGTCCATGCCAAAGTCGTAGAGGCCCTGCGGGTAGATCTCCCAGCCGCGGCTCTCGTTCATAACGGCGTCGGGCCACACGTACTCGTCGGCAAAGTGCGGCAGACCGTACTGGTCGATCTTGCTCGTCGGCGCCTGAACGCGCGTGGGGTGGTAGTAGTTGCAGCCGAGCCAGTCGACAACACCCTGCTTGAGAATCTCTTGGTCGCCGGCACGGAACGGGAGCTTAACGCCGCCCTCGGCCAGGCTGTCGAGCACGTCGGCAGGAAGCTCGCCCTTGGTAATAAGGTCGAGCCACCAGCGATTGTTGATGCCGCTGGTCATACGCACGGCCTCGAGGTCTGCCCCGCTGGGGTTCTCCTTGGTGTAGACCGGAGTAAAGCAGTTGATCATGCCGATCTTGGCATCGGCGCGAATAGCGCCCTCGTCATAGGCGCGACGGTAGTTGGCCACGGCCAGCGCATGTGCCAGCGAGATGTGATACTGCACGGTGCGGGCGCGGTTGAAGTCGTGGAGCTGCGGGAACCACACGCCCTCCTGATAGCGCTGCTCGGGCTCGACGATGGGCTCGTTAAAGGTGAACCAGTACTTAATCTCCTGGCCAAACTCGTGGAAGGCGACGTCGGCGTAATGCGCGTAAGCCTCGACGACCTCACGGCTCTCCCAGCCGCCACGGTTAAAGAGGTAGGTGGGCATGTCAAAGTGGTACAGGTTGACGAACGGCTCCAGACCAGCCTCGCGAGAGGCGCGGAACAGCTCGTGATACCACGCGGCGCCCTCCTCGTTAAGGTTGCCGTCGGCATCGAGCAGACGGCTCCACTGGATGGAAGTGCGATAGGTATTCAGGCCCAAGTCCTTCAAAATGCGAAAGTCTTCCTGGTACTTGGCCATAAAGTCATTGCCGGCATAAGAGCCAACGCAGTTGTAGAACGAACCCAGATCCTGGATGGACCAGGTGTCCCACAGGTTCTCGAGCTTGCCGCCCTGGTTCCACTGACCCTCAGTCTGCGGGCCGGACATAGCAGCGCCAAAGAAGAAGTCGTTGGGCAGCTGATACTGTGCCATCAAAGTCCTCGCTTTCGTGTTCTAGAGCTTCCGGTTGGAGACGGGTTTGCTTTGGCAGGTTATCCGGCGCGGGCGCGCACCGGTCATACCGATATCCAACCTGCCAAAACAAAACCGTCCCCAAACGGTCGATCCTGTTGTGCGGAAGGATTCCGTTCGTTGCTTAAACTATAGCGCTCTAATTTCAAAAGTAAAGCGTCTTTTTCTTTTTTCTTTCTCGAACTTCTTAGATAAAAGTAATATGGGTGCCCTGTTGAGGGTTATACTTACTTTTGTATTCATATATGTCGGAAAGGAGGTTCCATGATTCCCAAATACGAGGCGATAGCTGCAGATATTCGTCGGAGTATTGAGGATGGCGCTCTTAAACCGGGCGACAAGCTTCCCACCGTCGTTGAGTTCTGCGAGCTCTATAGCGTTTCCAAAATCACCGTCAAACGAGCTATTGAACAAATCACCGAGGAAGGTCTTATTACCAGCCGACGCGGATCGGGTACCTACGTTAAGGACACGGCGGGGCTTCCCGGCCAGGCGTTTTCCCAGGGCAAAAACGACCGTGCCCAGGGCTTTTCGTATGAGCACCGCGGGGAGAAGGTGACCTCGGTGGTCTACGATTTCTCGATTGTTAATCCACCAGCGGACATCGCAGCCCAGCTGGGAATTGCCGAGGATGACTTTGCCTATCACGTCGTGCGCGTGCGTCAGGCCGATGAAAAGCCCATCGTTATCGAGTACACCTACATGCCCCTCGAGCTGATTCCGGGGCTGAAAAAGAAGGACCTGTACGGATCGGTCTACGGCTTCATCCGCGAGCAATGTGGGCTGAAGATTTCGAGCTTTCACCGTACCATTCGCGCCGTGGCAGCAACCGAGGAAGAAGCCGAGCGTCTGGACACCAAACCTGGCTCTCCCCTGCTCGAGCTCACCCAGATTGGCTTCTTGGATAGCGGTGCCGCCTTTGAGTATTCGGTCTCGCGCAACGTCGGCGACCGCTTTGAGTTGCACAACGTAACGTTGGCATAGGTTTGTTATCCGGTGGGTGCTCGTTTTGAGTCGTCTTACGCGGCGCCCGCACAACCTTATGGGAGTATGCACATGTCCGATTTGATTAAACTCACGCCGATCTTCCACGAGAAGATCTGGGGCGGCCGCCAGCTGGAGACCGTGTTTGGCTACGACATTCCCGAGGGTCCCATCGGTGAGTGCTGGGCCATCTCGGCACACCCCAACGGCGACTGCCAGATTGCTGAGGGACCGTACGCCGGCCACACGCTGTCGTGGCTGTGGGCCGAGCACCGTGAACTTTTTGGCAATTGCGAGGGCAAGGAGTTCCCGCTGCTCATTAAGATTCTGGACGCCAAGGACGACCTTTCGATCCAGATTCATCCCAACGACGAGTACGCCGCCGAGCACGAGAACGGCAGCCTGGGTAAAACCGAGTGTTGGTACGTGCTGGATTGCGAGCCCGGCGCCACGATTATCGTCGGCCAGCGTGCTAAAGACCGCACCGAGGCCGCACAGATGATCAAGGACGGCCGCTGGGACGACATGCTCAACGTAGTACCGATCCACAAGGGCGACTTTTTCCAGATTGATTCCGGTACCGTTCACGCCATCAAGGCCGGCACGCTCATTTTGGAAACGCAGCAGTCGTGCGACGTGACGTATCGCCTGTACGATTACGACCGCCCCGGCACCGACGGCAAACTGCGTCCCCTGCACATTGAGCAGAGCCTCGACTGCATAAACTTTGATGCTCAGGCTCCGACCGACGGCACGGTGACCGCACCCGAGGTGGATGGCGTGACCGAGCTCGAGTCTTGCCCCTGCTACACCGTCGATCGCGTGCGCGTTAACGGCAGCAAGACCCTCGACCAGCGCTGGCCCTTCATGTGCCTGTCGGTCATCGACGGCAAAGGCACCGTCTGCGGCGACCCCGTCCACAAGGGAAGCCACCTGCTGGCCCCCAGTACCGTGGACAAGATCGAGCTCGAGGGCAATATGGAACTGATTATCAGCCACCTCTAGGTCGCAACAACAACCCAAACGCAACAAGGGGCTCCCCCGTTCTTCAACGGGGGAGCCCCTTGCCATGTCTAAGTATTCAGCCCACCCGGCTCTCCAGATCAAAAAGCGAACGAGCAAAGCGACGTTCGTCCAGCAACGTTACCCAAGGACCCGGGCGGGCGTATGGGGCAACATCGATCGCGAGTTCCGCACGCAAAGGAGGCCACTTAATGTGGCCTCCGTCTTGCGCAGGACTGCCCGAGCAGGCGATGTTGCCCCATACGCCCGCCCAGGTCCGCCGGGATCACGACAGCTTGACGATCGGTGCAAAACCTTTCATAAGCTTTTTGGTCTGGCCGGTCTTTTCGAATTGAACCTCGATCATGTCTCCGGCGACCGAGATCACGGTACCCGTGCCAAAGGTCTTGTGGCTCACGGTATCGCCTGCGGCAAAGTCCTGCGATGCGCTGGCGCGATCGACCTTACGCTCCACCGTCGGGGATACCTTGGACGACGGCTTTTTGGCTCGCGGCGCGCCCGAGCCAAAGGTCGAGGCAACACGGCCGGCGTCGGGCGAGACCCCACGATGACGCTCGGTACCGTAGCTGCTACCGCCAAAGAAATCGTCAAAGCTCGATCCGCCGCGCGAACCGGAACCGCCGGTCGAGCGCGTATGCGAACCGAACACCTTGCCGCCATACATATCCGAACCCATGCCCGAGCCAAAGGTGCCGTGACGGTCGCCGCGCTTCTCCCAGCCCGTGCCCTCAAAACCGGCAGAACCGATGCCGCTAAACTCGATATCCTCAAACGGAATCTCATTGAGGAAGCGCGAGCGCGGGTTGGCAGAAGTCGAGCCGTAGGTGCGACGCGTGGCCGCATAGGTCAAGAACAGGCGCTTACGGGCACGCGTGATGGCGACGTAGGCCAGGCGACGCTCCTCCTCGAGCTTGCCCGGATCATCGCTGCCGCCAAAATCGTGCACGTGCGGGAAGATGCCCTCCTCCATGCCGGCCACAAACACCGCGGGGAACTCCAGACCCTTGGCGGAGTGAATGGTCATCATGGTGATGGCATGCGTCTCGCCGGCCAGGGAATCCAAGTCGGAGCGCAGAGCCAGCCACTCCATGAGAGCGGGCAGCGCCTTGCAGGTGAGCGGGCCGTAGGTGCGCTCAATCTCGTCAGCATGCACGGCACCGGCGGGCAGCTCTGTCGGCGCGGCATACGCGTTGCCCGCGATGGCGGCGGCCAGGGCATCCTGCGGCGAGAGCGCCGGGGCGGCTAGACTATCGAGCGGATTGGAACCCGCGGCATCACGCGCGCCAACGAGCGCCTCAAACGAGGATGCCGGGGCAGACGGCCCCGGTTCAGGCGCAGGCGCGCTCACCACGACGGGCTCGGACTCGGCGCCGGCCGGTACATCGGCAACGCCAGCCGCGCGCAGCTCTTCCAAGCTCTCGAGCGTACCCTCGATATCCTCGTGCGTCTCCTCAAATTCGGCAGCGACGCCCAGGAATTCCTGGATGTTCTCGGCGCGGCTCTCGGACTCCATGGTGCCCTCGGCGCGGAACGCCTGCAGCAGGCCCGTCTTGTCGACAATCATCTCGACGACGTCCTTGAGCTCGCCGTCCACGCGACGACCTTCGCGCACCAGCGACACAAAGCTCGACAGGCCGTTGCGGACCTTGGCGCTAAACATGCCGGTCTCGGCGCACGCGATCTCGCAGGCCTGGAAGAACGAGCAACGGTTGTCGCGCGCCAGCTGCTCGATCTTTTGGATCGAGGTGGAGCCGATGCCGCGGCGCGGCGTGTTGATGACGCGCTTGACGCTCATCTCGTCGGCCGGGTTCACAATCATCTTAAGATAGGCCATGACGTCGCGGATCTCGGCACGGTCGAAGAATCGCGTGCCACCCACGATCTTGTAGGGCACGCCTGCGCGCAGGAACATATCTTCGAGAATACGCGACTGAGCGTTGGTGCGGTAGAACACGGCGATGTCGTCGTAACTCGTGCCCTTGGAGTGCAGCTTCTCGATCTCGCCGGCAATCCAGCGGCCCTCGTCGCGCTCATCGCTTGCCTGGAAGGCCTGGATCTTCTCGCCATCGCCCTCGGCCGTAAACAGGCGCTTGTCCTTGCGCTGCGAGTTGTGGCGCACCACGGCGTTGGCGGCGCTCAGGATATGGCCCGTGGAGCGGTAGTTCTGCTCCAGCTTAACGGTCTTGCAGTTTTTAAAGTCCTGCTCAAAGTCCAGGATGTTGGTGATGTCGGCGCCACGCCAGCTATAAATGGACTGGTCATCGTCGCCCACGACCATGAGGTTTTGGTACTTGGCGGCCAGCAGGTTAGCGATCTCGTACTGGACGTGGTTGGTGTCCTGATACTCGTCGACGCTAATGTAGCGGAAGCGCTCCTGGTACTTGTCGAGCACCTCGGGGCGGGTGCGCAGCAGCTCGAGCGTGCGCACGAGCAGGTCGTCGAAGTCCATCGCGTTGGCGGCGCGCAGGCGGCGTTCCAGCTCCAAGTAGACCTGCGCGGCCTTTTTGTCGTTGGGGCTGTCGGCGGATTTGAGCATGTCCTCGGGGCCGATCATGGCGTTTTTGGCCGAACTGATCTTGCTGCGGATCATGTTGATGGGGAATTGCTTTTGCTCGATACCGAGCGCCTGCATAATATCGCGCACCATGCGCTTGGAATCGTCGTCATCGTAGATGGTGAACTGACCGGTGTAGCCCAGCAGGTCAGCGTCCTCGCGCAGCATGCGCACGCACATAGCATGGAAGGTGCACACCCACATGCCGCGGGTACCGCTGGGGATGAGTGCCGCCAGACGCTCGCGCATCTCGGCCGCGGCCTTGTTGGTAAACGTGATGGCAAGGATCTGCCAGGGCTTAACGCCCAGGTCGCCGAGCATATGTGCGATACGGAAGGTCAAGACGCGGGTCTTGCCCGAGCCGGCGCCGGCAAGGACCAGCAGCGGGCCCTCGGTGGTCAGGACCGCCTCGCGCTGAGCGGGATTAAGGCTGTCGATGTCGACGAGCGGCTTGGCGGGCTTGGGCGCCGGCGCGGGAGCGTCGTAGATGTCGAGCGGAACGAGCTCGGGCTCCGGCGCAGCAGGGGCGGTGTATGCATCGAGCGGCACGGGTTCCGGCGCGGGCGGCACAGGTACCGCGACATTCTTTTCCCAGGGCAAGGGCTGGGTCATGGGCGACTCCTCATCTGACGGACGGCGCGCCTGCGGGCAGCGCCATAGTTTGAGCCGTACCAGTATACCGAGCCGCGCGGACACCGACGCAAATCACACCACGACTCCGTGCGTCACCGTCAGGCTCGCCCCAGCGGATTTGGTGCAATGGGGTCAGGTTAGTCTGCACCAATCTATTGACAATCACGAAACCGCCGATGTCATGGCAGCAGCAGCGAGCGACGGTCAGGGCGAACAAATTGGCATGAAAAGGGGGCGGCATAGACCTTTTGGTCATGCCACCCCCTTTGAATGACAAGTTGTCGCCCTGGCCGCCGCGCAGCGTCGACTAAGTTAGAGGCCGAGCATCGGCTCCAGAACGAAGAAGTATGCGAGCACTACGATGCCCAGGATGATGCGGTAGGCACCGAAGCACTTGAAGTCGTGACGGCGGACGAAGCCCATGAGCCACTTGATGGCGATGAGCGAAACCACAAAGGCCACAACGCAGCCCACGCCCAGGATAGCGACCTCGTTGGCACCGAACGTGCCGCCCTTGATGAAGTACTTGACCAGCTTGAGCGCACTCGCGCCAAACATGACCGGGATGGCCAGGAAGAACGTAAACTTGGACGCCACCGAACGCGTGCAGCCCAAAAGCAGGCCGCCGATGATGGTAGAACCGGAGCGAGACGTACCAGGCACCAGTGAAAGCACCTGGAAGCAGCCGATACCCAGCGCAGTCTTCCAGCTCAGGTCCTCGAGCGTGGCGATGGAGCCAAAGTCCAGATTCTCGTCATCGTCCTCATCCTCAGCGGTAGCCGCGGCGGGCGCCGCAAAGTGCGCACCGGCGGGACGTCCACCCGACACCACAGCACGCGAACCAAACGAACCGGCAACGGCCATTTCCTCGCGCTTGCTCGCGCGCCAGTTCTCGATCACGATAAACAGCACGCCGTACACAATGAGCGCCAGCGCCACGACGGGAGCATTGTAGAAATGCTCCTCCATCCAGTCGTTAAGCGGCAGACCGATCGCCGCGGCGGGAATGCAGCCGAGCACAATCTTGCCCCACAGCACCCAGGTGTCGCGACGGCCCTCCTTGCCCTTGCTGGGCGAGAACGGATTGAGCTCATGGAAGAACAGCACACAGACGGCCAGAATGGCGCCGAGCTGAATCACGACCAGGAACATATTCCAGAACGTCTCGCTCACGTTCATCTTGACGAACTCGTCCACCAAGATCATGTGACCGGTCGACGAAACAGGCAGCCATTCGGTGATGCCCTCGACCAGGCCCATGAAGGCAGATTTTAGAAGCTCGATAATATCCAAAGGGACCCCCTCGTTAGACACCCGCCGATATTGTTCTGCGGACGGTGCGGGCGATGTCCCATTATCAACCGTTCGGGCGCGTCTACGCCTACCCTTACCAAAAAACTCGCCCGTTCACAGAATTGCGAGCGGTCAAACCCAAATCCTTGGGTATAACTGCAACAAGATAAAGTGTCCGGCGGCCAACGCGCCCGCGCCCGCCCGATGCACGAGCCCCGCGCCCGTGCGATAGACCAAGGAGGAAACCATGAACGAGGGCTACACCAAGGTATTTGTTTCACTCGACGGTACTGAGCAGCAGGATTTTGTGCTCGCACGCGCCATCAAGGTCGCCGCGAACAACGGCGCCAAGCTAATCATCGGCCACGTTATCGATTCCACGGCGCTCGAGAGCGCCGGTTCCTATCCGGTCGATCTGGTCAACGGCCTAGAGGAGGCATTTAAGAACTCCATCGCCAAGCAGCTCGAAGAGGCCAAGGCCAATCCCGATATTCCCGAGGTCGAGGTCATGATTCGCGCCGGCCGTATTCGCGAGACGCTCAAGGACGAGATGCTCGACGTGGTTAAGCCCGACCTGGTGCTCTGCGGCGCCCGCGGCCTGTCCTCGATCAAGTATGCGCTGCTGGGTTCGATTTCGACGTTCCTGCTGCGCAACACGGACTGCGACATCTTGGTCGTGAAGTAGGTTCCTTCCCGTCGGCGCAAGGCCTGCGGGGTTATCACGCCGACGTCCTCGCCGCTTCGCGGCTGCGGGATGTCGGCTTTGATAACCCCTCCCGGCCTTGCGCCTTCGTCACCGTACTTCAGCGAGTTGGCTGATTGAAAAATAGCGTGCCGCCCCGTTTGGGGCGGCACGCTTTGTTTGAGGCGGACATCTGCCGTGTGCGTTACTCGAAGTATTGAAACTTGTTGGTTGAGAAGGCAAACGTGACGACGAAGCCTTCGCCGGGCTCGGATGCCGCGGTGACGTCAATGCCCATCTTGGAGCACAGGCGTGCCACCAGGTAGAGGCCGATGCCCGTTGCGCGCTTGGTGGCGCGGCCGTTGTCGCCGGTAAAGCCCTTCTCGAACACGCGCGGCAGGTCTGCCGCGCTCACGCCGCAGCCGTTGTCCGCAACGGTAAGCTCGATGCGCTCGCTTGCCAGGCCCTCGTCCAGCAACGCGCCCGAAAACACGATCTTCGCGCCGTCCTCGCGCGCGTATTTAATGCTGTTCTGGATGAGCTGCCCCAGAATAAACTCGAGCCACTTCTCGTCGGTAAAGACCTCAAAGTCAAGGTTCCCGCACACCGGCGCCACGTGCGCCGCGATGAGCTCACGCGCGTTGGCTTTAATCGCGCCCGTCACCAAGGTCTTGAGACCCCAGCGGCGAATCAGGTAGTCGCGCTCCACGACTTCCGAGCGCGCGTAGTACAGCGCCTGGTCGATATAGCGCTCCACGCGAGCCAGCTCGCGGCCCAGGTCATCCACACGCGACAGGTCGTCTTCGCTGCCATCAAGGTTTTCCAAAATCAGGTGAGCCGCCGCCAGAGGCAGCTTGGCCTCGTGGACCCAGCTCTCGATATAGTCGCGATAGTCATCGGTCTGACGCCGGCCTTCGGCAACCTCGTCGCAGGCGGCTTTGCCCACCCGGCGCAAGACCTCGTACTCGAGCTCGCCCTCGGCATAGGTCGGGCATTGCACCATCTCCTGCACCCATGCGGGACTCTCGAGCTCCTCTGCCGCGCGCTCCAGCTGGCGCAGAAAACGGCGACGGCGAACGTACTCGATCACGATGCCGAGCATACCGAAGATAAAGGACACGCCGACCGCCACGACCACGATAGAAACGGGTGCGCCGGCGACCGTCAACACAAAGCAGCTCAGCAGCACGCCGCACGTCCACACGGCGACGGGAAGCAGCGCATCTTTGAAGAATTTGGCAAACGACATAGCCGGCCCCTAAACCGAATAGCCCTGGCCGCGGTGCGTCGTCAAATACCCCTTGATGCCGATTTTTTCGAGCGTGGTGCGCAGGCGGTTGATGTTGACGGTGAGCGTGTTGTCGTCCACGAAGGCGTCGGAGTCCCACAGGTCCTGCATGATGGCCGAGCGCGAAACAATCTTGCCCGCGCGGCTCAGAAGCAGCGAGAGGATACGCAGTTCGTTTTTGGTGAGCTCGGTGCTGGTACCGGTTTGCGTATTGGTGACCATGGAGCGTGCGAGGTCGAGCTCCAGTCCCTTGTGGACGAGCGTGCTACGCTCGCCCGCCGCCGCGGTGCGGCGCAGCAAGGCATTGATGCGCGCCACGAGCACGCGGGCGCTGTAAGGCTTGGGAACAAAGTCGTCCGCGCCAAGCGTCATGGCCATGACCTCGTCAATCTCGGTCGTGCGCGAGGTGAGGACGATGATGGGGACCTCGGATTCGCGGCGAACCTCATGGCAGATATGCTGGCCGTCCTTGACGGGAAGCGTCAGGTCGAGCAGCACCAGGTCGGGCGCGGCGGCGAGAATATCGCGCGAGACATGCTCAAACGATTCGCAGGCCTCGATTTCAAACCCGGCGCGGGCAAGGATGTCGATAAGCTCACGACGAATGGGCTCGTCGTCCTCAACGACATAGATCAGCGCCATGTGTCCTCCCATTTCGCGTAACTTGCACCTTCCACACCATTATGCCCACGGCGTCGCAACGATACGACCCCGTGGGCACCTAATATGACAAAAGTGTTCGATAGCCTTAAGAGAAAATAGGGGCCTCGGTCCTAAACCGATCGGCCCCATCACTTCGACCTCGAGCCTCTACTCGAGCGTACGCATGTATGCAGAGATGGAATGATTCTTTAATCCCCGTCCCAGAAAAATCATTTAGCGACGGGCGCGGAGCTTTTCGTAGCCGTCGGCGAAGAAGGTGACCATAGCAGCGTCCGCCTCGGCGGCATCGGTATCGTCGGCGGGAACCACGCCGTGCTCGTCGCTCACCAGGAACAGCGCGCCCTTGAGCTGTGCGGGAATATCTACGCGCGTGACCGAGATGCCCTTGGTCTGGGCCAGCTGCTCGATGAGCGTCGCCGTGCCGCACAGGCACTCGTCCGCTGGCGCCACAAAGGCAAGCTCGCCGTTATCGACGGCAGCGAGCAGCTCGGGCGCCACGCCGGTTTCGTCGGCCTCGGAGCGGGCCTCGGCGGAGCGGGCACGTAGCGCCTTGGCCGACGTATCGGTTAGCGGCTCGTACTCCCCCACCGTCATGGCGGCGTTGCCGTTGACGTCGATCACCAGCATGAGCACGCCGTCGCGTGCGGTGTAATCGCCCTCGGCAAGCGACCACTCAACGTGCTGCTTGGCCCAGCTGAGCATGTTATGGGTAAGCGGCTCGCCCTGCACCAAGCGCTCGGACAGTGCGCGAATGTGGCGGTTGAGCATGGGTACCTTTTTGTTGGACATGCGCCAACGGCAGACAAGCGCGGGTTTGTCGAGCGTAAACTTCTCGACCGCCTCCTGATTGGCGCAAAAGTCCTCGTACGCACGCTGATCCTCGGCATTGCCAAACAGCTCGGCATCATCAATCTGGGGCATGGTTGTACCTTTCGTGTTAGTCATTCCGTCCTCTTATACCAAAAAGACGGCCCTCCAAACGGAGCAGCCGTCTTTTGCAGAGATTATTTTAGAAGCGGGGCCAGTCCAAGGGACGAGATAACATCCCATCCTCCCCAGTCAACCTAACAGGTCGGCGAGGGTTGCCCAGGTGCCGCAGATTGCCGTGAAAGAGGAGCGACGCGTACTTGGGTACGCGAGCGACGAATGAACGGCAAGGTGCGGTGGCTGGGCAAGCCGCAGCGCCGCTTCCCTACTTAGTGGCGGAAGTGGCGGGCGCCCGTAAAGACCATAGCAATATTGTGCTCGTTGCAGGCCTGGATGCTTTCGTCGTCGCGCTTGGAGCCGCCGGGCTGGATGATGCAGGTCACGCCGTGTGCAGCAAGCACGTCGACGTTGTCGCGGAACGGGAAGAACGCGTCGCTTGCACAGGCAAAGCCGCCCTTCTCCACGCCCTCGCGCTCGCAGAAGTCCTCAGCACGCTCGCAGGCAAGCAGTGCGGAGTCAACGCGGTTAGGCTGACCCGGGCCCATGCCAATGCCGGCCTTGCCCTTGGAGACCAGGATGGCGTTGGACTTAACGCCCTTGCAGACCTTCCAGGCAAACTCGAGCTCGGCCATCTCGGCGTCGGTGGGCTTGCGGTCGGTGGGGAACGTAAAGGTCGCGGGATCCTCGGTCACGTGGTCGACTTCCTGCACCAGCATGCCGCCGTCAATGGAGCGCAGCTCCACCTGGGCGCCGTGGTCCACGCCGCCGGTGGCCAGCACGCGCAGGTTGGGACGCTTGGCCATGCGCTCGAGCGCCTCGGCAGTGTAGCTCGGGGCGATGATAACCTCGACGAACTGCTTGTTCTGATCGGCAAAGTGCTCGACCAGCTCATAGGGAACCTCGCGGTTGCAGGCGATGATGCCGCCAAAGGCGCTCTTGGGATCGCAGGCGAAGGCGCGGTCGTAGGCAGCCGTGATGTCCTCGGCAACGGCAGAACCGCAGGGGTTCTGGTGCTTGAGGATCACGCAGGCCGGCTCGTCGAACTCGCGGACCAGGTTCCAAGCGGCATCAGCATCCAGATAGTTGTTGTAGCTGAGCGGCTTGCCCTGGATCTGCTCGGAGCCAACGAGCGGGAACTGCGAGCTCGCGGTGTTCTCGCAGCCCTCGGCAAAGCGGTAGACCGTAGCCTTCTGCTGAGGATTCTCGCCATAGCGCAGGTCGTCGACCTTCTCCAGCGAAATCTCGAGCTTGGCAGAAGTGTCCGCCACGTCGCTTGCCTGGGCGGCAAGCCAACGGGAGATAGCCGTGTCGTAGGCGGCGGTGGTCTGGTAGACCTTCACCTGCAGGCGACGACGGGTGGAAAGCGTGGTGCAACCGCCGGTCTCGTGCATCTCGGCCAGGACGGCATCATAGTCGGCAGGGTCGGAAATGACGGTAACGCTCGTGGCGTTCTTGGCGGCAGAGCGCAGCATGGAGGGGCCACCGATGTCGATGTGCTCGATGGCGTCCGCGAAGGTGACCTCGGGGTTGGCGACGGTCTTCTCGAACTCGTACAGGTTGACGACGACCAGGTCGATCAGCTTAATGCCGTGCTGAGCGGCCTCCTGCATGTGCTGCTCGGAATCGCGGCGGGCCAGCAGCGCGCCGTGAACCTTGGGGTGCAGGGTCTTAACGCGGCCGTCCATCATCTCGGGGTAGCCCGTGAACTCCTCGATGGGGGTTACGGGAACGCCCGCGTCCTCGATGGCACGAGCCGTGCCGCCCGTAGAGATGATCTCGACGCCAAAGTCATCGACCAGCGTCCGTGCGAAATCGACGACGCCCGTCTTATCGGTAACCGAGATCAACGCGCGTGCGATCTTCACATCAGATCCCATGCAGTCCTCCTGTCTGGTACGCCGCCGTGCTCTGTGAGTCGGTGATACGTCGATCTGCAGCGCTCGCGCAGCGGCATTGAAAATACTGATTTAATGTAGCGCATCGAGCGCATCGATGCACCCCGCAACGGGCGCATGTGCAGAAAAAGTTTGCGAGCAGAGGGGATGGGCACGGCGCTGGGCACGGTGAGTTCATGGAACACAGGGGCACCATAATTTGATGCCAATGGCGTGGTAGAACTGTGCTCGATATGCATCCGCAAAAGAAAGAGGCACCATGGTCTCGCGGGTTCTCTACCGACCGTTTGATACCGAAGACTTCGACGCCATCGCGCTGATTCTGCAACAGCTTTGGCATAACAATTCGGATAACGATGAGTACAACCGCCTTGAGGCCGCGTGCGACCTCGCCTATTGCCTTTCGTCATCGACGTTTTCGCAGGTTGCGGTGATTGACGGCGAGGCGCGCGGCATTGCACTTGCACGCGCAGGACAGAACTCCGGCGTCACTATCAACGAGCATTGGATGGATACCGAACGCGCGCTGCTATCGCAGATGCGTGAGCTGGAGCCTGATGCCTGCGCCGAGTATCTCTCGTTAGTGCGCGCAACCATCCGAACCAACAACCGCCTGCTCGAGAGCAGCCCGTTGCCGCACGACAACGAGGTCACGCTGCTTGCCGTGGATCGCGATGTCCATGGCCTGGGCGTTGGCACGGTTCTGCTCGACGCCGCGGTCTCGCACCTGTCCTCGCTTGGAGCGACGAGGGCGTACCTGTACACCGACTCCAACTGCTCGTGGAAGTTCTACGAGCTGCACGGCTTTAAGCGCACGGCCACGCACCGCGCCAACCGCGAAGAACGCCGTCACGACATGCCGCGCGAAAGCTTCCTCTACGAACTCGACCTAACAGCCTAAACCCGGCAGTTAGGGACGTTCCTTTTGTGCCGGCACCCCGGGACACTCCTTGGCAGCAACCGCACCTAGTCGTTGGGGACATTCTTGGGTAACACAGTCGACGAAACCCTCGTTGGCGTCGCCCTATAGAGGGGTCTGCAAATAGCTGTGGGCAAAAAACATCAAATATGAGTACTGTTACCTTTTTAGTAGCAGCGATTTGGGGCATTTTAGAGGCTTTTAGACATAGCAGCCAGTCAGGCGAGCTGACGTATTTCCACAAATGTTCAATAAAATGGGCCCCTAACGAGAGATAATCTCATTAGGAGCCCGTTATTTAGTGCAAATATATGTCACTATAATGGCAACAGTACTCATATTTGGCATTTTTTGCCCACTGTCCCCTGTGTGGGGATCCGTAACGGAAAGATAGACCCATTTCAAAGCATAAAAATGGGATAGATTTTCCGCCAACAGTCGCCGGAGAAGATCCATCCCAAAAATCAGAGCGCGCTAGAACGTTCCGCCGCCGCCTCCGCCGACGCCGCCGCCTCCGCCGCCAGAGAAGCCGCCGCCTCCGCCGCCGCCCGAGCTGTCGGAGCTCGACGCCAGCTCACGGATGCTCTCGTGATACACGTCATCGAACGAATCGAGCGGAGACTCGATACCGTAATGATGGTAGTACCACCAGTAGCAGGGATAATTGTCATAGAAGCCGTCGGCCTCGCGCACCTCGGGCGGCACGGCCTCGGCAAGCTGACGCAGCACTTCCTTGGAAACACCCAGCGCCACGCCCATCACCAGCAGCTTGTTCCACAGCACCAGATCGCCGGGGACGGCTTCCTTTAGACGAGTGAAGTCCTCGAGCCAATGCTTAAGTGCCTTGCAGCGAGCCGCCACCTCGGCGCCCTCCGGCGTAAAGCGGCGGAACGTAAGGCCCACGCCGATACCCACCAGCACAATCGGCACCGAGATAAACGCGGCGGTAATGTTCGCCTGTGCGCCATCGGTAAAGAAGATGGATCCCACGGGAACAAAGGCGATCAGGATACCAAGAACCAGGCAAAACACCATTGCAACAATGCCGTCTGAGGCAACGTACTCGCTATCGGCCAGCTTGCCCTTAACGGTGCTCTGATAGTCCTCGAGCTTGTCGCCCACGGGTGTAGCGTGCTGCTTGACGTAGTGCTGCAGCTCGTCGAACGTGCGCGAGCGATCGCCGTTCTCGTCAGGCTTAGCACCGGCAAAGAAGACCTTGAGCACCATGTGGTCAATGCCCTTGGCCGACTTCCAGCCCGCATCACTCACCGTCACGCGATACGTCTGCTCTTCTTTTTCACGCCCCAACGGACCCTTCTTGGCCTTGGTCACGGTCGCCTGCTCCAGCTTGATCACACGGTCGTCAGTGAGCTTCATGAGCGTGGCGATATATGCCTGATCGGGCACCTCGTTCCAGCTCATGAGGGCCGAAAGCACGGCGGGATGGTCGGCCGAAGGCACATCGCGGAAATATTCGTCCTGGAAAAACGGCTTGGGCTTGCGCTTGCGCAGCTTGAGCATAACGATTGTGCCGGTAAAGGCCAACGCCGCGACAACACTTAGCACGGCAAGTGCATTGGCAATCATGCGAGCGTGAGCGCGGCGGGCGTTAGCCTCGTCGGCCCATTCCTTCTCTTCGCTCATGATCATTGACATGCGCTCTTCGCCCGAAGCGGTAAGCTGCGGCACCCAGTCGCTAGGGAAGGCGATGCGTGCCTCGGCAAATTCGCCCTGATGCACACAGGGAATGGTATAGGTGACCATGGGTTCGTCCGCATCGAGCGATACATCGCCCGTCAGCGGGCCGTGGCCCCATGCGCGGAAGTTATCGCCCTTGACGGCCGCCGTCCCGGCAGCGGCATTTGCGAAGCGCACTTCCATCTCGACATCGTCGGAATCCGCAGACCAGCCGTCGCCCACGAACTTCCAGTAGAGCTCGGCGGTATCGGCCCAGTTCATAACCGCACCGGTCATGGTGTAGCTCACGTAATAGATCGCGCTGTCGCCGCTCTCGTGGGGGCTGAACACCTTAATCCTTACGCCGTCACCGGTCTGCTCGACCGTGTAGACGCCAGAATCGCCCTTGTTCGCGCTATCGACTTTGTTAAACGCGGTGTCCTCTTCCTCGACACTCAGCACGTCGACGCCCGCCGTGCCGCCCTGCTGGTTGGTGCCCGTATTGATCTCCCAAAACACGCCGTTGATGTCGTCGTCGAAATCAAACTGGCGTCCCTCGACAACGGTCAGCGATCCATCGGCCTCAACCGTGGCACTGATATAGGTTTGGGTCATGGAATAACCGTCGGCGTGTGCGGCGGCGGGCAGTAGCAGCAATGCAAGCGCGACGAGTGCGCAGACGGAAGCAAATCGCGCAAACAGGCGGCGCTGCCGACAGGTTTTGGCAACGGGGTCGTTCATGGGCACATCCTTTGTCTGTGATACCAGTAACGCCATTGTCCCACGTTTACGGGCGCACATGACGAACATCTAGGCGACCGGAGCGCCAAACGGGATGAAAGTCACGCCCGCGGCCGGCACCTGGGGACGTTCCTTATCTGCCGGCAATCTGGGACACTCCTTGGCATGGCCTGCGCCAGCAATAGATACCACTTCACAGCTCTGTCACAGGTGTAGCGGCTTTGTGTGGGTGCGGCACGCGCTGATTGAGCCGCCAGCCGAGGGGCATAAAGCAGTTGAGCGAAAACGGTTTGCCCCTTTGCCGTTCGCTCGAGGATCATGTCCCCCTTTTCCGCGGAAACCCCGGCAGTTGCGAAGAGCTGCCGGGGTTTCTGTCGTTTGAGGGCTAAATTGATTGACGACGATTAAGGTGCCGAGCCGGTGGTCCGGCACGCGCAACGCGCGGCCTCAGCAACTTGCAGGCCACGGCAGCGTCTCCCCCACCGCGCCCCGCGCTATACTCGTCCGCATGGATATCAACGCACGCAACATAGCAACGCCCACTGTGGCCACGTCGACGGCGCCCAACAGCAAGCTCGCCTCCGCCCCCACCCCCGTCGTGGGCCGCTTTGCCCCGTCGCCCTCGGGCCGCATGCACTTGGGCAACGTGTTCAGCTGCCTGTGCTCGTGGCTTTCGGCCCGCAGCCAGGGCGGCAGCATCGTGCTGCGCATCGAGGACCTGGACGATCGCTGCAAGCGCCCGGAACTTGCCACTCAATTGATTGACGACCTGGCCTGGCTGGGACTGGAGTGGGACGAAGGCCCCTACTACCAGCACGATCGACTGGATCTGTACGAGGACGCCCTGCGTCAGCTGCAAGACGCCGGCCTCACCTATCCCTGTTTTTGCACGCGTGCCGAACTCCACGCCGCGAGCGCGCCGCACGCCAGCGACGGCACGCCCATCTACCGCGGCGCCTGCCGAGACCTTTCTGCCGAGGAGGTTGCCCGCCGCAGCGCTCTGCGCGCTCCGGCCACGCGCCTGCGCGTACCCGCCGTCGACGACCTCGCAAACGATGTGATCGAATTCGTGGACCGCACGTATGGAGCCCAATGCGAAGCACTCGCCACCGAATGCGGCGACTTTTTGGTGCGCCGCAGCGACGGCGTTTTTGCCTACCAGCTAGCCGTGGTGGTCGACGACGCTGCCATGGGCGTCACCGAGGTCGTGCGCGGATGCGATCTGCTGGGCTCCACGCCGCGCCAAATCTACCTGCAGCATTTGCTGGAACTTCCCACGCCGCACTACGCGCACATTCCGCTGCTCATGTCGCCGGACGGGCGCCGCCTTTCCAAGCGCGACCGCGACCTGGACCTGGGCGAGCTCCGCACCCGCTTTGGCGCGCCCGAGGCACTACTGGGCTGGCTCGCCGGGCAAACAGGCATCGCGCCGGACGCCACACCGCGCTCTGCCGAGCAGCTGGTCGAGCACTTTAGCTGGGATGTTATCCGCACGCATCGGGAAAACATCACTGTAACGGTCGAGTAGCCAGCCACCCCGCCCCTACGCGACATCCCAGGGCTGGAGTTCGTCGCCCAGGCGGACAATACAGTCGTAGAGCACGGTGTGGCACTCGGCTGGGTTGGCGTCACGATGAAAATGCCCGTAGTACCAGCGCTTGTAGTCCAGGTGGTCCTCCAGCTCGTCGAAAAACGTGGTGAGTCGATCGACATCGGGATAATTCCAGCCAGGTGCCGGGTAAAGCGTGGGCGAAAGCATGCGCGTGGAGCAGGTATGGGTGATCGCATGGTCGACCTTCCAACCCACGCTGTCGAGCTTTGCCCGCGCCTCCTCAAAGTTGCGCTCGTCCGGCAGCTCCTGCGGCCACCAGCTGGAATACGGAATGCGGTATTCCTTATCCACGCTCGTGGCGCCGCCCATGGTAAAGATCGTTGAGCCGTCGAGCTCAAAAACCTCACCGCGCGTCAGGCGTCGGATGGGCGAGGTGTCCGACAGACGCTGCGTCAGGCCGCCGTGCCACAGCTCCATGGGGCGCTCCGACCAGTGATCGAAACGCTCGTGGTTGCCGTCGACAAACAGCACGGTATAGGGGCGCGACTCCAGCCAGGCGATGTCGGCACATTCCTCGGCAGAGAAATCCCACGGAAAGCCAAAG
>UQHV01000010.1 GCA_900540895.1 uncultured Collinsella sp. | reverse complement strand
CACGCAAAGGAAAGCACTTAATGTGCTTTCCGTCTTGCGCAGGACTGTAGAGCAGCAAACTTAACCCCCGCCCTCAGCCCCGGAGACCCTCCCGGATGACCCCGAAAAATTTTTTCAAAAAAGTTGTTGCGCGCCGGACAGACTTCTGTGTATACTAATCCCCGCAGCGCACGCGAGCGGAAACAAACGCGAACGTCTGCCTGGGGAGTTAGCTCAGTTTGGTTAGAGCGCCGGCCTGTCACGTCGGAGGTCGCGGGTTCGAGCCCCGTACTTCCCGCCAACGCAATTAAAGCCACGTCTTCGGACGTGGCTTTTTGCGTTTGATGCACTTTGTTTCGATAGAACGATCGCCCTGGTGCATCTTCGCCCAGAATCCCCGCGCCTTCGGGAACGCAAGTAAAATCTAATAAGTATATCTGTCTGAACAACAGCTTTGTTGCGCAACACCTGTTCTACGAGACAGGGGGTTAGGTTATACTAAATTGCACTGTGCGCCGCATCTGATGCATTTCGCTCCAAGCGCGGCACTCAGTGGATATCCGATTTACCATTTGGATGTCCTGGCGGTCATTTAGCGTCTCGACACAAGCTCGGCCCCGGAGCTCGTTCGAGCTGTTCGTATTCCTTGAAAGGGGAAAAATGGACATATCGAGGAAGACTGATTACGCCCTTCGCATGCTGGCGATGCTTGCCGAGGATCCGGAGCGTTTGCTTTCTGTTCGCACCGCTGCCGAAGAGGTCAATGTCCCGTATTCGTTTGCCCGCTCGATTCAGCACGGTTTGGTCCAGGCCGGTATTGTGGAGAGCCTGCGTGGCGTCCACGGTGGCATGCGTCTCAAGGTCAGTCCGGACGACGTCACTATCCGCCAGGTCGTCGAGGCCGTTCAGGGTCCTATGGTTATGAACGATTGCACCGCGCCCGATGGTGACTGTGCGCGCATGGGCGCGTGCTGCTATCATCCCCTGTGGGCCGGAGCCCAGGCGTTGATGCGCGACTACCTCGATTCCGTTTCGCTCGGCGACATCGTCGCTCACCGCCAGTTCCCGGCCGTCGATCCCAAGTTCGCCGACCGCGAAGCGTTTCCCGAGTACGCCACCTGCGCGTGCGCTTACCGGGAGGAATAGCGCCGCATAAGGAGCATAGCCATGATTCAGGACCCCTTTCGTTCGATGATTCGTTCGGAAGGGGTCCTGCGTTATCGCGACCTTCCGTGGCGCCGCACACGCGATCCGTACATCATTTGGCTTTCTGAGGTCATGCTGCAGCAAACGCAGGTGCCGCGTGTGGAGGCGCGCATGCCGGTGTGGCTCGATCGCTTTCCGACTGTTCAGGCGCTCGCTCAGGCTGTCCCTTCCGATGTCTTGGATGCGTGGCAGGGGATGGGCTATAATCGCCGCGCCTTGGCGCTTCACAGGGCTGCACAGTGCGTTGTAGAGGACTGGGATGGGGAGTTTCCGCGCGAGACGCGTGACTTGGTCGCTCTGCCCGGCATTGGCCCGGCAACGGCGCAGGGCATCCGTTCGTTTGCGTTTGATCTTCCAGGCGTGTATCTAGAGACCAATGTGCGCACGGTCTTTTTGCATCATTTCTTTCCCGATGTGCCGGCCGTTCCCGATCGCGAGCTGGTGCCGCTGATTCAAGCCGCCTGTCCGGCGGCCCCTGGTGCGGCGGCGGATGAGATTGCGCCCTTTGCCGTGCCTCAAGACGATGCCGACACGCCGCGCGCATGGTATTACGCGTTGCTGGATTACGGCGCGTATCTTAAAAAGACGCTGCCCAATCCGTCCAGGCGGTCGGCGGGCTATAGTCGTCAGTCCAAGTTTGAGGGCTCGCGTCGCCAAAAGCGCGCCCACATTGTGCGCATGCTGCTGGCGGCGCGCGATGGGCAACCGGCAGGTATTACGCTCGATGAAGCCGTTGCAGGCGTTAACGAGATGGAGACGGCAGCCGGCCGAGAGCCGGTCGAGCGCGAGCTGGTCGCAAGCATTCTTGCCGATCTGGAGCGCGAGGGCTTTTGCGGCTCCGAGGGCGATCGTTGGCTGAGTGTGTAGCTCACTCGAATCTGAAGAACGGGATTGTAAGGTTTAAATTCTCGGCATGAGGGCATCCTTAAAGCAAGGCCGCTCAAAGTCTGTGGGCGGCATGCGTTGAAGGGAAGTACACCTATGGATTTTGAGAATTCCCAAACCAAGAAGAACCTCGAGACCGCTTTTGCCGGTGAGTCCCAGGCACACACCAAGTATCGCTACTATGCATCCAAGGCCAAAAAGGACGGCTACGTTCAGATCTCGAATATTTTTGCCGAGACGGCGGGCAACGAGTCCGAGCACGCCAAGCTGTGGTTTAAGTATCTGCACGACGGCGCCGTTCCGGGCACTCTGGACAACCTGCGCGACGCCGCTGCGGGCGAGAACTACGAGTGGACCACGATGTACGACGAGTTTGCCAAGACCGCCGAGGAGGAGGGCTTTGCCGAGATTGCCGCAAAGTTCCGTGGTGTCGCCGCCGTCGAGAAGGCCCACGAGGAGCGCTACAACAAACTCGTCGAGCGCATCGAGTCGGGCGAGGTGTTTGAGCGCGAGGGCGTAAAGGTGTGGAAGTGCCTGAACTGCGGGCACCTGCACGTTGGTGCCGAGGCGCCTGAGGTGTGCCCGGTGTGTAACCACCCGAAGGCGTACTTTGAGGAGCAGGTGGTGAACTACTAGCGCTTGGCGCTAGCGTGAGCTGGGCCGGGAGGGCCGGACTACCTTCCCTCCTCGCTCACGGCTTCGCAGGGTCGCGTTGAGGGAAGGTAGTCCGGCCCTCCCGGCCCGCTTTGGGTCGTCGTGTGCTCGCTACAGAAAAGCTGATAAAAAAGTTTGTGTGCCGCCCCTTATGGGGCGGCACGTTTTTGTGGGGGCCGGTTGGGGCGGTGACGTTGCTTAGAGGGTACACTGGGTAGCGTTGGCTATTCGTTTCCTCTTGTGAGGTGTTGGTTATGGGTAAGAAGTCTCGGGCTCGGGTTGCTGCGGCGGGAACTCGCAAGGATCCTGGTCGTCGGGTTGCTGAGGGCAAAAAGGCCGATCGTGCCGAGAAGGACAAGAAGGTCGGCGCGCATGCTCATCCTGAGTGGGCGCCCCATTTGAATTCGGCTAGTGAGGACTTGACCGCCAAGCTGTTTACGATGGTCGAGGTCATCTTGGGCGTGGTGCCTGTGGTGGTCATTGGCCTGTTCCTGGCCTCTAAGGATGCCACGAGCGTGGGTAAGCTCACCGAGGTCTTTTCGCAGGAGCCCTCGATGGTGGTCACGTTTATTTCTGCGTGCCTGCAGCCGTTTGTGGCGTACATGCTGTACATGATTTATCGCAAATACTGCGAGGGCGATGCGGGCTTTGCCGCCGGCAACCTGATCGGTCTTTTGTGCTCCGAGATCCTACTGCTCAATATCCCGGGCGTCATCGGTATGGGCATCTTGCTGTGGCGTGTTTGGCGCAACGTTGCCCCGCACTTTGAGAGTTGGCTGTTTGAGCGCCGCGTAATGGGCGTGCTGGCAGACATCGCCGGGTCGCTCGTGATTCTCGTCTTGGCATTTATGTGCGCCACCGCCGCCCGCGGTCTCGCGGGCATGTAGTCTGTTCTCACCGACCACGGGGCGCAGGGCGGGGAAACCTTCCCCTCTCGCTCACGGCTTCGCAGGGTCGCGCGAGGCAAAGGTTTCCCCGCCCTGCGCCCCGGCGTTGAGTCGTCGCATGCTCGTTACAGAAAAGCTGATAATAAGTTTGTGTGCCGCCCCTTTGGGGCGGCACTTTTTGTGTGGGGTCCCGGTCTCCACAATTTTCGTCAAGCTATTGGTTAGATTTTGGTCAGTTGGCGTAAGGGTGGAAGGCCAAAAGATTGTTGGCGAAAAAAGCTCAGAGAAAGTGCTGGTAGGGGAGTTGTTGAGCTTTTCGACAGCTTTTGAGCAGAAGAAACTTTGTGGCTATTGCCGGCGATTGCGTTGTCGCGGTCATGGCGGTGCGGGATGCTGGTCGTAAGCGTCGAATGCTCCGATTTTGGAGGCCAGCATGGATCTGTTTCTTGAGACTCCGCAGCAACAAGCCGAGCGCATGTTGCGCCAACAGCAACGGCTTATAGAGATGCAAATGCAAGGGGTAGCCGCCCAGCCCCCTGCGCAAAATGCCACGCCTGCGGTTTCGCCTGCGGGCGGATCGGCGCCAGAGAACTATTCCGTACAACAAGATTCATATGCGCAGGAGCTTGCGTTCGACAAACGCCGCACGCGTCGTCGCCGCGTGGGCCAGCGCCTGCGCACATTGGCGATGATCGTGCTCATTCCGCTAGGACTTGCGGCGATTTTCTTGGTCTCGTATGCGCTCACCTGCATCCTCAACGGTGCTTCGCCCGGCGAAGTGCTCCAACATCTGTCAGCCCTGGGCCAGCGCCTAGGCGACGTCATGACAACCATTCGCACCGGCTGGGAGAGCTAGCGTTTTAGCGTCCGCGGCTCTAAGAGAAATTTGTCTGCAAGGCAGTGGGTGATCCGTGCGTGTGGCGGGGTAAGATTGATCGCGGTTTTGATTGATGACCGATTGAGTTTGTTGGGCGGAGTCTATGTCTGCTATTGATATCGTGCTTGTTGTGATCGCCTTGGTGGCGGTGGGGGTTGCTGTGGCTTGCGCCCTCCAGCTCAAGAGCCTGCGTGCCGAGTTGCGGGAGCGTGGCGACAGTAGCGCGGAAACGCTGGCAGCACTCGAGCAGGCCAACAACGCGCTCGATGCCCTGAACGTCGCGCTGGCCGAAACTCGCCGCACGGCCAACGCCATCGCGCAGCAGCAGACGACAGATGCGGCCGTGGGGCAGCAACGTTACCTGACCATTGCACGTGAGTTTTCGCAAGCTGGTGACCGGATGGATGACCTTCGCCGCGAGACGGCCCAACAGCTCGGTGCCAACCGCGAGGGCATCGAGCACCGCCTGGACAAGGTGCGCGAGACGGTCGATGCCCAGCTGGGTGCTATCCGCAAAGACAACAACGTGCAACTCGATCAGATGCGCGCGACGGTGGACGAGAAACTCTCCCGCACGCTCAACGATCGCCTGTCGGCATCGTTTAAGCAGGTGAGCGACCAGCTCGAGGCCGTGTACAAGGGCCTGGGCGACATGCAGTCCATCGCCACCGGCGTGGGCGACCTTAAGCGCGTGCTGGGCAACGTGAAGGCGCGTGGTATTTTGGGCGAGGTGCAGCTGGGTGCAATTCTGGCGGACATTCTTACACCCGACCAGTATCTGGAAAACGTCGCCACCAAGCCCGGCGCCTCGGAGCGCGTTGAGTTTGCCGTCAAGCTGCCGGTGGACGAGGGCGATCCCGTGCTGCTGCCGATTGACTCCAAGTTTCCGGGCGACGCGTACGAGCATTTGCTCGACGCGCAGGAGTCGGGCGATGCGGAGACCGTGGCGGCTGCGCGCAAGACGCTCGACACCATGGTCAAGCGCGAGGCCAAGGATATCTGCGAAAAGTACCTGAGTGTGCCGGCAACGACCAACTTTGGCATCATGTTCGTGCCGTTTGAAGGACTGTACGCCGAGGTCGTCAGCCGCCCCGGGCTTATCGAGACCCTGGGCCGCGACTATCACGTCAACGTTGCCGGTCCCAGCACCATGGCGGCCATTCTCAACAGCCTGCAGATGAGTTACCAAACGTTTAAGCTGCAAAAACGCACCGACGATGTACTGCGCGTGCTCTCCGCTGTCAAGGCCGAGCTGCCGCGCTATCAAAAGGCGCTGCGCCGCGCCCAGCAGCAGATCGAGACCGCGGGCAAAACGGTCGAGGGCATCATCACCACGCGCACCAACGTCATGGAGCGCAAGCTCAAGGACATCGACGCCCTGGAAGATGCCGAGGAGGCCGACGAGATCTTGGGGCTTACGTCTGCGAGCTTGCTCGCAGACCAAAAAGACGAGGACTAGCTTCATCTGACGGCGGGGCGCCTGCGCAAGCGCGGGGCGCGGGCGCTTTTCGCGTCGCACTTGCCTGAAGTGCGCTTTAGTGTGCAACAATGGCGTTTCGCCCTATCAGACGCGAAAGGAAGCCCATGTCTCAGAGAAGCACCAGTCCGCTCAAACGCTCCACTGTGCGCCGCACGCTGCAGCGTTTTTGGGACGTCACGCGCACGCAGCCGGTAATCGTCTTTCTCTCGGTGTTCTCGTCGGCGGGCTATATCTTTTTGCTTACGTTCGCCAACACCTACGTGATGGCCCTTATCGTCGACCGCGTCCAGGCCGGCCCCGTGGCGGGCGACCAGGTGTTTGAGGTCTTTGGCCCTTACATTCTGGCGCTCGTGCTCGTTAACCTGGTAGGCCAAATCCTCTCCAAGCTGCAGGACTACACCGTCTACAAGCTCGAGATTGCGGGCAACTATCACTTGGCGCGCCTGTGCTTTGACACGCTCTCCAATCAATCCATGACATTCCATACCAGCCGTTTTGGCGGATCGCTTGTGAGCCAGACGAGCCGTTTTATGAGCGGCTATACGGGGCTGGTGGACGTGACGGTGTATTCGCTCATTCCCACTATCACCTCGGTTGTCTGCACGGTGGCGGCGCTCGCCCCGGTGGTGCCGACGTTTACCGTGATCCTGGTGGGCATCATGGTCGTCTACATCGCGTTTGTCTGGCTTATGTACAAGCGCATCATGCCGCTTTCGGCCGCGACGTCCGCCGCTCAGAACAAGCTGTCGGGCGTGCTGTCCGACGCGGTCACGAACATCCTGGCCGTCAAGACTTGCGGGCGCGAGGACTTTGAGCGCGACCTGTTCGATACCGCTGACCGCGCCGCGCGCGATGCCGAAACGGTTTCGATGCACGCCATGATGCAGCGCAACTTTACGACCTCGGGCCTTATCGTCATTACCATGGCCGTGGTGAGCGTGTTCGTCGCGGGCGGCAACGCGTGGTTTGGCATCTCTGCCGGCGCGCTCGTCATGATCTTTACCTATACGTACAACCTCACCATGCGTCTGAACTACGTAAGCTCCATGATGCAGCGCATCAACCGCGCGCTCGGTGATGCGGCCGAGATGACGCGCGTGCTGGACGAGCCGCGTCTGGTGGCAGACGACGAGAACGCTCCCGAGCTTAAAGTAAGCGAGGGCGCGATTGATTTTGAGCACCTGAGCTTTGCATACCGTGATGCCGCGGCGGGCGAGAGCGTGTTCGACGACCTGACGCTCCATGTGGCGGCGGGCCAGCGCGTGGGCCTGGTGGGCAAATCGGGCTCGGGCAAGACGACGCTCACCAAGCTGTTGCTGCGCCTGGACGACGTACAGGGCGGCCGCGTGCTCGTGGACGGCCAAGACGTCTCGCGCTGCACGCAGCAGAGCCTGCGCCGCCAGGTTGCCTACGTGCCGCAGGAGGCGCTGCTGTTCCATCGCTCCATTCGCGAGAATATCGCCTACGGCCGTCCCGATGCCACCGACGAGCAGATCCGCGAGGCCGCGCGTCTGGCAAATGCCCTGGAGTTTATCGACCGCCTGCCCCGTGGCTTTGACACCATGGTGGGCGAGCGCGGCGTTAAGCTTTCGGGCGGCCAACGCCAGCGCGTGGCCATCGCCCGCGCTATCCTGACCGACGCGCCGATTCTGGTGCTCGACGAGGCGACGTCTGCCCTGGACAGCGAGTCCGAGGCGCTGGTGCAGGAGGCGCTCGAGAACCTGATGCGCGGGCGCACCTCCATCGTGGTGGCACATCGCCTGTCCACCGTGGCGGCGCTCGACCGCATCGTGGTGCTGGCGGACGGCGAGATTGTCGAGGACGGTACGCATGCGCAGCTTGTCGAGGCGGGCGGCGAGTATGCGAGCCTGTGGGGCCGCCAGACCGGCGCATTTTTGGAGGCGTAAAGACCCCATACGTGGGACAATCGTGCCCATAGATTTGTTATGCCGCTGAGCCGAGGAGTCGTTATGCCACGCGAGACCAATGCCGCCAAACGCGAGCGCGCCGTTGAGGTGTGCGAGCGCCTCAACCGTCGCTATGGCCCGGTCGAGTGTTTTTTGGATCACGAGAATCCCTTTAGGCTGCTCATTGCCGTACTGCTCTCGGCGCAGACGACCGACGCGCAGGTCAACAAGGTGACGCCGCGGCTGTTTGCCCAGTGGCCCACGCCCGAGGCCATGGCGGGGGCGAGCGTGGCCGATGTGGCCGGTACCATTAAGTCACTCGGCTTTTATAAGAGCAAGGCCAAGCACGCCGTGGAGGCCGCGCAGATGATCGTCACCGATTACGGCGGCGAGGTACCGGCCGACATGAAGGAGCTCGTCAAGCTGCCGGGTGTGGGGCGCAAAACGGCGAACATCGTGCTCAACGTGGGGTTTGGCATTGTCGAGGGCATCGCGGTCGATACGCACGTCAACCGCATCGCGCACCGCCTGATGCTGAGTCCCAAGACGCATGCCAAAGAGCCGCTCAAGACTGAGCAAGATCTGCTCAAGATTCTGCCGCACGAGTATTGGGAGTCGGTCAACCACCAGTGGATCACCTTTGGCCGCGAGGTCTGCGACGCCCGCAAGCCTAAGTGCGACGAGTGTCCGCTGGCGGATTTGTGCCCCAGCGTGCGCGTTTTGGGGTAGCTGTTTGGCGTGCGCTGGCGTGCCCACCTCATGCGCTACCATGACAATCAAGACTTTTGATGTACGACCCGCCGAGCTTGCCCCGGCGGGCTTTTGGCGTTGCAATGCCGGAGGAACAGCATGCTCATTCACCGTATAGCCGCGCAGCTCTACACTGCCGAGGCACTGCAGACCGTCGAGGCCGGGCTCGATGCCGGCGAGGACGTGACGCTGGCCGTGTCGCAGTCGGGTCGCACGCTTATGGCGGCCGCCCAGTTTGCGCGCCGTCCGCGCCCGACGGTCTACATTGTGAGTGGCGAGGATGCGGCCGATCGCGCCGCACGTAGCCTTGCCGCCTACGTGGGCCTGGCGCACGTGTGCCGTTTTCCCGAGCGCAAGGACTATCCGTGGCGCGAGCAGGCGCCCGACGACGCCGTGGTGGCGCAGCGCTGCGAGGCTCTGGGACGCATCGTGCGCGGGGACAACTGCATCATGGTTGCCTCGGCCCGCGCGCTGCTGCGCTGCGTGCCGCCGGTCGAGAGTCGCTATTGGGAGTCCACCACTTTTGCGGTGGGCGAGGAGATTCCTTTTGACGAGGTGCCGCAGCGCCTGGTGGGCATGGGCTACACCAATGCCGGCGCCGCCGACGCGCCCGGCCTGTTCCGCGTGCACGGCGACACCGTCGAGGTGTTCCCCGCGCAGGAAAAGGCGCCCGTGCGCATCGAGTTCTTTGGCGACGAGATCGACCGCATTCGCCGCATGGTGAGCTCGACGGGTCAAACCATCGGCAACGAGGACAGTATCGAGATCTTCCCCTGCCGTGAGCTGGCGCTTACCGACGATGCCGTTCACAACATGCATGTGGCGCTCTATCGCGCCAGCCGGGACGATAGCAAGCTGGCGGCGCTGCTCGAGATGGTGGATGCACGTATCGTCACGCCCGAGCTCGACCGCTTTTTGCCGGTGATGTACGGTCAGACCGTGAGCCCGCTGGCACACGTGAGCGGAAAGGCGCTCGTGGTTCTGTCCGAGCCGCGCTCACTGTTCGACGATTGCCTGCGCGCCTACGAGGATATCGAGGCGCGTGCCGGCGAGGCGGGGATTGACCGACTGGATGGCCTGTATGTACGTGCCCAGCAGCTCGATTTTGGTGCCCAGCAGCGCCTGAACTACGTGAGCCTCATTCGTGCCGGCGGTGCGGTGACGGCCGAGCTCAAGATTGAGCAGCCGGCCATTGCGGGCTCGGACAACCGCTTTATGACGCGCATTCAGGAGGTCGTGGGCAAGCGCTATGCCTGCGTGTTTGCCATCCCCGACCGCGGTGCGCGCGAGTCGATGGAGCTCACCTTTGGCGACGAGGGCATTACCTTTGAGGAGTCGCTGACCGCGGCGCCCGAAAATGCCGGCGCTATCGGCGACCGCGTGCGCGTGGCAGCGGCGGATTCCGCCGACCGTGCCGCACGCCAGGAGGCCCATGCTTCCATTCGCGAGCGCCGCGCCGATGCGCTCAACGCCCGCTCACTCGAGGCGGGTGCCGCCCAGGCTGCCGCCGGTGCCGCCGTGCCCACCATCTCGCGCGGACGCGTGACCTTTGTCGATGCCGCCCTGCCGCAGGGCGTGGTGGTGCCCGATGCCAACCTGGCCGTGTTCTCGATCGCCGACCTCAACGCCCGCATGGACGCCAACCGCGCGCGCAGCCGTCGCAAGGTGGACATTACGCAGATCACGTTCCCGTTTAAGCCGGGCGACTACGTGGTGCACGCTACCCACGGTATCGCGCTCTTTAGCGAGATCGCACGCCAGGAAGTGGGCGGCAAGGAACGCGACTACTTTTTGCTGGAATATGCCGACGGCGACAAGCTCTACGTGCCGCTCGAGCAGGTCGACCGCATCACGCGATACGTCGGTCCCGACGGTGACAAGCCGCGCCTGACCAGGCTCAACACCGCCGACTGGACGCGTGCCACGAACAAGGCGCGCAAAAACGCCAAAAAGCTGGCGTTTGACCTGGTCGACCTGTATACGCGCCGCTCGTCGATTACCGGTATCGCCTGTCCGCCCGATACGCCTGAGCAGATCGAGATGGAGCAGAGCTTCCCCTACGACGAGACACGCGACCAGCTGGAGGCTATCGCCGACATCAAGGCAGACATGGAGGCGCCCAAGCCCATGGACCGCCTGCTGTGCGGCGACGTGGGTTTCGGCAAGACCGAGGTCGCCCTGCGCGCAGCCTTTAAGTGCGTGGACTCCGGCCGCCAGGTCATGGTGCTCTGCCCCACGACCATTCTGGCCCAACAGCACTACGAGACATTCTTTGAGCGCTTTGCCCCGTTTGGCCTGGAGGTCGAGGTGCTCAGCCGCTTCCGCACCCCGGCGCAGCAAAAGCGCGCGCTCAAGGCGTTTGCCGAGGGCACGATTGATGTACTCATCGGCACGCACCGCTTGCTTTCTGCCGATGTGAACCCCAAGAACCTGGGTATGGTGATCATCGACGAAGAGCAGCGCTTTGGTGTGCAGCACAAGGAGCAGCTCAAGAACCTGCGCGAGCAAATCGACGTGCTCACGCTCTCGGCAACGCCTATTCCGCGAACCATGCAGATGGCCACGAGCGGCGTGCGCGACATGAGCCTGATCACCACGCCGCCGACCGGGCGCCGTCCCGTGATCGTGCACGTGGGGGAGTACGACCCCGATGTGGTGAGTGCGGCGATTCGTCTGGAAGTGGGCCGCGGCGGCCAGGTGTACTACGTGTCCAACCGCGTCAAGACCATCGACGATGCCGTGGCGCGCGTGCACGAGGCCGCGCCCGAGGCGCGCGTGGGCGTGGCACACGGCAAGATGAGCCCGCGCGAGGTCGAGGACGTGATGATCGAGTTCGCGACCAAGAAGATCGACGTGCTTATCGCCACGACCATCGTGGAGAGTGGCATCGATAACGCGACCGCCAACACGCTCATCATCGAGGACTCGCAGCGTCTGGGTCTGGCACAGCTCTACCAGCTTAAGGGCCGCGTGGGCCGCTCGGCCACGCAGGCCTACGCGTACTTTATGTTCCCGGGCGAGCTGCCGCTCACCGAGGAGGCCACGGCGCGCCTGACCGCACTTTCCGAGTTCCAGGACCTGGGCAGCGGCATGCGCATCGCCATGCGCGACCTGGAGATCCGTGGTGCCGGCTCGCTCATGGGCGCCGAGCAGCACGGCAACCTGTCGAGCGTGGGCTTTGATCTGTTTACGCAGATGCTGGGACAGGCCGTGGCCGAGGCGCGCGGCGATGACGATGCCGGCGTGGAGGCGGCGAGCGTGGGCATCAACCTGCCGGCCGACTACTTCTTGTCCGAGGAGTACATGCCGGCGGTGGACCAGCGCGTGCTCGTGTACCGCAAGCTCGCGGCGGCCGAGGACCTGGAGAGTATCGACGAGGTGCAGGAGGAGACTGAGGCCGCGCACGGTGAGCTTCCGTTGGCGGGGCTCAACTTGTTCAACCGCGCTCGCATTCGTATTCGCGGCGAGCGCCTGGGGCTCGAGAGCGTCACGCTCAGCGGTGGACGCATTACCTTCCTGGGGGTTGACGTGCCCAAGAAGGTGGCCTTTGAGCTTAAGACCCGCTATGGCGCGGTGAACTTTCCCAAGAGCCGCAAGCTGTCGGTGCCCTACAAGGCGGGCGCCGGCGCGGGCAGCGGCCTGGGTCGCGGCCTCGACGCCAACGACGGCACCGGCCCCGTGGCCGCGGCACTCATGCTGCTGCAGCAGTTGGGTGCTAGCGACGACGACTAACGGGTCGACGCTGCAAACGCCCCATTTGGGCAATCTGACCCTCACTCGTCGGTCGCGTACACAAGTACGCTTCCCTCCTCCTTCGGGCCACCTTGCCACAAATGGGACGTTTTCGCTCACTTATGCTCAGCCTGTGAGGACCTACGCCGCTGGTTGAGTCTTCACCCGACCGAAAGGAAAGTATGCTCGGGTATATCTATAAGAAAGACGCCGCCATTGTCGCGGCCATCCTGGCCCTCTGCCTGCTCATCGGCACGTTTTTCGATTACCAAATCTCGAGCGCGCTGTTCAACTCGTCTAGCCTGTTCGGTCGCTTTGTCGAGGCGGCCGGCGAGCTGCCGTTCGAGCTGACGGCGAGCATCGCGGGCGTTATGCTCGTGCGCTCGGCGCGACCCGATTCCAAGACGAGCAAGTGGCTCGCCGTGCTCGGCATCCTCGTCAACGTTGGCCTGACCGGCTACGAGATCGTTTCGTCCCTGAGGGTTGGCGGCAAACTCATCGCGGTTCAGTTGGTGCTGACGTTTGTGCTGGTCATTGCTGCCAACCTCATCGTCTATCGCTTTACGCGCACGACCGAGCCCGACGAGCTCACGCGCTGGGCGTTGATGGTGCTGGCCGTGTGGGTCGCTCAGGCCATCATCCTCAACGTCATTGTTAAGCCGTTATGGTCGCGCCCGCGCATGCGCGTGATCGAGGTCACGCCGGGGCTCAATTTTCAGCCGTGGTGGGTGATCGGCAACCCCGACAAGTGGGCCTATATCGCCGCCGGCGTGATTAAGGACGGGTTCAAGTCGTTTGCGAGCGGACACACGGCGCATGCGGCGATTGGCCTTATGCTCGCCGGGCTTCCCGCGGCAGCCTTTAAGGAAAAACCTTCGCGTCGCCGCGTGATCTTTTGGGCGGCGGCTGTGATCGCGGCGCTCGTCGCCTTTGGGCGCATCGTGATTGGAGCGCACTTTTTGAGTGACGTGAGCTGCGGTTTTGCCCTGGTACTGGCACTTGAGTGCCTTGCCGCGCGCATCGCCTATCCCAACGGCGTACAATAGCCCCGTTTGAATCATCTGGCCGATACCCGGTAAGAGAGGATTGCCATGCTCGCGTTTAACAACGACTATTCCCACGGTGCACATCCGGCGGTGCTGCAGGCGCTTGTCGACACCAATATGGAGCCGCAGCCCGGCTACGGTACCGATGCGCACACCGAGCGTGCCAAGCAACTTATCCGCGAGGCCTGTCAGGCCCCCGATGCCGACGTGTTTTTTCTGGTGGGCGGCACGCAGGCCAACGCGACGGTGATCGACATGTTGCTTGCGCCGTACGAGGGCGTCGTTGCTGCCGAGACCGGCCACGTCGCCTGTCACGAGGCAGGCGCCATCGAGTTTGGCGGCCACAAGGTGCTCACCATCCCCGGCTACGAGGGCAAGATGCACGCCGAGGACCTCGAGAACTATATCCAGGTGTTCTACGAAAACGAGAGCTACGAGCACACGGTGTTCCCGGGCGCCGTGTACGTGAGTCTATCGACCGAGTACGGCACGCTGTACTCCAAGGCCGAGCTCGCGGCGATCCATGCAGTGTGCCAGAAGCGCGAGATTCCGCTGTTTGTGGATGGCGCCCGCCTGGCCTATGCGCTGGCGGCCGATGAGTGCGACATTACCCTGCCCGAGCTGGCGCAGCTGTGCGACGTGTTCTACATCGGCGGCACCAAGTGCGGCGCTCTGTGCGGCGAGGCTGTGGTGTTTTGCGGCATGCACACCCCGGCGCATCCCATTCCGCGTATTAAGCAGCACGGCGCGCTGCTTGCCAAGGGCCGCCTGACGGGTGTGCAGTTCGAGGCCCTTTTTACCGATGGCCTGTATTTTGAGATTGGTCGCCAGGCGATTGAGACCGCTCAGGCGCTGCGTCGCGTGCTGCACGAGCGCGGCTACCAGTTCTTCTTGGAGACGCCGACCAACCAGCAGTTTGTGATTCTGCCCAACGAGGACATGGCCCGCATTCGCGAGCATGCCTCGATCGAGTACTGGGAAAAGTACGACGAGACCCACACGGTGGTGCGCTTTTGCACCAGCTGGGCCACGACGCAGGAGGATATCGACGCGTTGGCGGCTGTCCTGTAGCCTGATGTAATGACAAGGGGCCGCCCTGCGCCTGAGCTTGGCGCAGGGCGGCCTTTGCTTTTGGGGAGAAGGGTTGTATGACCGAGATGTCCGAGCCGACGATTCGCCTGGCGACGCCCGATGATGCGCCGGCGTTGCTTGCCATCTATGAGCCGTATGTGCGCCAGACGGCGATTACCTGCGAATACGAGGTGCCGAGCGTTGAGGAGTTCGCTGGGCGCATCGAGCGTACGCTCAAGCGCTATCCATATTTGGTGATGGAGTTGGACGGGCGTCCGGTAGGCTATGCCTACGTGAGTTCGCTTAACAGCCGCGAGGCGTACGACTGGTCGGTCGAGACATCGATCTACCTGGCGCGCGATGTGCGCCACGGCGGGCTGGGCCGCAAGCTGCACGACGCGCTCAAGCAATGTCTGATCGCGATGGGCATCACCAACATGTGCGCGCTCATTGCCGTGCCGCACGACAAGGACGACGAGTACCTGACGCACAACAGCCAGGATTTCCATGCCCATATGGGATATCGCCTGGTGGGCGCCTTCGACCGCTGCGCCCAAAAGTTCGGCCGCTGGTACGACATGTGCTGGATGGAGCTGGTCCTGGCCGAGCGCGTCCCTAACCAACCTAAGCCAACCTGGTTCCCCGACCTCCTCGCCTAAAACCACCACAAAGGTGCCTGTCCCCTTTGTGGTGGTTTTGGTGTTGGTTAGCCGATGGGTTCGGTGTATTTGGCACGGTCGGTGCGTTGGATGCGCTTGGAGACATGGAGCGGGCGGCCGTCGGTGTCGTAGACGTAGTCGGTGATCAGGATTAGTGCCTGCCCGCGCTCGACGTTGAGCAAAAACGCCTCGTTTTGCGAGGCGTAGCACACCTCAAAGGTCTTATGCCCCTGTGCCGGCGCGCGATGGAATTCTTGGCGCAGCGTCGCGTAGAGCGAACCGTTGATATCGCGATCGATGAGCGTCTCGAAGCTTGGCGGCAGGTAGGTGGTCTCCAGGCACAGCGGCACGTCGTCCAGGTAGCGCAGACGGACAAGTTTGACGAGCTTGCTGCCCACGGCGGCGTCAAAGAACTTAGCTATGCTGCCGGCCGCCTTGGCAAAGCCCGAGTCCACGGTGCGCGTGGTGGGCTTCATGCCCTGACCTTCGACCTGCTTGGTATAGCTCGAAAACACTAGGTTGTTCTCGTGGAGCGCGGGCGTGTCGGCCACAAAGGCGCCACGCCCGCGCTCGGTGCGCACCAGGCCCTCATCAACGAGAACCTTAAGGGCGTGGCGCACGGTGCTGCGCGACAGCCCCGATTCGTCCATGAGTTCCATCTCGGACGGCAGCTTGTCTCCGCGTGCGTAGATGCCGGCGGCGATGCGGTCACGCAACATGCCCGCCAAGCGCTCGTATTGGTTCAGTTTCTTTTTAGACGAAGCGTTCATGTGATCAACCTGTATCTAACTTGTATGCCTATCTAAGCAAGCATGTATTCAATACAACAACAAAACCGCTGGTAGCCAGTTGTCGAAAACCGCATCAGCAAAATATCTAAGACAAATATAGCATACAACTAGTCGACATAACCAAAACATGTATGTAACTTGTATGCCATCGAGAGCATCAAACGAGAAGAAAGGCTGATGCACGATGACTACTCAGGAACAGGTTAAGGATGTCGTCTCCCAGGTTTTGGCTGACAAGGCAGACAAGGGCGGCATCAAGCGCGTCGTGTGGATTGGCGCTGGTGGATCCAACGGCGGCAACTATCCTGCCCAGTACTTTATGGAGCACGAGGCCACGCAGGTCGTGAGCTCCAGCTACACCAGCAACGAGTTCGTGCACGCAACCCCTGCCTACGTCAACGAGAACACCCTGGCCGTCGTCGTGTCCATGCGCGGCACCAAGGAGACCATCGTCGCCGCCCAGGTCGCCAAGGACCACGGCGCCAGCACCATCGCAATCTATGTTGACGAGTCCGGCCTCACCGAGGTCTGCGACTACAAGATCCAGTACGACAGCCTGGCCGTCGATGAGTCCTGCATGGGCCGTACCAACTCCGCCGTCGTGACCATGATCGCCATGGAGCTTACGCAGCAGACCGAGGGCTATGCCGAGTACGAGACCGCTATGGCCGCGTTCGACTTGGTCGACCCCATCTATCGCAAGGCCGTCGAGTACACCCGTCCGCTCGCAGCTAAGTGGGCCGAGCAGAACGTCGACAAGCCCTGCATTAATGTCATGGCTCAGGGTCCGCTTTTTGGTGCCGCTTACGTCTTTAGCATCTGCAACGTGCAGGAGATGCTGCAGATCGACTCTTGCACCATCAACACCTGCGACTTCTTCCACGGCCCCTTCGAGATCCTGGACAAGCGCACCTCGCTGTTCCAGCTCATCAGCGTCGGCCGCAGCCGCTGCAACGACGAGCGCGGCATCCGCTTCGTCAACCAGTACGGTGGCGAGCGCGTCTATCAGCTCGACGCCAAGGAGCTCGGCCTCAACGACATCAAGGACAGCGTGAGCGAGTACTTCAACCACCTGATCTTTGCCCCGATCCTCAACAACGTCTACATGCGCGCACTCTCTGCCGTCACCCATAAGGACTACATGACGCGCCGCTACATGTGGAAGCTGGACTACTAGGGGATGGAGCAGCCTAACAGCTCGATGTCCTCATAAGTTGCGGTGGAATAGTTCCTGTTTGGGGGTCTGAAGCCTCTATTCAGGAACTATTTCACCGCAACTGAATTCATGGCAGCGCTTGGGGACGTTCCTTTTCTGCCGGCAGTTGGGGACAGTCCTAGTCGTTGGGGACGTTCTTAAATGACTAGTCATCCAAGAACGTCCCCAACGACTACTCATTTAAGTACGTCCCCAATGAGCACCCAATGAGTGTGTGGGCGATCGGATTTTCCCGCTCGCCGATTTGTGTCTTGAAAAATGTATATAACGACTATAACGTAGTGTGAAACATATTGGAAACAATACCGAGGAGGCTGCGTTGAAGAAAAGCAATCTGGGCTATGTGCTGGTGCTGGTCGCCGCGCTTATGTGGGGCAGCATCGGAATCTTTGTAAACGGCATCTCGGCCATGGGCGTTTCATCCCAGAGCATGGCTGCCTTTCGCTTGTTGGTCGGAGCGCTTATCTTGGCACCGGTCCTGATGTTTATGGGCTGCCGTCCGGGTGAGGGGTCTACCGTGGCTCAGGGTCCGCTGGCCCTGTTCAAGGCAAGCCCCAAAGAGCTCGTCCCCTGCGCGCTTGTCGGTATCGTCGGTCTGGCCGCCGCCAACACCTGCTATTACGAGTGCATGGGCGAGGTCGGCATGTCCACGGCCTCGGTGCTGCTTTACACCTCGCCGGTGTTTGGTGTCATGCTCGGCCGCGTACTTTATCGCGAGGACGTGACCCCCAACAAGCTCGTTGCCATTGTCTTTAACATCGTTGGGTGCGTGCTTGCAGTGACCAATGGCGACCTTTCCGGTTTCCATTTTTCGGTTTGGGGCGTCACGTCGGGCGTGATTGCAGGCCTTTGTGGTGCGTCGCTCGCGGTGTTTAGCCGGATAGCAACCAAGACGGTCCACCCGCTGGCTGTCACGTTTTGGGGCTTTGTTTTTGGCGGTGCGGTTATGGCGGCTATCGCGGCTCCGTGGCCGGATGTCGCCGCGGCAATGTCGCCACAGCTGCTGCTGCTGTTCCTTGGCTTTGGACTCATCCCCACAGCTGTGGCCTACATCTTATATATGCAGGGTCTGTCCATGGGGCTCGAGACATCGAAAGTTCCCGTCGTAATGTCATTCGAGACGGTCGTCACCGTACTGGTGGGCATTGGCATCTACGCCGAGCCCGCCGGCGCGATCAAGGTCCTGGGCATCGTGCTGGTGCTCGCGTCCATCCTGATCATGAACACCGACTTCTCCAAGCTGCGCAACAGTGTGTTTGTCGGTCATGTCGTTGAGAGCATGACCTTTAAGCCCAACGCGTGGTGGACGGAGAAATCGCAGGACATGGATCTGTTTAAGGAGCGCACCGGCATCGCGCTGGAGCCCACCGTGCAGGAAAGCCCCTGGTACTTTGTGCGATAGAGGATTGCGCGCAGGGTCTGACCTCGGGTTATCCAGCCAGCGCCGGCCTACCCGGCCCCAACGTTTCAAGTACGTTAAACCCGTCAACGGTCGATTTTCACCCGCGAACGGTCTTTATACTAATTAGCAATATAAGCAACGTATAAGACGTTATAATGACCATAACGAAAAGGAGGAGGCAAGATGAATCAGATCATTCTCGCATCTCATGGCGGCCTGGCCGCAGGCGCCAAAGACACGCTCGAGATGGTTCTCGGCGACGTGTCGAACGTCCACGTCGTGTCGCTTGCTCGTGACGACAAGGAGCCCATCACCGATAAGGTGGACGCCATGATCGCCACGTTCAACGCGGACGACACCGTCTATGTGCTGACCGATATGCTCGGCAGCTCGGTCAACAACAACATGGTCGAGCTTTCCAAGAACGGCACGAAGTTCACGGTTGTCAGCGGTTTCAACATCCCGCTGGCACTGACGCTCGCTATGAGCCCCGTCCCCATCAAGGGCGCCGAGCTCGCGGCCCTCATCAACGAGGCCCGTACCGGTCTGACCAACCCCAACGCACCGGTCGAGGCTGCCGCGGCTCCCGCCAAGAAGGCCAAGGCGCCCCGTCACAGCTCCGGTCCCGCCAAGATCGTCCTCGCACGTCTTGACTACCGTCTGCTGCACGGCCAGGTCGTCTTTACCTGGACCACCAAGGTTCAGGCCGAGCGCATCATCGTCGTCGACAACGCTGCCGCCAACGATGACATCAAGAAGGGCGCTCTTAAGCTGGCCAAGCCCCAGGGCGTGCGCCTGAACGTCTTCACCGTCGAGCGTGCCCTCGCCAAGATGGACAAGCTCAACACCCTCGGCGAGCGCGTCATGTTCGTCTTTGGCAACACGGCCGAGATGCTGCAGTTCTGCCAGGGCTACAAGCTCGATGCCATCAACCTGGGCGCCACCGCCAACCACGACGGTGCCGATCAGGTCGGAGGCAAGGACAGCTCCGTCTTCCTCGACGCCAACCAGAAGGCCGACGTCAACCAGCTGCTCGACATGGGCATCAAGCTCTACGTCCAGCAGACCCCTACGTATCAGAGCGTCGACATCGACGCCAAGCTGTAATCAACCAGGCTTTTGCCTGACTGAAAGGAGAAGGGTATGAATACGTTCATCAGTGCGGTGCTCGTCGGCCTCGTCGGCGTGTTCTGCATGTGGGACTCCCGCCTGCTCGGTCGTCTTAACTTCGAGCAGCCCCTCGTTGGCGCTACGCTCGTCGGTCTGCTGCTGGGCGATGTGCCCACCGGCCTTGCCGTCGGTGCCGCCGTCGAGCTCGTGTCCATGGGCCTGGTGCAGGTCGGCGCCGCCGTTCCGCCTGATATGGTCCTGGGCGGCATCGTGGCCGCTGCCTTTGCGTGCCTGACCGATGCTTCCGCCGAGACCGCCATGACGATCGCCATCCCGGTCGCCGTCCTGGGTCAGCTCCTCGGCATCGTGTTCCGTTCCATCATCGCCGCCCTCACCCATGTGGCAGATAGCGCGATCGATAACGGTAACTTCAAGACCGCCTACCGTATGCACATCTGCGCCGGCTCCGGTCTGTACGCCATCATGTACTTCCTGCCGATCTTCCTCGCCGTCTTTGTTGGCACCGACCTGGTTCAGGCCATCGTCAACATGGTTCCCGAGTGGCTGTCCACTGGTCTTAACGTTTCGACCAAGATCATGACTGCCTACGGCTTGGCCCTGCTGCTCACCATGATGATCAAGAAGGGTATGACTCCGTTCCTGTTCATCGGTTTCCTGCTCGCCGCTTACCTCAACCTGTCCGTCATCGCGGTCGCTCTGATCGGTGTGTGCCTGGCTGTCGTCTTCATGGGCTTCAAGTTCAACGGTTCCCATGCAGCCGCCGGTGTCGATTCCGACTACGATCCGCTCGAAGACGACGAAGACTAAGGAGGAACACACTATGGCAACCGCAACCAAGGACGTGTCCCTGAACAAGAAGGTCAGCCAGTTCTTCTGGCGCTCCTGGGCCATCCAGGCCTCTTGGAACTACGAGCGTCAGATGAACATGGGCTTCCTCTACGGCATGGTTCCCACGCTCGATCGCCTCTATCCGGATGAGTCCGACCCCAAGCAGCTCGCTGCTAAGAAAGAGGCTTACCACCGTCACATGGCGTTCTACAACTGCACCCCGCAGACGAGCGCTTTCATCCTGGGCCTCTCCGCCTCCATGGAGGAGGAGTACGCCAAGGATCCCGAGAACTTCGATCCCGATTCGATCAACGCGGTCAAGACCTCCCTCATGGGTCCGCTTTCCGGCATCGGTGACTCCTTCTTCCAGGGCACCATCCGCGTTATCGCCTTTGGCCTGGGCGTTCAGCTGGCTCAGCAGGGCTCCATCATGGGCCCGATCCTGGCCATGCTCATCTCCATCGTCCCCTCTGTGCTGATCACTTGGTTCGCAGCCAAGATGGGCTATCAGGGCGGCCACGAGTACCTGAGCAAGCTTCAGGGCGGCGACCTCATGGAGAAGCTCATGTATGTCTGTGGCATCGTGGGTCTTATGTCCGTGGGCGGCATGATCGCTACGCTGATCGGCGCCACCACCCCGCTGCAGTTCGCTGAGGGCACCGTCGTTATCCAGGACATCCTGGACGGCATGATGCCCCAGATGATCTCCCTTGGCCTCACCGGCCTTATGTACTGGCTCATCAAGAAGAACGTCAACACCGGTTGGCTTCTCGTGATCGCCATCGTGGGCGGCATCGCCCTCTCCGCGGCCGGCATCCTGGCCTAGTCGCGACCAAGCGTCTAACCGCTTTCCCCCGGGGGCCTGCCTGGCATCCCATACCCCAGGCAGGCTTCCATTCCCAAAATGCGACAATGGGACAGTCCCCTTGTCGCATCCTCAACGGGCCGGCGACTCGGTCCAAACCACGGTAACCCTGCGAGCGCCCGGCAATGTGGCGCCGCAAAAATTGAAAGGAATGTGTCAGATGTACGAGATCGACCTTAACCTCCCTAAGCAGATCGTCGCTGACGTCCTGTCCAACCACGAGATTCACAGCGTCGCCTTCGTCGGCTGCGGTGCTTCCATGTCCGACCTTTACCCCGCCAAGTACTTCCTGGCCAACAACACGGACAAGCTGAACGTTCAGATCTTCACTGCTAACGAGTTCAACTACGACACGCCTTCCTGGGTCAACGAGCACACCTTCGTGATCACCTGCTCCCTCGGTGGCTCCACGCCCGAGACCGTCGAGGCCAACAAGACCGCCAAGAAGCACAACTGCCCGGTCGTCTCCCTCACCAACAAGGCTGGCTCCGCTCTGACCGTCGACGCTGACTACGTCATCGTTCACGGCTTCCACGCCAACTTCGCTGCCAAGTGCGAGAAGCCCGGCTACGCCATCGCTCTTGCTGTCGAGATCCTTCAGCAGACCGAGGGCTATGACCACTACGAGGACATGATCACCGGCCTCACCAACGTCTTCGAGCTCTGCGAGAACGCCGCTCAGTCCTGCAAGAAGCTCGCCAAGAAGTTCGCCGAGGACTTCAAGGATGACAAGATGATCTACTTCATGGCTTCCGGTGCCTCCGAGAAGATGGCTTATTCTCACGCCGCCTTCCTGTTCACCGAGATGCAGTGGATCGACGCCGCCGCCTACAACACCGGCGAGTACTTCCACGGCCCGTTCGAGGTTTCCACCGAGGGTAAGCCCTACGTCTTCTTCATGTCCGATGGCGCTACCCGTCCGATGGACGCCCGCGCCCTCACCTTCCTTAAGCGCATGGGCGCCAAGGTCGCTCTGATCGACTCCAAGGACTACGGCCTGGCTGACGCCGTGCCCGCGAGCGTTGTCACCTACTTCAACCCGCTGCTGCACCTCGCCGTTATGCGTGAGTACGGCAACCAGATCGCCGAGGCCCGCCAGCACCCGCTGACCATGCGTCGCTACATGTGGAAGCTTTCCTACTAATCACAAGTAAGTAAACCTTACGGGTTGATTGAAAGGGGATGGGGTTTGCGCCCCGTCCCCTTTTTTTTGCTCTGGGGAGGGCGTATCCCTCGCGCCACAAAACCTCAGATAAAACCTACCAAAATAAACCTGTCCCTTTTTGGCAGGTGGGAGGAGATGCGTATGATCAAGGCAGTGCTGTTTGATATGGACGGCGTGCTGGTCGATACCGAGTGGTTCTACAACCGTCGCCGCGTGGCGTTTATGGAAGAGAAGGGGTTCCACTTTGACGAGATCCCCGATCTTTCGGGGTCTAACGAGCCTGCCATTTGGGAGGCGCTGGTGCCCGACGATGTTGAGCTGCGCGAGCGCCTGCGCGTTGAGTACAAGCAGGTCTATAGCCCGGACCATCCCGTTCCGTATGCCGAGCTGCTCAACGAGCAGACGGAGCCGGTGATGCGTGAGCTGCACGAGCGCGGCGTGAAGTGCGCCATCGCGAGCTCGTCCTATCGCGAGCTCATTGACGAGCTGGTAGAGATTGCCGGTATCGCCGATGTGCTGGACTACACCATCAGCGGTCACGAGTGCAGTGCGTTTAAGCCCGACCCCGAGATCTACCAGCGCGCCATGGAGGCGCTGGGCGTGGAGCCCGCTGAGTGCCTGGTGATCGAGGATTCGCCTTTGGGTATCGAGGCCGGCAAGCGCTCCGGCGCCCGCGTCCTGGCGCTGCGTCCGCACGAGGGCGTTAACCTCGATCAATCGCGAGCCGATGCCGTTATCGATAATTTGACCGACATTTTGGCCGCTTTGTAGTGTCAATCCGCCGCGAGAAGCACGGGTTCAAACGTTTTTTGCGGTGGACTGGCTCAATTTGGTTTAGATTTTGATCCGTTTGGCTTCGATTCGGACTAAGTGAGTAGACTTTTTGGCGCAGGCCGAGCACAATGCATATCTTCCTTTGTAAAACCGCAGGTCACAGGGGTGGCGGTTTTGGGTGTGCTCTGCAGGTCGCGTAAAGTCTACTCACTTGTAATTTGGGCCTTTGGTCGTGGGGTTGCTGGTCTCGCTTTGGTTGTCGGGAGAGGGTGAATTGAAGCGCCCCCGCACGCTCCATGCTACAATCGCGGGCATGCCCCACAACTAGATTTGCCTTCGAAAGGAGCCTCCGTGGCGAACGCCATCGATCAGCTCACGGACCGAGTGCTCGTGCTCGGCCGCCTCACCATCGTCCGCCGCGCCATCACTGCTGTGGCGGTCACCATTTCCGCCGTTCTCCAGACATTTCTGATCCAGGCGTTCATTCAGCCCGCCGACCTGCTTCCGAGCGGTCTTACCGGCGTCGCGGTCCTACTCGATCGCGTTACCTCGCTGGGTGGCGTTCATATCGACATCTCGCTCGGCATGCTCGCGCTCAACATCCCCGTGGCGCTCCTATGTTGGAGCGGCATTAGCAAGCGCTTCGTCATCTTCTCGATGATGCAGGTCGTGCTCTCGTCGCTGTTCCTCAACGTCTTTCACTTCGCTCCATTTTTGGGCGACAAGATCATGCTCATCATTTTTGGCGGCGTGGTCTCGGGTCTGGGCGCTGCCATCGCACTTAAATCCGGCGCATCCACCGGCGGCACCGACTTTATCGCGCTGTGGGTTTCCAACCACACGGGCAAGACCATCTGGGGCGTCATCTTTGGTTTCAACTGCTTTATCCTGGCGATCTTTGGCTTTATGTTTGGCTGGGACAAGGCGGCGTATTCCATCGTGTTCCAGTTTATTTCGACCAAGACCATCGACAGTTTCTATCGTCGCTACGATCGCGTGACGCTGCAGATCACGACGCGTAAGGCAGACGAGGTCATGACTGCCTACGTAAACCATTTTCAGCACGGCATTAGCTGCGCCGAGGTCGTCGGCGGATATAGCCGCGAAAAGATGTACCTGCTGAACACCGTTGTCTCGACCTACGAGAGTCAGGACATTATCAAGCTGGTGTGCGACGTTGATTCCGGCGCCGTGATCAATGTGTTCCACACGCTCAACTTTGTGGGCGGCTGGTGGGGTGGTCATGTCGACGAGCCCATGCCCACGGCCGTTCCCGATCCCGACAAGCCCGCACGCATGGCCAGCAGGCAGGCGCGCCTCAGCGAACAGGACAGCCTGCAGCAGGACGACGGCAAGTAGGGTATTGGCATTTTGCCGGTCCTGCGCAACCCATCCGAACGAGCCCCCCGAAAGCCCCGTTGCTTTCGAGAGGCTCTCGTTTGCCCAGATAAAACCTACCAAAATGAAGCTGTCGCTTTTTGGTAGGGAGGGTGTATCGTTTTATCATTATGAGGTAATATGAAACTAGACGTTATATACGTATTAGTTATTTCGATATTTCGATAAGAGTTATTAGATATGCCTGCGCCCAAAAATGCACCGCTTTACCAGCAGATTTACGACGAAATCAAGGATGCGATCGAGAAAGGTGTTTATGCACCCAAGGAGCGTATTCCGTCCGAGTTTGAGCTAGCCGAGCAGTACGACGTGAGCCGCATTACGGTGCGCCGCGCCGTCGAGGAGCTGTGCTCCGATGGCTACCTGGTTAAGCAGCAGGGCCGTGGCACCTTTGTCTCCACGCCGCACATCAACCGCCAGTTTCACGCCTCGACGCTGCAGACGTTTACCGCGCTGTGTGCCGGCAACGGCATGAAGGCCGGTGCGCACGTGATCGATCGCCAGATCGTTCCGGCGCGCCAAAACGAGATGGAGTTCTTTGGCCTGCAGAAGGATGCGCTGCTGCTGCATATCAAGCGCGTGCGTACGGCCGACGGCGAGCCCATCTTTGAGGAGAACATCTTTGTGCCGTTTGACGCCTACCGTGAGCTGTTGACGGCCGATCTTGAGGACAAGTCGATTTTTGCCGAGGTCGAGCGTGTTGGCGGAACGCCGATTGTCTCGGTTGGCTACCGCACGGTCGAGGCCGTTCGTGCCAGCGCTGAGCAGGCGGCCGAGCTGGGCATCGCTCCGCACGATCCGCTGCTCAACCTGCGCGCCGGCTTTATCGGTCCCAATGGCGAACCGGTCCTGATGGGTAAGCAGTACTACGTGGGATCGCGCTACGTCATGGTCATGTAAGTTACGCGGTTTTACCAAACCGCGTAACGGCTCGACGCTGCAAACGCCCCTAAGCGGCAATCTGACGTTCAATCGTCGGTCGCGTACCCAAAGTACGCTTCCCTCCTCTTTCACGTCACCTTGCTCGCTTAGGGGCGTTTTCGCTGACTTATGCTCAACCAGCGACGTTTGCGCGCTTGTAAAGATAGTCATTGGGGACGTTCTTAAACGACTAGTCATTCAAGAACGTCCCCAATGACTACCCACAGAATGAGCGTGGCTGACAGCCGGGCGGCACCGGTCCGCGTGGCGGCGTATAATCGGCGGCAGATGACTTGGACGTTAGGAAACCATGACCGATAGCATGCAGCAGCTGGCGCTCGATACGCTCGGCGCCTATTTTGGCTACACCTCGTTTCGCCCGGGACAGGACCGCATGGTCGATGCGATCCTTGCCGGTCGCGATGCGCTGGGCGTTATGCCCACGGGCGCCGGCAAGTCCATTTGCTACCAGGTGCCCGCGCTCATGCTGCCCGGCATCACCTTTGTGGTAAGTCCGCTGCTGTCGCTTATGGAGGACCAGACCCGCGCGCTGCTCGCGGCGGGTGCGCGCCCCAGCTATCTCAACTCCAGCCTTACTCCGGCCCAGCAAAACACCGTGCTCAAGCGGGCGCGCGAGGGCCGCTACCAGCTTATGTACGTGGCGCCCGAGCGCCTGCTCGAGCCGCGCTTTTTGGCCTTTGCGCAGGAGGCCGCAGCGGACGGCGGCATTGGCGTGCCGCTCGTGGCCATTGACGAGGCCCACTGCGTGAGCCAATGGGGCCAGGATTTTCGCCCCGCCTACCTGCAGATTCGCGAGTTCATCGATTCCCTGCCGCAGCGCCCCATCGTGGCGGCCTTTACCGCTACGGCGACCGAGCGTGTGCGCACGGATATTCAGCAGATGCTCGGTCTGCAAAACCCCGCGACGGTGGTGACGGGCTTCGATCGCAAGAACCTCTACTTTGGCTGCGAGGAGATGGGCGACAAAGCCAAGGCAGCGTGGGTGCGCGACTATGTGATCGCGCATTCGGGCGAGAGCGGCATCGTGTATTGCTCGACCCGCAAGACGGTCGATGCGCTGGCAGGTGAGCTTGCCGAGGCGCTGGGCCCCAGCGGCATTCGCGTTGGCCGCTACCATGCCGGCATGGGTAACGACGCCCGCCGCCAAAGCCAGCGCGCCTTTATCGACGATGATATCCAGGTGATGGTTGCCACCAACGCCTTTGGCATGGGCATCGACAAGCCCAACGTGCGCTACGTTATCCACAACAACGTGCCCGAGAGCATCGAGGCCTACTACCAGGAGGCGGGCCGCGCCGGCCGCGACGGCGACCCGGCCAGCTGCCACCTGCTGTGGAACGGCAACGATTTTCGCATGCGTCGCTTTCTGATCGATCGCGGCGATGCTGCCGATGAGGCGCTCGACGACGAGCAGCGCGCGTGGGCGCTCCAGAATCGATATCGTCTGCTCAGCCAGATGGAGGGCTACTGCAATACCACCGGCTGCCTGCGCGAATACATGCTGCGCTACTTTGGCGACGAGGTCGCGGCCGAGCATGCCGCGGCCGGTACGGGCGGCACCGCCATGGACGACGTCGAGGGCTGCGGCAACTGCAGCAATTGCCTCACGCAGTTCGAAGTCGAGGACGTCACCGATATGGCCCGCGCTGCCGTGCGCTATGTGGCCACGCGTCCCATGCGCTTTGGCAAGTCGCTGGTCGCCGACGTGCTCCACGGCGGCAACACCGAGCGCATTCGTCAGATGCATCTGGACGAGGACCGCGGCTACGGTGAGCTGTCGAGCGAATCGGTCGGGCGCATCAAGGACATCATCGGCCAGCTGTGCGGCCGCGGTTATCTGGCTACCTCGCAGGGGCAGTACCCGGTCGTTGGCCTGGGCCCGCGTGCCGGCGAGGTCGAGGACGAGGCGTTTGCCTTTACCGTTAAGCGTCGCGCGTCCAAGCGCAAGGCCTCGGCCCGCGCCCGCCGTGCGGTGGATCTGCTGCGCGAGGAGGCCGAGCTGGATCAGCGCCCGCGCGTGGGTGACGATGCCGAGCTGTTCGAGCGCCTGCGTGCCCTGCGCAAGGATATTTCGACCGAGCTGGAGATGGCGCCGTACATGGTCTTTTCCGACAAGGCTCTGCGAGGTCTGTGCCGTCTGCGCCCTCAGACGCGCGACGAGCTTATCCAGGTCAACGGCATCGGCGAGAAAAAGGCCGACGCCTTTGGCGATCAGTTTATGGCGGCGATTGAAGAGTTTGAGTCCGAGCATGCACGGAATGGAGCGTAACGATGGCATCCGACGATAAAACCGAGCGCACTGAGGTGTCCGCCGTGCCGCTGTACCAGCAGGTAATGGACGACCTAAAGGGCGAGATCGCGCGTGGCGTGTACGCATCCGGCTCGCGCATTCCTTCCGAGATGGAGCTCGCGAAGTACTACGGCGTGGGACGCATCACCGTGCGCCGCGCCATCGAGGAGCTGTCGCGCGCGGGGTATCTCAACCGCCAGCAGGGGAGGGGCACGTTTGTGTGCGCGCCCAAGCTCAAGCGCAAGATTCGCCAGAAGGGCGACGTTCAGAGCTTTACCGAGGGTTGCGCCGCCAACGACATGGTGGCCGGAGCACGCCTGGTGTCGCGCACGGTGGTTGCGGCGACGCGTGAGGACGCGGCGTTTTTTGGGGTGGAACCCGGCTGCGAGCTCATCGTTGTCGAGCGCGTGCGCACGGCAGACGGCGTGCCCGTCATGCTCGAGAACAACGCCTTTGTGCTGGCCGACCATCCCTATCTGCAGACGCTTGCCGACAAGGACCTCACGGACAATTCCATCTTTGCGCTCGTTGCCGAGCATTCGGGCCGCGCGCCGCTCAAGTCCGACCCCTGTACCGTGGAGATTGCGCTTGCTGATGCTCAGGCGGCCTCGCTGCTGGAGGTGCCGGTCGGCGAGCCGCTCTTCTATATGGAGGCGTACTTTACCGACGAGGGCGAGCGGCCCCTGCTGCTCGGACGCCAAAAGATCGTGGGCTCGCGCTACGTGTTCGACATCTAACGTCCACAGATAGAACAATATAGAACAAGTTTGGTGAAATGGCTTCACGGGCGTCGTCGTGCGTGCTATAAATAGGACAACATAGAATGACCGCAGGTACGAGCTGCCGTCGTTCAAAGCCGCCACACAAGGAGGAGCATCACCGTGAACGCACACGATCTGGTTCAGGAAATTATCGAGCGCAAGGGCAAGATTGAGAACGTCTTTTGGATCGCCTGCGGCGGTTCGATGATCGACCTGATGCCGGCCAACGAGCTGCTCAAGCGCGAGGCCACCACGTTTACCTCGACGGTCTACACGGCACGCGAGTTTTGCCTGATGGCCCCCAAGAGCCTTGGCGAGAAGTCGCTCGTTATTGCCTGCAGCCACAGCGGCAACACGCAGGAGGTCGTCGACGGTTGCGAGATGGCGCTGGCCGCTGGCGCCGAGGTCGTTGCCCTCACCGACTGCGAGGGCTCCAAGATCGATAACGGCAAGTGGACCACCTGGGTCTACCCCTGGGGCGAGGGCGTGCCGCAGACCGAGGTGCCTCAGGGTATCGGCGCTCTGATCGCCGCCGAGCTGCTCGACCAGCAGGAGGGTTACGAGGCGCTCGCTGACATGTACACCGGCCTTAAGCAGATGGATGCGCTGTTGCCCGCTGCCCGTGAGAAGGTCAACGCCGAGCTGGGCGATCGCTTTGCCGAGCTCTGCCAGCAGCATAAGTTCTTCTATATCCTGGGTTCCGGCCCCAACTTTAGCCAGACCTACGCCATGGCGATCTGCTCGCTCATGGAGATGCAATGGCAGCACTGCTGCTACATCCACTCCGGCGAGTATTTCCACGGTCCCTTCGAGGCTACCGAGCCCGGTGTGTTCTACTTTGTGCAGCTCGGATCGGGCGAGTGTCGCCCCATGGAGGAGCGCGCGTTGGCGTTCCTCAACACGCATACCGATACGGTTATGGTGCTCGACGCGCTCGAGTACGGCGTGGGCGACGTGCCCGCCAGCGTGCGTTCTTACCTGGAGCCGATCTTCTTCTATGCGATGAGCTGCGAGCTGCGCGCCGCCCGCGGCAAGGTCTTCGACCACAGCCCCGAGGTCCGTCGCTACATGGGCATCGAGCAGTACTAAGTAACGGGAAAAGCATTCACCTTCGATTCGCAAGTGAACAGCGTGCGTAAAAAGCGGGCCGCGCCGGGGATTTCCGGCGCGGCCCGCTTAGTATCGCGCTTAGATTCGCAAGGTTGCGGCAGACGGCGGCCTACTTTGCGTCGTAGGCCTCGGCGTCCCACCAGTCGAGCTGGGCGATGTTATCGCGGATGTGCTGACAGCTCTTGTGGAAGCCCTCGAGCTCATACTCGGAAAGGTCGAGCGTGTAGACCTCCTCTACGCCCTCGGCACCGATCACGCACGGCAGGGAGGTGAAGATGCCCTCCTCGCCATACTGGCCGGTCATAAGCGTGGAGGCGGAAAGCACGGCGTGCTCGTTGTGAAGCACGGCGGCGCAGACGCGCGCGGCGGAGTTGGCGACGGCGTACTCGGTGCACTGCTTGCCCTGGTAGGTCACATAGCCGCCTTTGCGTGCGAGTTCCTCGACTTCCATGTGGTCGAAGGCGTACTTGTCGGGGTTCTCGGCCTGAAGCTCGGTGAGGCTCTTGCCGGCGATGGTCGCGGCCTTAAAGGCGGCCAGCTGGCTAAAGCCGTGCTCGCCGATCATGTAGGCGTCGATGGACTTGGGGCTCACGCCGACCTTCTTGGAGATCTCGGTGCGCAGGCGGGCGGAGTCCAGACCGCAGCCCGAGCCGATGATCTTCTTGGGATCGTAGCCGGTCAGGTGCCACAGCTCGGTGCACACGACGTCGCAGGGGTTGGAGATGCTCACGAAGATGCCGTCAAAGCCGGCGTCGACGATGCGCTTGGCAAAGGTGCGGGCGGCGTCGGTGGTAAAGAACAACTCGCCGTCGCGGTTGCCAGCGGCCAGTGCGACCTTGCCGGCGGCATTGACGATGACGTCGCAGCAGGCCAGCTCCTCGTAGTGGTCGTAGCAGTTGACGATCTTGGTGTTGTACGGGACAAACGAAAGGGAGTCGCGCAGGTCCTGAACCTCGGACGTCACCTTGGCCTCGTTGATATCGCACAGGTACAGCTCATCGGCAATGCCCTGCATGAGTAGGCTGTTGGCGACATGTGCTCCTACGTGGCCCTGGCCGACCACACCGATCTTACGCATCTGGTACATATATGTATCCTTTCGGCCGAGTTTTTCGCGTCGAACCATTGTAGCCTCCTGCCGTCACTTTGCTAGGCTAAAGCGCCATAGATTTTTGGGCATGCCTTAATCTCTACTTTTGGAGTGATTTGGGCCGCTGACGGCATCGCTGGGCGATGCACTCGCGCGGATGGGGCCGGTCGTTGTACCATAGCTGCAACTGACTCGTAAGGAGCATCCATGCCCATTCGCATCCCCGACGCCCTCCCTGCCGCCGCGCAGCTCGAGAGCGAGAACATCTTTGTCATGACCGAGTACCGCGCGCTGCACCAGGACATCCGTCCGCTGCGCGTGCTCATCCTCAACCTCATGCCCACCAAGATCGCCACCGAGACGCAGATCATGCGCAAGCTCTCCAACACGCCGCTGCAGGTGGAGGTGGACCTGCTGCGCACCAAAACGCACGAGGCCACGCACGTGAGCGCCGGCCACCTGGAGACGTTTTACCGCACGTTCGACGACATCCGCGACATCCACTACGACGGCCTGATCATCACAGGCGCGCCGGTGGAGCAGATGCCGTTCGAGGAGGTCGACTACTGGCCCGAGCTCTGCCAGATCATGGATTGGTCCACCACGCACGTGCACTCCACGCTGCACATTTGTTGGGGCGCGCAGGCGGGACTCTACCATCATTACGGTATCCAGAAGCACGACCTGCCGGCCAAGGCGAGCGGCGTGTTCGAGCATTATCTGGTGAAGCCGCAAAGCCCGCTGGTTCGCGGCTTTGACGACCGTTTCTATGCCGTGCATTCGCGCAACACCGATGTGCGCCGCGAGGACGTGGAGGCCGAGCCGCAGCTTGAGGTCGTGGCCGTGTCCGACGAGGTGGGCTTGTACATCGTCAAGTCGACCGACAGCCGCCGCTTCTTTGTCTTTGGCCACCCCGAGTACGATACCGACACGTTGCGCCTGGAGTACGAGCGCGACGTGAAGCGCGGGCTTAACCCTCAGGTGCCGGCTCATTACTTCCCGGGCGACGACCCCACCGCCGAGCCACGTAACGTCTGGCGCAGCCAGGCTCAGCTGTTCTACACCAACTGGCTCAACTACTACGTCTACCAGACCACGCCCTACGACCTGGCCCGCGCCGGCGAGGAGCACTAGGCTGTAGCTGTGGTTGCTGCTGCGGCCGTTGCTGTGCTCGCGGCGTGACGAACGTGGATTTTCGGACACACGAGCGTGGATTTTCGGACGTTTACAAATCGAGCGTGGATAATCTCCCACTTTTGGCCGAGGAAGGGGCCAAAAACGGGAGATTTTCCACGCTCGATTTTTCTGTAGCTGTCATGCCGGCGGCCTCATTACACGTCGAGTGCATACGGGCCACGTTGCAAACAAGGTAGTTTTGAGCCACAGCATATTTTCTTTAAAAGAAATCGACGGCTTTAGAGGCGCCAAATTGTGGAGACAGGGACCTCTCGACAACTACCCTACCTGCAGATATAAGCCATCAGCCTAAAACGTCCAAAACCGTCAAGTATTTGGTCAGCGCCCGGACAGCATTTGGTCAGACTTCGCATGAAACCGTCTGGTACGTTTGCGCCGTTCCAAGAGTTGGGAGGCGACATGGGAAACATGACGGCGAATCAAAGACTTACAAGCCACATTAAAGCGTGCGAACAGCAGATGAGCTGCGTGTACGCACGCACGGCGGCGGAGGCAAAGCAGATTGAGCGGCGTGTGGCGGCGGGAAGTCTAGAGGCGGTCATGCCGGGGCTGTATGCGCGTCCGGATTATTGGTCCGAGCTCAAGTTTCGGCAACGTTATCTGCATCGGGTGCGGGCCCTTGCGCAAAAGCATCCCGACTGGACGTTTTGCTCCTATACGGCGGCTGTTATCTATGGCCTTTCGGTTTCGCATGCCAATTTGACGCACATCCATATCGCCGCGGCGCCGGCGCAATCGACGACGCCGGGCTCTCGGGTGATTCGCCATCGTTATGCTCGTCAAACGCGGGCAATCCAGATGGATATTGCCGTGACCGATATCGACCAAACGATTACGGATTGCCTGGTCGATGCATCGTTTGTCGAGGGACTGATCATTGCGGACTCGGCGCTTCATGAGCAGCTGTTGTCGAAGGAGCATCTCGTTGAGGCAATCAACAAGCTTGGCTTAAATCGTCGCGGTGTTGTGACGGCGCGAAGTGTTGCGCGGTGTGCCGATGGCCTATCGGAAAGCGGTGGCGAGTCCAAGGCGCGTGCTCTGATGATTGAGCGCGGCTGGCAGACGCCGGAGCTGCAAGTTGAGCTGTTCGACCCGGTTGAGCCGGGGCGGCCGTATCGAGTTGACTACTTGTGGCGTGTGGGCGACCGGCTGATTATCGGGGAGTTCGACGGATTCGTTAAAAGCGAGAAGGCGGCGGAGGAGGGCAAGCTCGCGAAGGCGCAGTTTGATGAGCGCCAGCGCGAGTCGAGGCTTTCGCTGCTTGATAACTGCAAGATCGTGCGCTTGTGCTGGGATGATCTAAGGGATCCGACAAAGCTCGATCGCAAGCTCAAGGTCGCCGGCGTGCCGCGTGCGTGCTGAGGCAGTTGCAGGGCGTTTGGCTGCACAAGCGTGGAAAATCGGACGGACGAGCGTGGAAATCTGGACGCTTGTTGAATGAGCGTGGATAATCTCCCGTTTTTGGCTCGTAAGGGGGCTCAAAGTGGGAGATTTTCCACGCTCAACTTGCGGGTGCGATACAGCGGCGATCAGGCGCTGATGATGTGGGGTAGCGGCAGGTCGTGGGCGTCGGTGGGAACGTGGCCGACACGCTGCTCGTCAAAGGCTATGCCGATGATTTGACATGCGGACGAGAGCATGGGCAGGTAGCGGTCATAGCAGCCGCCGCCGTAGCCCAGGCGCGCGCCGGCGCGGTCGAATGCTACGAGCGGCACGATAATCATGTCGAGAGCCTCGGCAGGCACGATAGGGAAGCGGCCGCTGTCGATGTCTGTGGCCGCGAAGGCCCGCGTGGGGTGGGCGATAAACGGCGCCGCGGACGCATCGTCGGCGGCAACTGCCCGCATGCACATGCGCTGGCCACAAGCTGCGGCGTCTGTTGCCGAGAACATGCACGGATAGGCCACGCGCCAGCCGTGTTTGGCGGCCGCAGCGGCAAACGCGGCTGGGTCGACCTCGGAACCCATCGCGGCATAGACGGCAACGGTGTGCGGCGCTGCGGTACCCAAGTGATCCAACAGCTCAACAAGCCGCGCACAGATAACGGCAGACTTCGCTGCCCGCACATCCAAATCAAGAGCGTCGCGCCGAGCAATCACCGCCTTCCGCAACTCGGCCTTGTCCATCCCAACCTCCTCTAGCAAACCTGCCAAAAAGGGACAGGTTTATTTTGGCAGGTTTTATCTGGGCAAACATCCAAACCACCACACAAACCATCGTAAAGGGGGCAGTTCATGGACACCTTCGTGGGTTTTGACGAAGAGCGGTTGTTCGCGGCGGTTTGTCTCGATCTGTAACAGTAGCTCGGCAAAATCGGACCTAGATGTTACAGATTGAGACAAAGGGCCGGCATCATCCGAAAACGTCTCGATTTATAACATCTGGAGCCAATATTGCCGCCTTGGCGTTACAGATCGGGACAAACTGGTGGGATGGGCCGAGCTGCCCCGCCCAAGCAGCGGCAAAAGAAAAGGTAGATTTTCAGGCATATCCCAAAAATCTACCTTTGTGCGTTAGCCCAACAGGTCGACGACGTTAAAGCCGGCGTTGCTCTTGGCGATGACGTCTCGGCCGCCAAAGACGCACGTTGGCGACTCGGCTGCGATACGCGCCACGTCGGCGCCGAGCGAGCGCAGCTCACCAGGCGTGGCGGCGAGCATCTGGGCGCGGCGCTCCTCGCGTGCATGCGGATCGAGCCCGGCCAGGTAGGTCGTGTTGCGCCGCTTGGTGAGCGCATACGGCTTCACCGGCGCGTCCATGCCGCTCACGCAGCTCACGATAAAGCCCTCAAAGGCGGCCTCGTCGGGCTCAAAGCTGCCGAGCCACTCGCCTGCACGCGCCACGCGCTCAATCGAGGGGTCGATTGCCGGGTCGCGGTAGGTGTAGAACGCCGTCTGACGCTCGCCTGCCGCACGGAATCCGCAGCCGTATGCGCCGCCCTTTACGCGGATCTCGTTCCACAGGTAGTCGTAGGAGAGTGCGTTGGCGGCAACCGCCCAGGCGCCCGTCACGTCAACGCCCAGGCGACGCGGGTCGGACGCGCTTGCCGCAAAGCAGATATCGCTGGGGATGACGAAAGCCTCGTGGCGGTCGCGCGGCGTCGGCACCACGAGAGCGTCGCGGCCGGCATCGGCACCATCGCCCGCACCCAGCCCCAGGTCGCCCGCGGCATCCCAGTATGCGTCAAAGTCCTCGTTGCTGCCGGTAAAGCTCGCCATGCAGCCATCGGCCACAAAGATGCGCTCCGCCAGCTCGGCAAGCTTGGTACGCAGCCCGTCCACGCGCTCGTCAAAGTGGTCGAGCAGATCGCGCAGGAACAGATAGAAGTCCACGCCCGAAAGCTGCTCGCGCACCACGGCCGAAGGCGAGCTGTAGCTCATCGCGCGACCGAGCGCCGCCGAGTGACCGTTGTTGATAAAGCCCTGCTCAAGCCCAATGCGAATCTGCGTGAGAACGTCGCGCACGCGGTCGGCGTCGGCATCGAGCAAAAGCGTGCTCGACCATACCTCGCGCGGCAGACTCGCCAGTGCACCGATCTTCTCGGACAGGGCGCCGGCGCTCACCAGCAGGTAGGGGCGCACGCCGTCTACTTCGGGCTGCGTCATGACTTCGGTCGTAAAGCTCAAAAAGCCGAGCTTGCCGGCGAGCAAGTTATCGAGTTCCTCGGCCGAGTGCTCGCGCGTGGGCAGCTGCTTAAGCAGGCGGCAGAGCAGTGTCACATAGGGCAGGTCCTCAAACGCGACGCAGCTCAGGTCGAAATACTGCATGGCGTAGGCCAGGCGGTTGGTGGGGATGCCGTGGCGCAGGCAGGGGATGGGCGCGGTCGTGTCCACGACCAGCGGCGGCTCGGGGCGCGCCTCGCCAATGTCGGACACGCGCAGGCGCGGCAGCGTGGCCTTGGCCTCGGGTGTGTCTTCCGCCTCCTGCGCGGCACGCAGCGCGGCCGTGCGCTCGACCACGTCGGTCAGCTCGGCATCGGTCATGGCATCGCGCTTGGCTGCCAGCTCGGCGGCCTCGGCACCCTCCGAACCCTCGGCGGCGTCCACCGGCACCAGCTCGACCAGTGCCATGTGGTCGTTTTCCAGCACCAGCTCGCGCAGCAGGTCCTCAAAATAGCTGCCGTCCAGCTCGCTACGCAGCTCCTCGTACACCGGGCCGTACTTGAGCGCCAGCGTCGCGGCGTCGTCATCGTAGAGCCAGGTGCTCAGCGCGTCGCACGCAATGGCCACGCCGTCGGCGATGCCATAGTCACGCTGGCGCAGGTCGTACTCGTTGCTGCTGATGATGGCTTCCAGACGCTCGCGCGGAACTCCGTGCTCGCACAGGTCGCGGCAGGCGTCCTGGAACACGCGACGCAGCTCGCGCGCCACACCGGGCTGTGCGTTTTGCAGCATGATGAGCTCGTAGGGCTGCAGGCTCTCGGCCGCGGTGTAGCTCACCACGTTGCCGCCCAGGCCGGCGGCCAGAATGGCCTTCTTAACCGGCGCTTCGTTGGAGCCCAGCAGCGCCTCGAACAGGATATCCGCCGCGATCGTGCGCTTGCGGTCGAGCGCGCTGCCCAGCACAAGGCCCAGGCCCACCAGGGCGTTCTCGGGTGTGGTGGCCATCTCGATGCGCTTGTACTCGCAGGTCACGGGCGCCTGCGCGTCCAACGGATTGGGCGCCAGCGTGGACGGGTCCTCGCCGGCGGCAACGGCAGCGTCCATGCGGCGGCTCGCGGCACTCGGCTGCGACAGATAGCGCTCGTCCAAAAAGGCCAGTGCGCGGTCCACGTCCAGGTCGCCGTAGAGCGTGATGTAGGAGTTGGAGGGATTGTAGTGTCGCGCGTGCGTGTCCAGGAACTGCTCGTAGGTGAGCGCGGGAATCGCGCGCGGGTCGCCGCCGCTCTCGTGCGCATAGGCGGTGTCGGGATAGAGCGCGGCGTTGACGGCATCGTCCAGCACGCTCATGGGATCGGACAGCGCGCCCTTCATCTCGTTGAACACCACGCCGTTATAACGCAGCGTGCCCTCGTGCAGGCTCGCGGCGCTGCTGTCGCCGTCGCCCTCCGGCAGGTCCAGTTCGTAGTGCCAGCCCTCCTGCTCAAAAATGGTGGGCTTGGTATAGATGGCCGGGTTGAACACCGCGTCCAGGTACACGTCCATCAGGTTGTACAGATCCTGCTCGTTGGTGGTGGCAACGGGGTAGATGGTCTTGTCGGGGTAGGTCATGGCGTTGAGGAACGTCTGCATGGAGCTCTTGATCAGGTCGACAAACGGCTCCTTGACGGGAAACTTGGCCGATCCGCACAGCACCGAGTGCTCAAGAATATGGAACACGCCGGTGGAATCGGCCGGCGGCGTCTTAAAGCCAATGGCAAAGGCCTTGTTTTCGTCGTCGCACGCCAGGTACAGCAGACGAGCGCCCGAGGCAGTGTGTCGCAGCACGTAAGCGTCCGAGTCGAGCTCGGGCACGGTCTCGCGGCGCTCGACGGCAAAGCCGTGGCAGGTAGTGCCGGGCACCAGCAGTGCAGCGGCTGCGGCGCGCGGGTCGGTTGAGGTGGTGGGCATATGCAGTCTCCTTTGACGCCCCAGCGGGGGCGAATCGAGTCGAATCCTCGAGAGTATACCCATATGGGGCCGCGACCCTGCGGCGAACTGGAGACGATGCCAGCGGATTGGGCGAAGGGCTCGCGTGCCCGCCGCACGAGCGTGGAAAATTGGACACTCGCCAAACGAGAGTGGATATTCGGACGGACGAGCGAGGATTTCCGGATACCTATCGAACGAGAGTGGATATTTGGACGGAATTTGCCGCAAAAGCCCCAAAAACCGTCCAAATATCCACTCTCGTTATCCGACCGTCCGAAAATCCTCGCTCGTCCATCACTCGCGTATCTCTCGTCCCTCATTCGTCTCTAATATGAGAGATGACAGGAAGATGAGAGAAAAAAATGAGAGATAACTGAGCAGCAAAGAGACAGGCAATCATGGTATTGTCTCAATACCAATTGTTCTACCAGCAAAAATATGTATAAATGAAGCAAATGGTAGACATTCCATCTCTCATCTATCTCTCTATCTCTAAGCCGAGAGATAGAGAGATAGATGAGAGATAATTTCGAGAGATAACTGAGAGACGAGGGAAATCTATCCGCGGCATTCTCCGCAGGACCGAGCGAAAGGACGTGCAGATGAACGAAAACGAGCTGACCGGTCTGCTTGAGTCTTTAAGGCGTATGGGCTCGGATGATCTTAACGTCGAAGTGAAGGAGAGCGCCACGACGCTTTCCCGCGATGTGTGGGAAACGGTGAGCGCATTCGCGAACACTGCCGGCGGAATCATCGTGCTCGGAGTGAGTGAGCGCGCAGGTTTTGTCCCGGTTGAGAACTTCGAGACCGAGAAAGTGCTCAACCAATTTGTGTCAGGCATGGGTGATGCGGGCGGTCGAGGAAAGCTGGCCAATCCGCCTAAATACACGATCGAGCGAGTGGAGCTTCAGGACGTCATCGTTCTCGTCATTACGATTGAGGAGCTCGATCCGTCGAGCAAGCCCTGCTATGTCATAGAGCGAGGCGCCCAGGGCGGCAGCTACAAGCGCATCGATGACAAAGATGTCCCGCTTTCGTCGACCGAGGTTTTGGCACTGCCGTCATATGAGCGGACGAGTCCTAGCGATCGCGATGCGGTGCCCGGCACGAGTGTGGGCGATCTCGACGAGTCGCTGGTCGACCGCACGATAGAGCGTGCCTATTCGTTGACGCCTCGAGCGATGCGCGGTGCGGCGGACAAGAAGACAAAGATGGAGCGTCTGAATTTCCTCGACTTCCAGGGCAATGTTACCAAGGCCGGCCTCCTTGCCGCGGGCGTTTACCCTCAGCAGTTCTATCCCAAGCTCTTCATTGACGTGGCTGTCCACGTGGGAGCTCAAAAGGGAGCTGTGGGGTCGCTGAGGTTCATGGACCGCACAATCTGTGAGGGAACGTTGGGCGAGATGATCTCGGATGCCGTCGCAGCTGTCGCCAAAAACCTGCGCCGCATCTCGACCGTCCAAGGCATCTCGTGTATCGACTCGCTGGAGATTCCCGAGGAGGTTCTGCGCGAGGCAATCGCCAACGCCGTAATCCATCGAGAATACGGGGATCGGTTCTGTGGACAATCGATTGCCGTCGACGTCTTTGACGATCGTGTCGAGGTGACAAATCCTGGCGGCCTTTACGGGGGAAAGACTCGCGAGAACTTGTTTGACGGCAGCTCCCGATGCCGTAACGCGACGCTTGTGAAGCTCATGTCGATTGTCCCGCTGCCGGATGGCGCAGGTTCGCCGGCTGAGGGCAATGGCTCGGGCATCCCGATGATGATCGATGCCATGCGCGCGCATGGTCTGGCCGGGCCCCTGTTCTGCCCGGGATTCGATCGGTTCAAGGTCGTACTTTACCGTTCAAAGATCGAGCCGGTCGATCATGGCGGGGACTTGATTATGACGGCACTCAAGCGCTACGGCGAATTGGGGACGCGCGAACTGGCGGAGCGCACGGGACTCACGGTTTCCCAGGTTAGGGCACGCGTCAATGCGCTCATTGAGCAGGGCGAGCTTGAGCCGACGGCGCCGTTGACAAGCCGCAACCGCAAGTATCGACTGTCAGAGCGCGTGGAATAAATGCGTTAGTGGACGAGGCGACCCAATAATCGACCCTCAATTGGCGCCCACTAAGGTAAAGCGGTTGTTGCTCAGTCGACGGTGATGCTAAAGACTCGGCTTACGCCGGCATGGCCCCGAACCCGTCCATCAAGAACAGCCTAAGAACCAGCTTGATGACATATCCCGGTTTGACTTCAGCCGCGTCAAAGACGTGGCGCTCGGCGAGCTCGCTGCAGTATGCATAGATGTCGCGGATAAGGTCCGCGCCCGAAAGCGTAAACATGTAGCCTGCGTCCGAAAGCGCATTGGGTGCGGCGGGCAACTTGGCCATGTGGCAGAACGTTTGCAGGTCGGGCGCCATAACATTCTGGTAGTCGAGGTGGCCGCTGGCATCCTGTGCGGCAAGCTCCAATTGGCGCACAAAATCCAGCGCCGCCGCTAACACAAAGCTCGGCGTAGGCGCATTGACGTCCTGAGTGGTCGCCACAAGCCTGCCCGCCGCCTGCGTGACAAGCCAAGCGACCTCGCGCTGGCAACGCACAGCCTTGCGCGTAACCGGCTTGATGGACGAAGAAGAAACGCTCCCCTTAGGCGGATTCGAAGCAGCCATAAGACCCTCCCATGAACAATCCGGCCCAACAAGCCCGGATGAAACACGTGCTACATCAGTATACAGGGAAGTGGGGCAGCGGGGTACAAACGCGCCAGCGGCAAACCGAGAGCATCAACGATGTGCCGATCGCGGAATGAGATCTCGTAATAATTGACTCTCGGCCATATTATTGAGGGGCATGACTCGCGTTCGTATGGTTGTAGGTGCTGGCGATGAACGACATTGACCTTGCTGTTCCGTTGATGGATGGACCAAGCTATGACCGCGCCTGCAGTCTCGTGCCTTCCGAATACGTTGAGGCATGGGAGTGGTTTCTGGGTGAGGAACAGCGCGGCGGCGTTTGGACCAGCCTTCCGCACCACACCAAGGAAGATAGCCCTCAGTATCAGTATCGTTTGAGAATTGGCTCGGACTTCTTTCCCGTAACGCGGGATTCAGGGATCTTCTGGCCGGGCCAGGATCGGGTGAAGCAAGATCCCAATAAGATCTTTGCGCTTTCGGTCCATAACTCTAAAAAGAGCTTCTACACCGATGTACCTCCGCTCTATTTGGACGATGGTACGTGGGTCATTAAGTATTCGGTCCAAGCGCCAGGCGCCGTTGGTTCTCGAGACCAGAATTACAACCGTAAAATGCTCAACTGCATGGAATGTGGCGTTCCAGTCGGAGTCATATTTGCAACCGAGGTGGGCTACAAGGTGCTCGGCCTTGCGTTTGTTGAACGGTTCGAGCCCGAAAACGGATGGTTTGTTCTGCACGGTCCTGTTCATAAAGGCGGACCGGACCCCCGTTTTGCGCCCGACATGAGCTATCTGAAGCACATGCCCGTCGATATTGAGTTTGCCGGACAGGGTACGACCGACGACGAAAAGGTCCGCTATGCGTTAAGGCGCGAGCGATTGGGGCAGCAATGGTTCCGCAAGCAGCTCGTTGCCGCCTATGATGGCCGTTGCGCGGTGTCGGACTGCGGCGTCAGCGAAGCTCTGGAGGCTGCACATATCGAGAATTACTCGGGACCCAAATCGCAGGTTGCCAGCAACGGCATTCTGCTTCGGCGCGACTTACATGCTTTATTCGATGCTCATCTGATTTCGTTTGAGCCTGTTTGCGGCGAATATCGGCTGTGTGGATCGTACCTGCTGGATAAGACCGGCTACGTTTCCTTTGCGGGTGCGACGCTAAGGCAGCCGAATGAGCGTCAGTGGCGACCCAATACGGTGTTTCTTGAGGCCCATCGCATTGAGTTCGATCGCTCGGAAAAGAAGCGTGAAAAGGCGGGGCTTCTGCCGTATTAGCGTATTTGGCTTTGGCATTCTTTGACGATCGTGTTGTTTGATCGGATCGCGTGGCGATGCAATCTCGCGCATGCCCGCCGGTGCATGCTCTTCCTGTTTTGTATAGCGAGAGGGGAGCGTGTATGAGCTGGCGAGGCGATATTGCGATGGGGAAGTACGGAAAACTGCCGTGTGCCCTTATAGACAACAATATGTTTCCGAGCGTAGAGGTTGATTGCGGGTCGTTTGTCGTCACCTGCCCTTGCTGCGGCTCGCAAATACCGTGTCTCGACATTCGGTTCATCGATGCGCGCGACAGGTTCAGCGACGAAGTGAGAAAACAGACAGGCGTTCATATGCCGGTGTATCCGGAGAAATGCCCTGTTTGTGGCCTCGATATCGTGTATGACGCCGGCGACGAGGGATAGGTGATGCGGAGGAGTTGGCTGTGAAGGCTTCTCCGTCCCTACAAATAAACCCCCTCACCGAGTTGCCTGTGGAACTCGGCGTGATGGTCGCGTGCCCAGGTAAAGAGTGCCTGGTCAAAATTGGTGCGCGCGGCTGGGATGCCAAAGACGCCGGCAACTTCGACGCGCACAAACTCCAGTGCCGGCAGCTTGTTGATGGCAGTGAGGGCAAACGGGGACGAGGGCTCCTCGAACAGATAGCGGCTGCCTTGCAGCGCGTCGCAACTGGTGCACGTGTTGCCGAGCGACGGGGCTTTGGAGGCTCGCGCGCCTACGGGCTTGTAGCCGCAGCGCTTATGAAGGTAGTCGCGGATCTCGCCCGGCACGCAGCCAAGAGCGGGCACGATGGCGAGTGCGTTAGCGTTGGCCGTGTTGATGGCAATGTGCCCGGCTTCGTTGGACGCGTGCGCGATGGCGATGCTCTCGTCGTTGTCGGCTCGATAGGGAATGCCGAAGGCCGCGACCGAGGTCTCTTTGTGACACTTCCAGCACTCGCGCTTGCCCAGTACTAGATATATATACGGCGCTGAGGGGTCGGATCGGTCAACGCCGGGCAGCCACTCGGCAAAGGGCTCGGGGTTAACGCCGCTGGGTACATACCAGATCTTCTTAGCCCGATCCCACTTGGCGCCCAGGGCCTTGGCCTCGTCTTTGTGCGAAAAGGGAACATCGAGCTCGGTGCGCATGGCGGCTCCTTGGTGCTGCAGGTGCAAGTGGCTCAAGGATACCGCAGGGCGCAGACATCGCGGCGTTTTGCTGAGAAGTTGCGGCTCGGATGGGTTCGAGACGCGTTGGCCTCGGCCTCGGTGGCTATTGACGCGGTTTTGTGTATGGGCAGGGTGGTTGCTTGGGCGGTTGGAGCTGCCAGCTGATTTGGCGACATAAAACAAAACAGCCCAGAGGACATAGCCTCTGAGCTGCGAACATTTGGTGGGCGTTAGAAGATTTGAACTTCTGACCTCTTCCGTGTCAGGGAAGCGCTCTCCCCCTGAGCTAAACGCCCGATCAAGGGTGCGCAAGCGCGCAAGGGATAATATAACGGAGGCTGAACTCGGTGGCAAGAACATTTTTAAAAATCGCTTACATTGTGGAATTCGGGGGCTTTGTCGCATCCATTTCAAAAGAGCCTGCTGCCGCGATTTGGCTGTCGCATAATGCAAGGCCATTGCGGTATCGAGCTATGGAAAGACGCCTGCGGAATTGTCCTACCGATAAGCGGACAAGCCTCCAGCTGGTGACTTCGCCGTGGTAAGGTAAGCCGAATTGTTTCCAGGCTGTTTCGGGGGAGTGGAATGAGCAAAGAGTGTGTCGAGCAGGTCGAAGGCGCAGGGGCTTCGGTGCCGATGACCGATATATCGAACATTGATGTGCCCGAGGGCACCGACGAGCTCAGCCGCAACACCCGTCGCGCATGGCGCGACCGCCTGAACAGCGCTTCGACGCGCAAGATGATCACGGGCGTCTTGGCTACGCTGGTGGGCGGTTCGTTTTGGGGCTTCTCGGGCACCAGCGCGAGTTTTTTGTTCGATACCTACCACGTCGACACCTTGTGGCTTATGAGCGTGCGTCAGATTCTCGCCGGTCTACTCTTTATGGCCGTGGTTGTTACGCGCGACCGCGAGCGCCTGATTAAGCTCTGGACCACACCCGCCGATCGCAAGCAGCTGCTGCTCTTTACCGCCTTTGGCCTGCTGTTCAACCAGTTTTGCTATCTTTCGGCCGTGCGCCTGACGAACGCCGGAACCGCGACGGTGCTCCAGTGCCTGCAGCTCGTTATCATCATGGGCTACGCCTGCGTGACCGATCGCCGCATGCCGCGTACTCGCGAAGTCATCGGCATTGGCCTGGCTCTGGGTGGAACCTTTTTAATTGCCACCGGCGGCGACCCTACCAGCCTGAATATCTCGCCGCTTGGCCTGGCAGCAGGTCTTATGTGTGCGGTCAGCGCCGCGTGTATGGCGGTGATTCCCGCCAAGATCCTGCCCGAATACGGTAGCCCCATCGTCACGGGCTCGGCAATGCTCACGGCGGGCGTGGTCTCATGTGTCTTCGTGCAGCCCTGGGCGCATATGCCGGCGCTCGATGCCGCCGGTATCGAGGCGCTCGCGGTGTTCGTGGTTATCGGCTCGTTTTTTGCTTACATGCTCTATATGCAGGGCGTTAAGGACATCGGCTCGGTGCGTGCGAGCCTCATCGGAACTGTGGAGCCGGTTTCGGCGACCATCACCAGCGCCGTTATGCTGGGCACGGTGTTTTTGCCGACCGACCTTATCGGCTTTGTCATGATCATCGTGATGATGTTCCTCACGGTGTAGTTGACGCCGCCGCCAAGACAGAAAAGGTGTTGTGCCGCATTTTCGCCAATTGATGTCCGTGTCTGGAGTTTAGCTGTCGATGCTCAAAATGCCATAAACTAGTAACGTTATGGACTTTTTCATTGCGACTCAATTGCGAGGATTTCTTTATGGCTGGTAATCACTTTAAGGGCAGCGATAGCGGCCGTCCTGCAGTTCCGCCGCGTCCGAACGGGGCTGGTAAGGCCGGCACGCCGGGCGACGCTGGACAGGGCGGCTCCGGTAAGCGCGTATCCCCGGGCGAGACGGCGATGTTTACCGCTCTGTACGAGCAGTCTCAAAAGGCAAAAAAGACCGGCCGTGCAAGAGGGAATGTCTTTGCGGGCGGTGCAACCTCCGCGTCGCAGTCGAGCGGGGCTCCTTCGGTACCTGCGAACAACGCAGGTGCTGCCAACGCCGCGAATGCCGCCGGCAACGTTAATGCCGGCAAGGCCGACAACAATACTCCCTCTGCCGGTGGCGCGGGGCTTACGGGTAACCTTGGCACGATCTACACCGGCGCCTCCGAGACTGGCACGTTCGCCCGCCTGGATGATAGCGGTACCGAGTTTGCGGGCTCGGGTTCCAAGGAAGATTATTACGATTTTGGCTTGAACTACGGTAGCGACGCTTCGTCGAGTTCGACCTCTGACGGTCTGGTCCGTCATCGCCATCGCAAGGGCGAGCGCAAAAAGCGTCACACCGGCGCCATTATTGCCGCTGTAGTCGCGGTGCTTCTCGTTGCGCTTGGCGCAAGCGGCTTTATGCTGCTTAACTCGGCAAAGACCGTAAAGAGCGAAGCGAAGGAGGCTGTCGAGATCGTCGGTGGCCTTAAGGACAAGGTCACGTCGGGCGATTTTTCGACGCTGCCCGACGACGCGAAGAAGATCGATGAGCTCTGCGACAGCATGAAGGCGGAGACCTCGAGCTCGCTGTGGACGGCGGCATCGTTTATCCCGGTGTATGGCAGTGACATCAACGCAGCCCGCACCATGATTGATGCCCTGTCCGATGTCTCGAGCAACGCGCTGGTTCCCATGGCCGACAACCTCTCGCAGGCTACGCCCGGCAAGCTGTTCCAGGACGGCATGATTAACGTGTCCGCGCTACAGGCGGTCGCCGATTCGCTTTCCAATAGCTCGAAGGTGTTCAAGAGCGCCAACGAGAAGGTCCAGGGCATTGGCGATACTCATATTTCCCAGGTGACCGAGCTGGTCGATAAGGCCAAGGACGGCTTTGCCACCCTCAACGGCGCGGTTGACGCGGCGGAGAAGGTCGCCCCCGTCCTTCCCCAGATGCTCGGCGCCAACGGCCAGACGCGCAACTACCTTATGTACGCCATGAACAACGTCGAGATTCGTGCCTGCGGCGGCTTTGGCGGTTCGCAGGGTCTGATTTCGGTCACCGACGGCCAGATGTCGATTGGCGAGTTTGTTCCCCGCATTGGACTCAGCGAGGATGAGGCAGTCGAGAGCGTCGACGAAGAGGATGAGGCGCTGTTCGGCAACCACAGTAACCTGTACAACTCGGGCAATACCTATTCGCCTGATTGGCCCCGCAACTCGCAGCGTGTCGCCGCGCTGTGGAAGTCCCAGTATGGACAGGACGTTGATGGCGTCATCGGTATCGACCCGGTGTTCCTGCAGTATCTGCTGGGCCTGGTCGGTAATGTCTCGCTGCCCGACGGAACGGTTGTCGACGGCACCAACGCCGCAAAGGTCCTCATGCACGATGTGTACTGGAACTATCCGGTCGAGGAGTCGGACGGCATCTTTGCATCCGTCGCCAGCGCTGCCTTCGACAAGATCCTTGGCGGTATCGGCGATGTCGATGTTACGAAGCTTGTCAGCGCCGTTGAGCGCGGTGCCGAAGAGGGCCGCCTGATCGCGTGGATGAGAAACGATGATGAGCAGAATGCCATCAAAGAGACGGGCATTGACGCTTCGCTGCCCAATCCGGATGACCCGAGTGCCGATCCTGTTGCCGGCGTTTACTTTAACAACCTGAGCTTCTCCAAGCTCGACTGGTACCTGAACGCTGATACGCAGATTGGCCAGGGCATCAAGAACGGTGACGGCACGTGCTCCTATCGCATCACCGTTACCCTGACGAACATCATGACGCAGGAGGAGGCTGGCAAGCTGCCCGACTACGTTGCGGCGAGCGCACCCGATGCCGCGCGTGACGACGAGCGTCTGAATGTCTCACTGTTTGCCCCGACGGGCGGCAACATTACTGATCTGACCGTCGAGGGCACCCAGTTTGGTCTCGGCGCCGCTACGTGGCATGGAATCCCCTTCTATTCGGGCACCGTTGACCTGCATGCTGGCGAGACGACGACGATCACGTATACGCTGACCACGTCGGCCGAGGCGGGGGACAAGCCGCTTACGCTGCGTCAGACTCCTACATGCCAGGCGGCTCGCGACAGCGCGTCGGCGTAGGGTTTTTCTGGTAGCGCAGATAATCGAGTACCATTTTGGGGCGGACAGGCAATCTGTTCGCCCCTATTTTGTAAGGAGAGCGCATGAAGTACTTTGGCACCGACGGCTTTCGCGGCGAGGCCAACGTTGGGCTGACGGTAGAGCACGCTTATAAGATTGGCCGTTTTGTGGGCTGGTATTATGGCGCCAACCGCAGTGCTAAGGCGCGCGTTATCGTGGGCAAGGACACACGTCGCTCGAGTTATATGTTCGAGGCGGCGCTGGTGAGCGGTCTGGTCGCGAGCGGTGCGGACGCCTATATGCTGCACGTGATCCCGACGCCGGGCGTGGCGCATCAGACCGTGGAGGGCTGCTTCGATTGCGGCATCATGATCAGCGCGAGCCACAACCCGTTTTGCGATAACGGCATTAAGCTCGTCAATAGCGACGGTTTTAAGATGGACGAGGACGTACTGGAGCTCATCGAGGACTACATCGATGGCAAGAGCGAAGTTCCGTTGGCCACGGGCAACCACATCGGTGCCACGGTGGACTACATGCAGGGCCGCAACCGCTACATTGCTTCGCTCATTGCAAGTGCGAACTTTTCGCTGCAGGGCGTCAAGATCGGTATCGACTGCGCCAACGGCTCGGCTTCCTCGGTGGCCAAGCCGGTGTTTGACGCGCTCGGTGCCGACGTGCGCGTGATCAATGCCGCGCCCGATGGCTTTAACATCAACGTCGACTGCGGCTCCACGCATATGGAGCGTCTGCAGCGCCATGTGGTGGAGCAGGGCCTGGACGTGGGTTTTGCCTACGATGGCGATGCCGACCGCTGCCTGGCCGTGGATGAGCGCGGTCGCGTGGTAGACGGCGACCAGATCCTGTACGTGTGCGGCGTGTATCTGAACAAGCACGGTCGCCTTTCGGGCGGTACCGTGGTGCCGACGATTGCCAGCAACTTTGGCCTGATCAAGTCGTTGGAGCTTGCCGGTCTGAGCGCCGTGACCAGCGGCGTGGGCGACCGTCACGTGTATGCCAAGATGCGCGAGGGCGGCTACAGCCTGGGCGGCGAGCAGACGGGCCATACGATCTTTGGCGATATCGAGCGCACGGGCGACGGCATTATGACCTCGCTGCGCGTGATGGAAGTGATTCGTGCCGAGCGCGAGACGCTCTCGCAGCTCACGGCTCCGTGCAAGCTGCTGCCGCAGGCGCAGGTGGCCGTGCGCGTGGCGGACAAGGACGCCGCGCTCGAGAACATGGGCGTGCAGAACGCCATCGCCGAGGCCGAGGCATCGCTGGCAGGCGAGGGCCGCGTGCTCGTGCGCAAGAGCGGAACCGAGTCGGTTATCCGCGTGCTGGCCGAGGCGCCCGACCAAGCATCTGCCGATGCCGCCATGAAGCGCATCGCCGCCGCGCTGGAAGCTCTGTAAGGTAGTCATTGGGGACGTTCTTAAACAACTAGGTGGAAAGGGGACGCCGCGGATTGGTTCCGCGGCGTCCCCTTTGCGTTGACGTGTCGGTTATGCCTTACAGCTCGTACAGCGTGGTGAACTTGTCCTGCAGGTAGCTGCAGTAGTAGCGGGCATCGAACGCCATGCCGCACGCGCCCTTGATGAGCTCCGGCGCGTCCTTGGCGCGGCCCCACTGCCAAATGTGCTCGCCCAGCCAGGCACGGACTGGCGCCAGGTCACCGCTCGCGCAGGCGCCGTTAAGGTCGACGCCGTCGCGGCACATGGCCGGCACAAACATGGCGTCGTAGGCACTGCCCAGCGCATACGTGGGGAAGTAGCCAAACGAGCCGCCGCTCCAGTGCGTATCCTGCAGGCAGCCGTGCGTGTCGTCGGGAACGGGAATGCCCAGGTACTCGTCCATAAAGTGGTTCCAAAGCGCGGGGATGTCCTTGGCCGTGGCCTCGCCGGCAAACAGCATGCGCTCGATCTCGTAGCGCACCATAACGTGCAGCGGATAGGTGAGCTCGTCGGCCTCGGTGCGGATCAGCGACGGCTGTGCGATGTTCACGGCGTGGTAGAGCGTGTCCTCGTCGACGTCGCCGTAGACCTCGGGTGCGTGGCGGCGCAGCACCTCGAGCAGCGGTCCCATAAAGGCGCGGCTGCGACCCACGGTGTTTTCGAAAAAGCGGCTCTGGCTCTCGTGGATGCCCATGGAGGTGCCACCCTCCAGGCACGTGCGCGCATAGGCGGGGTTCACGCCCAGCTCGTACATGGCGTGACCTGCCTCGTGGATGATGCTGAAGACGTTGGAGATACAGTCGTTCTCGTAGATGTGCGTCGCGATGCGCGCATCGCCCACGGCAAAGCCCTCGCTAAACGGATGCTCGGTAAAGGCAAGCGTGGTGTCGTCCAGGTTAAGACCGACGAGCTTCATCAGGTCGAAGCTCATGGCTCGCTGGGCGGCCTCGGGCACATGCGCGTGCAAAAAGTCGGCAGCGGGCTGCTGGCCGCGCTCACCGATGGCGTGCACGAGCGGCACGACCGTGGCCTTGACCTCGTCGCAAAACGCGTCGAAGCTCTTGGCAGAAAGACCACGCTCGTACTGGTCGAGCCAAACGTCGTATGGGTCGCGCTGGGGGTCCATGAGCTCTGCCTGATGCTTAAGTTGGGCGACGATCTTGTCCACATAGGGCTCAAAACTCGCCCAGTCGTTGGCCGTCTTGGCCTTGTGCCACACGGCGTCGGCCTCGCAGGTGAGCCTGGTCCAGGCCTCGGCCTCCTCGGTAGGAATAACGCTTGCCTCGCGCTGGTCGCGGCCGAGCACGCGGATCTCGTCGAGCAGCTGCGGGTCGTCTACGTGTCCGCCTGCAACCGTCTCGCGCACTAACGAGCGTACGAGCTCAACGGACTTCTCGCTGGTCAGTAGCTTGTGATGCTCGCCGGCAAGCGTGCCCATGGCGTCGGCACGGGCGGCAGCACCGTTGGCAGGAGCAATCGTCGCTCCATCGAACTCGGCAATCTTGAGCAGGTACTCGCGAGTCCACAGCTTGCCCTCGAGTTTGCGGAACTTTTTGACGGCCTTGTCGACTTTAGCAGCCTTGACGCCCTTGGCAGCCTTTGCCACGGCGGCCTGGGCCTTCTTATCGAGTTTCTTTCCCATACCGTATCCTTAATCTCGCAGGCCGAGCGCCGCAGGCGGGTGCGCGGCCAATTTGCACAGCTACCTGCCTTGTACCCAGCGCGAACAAAACGGAACGCGGCGATGCGCTCGCGAAATGTGTTATCCTATACCCCAATGCGTTGACGGAGAGGGTTTTGCCCGCCGCGTCGCCGGCAAGAGAGGGAAGGTCATGGGCTGCAAGCCTTCCTGCGGTGGCAAGGGCCAAGCGTTCACTTCCGAGCAGCGACCTCAACGGGCGCGCGGCCAGCGGCGGCGATGTCCCCAGTAGGGAAGCCGTGAGCCTCGCGACAAGGGGCAAAGAGTGGGCGCGGCGGGCCAGACATCCGTCGGGTCAAACAAGGTGGTACCGCGGAATTCAACCGTCCTTGGGCAATGCACATGCCCGAGGACGGTTTTTTGTTACCGAACCGGGCCGCGTTTTCGCAACGTCAGACGGCGGCAGCCGCCTCGGCAAGCGGGGAACGCGAGAGACGAAAGGGAAGACATGAGTCTGATTGATGATCTGGTCAAACTCGAGGAAGAGGCCAAGGAGCTCGTCACTAGCGCCGACGACGCCGCCAAGCTCGAGGCTGCGCGCGTTGAGCTGCTCGGTCGCAAGGGCCGTATCACCGGCCTGATGCGCATGATGGGCAAGCTCGCCCCCGAGGATCGTCCCATGATGGGCAAACGCGCCAACGAGATGCGCCAGCTGATCGAGGGCATGCTCGACGAGCGCACCACCGAGATGAAGGCCGCCGCCCTCAAGCACGCACTCGAGCACGAGGCCGTCGACATCACGCTGCCGGGCATCCGTCCGCAGATCGGTCACCAGCACCTGATCAAGCAGATCATCGAGGAGGCCGAGGACATCTTCTGCGGCATCGGCTACACCGTCGAGTCCGGTCCCATGGTCGATACTTCCTACTACAACTTCACTGCGCTCAACGCCCCCATGGATCACCCGAGCCGCTCGGCCCGCGATACCTTCTACGTGGTCGACAACAACCCTGGCAGCGTCGCACACCCCGAGGCTCACGCCCATGGCGAGTCCGACGTGCTGCTGCGCACCCAGACCTCGGGCGTGCAGATCCACACCATGGAGTCGCAAAAGCCGCCCATCTACATGATCTGCCCGGGCACCGTCTATCGTCCCGACACGGCCGACGCCTGCCACCTGCCGCAGTTCAACCAGATTGAGGGCCTGGTCGTCGACGAGGGCATCACCTTTGGCGATCTTAAGGGCACGCTCGACTACTTTGTTAAGTGCATGTTTGGTGAGGATCGCAAGACGCGCTATCGCCCGCACTTCTTCCCCTTCACCGAGCCTTCCTGCGAGGTGGACGTGAGCTGCCACGTGTGCGGCGGCAAGGGCTGCAACTTCTGCAAGCACAGCGGCTGGATCGAGATTCTGGGCTGCGGCATGGTCGACCCCAACGTCCTGATCAACTGTGGCATCGACCCCGAGAAGTACACCGGCTTCGCCTTTGGTATTGGCGCCGAGCGCGTCGCGGCACTGCGCTACGACCTGCCCGACCTCAGAACTCTCATGACGGGTGATATGCGCTTCTTGAATCAGTTCTAGGCTGCGGCTTGCCCAAGCACGGCACCTCGGCGCTCATTCGTCGCTTGCGTACCAAAGTACGCGGCGCTCCTCTTTCGGGCCGATCTGCCGCACTTGGACAACCCTCGCTTTGTAAGGAATGTTCACAAAGTTGAAGTTTCCACCTGCATCTCTTCGCAGGCTTTCAGTATGAAAGGAGAGCTAGATGCGTGTTTCTTACGACTGGCTCAAGACCATGATCGATATTCCGGAGGATCCCAAGACCCTTTCGGACGAATATATCCGTACCGGCACCGAGGTCGAGGCGATCGACACCGTGGGCGAGTCCTTCGACCACGTGGTGACCGCCAAGGTGCTCACCAAGACCCCGCACCCCGATAGCGACCACATGTATGTGTGCTCGGTCGACGTGGGTGACAAGAACCTCGACGCCGACGGCAACCCCGCTCCGCTGCAGATCGTCTGCGGCGCGCAGAACTTCGAGGCCGGCGACCACATCGTCACGGCCATGATTGGCGCCGTGCTTCCCGGCGACGTCAAGATCAAGAAGAGCAAGCTTCGCGGCGTCGTGTCCATGGGCATGAACTGCTCCGCGCGCGAGCTCGGCTTGGGCGGCGATCACTCCGGCATCATGATCCTGCCCGAGGATACGCCCTGCGGCATGCCGTTTGCCGAGTACGTGGGCTCGAGTGATACCGTGCTCGACTGCGAGATTACGCCCAACCGCCCCGACTGCCTGTCCATGATCGGCATGGCCCGCGAGACCGGCGCCATCTTCGACCGCGATTTCCACGTTGAGCTGCCCGCCATTAAGGCCGAGGCCGGCCGCGCGACCGACGACGAGCTTTCCGTCGAGATCGCTGACGAGGGCCTGTGCGACCGCTACGTTGCCCGCATCGTGCGCAACGTCAAGGTCGGCCCGTCGCCCGACTGGATGGTCAAGCGCCTCAACGCCCTGGGCGTGCGTCCGCACAACAACATCGTCGACATCACCAACTATGTGATGATGCTCACCGGTCAGCCGCTGCACGCCTTTGACCTGGACACCTTTGCCGAGCGCGATGGCCATCGTCGCGTGGTGGTTCGCGCCGCCCAGCAGGACGAGAAGTTCACGACGCTCGACGGCGAGGAGCGCGTGCTCGACGCCGGCATGGGCCTCATCACCGACGGCGAGCGTCCCGTGGCGCTGGCCGGCGTAATGGGCGGCATGGATTCCGAGATCGAGGACGACACCGTCGACGTGATGGTCGAGAGCGCCTGCTTCAACGCCGGTCGCACCTCGCACACCAGCCGCGATCTGTCGCTGATCTCCGACGCCTCCATTCGCTTTGAGCGCCAGGTCGACGAGACCGGCTGCGTGGATGTCGCCAACGTTACCTGCGCGCTGATCGAGGAGATCGCCGGCGGCGAGGTTGCTCCCGGCTATGTGGACGTGTTCCCCGCGCCCAAGACCATCGACAGCATTAAGCTGCGCCTGGCCCGCGTGCGTGCCATCTGCGGTGCCGACATCGAGCCCGACTTTATCGAGCGTTCGCTCACCCGCCTGGGCTGCACCGTCGAGCGCGACGGCGAGGACTTTATGGTCACCCCGCCGAGCTTCCGTCCCGACCTGCCGCGCGAGATCGACCTGATCGAGGAGGTCCTGCGCCTGTGGGGCATGGGCCGCGTGACGGCGACCATTCCGGCTGCCAAGAACCACATCGGCGGCCTGACCCGCGAGCAGAAGCTCACCCGTAAGGTCGGCGAGATCCTGCGCGCCTGCGGCCTCAACGAGACTACGACTTTTGGCTTTGCCGCCCCGGGCGACCTGGAGAAGATCGGTATGTCCACCGAAGGCCGCGGCTGTCCCGTGGTGCTCATGAACCCGCTGGTAGCCGAGCAGACCGAGATGCGTCGTTCGCTGCTGCCGGGCCTGCTGCAGTCTGTGGCCTATAACGAGGCCCACGGCACGCCCAACGTGCACCTGTACGAGGTCGGCAGCCTGTTCCATGGCCGCGAGAACGCCAGCCTGCCCAAGGAGACTAAGTCCGTGGCGGGCGTGCTCTCGGGCCAGTGGAGCGAGCAGTCTTGGACCATGAAGTACCGCAAGCTGCGCTTCTTCTTTGGCAAGGGCATTGTCGAGGAGCTGCTTGCCCAGCTGCGCATCGAGAAGGTTCGCTTCCGTCCCGTCGAGGGCGAGGGCTACGCTTTCTTGCAGCCGGGTCGTGCGGCCGAGGTTCTGTCCGGCGGCACCGTGCTGGGATGGGTCGGCGAGATCCACCCCGAGGCGCGCGAGGCTTGTGGTATCGACGAGGTCGTCGTTGCCTTTGAGCTCGACCTGGACAAGCTGATCAAGGGCGCCCGCAACCAGGAGAACTACCGTGAGTTCTCGCAGTACCCGGCCGTTGAGCACGACCTTGCTATCGTAGTCGACAACACTGTGACCTGCGAGGATCTTGAGCGTCGTATTACGAGTGCCGGCGGCAAGCTGCTCGAGGGCGTGCGCCTGTTCGATGTCTACCGCGATCCCATCCGTATCGGTGCGGGCAAGAAGTCCATGGCCTTTGCGCTTACGTATCGCTCCGACGACCACACGCTTACCAGCGAAGAGGTCGAAAAGGCGCACCAGAAGATCGTTACCAAGGTGTGCAAGGGCGTAAACGGCGAGGTCCGCGGCTAGGTCCTGCACTGGGGTATGGGTCAGCGGTGGCTGCTGCCGAGTCCTACGTGACCGCTATGCCGGTATGAGGCACCGTTGAGCCTGCATATATGACACGCGCATTACATAACGGCGTGCTGCTTTGTCGGCAGTGCGCCGTTTTGCTATGATAGCCCGCGGCGTGTTACGAATCTGACATTACGTAACACTGGAAAGGTGATTCAAGCGGCGTTGCAATTCCGTGCGCCGATAACCGGGAGGCGTACATGCACATTCCAGATAATTATCTGTCCCCGCAGACCGATGCCGTCATGGCGGTGGCGATGGTGCCCGTCTGGGCTCACTGTATCAAGAAGGTGCGCGCCACGCTCGATCGCGAGCACATGGCTTTCCTGGGCATCTGCGCCGCATTTTCCTTCTTGCTTATGATGTTCAACGTGCCGCTGCCCGGCGGCACCACAGGCCACGCCGTTGGTGGCGCACTCATCGCGCTGCTGCTGGGCCCCGAGGCCGCGGCTATCGCGGTTTCGGTCGCGCTGGCGCTGCAAGCGCTGCTGTTTGGCGACGGCGGCATCCTGTCCTTTGGCGCTAACTGCTTTAACATGGCCTTCGTGTTGCCGTTTGCCGCAGCCATCGTGTTCCGCGCGCTTAACAGCCGTTTGCACGACAAGAGCTGGGGCACTTCGGTTTCTGCCATCGTGAGCGGCTGGATCGGCTTGTGCGTGGCTGCCCTGTGCGCTGCCATCGAGTTTGGCATTCAGCCGATGCTCTTTACCAACGCTTCGGGCGCGCCGCTGTACTGCCCCTTCCCGCTGTCTATTGCTATTCCTGCCATGATGATCCCGCATATGCTGGTTGCCGGCGTGGTCGAGGGCGTGGCGACTGCCGCGATCTACGGCTTTATCAAGAAGACGGCGCCGGGCGTTATCGTCGGCCCCGAAGCCGCCGATGGACAGCTTGCCGGCGATGGTACTGCCAAGAAGACTTCCCTGGTCCCCACGCTCATCCTGGTCGCCGTGCTTGTCGTGGCCACACCGCTGGGCCTGCTGACCACGGGTGACGCATGGGGCGAGTGGGACGCCGAGGGCGCCGCGACCGCCGTTCAGGAGGCTGGTGACGACAGTCTGCAGGCTTCGGTCGGCCTTGATACCCCGACCTTTGCCGACGCTCTGCCTACGGGTGATTACCTGCAGGCCTATTCCGAGGAGCAGGGTCTTGGCTTTGCCGGTCAGGCTGCCATGTATATCCTGTCCGGCGTGATTGGCGTGGCGGTGCTCACTATCGCATTCCGTCTGATCTCGCTGACGGTTAAGGAAAGCGGTGCTCATGGCAATAGCCGAGCTGCCTAGCTGGCTTGCGGCCGAGCAGCGTTACGAGCCCGTGGGGGCTCGGCATCGTGTGATGCAAAAGAATGTCCTGCACCTGGCGAGCCTGCTTGAGCGGGTTCGCCTGGGTGGAGGCGCGCACGAGGGCGGGTCGATGATCGACCGCGCCCTTTCTTGCGTTTCGGCTCCGGTGCGCCTGGTGGGGATGTTCGTTTGCGTCCTGTGCGTGTGTCTGACGCAGAGCCCGCTGTACCTCATGTTGATGGCGGCTATCGCGCTGGTGCTCGTTGCTGTGCGCCCTGTACGCGGGCTGCGCGCGACCTTTGTGCCGGCTCTCGGTGCCGCGGGACTCGCAGTGGTTCTGGCGCTGCCTGCCCTGCTGCTAGGCGCTTCCGCTACGGGCGCCATGCTCAAAATTGCGCTCAAGACGTTCATTAACCTGTCGCTCGTACTGGGCGTTTCGTGGACGCTCACCTGGAGCCGCATGTCGGCGGCGCTCAAGATGCTGCATCTGCCCGACGAAGTTATCTTTACGTTTGATATGGCGCTCAAGCACATCGAGGTGCTGGGTCGCACGGCGCACAATCTGTGCGAATCGGTCATGCTGCGCAGCGTTGGCCGTGCGCCTGAGGGATTTTCGCGTACCGACTCGCTGGCGGGTATCATGGGCATGACCTTTATCAAGGCGATGGAATGCAGCCGCGCGATGGACGAGGCCATGCTGTGCCGCGGCTTTGCCGGTACGTATCCGGCGCCCGCGCGCGCCGGGTTTAGCTGGCGCGATGCGGTCTATGCGGCCGGCGTGGCGCTGCTGGCAGTGTTGTGCGCCGTGCTGTAGTGCGGGCGGCCGAGCCGTCGATGAGTAGGGAAGGGCGACGTTTTGGCAAACGATACGAATGACGTAATGGGCGCGAGCGGTGCTGCTGGCGCCGAGACCACGCCGCTTATCGAGTTTCGCGACGTGGTGTTCTCCTATGCGGGGCATACGGTTGTCGATGGTGTGTCACTGCAGGTCGATCGTGGTGAACTCGTTGCCCTGCTCGGTCCCAACGGCTGCGGTAAGACGACGATTATGCGCCTTATCAACGGCCTTGAACTCGCGGACGCAGGGTCATACCTGTTTGACGGGCACGTGATCGATGCGGCGTTTCTAAAGGATTCCGCGGCCGCTCAGCGTTTTCATCAGCGCGTGGGCTTTGTGTTCCAGAATGCCGACGCGCAGCTCTTTTGCGCCACGGTGGGCGAGGAGGTCGCTTTTGGTCCCGCGCAGATGGGGCTGCCGGCAGACGAGCTCGAGCGCCGCGTGCGCGATGCCATGGGGCTGTTCCAGGTTGCCGACCTTGCCGACGCCTCTCCCTATCAGCTCTCGGGCGGGCAAAAGAAGCGTGTTGCGCTGGCTGCGGTGGTGTCGATGAACCCGGATATCTTGGTCCTCGACGAGCCTACCAATGGGCTCGACGAGGATTCATGCGACATCGTGGTCAATTTCTTGCTGGCTTATGTCGCGGCGGGTAAGACGGTCTTGATGAGCACGCATCACCAGGATTTGGTGCGACGCCTGGGTGCCCGTGCAATCTATATCGATCGATATCACCATGTGGTCGAGGCGTCTTCGTCGTCGTATGGAACCGAAAGCGGTGCTACGGACTAGTTGCTGCGTAGAGCGTGCGTAGCCGTCCGCGCGGCTTTGCCGTGATGGTATAGTTATCCAGGTTTTTTATGGGGGTGGCTATGCCAAGCTGGAACATTCATATCGCTCAGACGGAGCGTTTGCTGGAGCGCACCGGTGCGCTTGCCAATAGCGTGCGCGACCGCAATGCCTTTTTGTTTGGCTGCGTGGTTCCGGATATCTTCGTGGGCTATATGGTCCCTGGCATCGCCGATCCCATCCCGTACCGCATTACGCACTTTGCAAAGCCCGAGCCTATCCCTAAGCCTCGTGAGCATGAGTTCTGGGATACCTATGTGGCACCGTTGCTTAAAAGTTCGCCCACCGGTGCGCCAGCCGCGGCGACCTCGATTATCGAGGAGCGCGAGCGACTGAATCGCGTGCACTATCCCCAGCGCTACAGGGATGCCGAGCCGGTTGTCGGTCCCGGCGCTCGTGAGTTCTCGCTTGCATCCGAAGATGTGGCGCAGTCGTTGCTCGATTTGACACTGGGTGTCTGGTCGCATCTGGTGGCCGATACCGTATGGAATACGCGCGTGAATCAGTACCTGGAGGCGCACGGCGGCAAGCCGTGCGAGGAGTTCCGCATTAAAAAGCAAGGCGACTTTGACTGGTTTGGCAAGACGCTCGGCATCGTTTCGATTCCGCGCGCGACCGATCGCCTGTATACTGCGGCGACGCGTTTTGGGCAGTATCCCATCCATAAGGAGTATGTGCTCAAGACCATCGGCGTTATGCACGAGATCGTGCGCGAAAACCCCGGCGAGCCCGACCATCCGCCATACCGCCTGCTGACCGAGGAGTTCTTCGACGCAACGTTTACCGAGGTCATCGAGTTGACCGAAGCGAGCTTTGCGGCTCGCGTTGCCGCTTCTGACGTTCCCGCAGTCCCTCTGATCGCTAGCTGCTAGCCGGCCGGCTTAACGGAGAACAGTTCATCCCAATTGACCAACAGCTCCCGTCGCAGGGTTTCTGCGGCGGTGCGTTCCTGATCGGTCTTTGGGATGTAGGGGAGCCCCGCCTTTTTATGAATGAGCTCGGCGATGTTGTTAAAGCTCTTCGTGTCCTTGATTTGCTCATAGGTTATCTGGATAACGTCATAGCCCATGCTTGTGAGGGCGGTGGTGCGCTCGGCATCGGAGAGGCTCGCGGCTTCGCTGTCGTGGGCAGAGCGGCCTTGGCATTCCAGAATGACGCCCATGCTGTCGGTGGCGCTTTCGATGAGGATATCGGCGTAGCAGCAGGTTTTGTCATACAGCGAACGTGCGGCTTCACTGAGCGGGATGCGCGCGTTGTTGGCGATCTCGATGCCCTGGCCGCCCTCGTCGCGGGGGAGCGAGATAAGCATGGAGGTCTGTACTTCGAAGGGCGAGGCGGCCTGCCCCGTCATGTGCTCGGCCGCCCAGCGCAGTTGTTTGACGCCGCGCAGGCCTGCGGCTTGCTTGGCGAACGCGGCGATATCCGTTGCGGTAAGAAGCGGCGTGCGCTTCCACAAGTTGGTGTCATTGCCCTTGGTGTCGTTAACTCGCTCCCAGCCGCAGTTGGGTGGAATGAACTTAAGCGAAATAGCTTCATCGAGTTGTTGTTGCGTTCGCTCGCAGGGCTTAAACACTGCAAAGGAGCCGCACATCTCGTAGCACGCCATGAGTAACTGGTTGCGTGAGACCTGCGTGGCAAGGCTGAGCAGCGTGAACTCCGGTGACGTGACATCAAACCCATGTTCAGTCTGCCTAAACGACCCCGGAGGTGGTTCTTGGGTCAAGAGGTGCGATTTAAACAGGCTTCGCGACCCGGATTGTGCCCGAGTGAATACAAGCCTGTGAAGTGGTGCGTGAAGCAGGTCTTTTACAACTGCATGACTTCCGAGGCCACAACATCTGCGATCCATATTGCCAAGGCTAATGGCGGGGTAAAGGCCTAATACCTGCGGCGGGATGCGGTAGTAGTTAAAGGCGGATTGCCCACAAAGCGTCAGGTCCATAATGCCCTCCTGGCCGAAATCATCTCTTTGAAGCGAGTGATGCCAGCGTCAATCCGGAAGTATGCGGCAAAATCTGAACCCTATGAGCGGACCTGGCTTTTGAGGCTAGTTTATCAGGCATTTTGTTGCGAAAAAACAGGGTGTGCTCGGAGGTTCCAAAATTTGCCGCATACTTCCGAAAACCAGGTCGATTTGGTTCTTGCTAAAACGATTTATCAGCCCTGTGTGAGGTGTGGGTTTGCCACCGGGCGAACACTTTTAGCGCTTGGGGCTTTATTTTTTGGGCCTCGAAGGGTGGATTTCGCGCTTTTGGTAAAGAAATGAGTGCGTGTTTTGCCGTGCGGCGGCATTGGCACAGAAAAAGGGCCCGGAAGGCGAAGCCTTCCGGGCCCTTTGCAATGCAAGTATGCTTGCAAGTGCGTTTTAGCGCACCTGAGCGACGTAAGCGACGTTGGTCGAGGAGACCTTGTCCTCGAGCTGGACGCTCATGCGGGGATCGCCGGCGGTAGCGACGGTCAGGTCGCCGGCCTCGACGTAGCCGAGCTCCTTAGCGGTCTCGATCGCCTTGACGATCGTGCCGTTGACGGTGCCCTGGGTAATCTCGGCCTGATGCGGGATAACGCCCCAGTACATGATCATCTGCTGGACGGCCCACTCGTGGCGGGAGAACGCGCAGATCGGCATGTTGGGACGGAAGTGCGAAATCAGGCGAGCGGTACGACCGGTGGTCGTCGGCACGGTGATGCACTTGGCGCCAACGGTGGTGGCCATGTTCACAGCGGACATACCCACAACGTTGTTAACAACGCGGGTGCCATGAGCGTCGGCCGGAACCTCGAGCGGAGCGTGGGCCGGGAGGTACTTCTCGGTCTCGAGAGCAATGCTGGCCTGCATCTTGACGGCCTCGACCGGGTACTTACCGGCAGCGGACTCGCCAGAGAGCATAACGGCGTCGGTGCCGTCGTAAATGGCGTTAGCAACGTCGGCAACCTCGGCGCGCGTCGGGCGCGGGTTCTGCTGCATGGAGTCGAGCATCTGCGTAGCGGTGATAACGGGCTTGTAGGCCGCGTTGCACTTAGCGATGATCTCCTTCTGGATGTGCGGAACGAGCTCGGGCTTGATCTCGATGCCCAGGTCGCCACGGGCAACCATGATGCCGTCGGAAGCCTCGAGGATCTCGTCGAAGTTCTCGACGCCCAGGGCGCACTCGATCTTCGGGAAGATCGTGACGTGCTCGCCACCGTTCTCGCGGCAAAGCTTGCGGATGCCGCGGACGGACTCGCCGTCACGGATGAAGGAAGCGGCGATGAAGTCGATGTTCTCGGTCAGGCCAAAGAGGATGTCCTGACGATCGCGCTCGGTGATGGCGGGCAGCGAGATGTTGACGTTGGGCATGTTGACGCCCTTGCGCTCGCCGATCAGGCCGTCGTTCTTGACGACGCAGGTCATGTCCTGGCCGTCGACGGACTCGACCTCGAGGGCAACCAGGCCGTCATCGATCAGGATGAGGGAGCCCTTCTCGACCTCGGAGGGCAGGGCCAGGTAGTCGAGGGAGATGTGCTCAGCGGTGCCGTGGAAATCCTCTGACGTGGGCTGAGCGGTGACGACGATCTTGTCGCCGGTCTTGACGGCAACCTTCTTGCCGTCGACCAGAAGGCCAGTGCGGACCTCGGGGCCCTTGGTGTCGAGCAGGATGCCGACGGGCAGACCGAGCTCCTTGGAAATACGACGGACGCGCTCGATGCGACCGTGGTGCTCGTCGTAGGATCCGTGCGAGAAGTTAAAACGGGCGACGTTCATGCCCGCCTTGATCATCTCGCGGATGGTCTCGTCGCTATCGCAGGCGGGACCCATGGTGCATACAATCTTGGTGCGCTTGTACATTCAGACCTCCATCTGACATCGTCTTGCGCTGATAGATAAACCATAAGAAATAAAACTGAGATGATTATAACGAAATGACGACCGAATACCCCAAAAAATCGACCGTATGCCGAATTAGAAGTTCATTTTTTGCGGAAAAACGGTATATGCAAAAACTTTACCAACTGTTCTAACCGCTGCTATCTGGGCGATATTTCAGTTTGATGATGCGCCGAAGAAAAAACGTTTTATCAATGTTGAGCATCACACGGTCTGCACCGTTGCGTCTGTGCCGTGTTTCCAGATGGAATGTTTTGGCTAGACGCGTCGCTTTGGGGTACCATAGCCCCACTATCAACTGCCGCTCAGCACGGCAGCCTTGATGAGCCCTTGCCCTTCTCCTGGGAATTATGATCGGGCATCAATCTGCTGAGTGGCCCGAATCCCAGGAGGGGACTCTATATGCAAAAGGAATACCTGTCCGCCGCGGCGGAGGTGCTCAGCGACCAAGGTGTCGATGAGCACCTCGGCCTGAGCACCGGCGAGGCGTCGTCGCGCCTCGCCAAGACAGGCCCTAACAAGCTCGAGGAAGCCGAGAAGACGCCGCTGTGGAAGCGTTTCTTTGAGCAGATGGCCGACCCCATGGTCATCATGCTGATCGTTGCCGCCGTCATCAGCGCGCTCACGGGCATGGTCAAGGGCGAGCCCGACTTTGCCGATGTCGTCATCATCATGTTCGTCGTTATCGTCAACTCGGTACTGGGCGTGGTCCAGGAAGCCAAGAGCGAGGAGGCCCTCGAGGCCCTGCAGGAGATGAGCGCGGCGCAGTCCAAGGTGCTGCGCGACGGCAAGCTCGTGCATCTGCCGAGCGCCGAGCTCGTGCCCGGTGACGTGATCATGCTCGAGGCGGGCGACTCCGTTCCGGCCGACTGCCGCGTCCTCGAGAGCGCCACGATGAAGATCGAAGAGGCCGCCCTTACCGGCGAGTCCGTGCCCGTCGAGAAGCATGCCAACGTGATCGAGCTCGCCGCGGGCACCGATGACGTGCCGCTCGGCGACCGCAAGAACATGTGCTATATGGGTTCCACCGTTGTGTACGGCCGTGGTCGCGCCGTCGTGGTCGGCACCGGCATGAACACCGAGATGGGCAAGATTGCCGGCGCCCTGGCCGAGGCCAAGGAAGAGCTCACGCCGCTGCAGGTGAAGCTCGCCGAGCTCAGCCGCATCCTTACCATTATGGTTATCGTCATCTGCGTCGTCATCTTTGGCGTCGACATCATCCGTCACGGCGTGGGCAACGTCCTCACCGACCCGACTGCCCTGCTCGACACCTTTATGGTCGCCGTCTCGCTTGCCGTCGCCGCCATCCCCGAGGGCCTGGTCGCCGTCGTGACCATCGTGCTTTCGCTCGGCGTGACCAAGATGGCCAAGCGCCAGGCGATCATCCGCAAGCTTTCTGCCGTCGAGACCCTTGGCTGCACGCAGACCATCTGCTCCGACAAGACCGGCACCCTTACCCAGAACAAGATGACCGTCGTCAAGCACGAGCTCGCTGCGCCCAAGGAGAAGTTCCTGGCCGGTATGGCACTGTGCTCCGATGCCCAGTGGGACGAGGAACTGGGCGAGGCCGTGGGCGAGCCGACCGAGTGTGCACTCGTCAACGATGCCGGCAAGGCTGGTCTTACTGGCCTGACTGCCGAGCACCCGCGCGTGGGCGAGGCCCCGTTCGACTCGGGCCGTAAGATGATGTCTGTGGTCGTCGAGACCCTGGACGGCGAGTACGAGCAGTACACCAAGGGCGCGCCCGACGTGGTGATTGGTCTGTGCACCCATATCTACGAGGGCGAAAAGGTCGTCCCCCTGACCGAGGAGCGTCGCGCCGAGCTCGTGGCCGCCAACAAGGCCATGGCCGACGAGGCCCTGCGCGTGCTGGCGCTGGCAAGCCGCACTTACACCGAGGTCCCGAGCGACTGCAGCCCCGCTGCGCTCGAGCACGACCTGGTCTTCTGCGGCCTATCCGGCATGATTGACCCTGTCCGCCCCGAGGTCGCCGACGCCATCCGCGAGGCCCACGATGCCGGTATTCGCACCGTCATGATCACGGGCGACCATATCGACACCGCCGTGGCCATTGCCAAGCAGCTGGGAATCGTCACCGATCGCAGCCATGCCATCACCGGTGCCGACCTCGATCGCATGAGCGACGAGGAGCTCGACGCGCACATCGAGGACTACGGCGTGTACGCTCGCGTCCAGCCCGAGCACAAGACCCGCATCGTCGAGGCCTGGAAGTCGCGCGACCAGATCGTGGCCATGACGGGCGACGGCGTCAACGACGCCCCGTCCATCAAGCGCGCCGACATCGGCGTGGGCATGGGCATCACCGGTACCGACGTCACCAAGAACGTTGCCGACATGGTGCTTGCCGACGACAACTTCGCCACCATCATCGGTGCTTGCGAAGAGGGCCGTCGCATCTACGACAATATCCGCAAGGTCATCCAGTTCCTGCTTTCGGCTAACCTTGCCGAGGTGTTCTCGGTGTTTATCGCCACGCTCATCGGCTTTACCATCTTCCAGCCGGTGCAGCTGCTGTGGGTGAACCTGGTCACCGACTGCTTCCCCGCGCTCGCGCTGGGCATGGAGGATGCCGAGGGCGACATCATGAAGCGCAAGCCGCGCAACGCCAAGGACGGCGTCTTTGCCGGTAATATGGGCCTGGACTGTGTGGTCCAGGGCTTGATCATCACCGTGCTGGTGCTGGCGAGCTTCTTTGTGGGCGTGTACTTTGACATGGGCTACATCCACATCGCCGATATGATCGCCGGCAATGCCGACGAGGAAGGCGTGATGATGGCGTTCATCACGCTCAACATGGTCGAGATCTTCCACTGCTTCAATATGCGCAGCCGTCGTGCGTCGCTGTTTAGCATGAAGAAGCAGAACAAGTGGCTGTGGGCATCTGCCGCGCTGGCGCTGGTACTGACGGTTATCGTGACCGTTCAGCCGACGCTTGCCGAGATGTTCTTTGGCCCCGTGACGCTTGAGCTCAAGGGCGTTATCGCCGCCCTGGGCCTTGCTTTCCTGATCATTCCGTTGATGGAGATCTACAAGGCGATCATGCGCGCTGTGGAGAAGGAGTAACGCTCTCGTCCGGGCCCGCCCCACGCCCTTTCTCCCTCACTGGTCCTCGCGCTTCGCGCTGCGGGATCGTTCGGGAGAAAGGGCTTCCGGGGCGGGCCCTGCGGTATCCTTGCTGGCTTTTCTCCCGCGCGGATGAAAAGGGCTAAGGGAAAGTATGTGAGCTGGTCGAGCGTTTGCTCGACCAGCTCTTTTTTGTGGGTAAAATACCTGCTCAGTTGTGATTTGTGGTGCTGGGAGGCGCTTGTGGGCAAGGCGAAGGCTAAGGCGAAGAAAAAGACGACGGGGGCGCGGGCTAAGCGCGATCGTCGTCGGAAGCTTGCGACCGAAGCTCCCGCGTCTGCCGAGGAGCTGCTGGCAAGCGTGCCGGGACTCGATGCGCTGCAGGATGTTCCGGCGTTCGACGATCTGCCGGTCGATGATGCTCAGCGGGCTGCCTTCGATGATTATTGTGCTCGGGCCGAGGAGCCCGAGCAGATGCAGCTTGGTGCCGTGGTGCGCCTGGATCGTGGGTTTCCGCTGGTGGCGGCTGCCGATGACACCTTTCGTGCCGAGCATGCCGTGGGGTTTGCCAAGTCGCGTGGCGAGGACGAGGTTCTGCTGCCCGCCGTGGGCGACCGCGTGGCGGTGCGTCGTGCGCCCGGGCACAACATGGGCGTGATCGAGTGCGTGCTGCCACGCCGCACGAGTTTTGAGCGCTGGCGTGGACGCGCTCGCGGCGAGCGTCAGGTGCTTTGCTCCAACGTGGATAGCGTGCTGATCGTGCAGGCGCTCGGCGCCGGCGAGGTACTGCTCGACCGCGTGGCGCGCTCGCTGGTGTTGGCACTCGACTGCGATGCCGAGCCGGTGGTGGTACTCACCAAGGCCGACCGCTGCGACGCCGATGAGCTCGAGCGCGATCTGGACCGTGTGCACCGCTTGGTGGGTCCGGACGTGCGCGTGATCGTGACGTCCTCTGCCGAGGGTCGTGGCCTGGACGAGGTGCGCGCCTGCGTGCCCGCCGGGAGCTGCGCCATGATCTTGGGTGAATCGGGTGCTGGCAAGTCGACGCTGCTCAACGCGCTGCTGGGTCACGATACGTTGGCGACCGGCGGCGTACGTGAGCGCGATGACCAGGGTCGCCACACCACGGTCGCGCGCGTGATGGTGGCGCTGCCGGGCGAAGCCGGCGTTATTGCTGACGCGCCGGGCCTGCGCAGTCTGCCGCTCGTGGGGCATGAGCGGGGCTTGGCACGCGCGTTTCCCGAGATCGTCGAGGCGTCGCGTGCGTGCCGGTTTGGCGACTGCACGCATACCCACGAACCGGGCTGCGCCGTTCGCGAGGCCGAGGATGCCGGGCAAATCGACAGCCTGCGCCTGGAGACGTTCCAAAACCTGGCGTCATCCATGCGTGTGAGTGCTCAGATGCTCGATCCCGATGTCCATCTGTAATTGAATCTACCTATGACAGCCGTCTCCCAATGGTACGGGAGGCGGCTTTTTTATTGCCGATGCGCCCCTAAACGTGCGTTTTGCTGACGTGCTGACCAAAACCTTGCCACGAGCTTGACGGGCCGGTCAGCTTTTGGTCGGCAATTGGTTTGACACTCAAAACCAAGATCGCGATCGCACCGTTTTGCTGCTTGCCCGCTCGGACAATGGTGCTACGGGCATCCGCCCGGTGCTACCTTGAGAGGAGCGGCCGTGAACAAGAGCAAGCGCATCGCCATCAGTCTAATCGCGGGTGTGCTCGCCGCGCTGCTCTGCATGGTCTACGCATCGTCGATTCGCTCGCAGGCTGAGCAGGTCCAGGCCGAGACGCTGGCCAAGTATGGCGGCGATCGCGTCGAGGTGTGCGTCGCGGCGCGTGATATCGATGTGGGCGAGACCCTCGACGAGACCAATGTCATAACCCAGGAATGGCTGGCGAGCCTGTTGCCGCGCGATGCGGCGACCGAGCTGCGCCAGGTGCGCGGCGACGTGACGACCTCGCGCATCCCTAAAAATGCCGTGATTTGCGATGTCTACACCAAGGCCGAAACCCACACGCTCGAGGTGCCCAAAGGCAAGGTCGCCGTTTCGGTGGCGGTCGATGCCGAGCATTCGGTCGGGGGCGCCACGGGCGTGGGCAGCTACGTGGACGTGTACGTGCAAAAGGACGGCGTGACCGATCGGCTGTGCGGCGCGCGCGTAATCGATACCAGCGAAGATGCCGGCGCCACGCGTGAAGGCAAGATCGAATGGGTGACGCTGGCGGCCGACCCCGAAGACGTTAAGGAATTGCTGGGGGCCTCGGGTAAGGGGACGGTCAGTTTGACGATTCCCGCCACGGTGCGCGACAAAAAGAGCGGAGGCGACGAGTGATGAAAGCGATCTGGCTTGCATGCTGCGCGTGCGGTGATTACGGATTGCTGCAGCGGGAAGTCGAGGGCCGCGATGCGGGCGCGCAAGTGCTTCGCGTGGGCGACCTGGATGGGCTGGTGTCCATGGCACGGGCGTTTCCGTCGCGTCGCGGGGCGGCGATTATCGCGGCAGCCCTGTTCGATGCCGAAGACGTGCGAAAGACCGTTGCGCGCCTGACGGCCGAGGGCCGCGTGAGTCGCGTGGTCGTGTTGATAGAAGCACTCGATCCGTCGGATATCGAGGGGCTGTTTCGCGCAGGGGCGACCGAGGTCATCGCTGCGCACAGTATATGCGGCAACGGGTGCGCGGGCGAGGGAGCGGTTGATTCCGATCGGCGCATGACGATTGAGCCCGATGCTTTTGTTGATAGGGAACCCGGGGCGCCTCGCGCTACAAGAGGCCCGCGTGTTGATGATTATGGAAAAGCGGAAGCCGAGCATGGTCGGCGCCCCCGGAACCCCCTTGTATACGATGACGCTGGAGGGCCGGCGCAGCATGCTGGCGATTCCCCGGCTGTAGATATGGGATACGTGCACGGCGTGAATCTGGTGGATGAACTCGACGAAGTTGAGGGCTTTGCCGGGTGCGGCGAGTTGTCGCTGATGCAGCATGAGCAGATTGCACAGAACGAGCCTGCCTCGCAGACCGAACAAGCTGCCATGCCGGCTTGGACGCAGCGTGTGGTTGCGGCGGAGGAGACGGGGACGCTGTCACCGACGCCCGCCCCGCCGCCTCCGATGCCGCCGGCAGACGCTGCCGCTTCGCCGCATCGAGCTCCGGTCATCTGCGCCATTTCGGGCTCGGGCGGTTGCGGCAAGTCGACGATCGTTGCCACCATGGCACACACATCGTCGCTGTTGGGCTTGCGTGCCGCCGTGCTCGACCTGGACCTGATGTTTGGAAACCTTTACGACTTGTTAGGCGTCGATGCTCCGCGCGATATGGCGGCACTTATCGAGCCGTCGGCGGCGGGCGCGCTCACCGAGCCGGATATCGTAGCCGCATCGATGCGCGTGGCGCCGGGCGTTACGCTCTGGGGTCCCGTCGCGGCGCCCGAGCAAGCCGAGCTCATGGCACGTCCGGTGGAGCTACTGCTTGATGTCCTGCGTCGCGAATCCGACGTGGTCTTTATCGATACCTCGGTCTTTTGGGGCGACGCCGTGGCGGCTGCGGTGGCGGCGAGCGACCGTTGCCTGGTCGTTGGCGATGCGGCGGTGTCGTCCGCGACATCGGCGTCGCGCGTCATTGAACTGGCAAGTCGAGTAGGTGTGCCGCGCACGCGCATGAGCGCCGTGTTCAACCGGTTCGGTGCGCGCGGGGCAGACGAGGATGTTGCCATGCGCTTTGAGATTGCCTGTGCGTTGAGCTCCAAGATTCGTATCGCCGATGGCGGGCAGGATCTCGCCGCGCTCATGGCGTTTGGGCGCGCTGACGAGGCAGTGGGGCAGACCAGCGCTTTTGCGACCAGCGTGCGCGAGGCCACGCGCGAGATGCTCGTGGAACTGGGGTGCGCCGTCGGCCCTTGGGGCGATATGGTCGCCGACCGTGCAATGCGCACCGAACGCCCGCGTATCCGCCTTCCCTGGTCGCGCGAGGGTGATCAGCGATGAGCCTGCAAACGAGGATTAAGGCTGCCGGCGCTGCAGCGGCGGCAGCGCCTGTAGATGCGGGGCGCCGCCGCGCGGTGAAACGACGCACCAAGCGCGCCGTGATGGACCGCATGGGTTACGACGAAGTGGCGCGTATCAGCGCCTATATCGACCCGGTACTTGCCCGCTCGGAATTGCGTCCCGCGGTGGAGGCGGCGCTCAATGTTGAGGAGCCGACCGATCTCGCGACGACCGAGCGCGAGACCATCATCGACGAGATTTTGGATGACGTGGTGGGCTTGGGGCCGTTGCAGCCGCTCATCGAGGACGATACCGTTACCGAGATCATGATCAACGGCTGCCGCTCGGCCTTCTTTGAACGCGGCGGCGTCTTGTACCCCATCGAGCATGCGTTTGAGGATGATGAGCAGATTCGTGTGCTTATCGACCGCATCATCTCGCCACTTGGTCGCCGTATCGACGAGCGCAGCCCCATCGTCAACGCCCGCCTCAAAACGGGCTATCGCGTCAACGCGGTGATTCCGCCTGTGGCGATTGACGGACCGATTCTCACCATCCGAAAGTTCTCGGACCGCATCTGCTCGCTGGACGAGCTTGTGGGGCTGGGGTCGCTGCCGCTTTGGTATGCGCAGCTGCTGTCATGCGCGGTGTCGCTGAGACAGGACCTGGCGGTTGCGGGAGGCACGGGATCTGGTAAGACCACCCTGCTCAACGCGTTGTCATGCGAGATTTCCACCGGCGAGCGCATCGTGACGATCGAGGACTCTGCCGAACTCAAGTTTGCGCATCATCCGCACGTGGTGCGTCTAGAGGCGCGCGAGGCTTCAATTGAGGGCGAGGGCGCGGTGACGATCCGCGACCTGGTGACCAATGCCCTGCGCATGCGCCCCGACCGCATCGTGGTGGGCGAGGTGCGCGGTGCCGAGTGCTGCGACATGTTGCAGGCCATGAACACGGGCCACGACGGGTCGCTCACCACGCTTCATGCGGGTTCCGAGCAGGAGACCGTGGTGCGTCTGACGTTGCTTGCACGTTATGGCATCGATCTGCCGAGCGAGCTCATCGAGGAGCAGATTGCCATGGCGCTCGACGGCATCGTGATGTCCGAGCGTCATGCGGACGGCAGGCGTTTCGTGTCCTCCTATTCGGGGGTGCGACGCGGCGCGTCGGGCGGCGTGGAGCTTGAGCGCTACGTGACGTTCGATGCCGCCACGCGCACCTGGACGCTCGATCGCGAGCCTCCGTTTATCGCGGAGGGCCTGCGCTCGGGAACGCTCACACAAGAGGAGGTGGACGAATGGAGATCGTTGTGCCCCTCGTCGTAGGGGGCTTGACAGGGCTTTCTGCCGCGGTGGCGTGCGGGGCGGAGCCTCGTGTGTCGCGCGTGCCGCCGGCGGAACTGGTCAGCCATGCGCTTGAGTCGGTTGCCGAGAGGCTGCCGCGCGAGTTGGTAGAAAACGACCTGCTAAAAAAGATTACCCGCTCCTGGGCGGCGCTGGTTCCAGCACATCGCCTTGGCCTTGTTATCGAGGATGACGAGGCGCGCCTGGCATGCTTGCTGCTATCGAGTGGTGTCTGCGGCATTGCCCTGACTGTCGTATCGCTGTCGCCCATCGGCTTTGTCCTGGGGCTGCTCGCACCGTTTGGCGTAGGCGCCGCTCGCGACACCTTCGACCGTCGCCGCGAGCAACACGATGTGGAAGAAGCCATGCCCGAGGCCTTTACGGCACTCTCTATGTCGCTCGCCTCGGGTCATTCGCTGGCCCAGGGCATGAGGTTTGTGGGAACTCACGCGCTAGAGCCAGTGCATACCGAGTTTTTGCGCGTGGCGACGGCGATCGACTGCGGCGTCTCGGCGACTGATGCGTTGGATGACCTACTCGACCGTATCGATGCCCCCGGCCTTTCGCTTGTCACCTTGGCGCTCAAGGTGTCGCAGCGAACCGGTGCCCCGCTTGCCGACCTGTTGTCCGAGGCGTCGAGCATGGTGGGGGAGCGCATTGAGCTCAAGCGCCGCTTGGACGTCAAGACATCGCAGGCTCGTATGTCGGCACACATGGTCTCGGCGATGCCGGCGGGTATGTGCGCGGTGCTGGCGCTGCTTTCGGCCGACTTTCGCCGCGGCCTTGCGACGCCGGCGGGTGCCGGTGCCGTGGTACTGGGACTTGCCCTCAACGCCGTCGCCCTGGTGGTCATCCGACGCATTATGCGGGTGGAGCTATGAGCGCCCTGGTCGGGGTCGCGGCATGCCTGTGCGCGCTCAGCGTGTTTGTCGCGACGGGGCTCAATCGTGCGGACGCATGCAAGATCGCCCAGGTCTGCAAACGCGAGGCGCTGCTGGTTGTTGCGGCTGCCCGATCGGTGACCGATGTCCTGGTAGCACGGTTGAGGGGCATGCTCGGCACGGGTGGTACGGCGCAGGTGTCGCTTGGCGAGGTGTCCGAGATGATCGACGTGGTGCGTCTGGGGCTTTCGGCCGGCCTTTCGTTCGATGCGGCGCTTGAGGTTTTTTGCGCCAATCGCCGATCGACGTTGGCGCTCCGCCTTGAGCGAGCCTGCATGGCATGGCGTGTGGGCGTAGGGACGCGAGAGGATGAGCTTCTGGCGGCCGCGCGCGACCTGGACGTGCGAGCGCTCGAGACCTTTGCCATCACGGTGGGGCAGGCGCTCGCCCTGGGTGCCCCACTTGCCGAGACGCTGGCCGCTCAAAGTCGCGAGATCCGTGCGGCTCATCGCGCTGCGGTCGAGCGCGAGATCGAGCGTGCGCCCGTCAAGCTGCTGATTCCCACCGGCACGCTCATCTTGCCGGCGTTGCTTCTGTCCATATTGGGCCCGCTGCTGGGAGCAGGCGGGATGATGTAGGGAGGAATACATGAACACGATGGTCGAAGTTGCTGACAAGGCTTGGAACTGGGCTTTTTGCCGGGCGATCCGCGCTCGCCAGCATGCCAAGGAGCTGTTGCGGGAGGAGAGCGCGCAGGGTACCACCGAGTACGCCATTTTGGTGGGCGTGCTTGTGGTGATCGCGATTATTGCCATCGTTGCATTTAAAGGCAAGGTCCAAGATCTATGGAACGCTATCAGCGAGGGCATCAACAGCCTGTAGAGGGCGAGCGCCCCATCGGGGTGCTGCTGGTGTTTGCTTGCCTGACCGTGGCGATAGCGGCGGTGCTTTGGGGGCTTAACGCCGCGCAGCAGCAGCGTCCTGGGGCCGCCTTCGATTCGGGCTCAGATTCGGCGGTGGTGTCTCAAAAAGATGAGATGCGAGATGCGGACGATTCGGATGTCGCTGTCACGGCGCAAACCTTTCTGCGGACGCTCGACAAGCGGTCTGGCACTGCGACGGATTCGCCTGAGGACAACGCGATTGCGGTCCGGCTTGCATGGTCCGAGGACCGACCGATGACCGAGGCAGCGGCGGATATGTTACGCGCCTACCGCGAGGTGCCAACGGCCCAGCTCGCCCTGAGCGGCTATCTCGATATTAAGGGCAACGTATGGGGCGCCATCGTGCGCGATGGGCGCGGCTGGGTCGATATGGTGACGGTTGCCGCGGATGCTGGCGATGCTTCGTGTCGTCTGCGCGCGGTGCGCCTGGTCCCGCAAACAATAAGCTCAAAGGAGGGATCGTGAAATGCATGGCGTTCTGCGTGAAGAGGTTGCCCAAGCGACTGTGGAATACGCCATCGTCACGGTGGCGCTGCTATCGATCGTGCTGGCGATTGCGGGACTTTGGCGTGCTGGCACCGATGGACGCTTGGCGGCGCTGGTTGAGCGGGCGGCATCCCATGGCGTTGCCTCGATGTCGGTTATCGACGCCGCCGCGGGCGCTAAGGACATTGCGTTGTATTGATATCGCGCGCGAGGACCGGGCGCAGTCTACGGTCGAGGCTGCTTTTTTGCTGCCGACGTTTCTGACGCTCATCCTTCTCGCACTGCAACCGGTGTGCCTGCTTTATACGCGCGCGGTCATGGAGTCTGCCGCCGCCGAGACCGCGCGGCTCATGACCACGACGACGGCGGAGGACGACGATCTTAAGGAGTTCACCCGCCGCCGGCTTGCCGCAGTGCCCAACGTTTCGATCTTTCATGCCGGCGGGCCGTTGTCGTGGGATATCGAGCTTGGCCGGGCCGGTGCGGGTGGCGTCTCGTCCGTGTCCGTTTCCGGCGAGGTCAAGCCGTTGCCTGTGATCGGTGCGTTTGCGCAGGCTATGGGTGGTACCGCCGAGGGCGGCTACGTTGAGCTCAAGGTCGATGTCTCGTATCAATCGCGTCCCGAATGGCTGGAGGGAGATTATGATTCGTGGATTGCTGCATGGGATTAAGCGTTTCTGGTCTAGATGCGTTTTGACGCGCCGTCCGAGCTGCCATCGCAAACGAGGCGGCTTTATGGGCCGCGCCGGTATCGACCTGTTTATCGAAGACGGTGCCTACACCACGCTTTCTTCTGCCGTGGTCATCCTAGTGGTGCTCACGTTGTTGTTTTCGTCGACCGCGGCGATATGGAGTATGTCGCGTGCCGGGGATACCCAGGTGGCGGCCGATAGCGGCGCGCTGGCGGGTGTCAACGTAGTGTCGTCCTATCACACGGCTGCCACGGTGGTTGATGCGAGCATCTTGAGTCTGGGCCTGGCGGGGTTTGCCACGATCGGGACGGGCCTGGTCGCCATCCTCATCCCGGGTGCCGAACCAGTTGCCGGCAATATGGTCGACACCGGGATTGAGATCATTAAAACGCGCAACAAGTTTGCCAAAAGCGCATCGGAAGGCTTACAGAAAATCGAGACGGCTCTGCCGTATCTGATCGCTGCGCGTGCCACACAGGCGGTGTCGGCGCAGGATACCGATAGTGTGACCTATACCGGTACGGCGCTTGCTGTGCCCAGGACATCCGAGTCGGACTTCGCTGCGCTCAAAGGGTCAGAGATCTCGACCGATACCATTAAAGACACATCAGATGATTTAGAGCGTGCGGCCGAGGAGCTGCGGAAGGCTTCTGAGGACACGGCGAAGGCTAAAGAGCGCGCTTGGCTGGCGGATTGTGGTGGGTCGGACGAGAGTTCGATTGGCAAGTACTCGTGTATGTGGGAGCGTGCGAAAAGCCTAACGGATCTCTCTGGTGCTCAAAATCCACATTACGCTTCGAGCGTTACGTGGGAACCGCAAGTGGCGCTCGATCGTGCGAAGGCATATTACCGAGAGCGCCTGTCGAACGAGAAGCCACTTGGCGAGAGCCCAGAAAAACAGGCAGATTCCGCTGCGCGAAAGGCGTTCTTCGCTTATGCGAGTGAAGAAGTTGAACGAGCGTATATAGCTGAAGAGGACGGCAAGGTTTCCGCCTACATCCCCTTTCTTCCGCGAAATCCAGATGAGGCGCGGACGACCGAACTCTACACCGATGTACGTTGGCCAACAAGTGAACTAGATGAAGTGTCCTATCTGCATTACGGAACTGACTGTCCAAATTACAAAAGGGGAACGCCTGGTGGGTTGGCGTCTGTCGCGGTTTTTGACGGCCATGAAACGTGCAGCGAATGCCATTTTGGTGTTTCGTCTTTGGGTTACGTTGCGATTGCTACGACTTCCGTCGAAAGGGGCTTCGAGTACCACTTTGACGAGTTCAAAAAGGCGCTGGAGAAATACGTCGAATATCGCAATAAGGAACTCGAGCTCATGCGTCAGACCGAGGATGAGGCCGACCGTGCAGGCAATGCATTTGACCAGGCTATCAAGGAGCTTTCCGGCGAGCGCCCGCGTATCGCCCCACCTGGACGCAACGGCGTGGTCGCATTTGCAGTTTCGGGTGACATTACCAGCCCCGATCAACTTAACTCCTCGTTTAACACGGCAGTCAGGCTTGGCGATCGCGGTGCTATCTCTGCCGCGGTGCTGGCGCCCGATGAGGCGACGGCGCAAAACAACGTGCTTTCGCGATTTTTCTCGACATTGAAGGAACGCTCGGGCGGCGTTGCCGGCGTGCTCGACGGCGTCATGGATGTTTGGGGACGGCTGCTCGTGGGATACGGTGATATCCAAGGTTCGGCCGACGAACTTATGGACGAGATGATTAAAGACCTAGGAGGGGGCAGCGGTGCGTTGGGCTCCATTGCATCGTGGCTCGGCGATACCGTTTCGGCGTCCGTGGCGGCGCTGGGTTTGGAACCGTGCGACTTGCGCCTGCGAAAGCCGGTGCTGACCGATTCCGCCAATGTCATTAAGAGTCCGGGGTCTGACATTGCGGGTCTTTCTCAAGCGCAAGACAAACTGCGAAGTATTCCGTTGGGCGTGACTGATCCCAAGGCGCTTTGCGAGGCGTTGGAATATCAAGTCGAACGCACCATTAGCGGTACGGTGTTCACACTTGCGGAGATTCCTCTGCCCGGCGGCGGCTCCATCCCGCTCACCGTCGATGTCGCCACGCTGGTTGGCGCTCTGGGCGGTGGGTCGTAATGAGTATCCGCATGCGTCTGCGCGAGGAGCGCGCCCAAGCGACGGTGGAGATGGCAGTGGTTACGCCCGTTTTGCTGGTGCTGGCACTCATCGTGTACAACGTCATGATCTTTGCCAGCGCTGTCGCGCGCTTCGACCGCGTGGTGCCCGACATCGTGCTAGCGCATGCCGTGGCGTCGGAGGGGGAGGGCGACGAAAGCTCTGCCGATGCCTCGGCGACGGTTCAGACTCAAATTCTGAATGCCATGGAAGGCTATGACTTACAGATCGAAGTGTCGAGCGAGCAAGGCGCGAAGGCATCGGATGGTGGCCTGCTCTCCCTATCCGGTACGTTTAGGACCTACACCTGCACCATGCACTATGAGCCGTGGCCGACTTCTCTCAGCATCGCTGGCGTTCCGCTGGGGGCGCCGACAACGTTGTCGCACGAGCGTGCGGTGACGGTCGATCCATGGCGTCCGGGGGTGGTCATGTGACCGCGGTCTCGTCCTACATCGCCTACGCGCGGGCACTCAATAGGCTGGGTTGGACGCCGGCCGAGTTTGTGGTGGCGGAGTCGTTTGTCGTGCGCCTGCGCGGCATGCTGGGACGGCGTCCGGTTGCCGCCAACGGCCTGCCGCTCGTCATGGCGTTTCCACGCTGCTCTTCGGTCCATACGTGTTTTATGGCCTATCCCATCGACATCGCCTTCATCGATGCACGCGGCAATATCCTCGCGCGCTACGAAAACGTATGTCCCTGGTGTATGTGCTCCTGCCCCGGCGCCTGGGCGGTATTGGAACGCCCTTCAATCCTCGCTACACCTCCCGCCCTCCAACAAGTGCCGGCGTAAGAGATTGGCGACAGCAGACTTTCGTCATACGAAATTGGGTAAGATGGAGGAGAAGATGCATGGATGTTGAGATCCATCCCAACGCTAAAAAGCACCTGACGGAAAAGCAGTTGCTTAGCGCTTGGCTTGCGGTTACTGAGTGCATTCGTCGCGAGTCGAAGGACGAGCCGCCGAGATGGCTTGCGATTGGATGGCTCCCAGACGGACGAAGCGTGGAGCTTGTCGCGGTCGAGCTTGTCCGTGGGTGGCTTATCATTCATGCCTTGTCTCCAGTCCAGAAGAAATTTTGGCAGGAGATTGAACAGGCTCGGCAAAGGGGTCGATGATGGGCAAGACGTATACGGCCGCTAATGGTCAGGTTGTAACGGATGAAATGATTGACGCGTGGTGCGAGTCGTACGAGCGCGGAGAGTTTCCGGATGGCGAACACACCGTTGGTGGGATCGTGCATGGACGGCCCCCGCTCTCAGGTGAGGGGACGGCAACGCTGTCGGTCAAGATTCCTCTGGGAATGAAGGAGGCCATTCGTCGACGGGCGGCTGCCGAGGGGATGACGCCAAGTGAGTTTGCCCGTGCGGCTCTGAGCGAAAAACTTCTTGCTGCCGGCTGATGTCTCTGACGTGCCGATTTATAGAACCGAGGCTGTGCTCAAAAACTTTTTTAAAATTCTCGGTTGACCGGAACGCGTTCTTGGTTATACTAATCAAGCCTTGAAACAAGGCACACCTCAAATGGCTGGGTAGCTCAGTTGGTAGAGCAGAGGACTGAAAATCCTCGTGTCAGGGGTTCGATTCCCTTCCCCGCCACCTTGAATTGACTAGGACCTCTGCAAAGGGGTCCTTTTCTTTTATTGAGGGCTCTGCGGAAATTGCGTCCCGGAATTTGGCTTCAGAGTGGGATGCGCTTTCCGGCGCTTACTTCCGACGTGCGTGCACATCTCGGGCCCGCCCGCTCAGACATTCCTCCCGCTTTTGCGCCACTTTACAGACCGTTCGGTCGTCTGTCCGCATGCGCGGGTATACTCAAAACGATACTTTTCCTATGCAATACGATGCAGGCTCGGCCTGCACGATCCGAAGGGGGCAGTGATGGAGAGGATACTCGGCGTTAATCTCTCTGGCTGGTTTATTCCCGAGCCTTGGGTGACCCCGTCGCTATACGCGGCGACCGGTGCATCCAACGCGGCCGAGCTGCAGGAGGCCATGGGCACCGCCGCCTATAACGAGCGCATGCGCCGTCATTACGAGACGTTTGTGAGCGAGGACGATTTCCGTCGCATGGCGCAGATCGGCCTCAACGCCGTGCGCCTGCCGGTGCCTTGGTATGCCTTTGGCTCACAGGAGTCCGATGCCTCCTACATCTCGGTTGTCGATTACATCGACCGCGCGATTGAGTGGGCTGCCAAGTACAACATTCGCGTGCTGCTTGACCTGGCGACTGTGCCCGGTGGCCAGGGCGATTCCAACGATTCGCCCGCCACGCCGGAGGCTGTTGCCGAGTGGCATTCGTCCACCAACGGTCGTCATGTCGCACTCGACGTGCTCGAGCGCTTGGCCGATCGCTACGGCGAGGCCGAGAGCCTGCTGGGTATTGAGCTGCTGGATACGCCGCAGATGAGTGTCCGCAAGAGCCTCTTCACCATGACGGATGGCATTCCTGCTCACTACCTGCGCAATTTCTATCGCGATGCTTACGAGCTCGTCCGTTCGTATATGCCCGAGGATAAGATCGTCGTTTTCTCGTCGTCGGGGCATCCCAGCGAGTGGAAGCATTTTATGCGCGGCGCCAAGTACAAGAACGTCTACATGGACCTTCACCTGTACCATTACCGCGACGAGCATGCGCTCGACATCACGAGCCCCCGCGGGCTGACGACGGCGATTTCGCGTAACAAGCGCGAGCTTAAAGAAGCGATTTCAACTGGGTTCCCCGTGCTGGTGGGCGAATGGTCGGGCGCGGCGATCTTTGCCAACTCGTCGGTTACGCCCGAGGGCCGCAATGCCTACGAGCGCGTGTTCATCGCCAACCAGCTGGCATCGTTTGCGCCGGCTGCCGGTTGGTTCTTCCAAACGTGGAAGACCGAGAAGCGTATTGCAGCATGGGACGCCCGCGCGGCACTCGGCACGCTCGAGCGCGGCATGATTGAATAGGTTGATATGACGCAAAACAGCGCCCACACGGGCAAACTTTATGTGGTCGGTACGCCCATCGGTAACCTGGGCGACCTGTCTCCGCGCGTCGGCGAGGCATTTGCTGCCGCCGACGCCGTCTGCTGCGAGGACACGCGTGTGACCTCAAAGTTGCTGATGCACCTAGGCATCTCCAAGCCGCTCGTTCGTTGCGACGAGAACGTGATCGCAAGTCGCGCAGCCGGCCTGGTCGACCGCCTGCTGGCGGGGGAGACCCTTGCCTTTGCCTCAGACGCCGGTATGCCGAGTGTGTCTGATCCCGGCCAGGCTTTGGTTGAGGCGGCGCGCGAGGCGGATGTGCCTGTCGAGGTTATTCCCGGCCCCTCTGCTTGCGTCACGGCGCTCGTGTCGTCCGGTATTCCCTGCGAGCATTTCTTCTTCGAAGGCTTTTTGGGTCGCAAGCACGGCGACCGCGTGCGCCGACTGCAGCGCCTTGCCGTCGTCCCCGGCGCGCTCATCTTCTACGAGTCTCCACATCGCATCGTGGCGACGCTCGAGGCCGTGGCGGAGGTCTTTCCCCAGCGTGAGGTTGCCGTCTGTCGCGAGCTCACCAAACTGCACGAGGAAGTCTTGCGTGGATCCGCCGCCCAGCTAACCGAGGAGCTGCGCGCCCGTGGCGAGGTAAAGGGTGAGATTGCGCTGGTCATCGCGCCGCCGAGCGAGGATGAGGATGCCGGCATTGCGCCGGTTGGAGCCGCAGCGGTAGACCCCGACGAAGCCCTGCGCGAGGACATTCGCACCGCGCTCGAGGAGGGGGAGCCCGCCTCCGCGGTGGCAAAGCGCCTGTCGCAGAAGTATTCGCGCCGCAAGCGCGATGTCTATGCCATGGTGCTCGATATGCAATAGATGGAGGATATCCAGCCCTTGCGCTAGAATCATCCCCTGTATGCAACGTTTTTCTGGAGGACAAACCCCATGGATCAAAGCAAGCCTTCGTTCTTTATCACGACTCCCATCTACTACGTCAACGCCGATCCGCACCTGGGTACGGCTTATTCCACCATCATCGCCGACGTCCAGGCTCGCTATCGTCGCTCTGCCGGCTATAACGTCAAGTTCCTGACTGGCATGGACGAGCACGGCGAGAAGGTCGCCGAGGCTGCAGCCAAGCACAACATGACGCCGCAGGAGTGGACCGACAGCCAGGCTCCGCACTTCAAGGAGCTGTGGAGCAAGCTCGAGATCTCCAACGACGACTTCATCCGCACCACCGAGCCGCGCCAGCATCATGCGGTGCAGTATCTGTGGGAGCGCATGAAGGAGTCCGGCTACCTGTATAAGGGCAGCTACGACGGCTGGTACTGCGTGCCCGACGAGACCTACTTTACCGATACACAGGTCCAGAAGGGTGACGAAGAGTACGGCAGCGTCGGCCAGCACCTGTGCCCCGATTGCCACCGTCCGCTCGAGCGCGTGCAGGAGGAGTCCTACTTCTTTAAGCTCTCTGCGTTCCAGGACAAGCTGCTCAAGCTTTACGACGAGCACCCCGACTTTGTTGAGCCCACGTTCCGCATGAACGAGGTGCGCAGCTTTGTCGAAGGCGGCCTCAACGACCTTTCCGTGAGCCGTACGAGCTTTGACTGGGGCATTCAGGTCCCGTTCGACGAGGGTCACGTGACCTACGTGTGGTTCGATGCGCTGCTCAACTATATGACGGCCGTCGGCTACGGTGTCGACACCGACGAGGCCCGTGCCGAGCTGGCCTATCGCTGGCCCGCGCAGTTCCACATCGTGGGCAAGGACATCATCCGCTTCCACTGCGTCATTTGGCCCGCCATGCTCATGGCCATCGGTGAAGCCCTGCCCGAGCACGTCTTTGCCCACGGCTTCCTGACCGTGCGCAACGCCGAGACCGGCAAGGCCGAGAAGATGTCCAAGAGCCGCGGCAACGCCATCGCTCCGCAGGACGTTATCGACATGCTGGGCGTTGAGGGCTATCGCTATTACTTTATGACCGACGTGGTGCCCGGCACCGACGGCGCCATCAGCTTCGAGCGCATGGAGCAGGTCTACAACGCCGACCTGGCCAACAGCTGGGGCAACCTTATCTCGCGTTCGCTCAACATGAGCGGCAAGTACTTTGACGGTTGCGCGCCCGCCAAGCCCGCATCGTTCGATGCGTTCGACAACCCGCTGGCAAAAATTGCCGATGGCCTGGTCGATCGTTACATGGCCAAGATGGACGTGCTCGATTACGGTGGAGCTAAGGACGAGGTCATGGAGCTCATCCATGCCGCCAACCACTACATCGAGGACTCCGAGCCTTGGGCACTTGCCAAGGACGAGGCCAAGGCTGACGAGCTGGCGTTTGTGATCTACAACCTGCTCGAGGCCATCCGCATTGCCGCTCACCTGCTGATGCCGCTCATGCCCCAGACCTCTGCCGAGGCCCTGCGCCGCCTGTCCTGCGAGGACGAGGCCGCGAGCGACGACCTCAAGGGCATTTGCGCTTGGGGCCTGCTTGCCGGTGGTCAGCCCGTCGAGAAGGGCGAGCCGCTGTTCCCGCGTCTGGGCTAAGCCGCTGCGCGCCATATCGGCAATTTGCTGTTTAGATGTAAGGGCATGGCCGCAACGGTCCATGCCCTTTTGCTTTACGATGCAGCCACCATGTTAAGGAGGCAACCATGACAACTTCGCCTTTGGCAAACCCCACGGCAACTAGGGAGCTGCTAGAGGAGTTTGGCCTTGCGACCAAGCATCGCCTGGGCCAGAACTTCCTGATCGACAACCATGTAATTGAGCGTATTTGCGAGCTTTCCGAGCTTGCGGGCGATGAGCGCGTGCTCGAGGTTGGCCCGGGCATTGGCACGCTCACGCTTGCGCTGCTGCAGGAGGCGGCGTGCGTCATGTCGATCGAGGCTGATCCCGAGCTTGAGCCGGTGCTCGATGCCCACGCCGCCGACTATGCCAACTTCCGCTTTATCATGGGCGATGCGCTCAAGGTGACGCCGGAGCAGATTGAGCATGCCGCCGGTGGTGAACCCACGGTGTTTGTCGCGAATCTGCCCTATAACGTGGCGGCGACGATCATCCTTCAGTTTTTCCAGACGATGCCCGCGCTTATGCGCGCTGTCGTTATGGTGCAAAAGGAAGTTGCAGATCGTATTGGCGCAACGCCGGGCAACAAGACCTATGGCGGCTACACGGCAAAACTCGGCCTGTATGCGCAGGTGACGGGGCGCTTTGAGGTGCCGCCGCGCTGCTTTATGCCGGCGCCGCATGTGGATTCTGCCGTGGTGCGCATCGATCGCGTTGACGGTATGGTACCCGAGGGCATCGACCGCGAGTTTGTGGCCCGCGTGATCGACGCCGCGTTTGCTCAGCGTCGCAAGACGATTCGCAACTCTATGAGCGCCAACGGCTTTGCCAAGGACGCGCTCGACGCCGCCTTTGAGGCCTGCGGTATCGCACCTACCACGCGCGCCGAGACGCTCGACGTCGCCGCCTTTGTCCGCTTGGCTCAGGAGCTTTCCCATGACGCCTAATGTCGAACGCGTGACGTTTACCAAGAAAAAGAAGACGGTTGCTTGTCCCGTGCCCTTGGCACCGCTTGCCGACACGCATGCGCATCTGCTTTCGTTCTGGGGCAAAGAAGTGCCCGAGACGCTCGTGCGCGCTAAAGCCGCGGGCGTCGACCTGCTGGTGACGATGTTCGACCCCATCGCCGACAAGCGTAGCGTGACGGACTATAGTGACTGGCTGGTGCGCGAGATTTTGCCGATGCGAGATATTCCGCAGATTAAGTATCTCGCCGGCGTGCACCCCTATGGCGCACCGGACTACACCGATGATATCCATGCCCAGATTGTGACTGCGCTCGACGATCCGTTGTGTGTTGGCATCGGCGAAATTGGCCTGGACTACCACATGGATTACGACGACGATATTGCGCCGGCGCCCCACGACGTGCAGATCGACTGCATGGCGCGGCAGCTGGAGCTTGCCGTACGCCGCGATGTGCCGGTAGAGCTGCACCTGCGTCATGAGGACGCGGACGAGGAGCGCACCTCGCATGTGGACGCCTACAACGTGTTGCGCGAGGTCGGCGTGCCCCAGGCCGGTTGCGTACTGCACTGCTTTGGCGAGGACCGAGCCACGATGGAGCGCTTTGTGGATTTGGGTTGTTACATCGCCTATGGCGGCGCGGCTACCTTTAAGCGCAACGACGACGTGCGCGAGGCATTCGCGGCAACCCCGCTCGACCGTATTTTGTTCGAGACGGATTGTCCCTATATGGCGCCGGAGCCCATTCGCGGTCTTGAGTGCGAGTCTGCAATGATTTCCATCACAGCAAATGCGCTGGTCAACGACCGCGTCGATCGTACCGGCGAGGACGCTGAGGCAATCGCTCGAGCCGCCTGGGAAAATGCCTGCAAACTTTTTCAAAAATAGTTCTTGCGTTCGCGGTGGCGCTCCGTTATTCTAATTCCTGCACGCGGGCGTGGCGGAATTGGCAGACGCGTACGGTTCAGGTCCGTATGGGGGCAACCCCATGAAGGTTCAAGTCCTTTCGCCCGCACCATTAAATGAAAGAGCTCCCAGCAATGGGAGCTTTTTTGTTATGGGCCCATCGCGGGGACTTGAACCTGCGAAGGAGCGAGCGTCAAGAAAACGCGGAGCGCTTTTAGCGAGCTGGCGAGGACGCCGGCAGGCGGCCGAAGCCGGTGCGGATCCGCGAAGCGGATACGCGGACGTCCTTTCGCCCGCACCATTAAATGAAAGAGCTCCCAGCAATGGGAGCTTTTTTG
>UQHV01000009.1 GCA_900540895.1 uncultured Collinsella sp. | reverse complement strand
CCCCCGCTTATGTGTCGACCGCTTTTCTAGCGCGTCCTCCGTCACGACAAGTAAGAGCGAAGGATGGCGAGCCAGCGTGGGGTTTCGAGGTGAATGATATCGGTGGGGACTCCGGCGGGCGCATGGCCGCCAAAGAGCAGGCCCGCGTCTGCCGGGTTGATAAGGCGCACGATCCATACGGCAACGACCAGCACGCACAGAACAACAACCGCAATGTCGATGCCGCGCTTTAGCTTGCTCGACGTCACCTCCTCGCGCACGAACGCGAGCACAAACGCAATCGGCACCACCCAAAACAGCGGATGGTAGGCAAAGGCCGCCGCAAAATCGAGGCGCAGTGCTGCCAGCCAGGCCCTCGTCATGCCACATCCCGGACAGGGAATGCCCGTCATCAGGCGAAACACGCAGCCAATATCGAGCAGGTAGAGTGCGAACCAGGCGACAAAGAGCACACCGATGCAAGAAAGGGCGCGGCGAATGAGTTCCGCCGCGCCCTTATGTCCCTGGGAGCTGTTCACGCCGCTCTTATCGTTAGGCACGAGCGCCAAGACGGACGTTGTAAGCCGTTGCCATGGCATTGGTATTCTTGATGATGATGTTCATGGCAAAGATGAGGCCAAGGCCGCACAGCAGCGCGCCGACGATCTGCCACATAAGAACGGTGGTACCGTTCTCCTGGAACATCAGGCCATAGCGAGGAGCATTAGCCTGCAGGCGGTTACCGATCTTGTAGTACCAGTAGAGTGCGTAGAAGCCGCAGGTCACGAACGACAGCAGGATAAATGCTGCCAGACCCGGCGTGGAATCGCCGTCGTCCTGGCACATGACATTGATGTCGCGGGCGAGGCAATAGAGGAAGTAATATGAATAGATGCCACAGGTCACGATGGAAAGCAGGAGCCAGCCGATCACGCCACGGTCGGTTTTAATCGGAGTATAGCCCATCGGGGCAGGTGCAGGCTGCTGAGCATACTGCTGCTGACCGGTGTACTGCTGCTGCCCGGCGTACTGCTGCTGAGGCTGAGGCTGAACTGCCTGAACCGGAGTGGGCTGAATCTGCGTGGGCTGCGGAGCAGGCTGGGGCTGAGGTGCAGGCTGCGGCGCGGGCTGCGGAGCAGGAGCAGCGGAAGCGGCACCGACGGCAGAACCGCAGACAGGGCAGAATTTGGCATCATCCGAAATGGGAGAACCACAAGTGGGACAGAACATAAGCCTCTCCTTTTCCTAAGGCGTTGCACGCCTTCAAACCTTACACGTCTATGTTCTCAACAATAGCCGCGACGTTGTTGCGCAACATTGGCCAATTTCCGAGAAATTTTACTGCAACCGTTTTCCCAGGCATTTTCTTGCTTTCGCAGTAGAAAAAGGCGCCCCGGGCTCAGTTGCCCAGGGCGCCTCGACCGACTATTCGGTTTGATTGTTTTCGGCAGCAGGATTATCGCCCGGCTCATCCGCCGGCGTGGCAAGGGCATCCCAATCGGGCTCCGCAGGCGTCGCCTCGGGCGCCGGGGCAGGTGCCGGGGCAGGTGCGGGCGCGGGTGCAGGGGCAGGTGCGGGCGCGGGTGCCGGAGCAGGGGCAGGTGCGGGTGCCGGTGCAGGGGCTGCACCAGTGGCGGCCGTGGGATTGAATCCCGCAGGAGCAGGCTTCTTCTCACCCGGAAGCACAAACGTCAGAACATCGTCGGCATCCTCATCGGCCCACTCGCTGGCATAGCGCGCGGCCCAGTAGCCAACGGCGCGATACTTGAGCATCTTGCCAAACACAGTCAGGAACACCGTGACAAAGGCAACGATCATCAAGAACAGGATGAGCGTAATGCCGCCGCCCTCGATGATTGCCTCAAGACCCGTGGGGCGATAGTAATAGCTATACATACCAAACGTAGCAATGGCGCCAAAGATGGCGGTGAAGATCCACGTGATGATGTGCGACACGATGCCCGTCAAAAACTCGGGAAGAATCGAGGCGCAGAATAGCTTGCCCAGGTTGGCCTTATAAGACTTCCAGACCTTCTCGAGCGAAAACGCGCTTTCCACGCGCCCCGCGACGGCAAAGTGCATCACGGCGGCATCACCAAACATCTTAAAGAAGATGCCCAGTACCACCGACACGATCATGGCAAAGACAAGCAGCCCCATCGAACCGATGAGGGCACCCTCAAGACCGCTCCAACCATTGAAATAATATGAACCGACGGCACCGATCACGACGCTCTCGATAGCCGAGAACACCACGCCAATCACCGGAATAATGGCCACGAACTCGAGCACACCGGTAATGACAGACGAGAAAATGCCCAATCCAAACGAGGTCGAGCGCAGCAGCGGACGCTCCATGCCGTTATCATCCTTGAGCGACAGGTCACGACCCCACTCGATGGCAAAGCCCGCGCCGCACACGCTTGCCACGTACGCGAGCAAAAAGCCAATGGCCGCTGCGATACCGCCGATAACGGGGATAAACAGCACCAGCACCGAGACAACACAGATCAGCGCCGGCAAAAAGGCGATTTGGCATACGCGAACCAAGGCGCCGGGAACCTTAAGCATGTCGTTGAAGGCCTGAGCCATGCAACCCTTGGGCGCGTTCATAGCCGGCTGGGGCGCAACGAACGGCTGCGGCTGCGGCTGCGGCTGGACAAACGGCTGACCCTGCGGCTGAGGTTGAGCTTGCGGAGCGGGACCGGCGGCCTTAACCTCGGTATTAGGGGCACCGCACACGCCGCAGAACTTGTCGTTATCGCCCATGGGGGCGCCACACTGCGAACAGAACATCGAAATCATCCCTTCGTATCTAGAGCGAATCACCTGGATCGCAAACGATGTCTTTGGCATCATTATCGCCCAATATGGAGACAAATACCCCAAGATGACCGATTTGCAACGTGGGTAGCTTTATTCAATGATTCAAAGTGCGCACCAGGGCTAGTTCGTGCCGCGGAAGCCCTTGCCGACGATTTCGGAGCTATCGACGATGGTGATGAAGGCACCAGGGTCAATCTCGCGGGTATAGCGGCGCAGTTGCACTGCCTCGCGACGGCTCAGCACGCTCATAATCACCGTGACGCACTTGCCCGAAAAGGCGCCGTAGCCACGGCTGATCGTTGCCGTGCGGTTGAGATGCTTGACGATAAACTCCTCGACCTTAAGGGGCTCGGAGCAAATGATCGTGCAGACCTTACGAAGGTGAATGCTCTCGATAGCCTTGTCGACCACAAGCGTCTTGGCAAACAGACCGAGCACGCAGTACAGGCCGACGCGCGGGCCATACAGGAAAGCCGCGATGGTCACGATGCCGATATCGACCAGCAACAGAGCACGGCCGATCTCAAGCGTCGTGCGGCGTTTGAGAATCATGGCAAGGATGTCGGTGCCGCCCGTCGAGGCGCCAATGTCAAAGACAATGGCACTGCCCAGCGCCGGCAAGATGACGGCAAAACACAGGTCGAGCCACATATCGCCCGTCATCGAAACATCCGTCGGAATGAAGAGCTCAAACAGCGAGACGTAGGCCGAAAGCGCAAACGAGGCAAAGACACTCCAAAGGATTGCCTTGCGCTCCAAAAAGATAAAACCCAGGATGACCAGGACCGCGTTGATAATCCACATAAAGACGCCGACGGGCAGAGTCGGGAACAGCGTGGAAAGAATGACCGACACGCCCGAGGTGCCGCCAAAAGCAAAGTGATTAGGGGTTTTAAACGCAACGATGGCGAAGGCCGTAAGAATCAGGCCCAGATTGAGCTCGGCAAAAAAGCGCGGAAAGCCTGGTTCCTGGCTGCGCTTGCGGCCGGCGCGCTCGCCACGTTCGATATCCTCGCGACCGACAACGCGCTCCATCGGCACCACCGGAGGACGATGCATCTCCTCGGCGGCACGCGACGCCGCCTCTGCCGCAGCGGCTTCAATCGCCCGTGCCTTGCTTTCGGTCTCGTGTTCGTCGGCCATTACGGCAACCCCTCGTTAACAATTTGGAAACAATGCGCCCATTAGGGTAACGCGGAACGCGAAGATTGCAACCCTTAGTTAGACGAGCGGTATGCCTGCATCGGGGGCATATAGAAAACGGTCGACCGCACTTTTGCTTGCGCGGTCGACCGTTTAGCGTTTTCGCAGGTAAAACCCATCGAAACAAACCTGTCCCTATTTGGTAGGTTACTCGTGCTGGCTGGTGCGGTGCTCGTACTCCTCGGGGGTGATGACATCCTCGATGCGCAGGTTGACGCCTGCCACCTCAAGGCCGGTCATCGCGGCCAGACGCTCGGTGACGCGCGCCTTAACGTCGTCAAAGATCGCAGGCGCATAGGCGCCGTACTCGATGATGACCGAGATGTTGACAACCACGCGGTTGTCATCGGTGACCTCAACCGTCACGCCCTTGGTCAGGTTCTCGGCACCAAACTGCTCCTGCACAAAGTGCATGAGGTTACCCTTCATGCCCAGGACGTGCGGAACCTCGCGGGTGGCCATGGCAACGATCTTCTCGATCACGCCGTTGGAATAGGTCAGCGAGTCCTCGGACTCGTCCGTTTCCTCGTCGTCCATCTCCTCGTTGTCCTCGTCCGCATCGGACTCGGCCTCGACGAGCGCCTCGTCCTCGAGCGTCACGTCCCCGGCATCGGCGACGGCCTCATTCGCCTCGAGCTCGGTATCGGCCACATCGACCTTCGTGTTAAAAGCCATGGTTCCTCCTTATGCCTGCCGCGGATGCGACAGTCGAATACGTATTAGCGGCCGCTAAACAGGCGGCCGAAGAAGTTGACGATACCGTTCTCGCCGTCGCGAATCTGGCCGATCACGGCGCCAATCAGCACAAAGAATGCGATGACGAGCGTGTCCCACAGGCCCAACGTAAGTACCAGCACGGCGAGGATAAAGCCAGCCACGGCGCCGAGCGTAGTGTTGGGGTGGCGCACGGCGTAGCTCCAGATAGCAGCGCCCGTACCTTTGATGAGACCCATGGCCTCGTCAAAGTCGTTGACGGCGCTGTCGTGCTGCTCGCCGGCCTCGGGCTTGGTGTCGGCGGACTCGCCTGCTGGCGTAGCGTTCTGGTCGATCGTCAGGCGCGGCGTGCGGGCGGTCTTGTCTTGGTTGGTATCACTCACCGGAAACCTCCACGGTCTGGACGGTAGTCTTGGACGGCAAAAAACGGACGCGCGCGGTCGTGCCCGGCGTGCCGAGCATGGTGTCGCAGGCCTTCTCGATGCGCTGCTGCATCGAGGTGGCAAGAGCGGCAACGTCCTTGTCATCGAGCGCGATGGCTTCGACCTTAAAACGAACGCGCGACTCGTCGGAGCCTTGAACGCGCGCCTCGATATGCTCAACCATCACGCGATTATCGCACTCTGCCGCGGCACGGGCGCACGAGGAAAGCGCTGCGAGCGTGACCTCGATATTGCGCTCCCCCGCCGGATGCACGCAGGACGGCTCGCGACGCGCGAACATCAGGCGGAAAAAACCGATGAGCACGCCAAGCGCCACGATAGCGGCGCACACCGTAACGACGACGCGAGGCATGGTGTCACGCAACAGCAGCATAAAGCGATACGTATACGGTCCCCAGAACTGGCAGACAAGCGTACCCAGCGCCACGATGGAGGCGGCAAGATACACGATCGCTAGGGCTCGTTTGAGTACGCGCACGCGCGCTCCCTTCAGGTTTCGGTCCACAGAATGCAAAACGATTCGCATCATTATAAAAGAGCCGGGTCCGGTGCCATACGCACGCGGATCCGGCTCATCTATTCCACGAGGCTTGCATGCTCGCTTCATTATGCCCAGATATGCACGGCTTAACCCGTGCAGGCGCTACTCCTCCTCGAGGGCAGCGATGACCTCGTCGGTCATGTCCATGGTGCTGTAGACGTCCTGGACGTCGTCGAGCTCCTCGAGACGGTCGATAAGGCGCTGGACCTTCTTGGCGTCGGCGCCGGAGACCTCGGTCGGGGTAGTCGGGACCATGGTGGTCTCGGAACCCTTGACCTGGACGCCCTGCTCCTCGAGCGCCTTGGAGACAGCCATGACCTCGTTGGCAGTAGTCCAGACGATCCACTCCTCGCCGGCGTCCTCGTAGTCCTCGCCACCGGCCTCGGCGATGGCCATCATGAACTCATCCTCGTCACCGGCAGGACCGTTGGCGATCATGGTCTCCTTCTTGGCGTTCTCGTCCAGGATCTCCTTGGCGACGACGATCTGGCCCTTGCGCTCAAACTGGAAGGCGACGGAGCCCGAGGTGCCCAGGTTACCACCAGCGTGGGAGAAGGCGGAACGGACATCAGCGGCGGTACGGTTGCGGTTGTCGGTCAGGCAGTCAACGTACACGGCGACACCGGCGGGACCGTAGCCCTCGTACACGATGTTCTCGTAGACAGCGGCGTCGGCACCCGAACCGAAGGCCTTGTCGATAGCGGACTTGATCTTGTCCTTGGGCATGGACTGAGCCTTGGCCTTGGCAACAGCAGCAGCGAGGCTGGCGTTGTTCTCAGGCAGCGGGTCGCCGCCGAGACGGGCAGCAACGGTGATGTTGCGGCTCAGCTTGGAGAAGAGGGCGGAACGCTTGGCGTCCTGCGCGCCCTTACGATGCTTGGTTGTGGCCCACTTAGAGTGTCCGGACATACGTGTCTCCTATCGGTTTCGACCTAAAGCCCAGCGCAGATGCTCGGGCAATATAAACAAACGTCGTTATGATATACCTACTGGCCTGCGAGATAAACCCCAAAATGAAGGCGTCGTGATGATGCCACCCTTTGGTGCAAAGCAACCTGACCCCAATGCACCAAATTAGGACCAGAGGAGGTCGCTGCGGGTGATGGTGGCGCCGATGGCAAAGGGCATGCAGGCGATGACCGGATACAGGTAGCGCATGTAGGTCGAGCCGTTGCAGGGACCGATCAGGCACACGGCGAGCACGCCCAGCAGCGGCACCCAAATGGCCAGCCCGCGCCACGAATGACGACGTAGCAGATAGACCACCACGGCGATCATGATCCACACATAGGTGGCCGAGCTCATGGTGAGCGAGATAAACGGGATGCGTTGTACTGCCACGCGATACAGGTTGATCAGGTGGTCGCACCAGCGCACGACCTTGCTATCGACCGGATGGAAGTCAAAGTACTTGAGGTTATCGGGCTTCGCCATAATCTCGGCACTGCGCGCCGTGCTGTAGACCCACGCATCGCGGGCGCTCGGATAAAAGTAGCCGTAGTAGTTATTGATGAGCGCCGAGATATAGCACTCGGGATCCTTTTTGAACATCTGGGCCCACACCTCAAAATAAGCCTTGATGTCCTCCTGCGAGGCGTACTCGTTAAAGCAATTTTTGACGGCGTCCGACTTATCCGGGTTGTAACGGCGCCCCAGATTCTCGTACTTGAGCACACGGTCGATCACGGCACGCTCTTCGTCGGTCACCAAGCCGTCGCAAGGAGCCTCCACGATGGTGCCGTCCTCCTTAACCGTGGGGTTGACGCCCGAGTTGAGGCCGTCGTGCTTTTGGACAAAACGAGCCGTCTGCTGGAACGGAATCGAGAGGATTTCGCGCTTGGAACCAGGCGTGATGTCGTGTGCCGGCATAAAGACCTTGGTGAAGTACATATTAGAGGCAAGGCAGAGCGCAAGCACCGCAAGAACTCCCACCCAGCGGAAACGCGGGGTGGCGCCCGAAGGCGCAGCACCAGCCTGCTTGGCTGCACGACGAGCCACATGCACGTCCCATGCGCAAAGCGCCGCCGCGATTACGCATGCCGCCAGGGGAAACACCAGGCCGCCGTTACGCAGAAACGTGGAGCCCATGGCGCCCAGAGCAAGCAGCAGCCAGTCGTGGCGCGCAAAGAGCACGGGGGCTTTCTCGCCCGTTCGCTCGACATTGGCATCACGACGGGGCAAGCCACATGCCACGAGCTTGACGGTCTGTACCAGCAGCACCAAGAACGCGTCGGCAAAGAGCACGTCTTTGGTGAGCAACGCCGCGTAGTTAGAGAACATCGGCATAAACACAAAGAACAGCAAGATCACGCCGCGGACCGGCAGGCTCACGCCCAGCTTGCGCAGCGACGAGATGGAATAGGCCATGCAGGCGGCCGTAATGACGAACTGAGCGCAGGTGTAGATGGCAAGACCTGCGTTGGCGCTGTTGAACAGTGAAAGCCCCAGCTGGACGCACGAACCGATGATAGCCGTGTGCACCACGGGATGATGTCCGTTGAGCAACACATTGGGATTGAGCAGACGCAGGTAGTCACTCGTGCCGTTGGGGTAGTTGAACCACTGGCGAATCTGCGCACCCGTATCTCCCATAAAAAGGCCGGGCAGCGAAGCGATGAGCGTGGGCGCCCAGGCGACCATAAGCACCAGGAAGGGCCCGGCAAAGGGATGGACCGAGAGCACGGCGTGAGCCACACGCCATACGCGGCCAAAGTGCGCTTCGGAAAACGGAATGCGCCGAGAGCTCAACCAATCTAGACACTCAAAAGCCAGGTAGAAAGCAACAACCGCCAAGAGCATCCAGCCCGCACCGCCTATCCAGGCACAGATAATGCGGGCCTTGTCGCCGAGCACGATCTCGGCCGAATCGGTGAGGTCGTAGCTGCGGCCAAACACCATGCAGACGGCAAAGAACAGCGACGGAAGGATCACCGAGGGACGCCAAGCGTCGCCGCGGCCAAAGAATACGTAGCGAAACGGCAGCGTGAGCAGGCAGGCAAGCGCAAGCAGCATGACCGCGTCGGTATGGCCGGCAAACGAGAGGAGCACCTCGTAGCACACGTACAGCATGCCCGAGGCTTTGGGGTCAATCGCCAAGACCGCGTTGCTCGACACCGGGGCGGGATCGATGGAAAACGCCGTGGTCGCCAACAGCGCGAGCAAAAATGCGATGAGGGTCTGCTTGGCGGGATAGCGCTTAAACCAGACGATGCGGGCAGCGTCGCGCGCAGCCGTTGTGGAGAGGTCGGAATCCTTCACAGTCCGAAAGCCTTTCTAGAAACCTATCAAACTCGGCAAGACCACCACAAAGGTGCCTGTCCCCTTTGTGGTGGCCTTGGTTAGGCGTCGAGGTAGATGCGCTGGGGGCGATTGCGGTGTCGGGCGAAGATGATGAGCGCCAGACCGGCGATCACGAGCGGCAAACTCAGCAGCTGGCCCATGGTGATGACGCCGCCCAACAGATAACCCAGCTGGGCATCGGGCACGCGCACGAACTCAACGAGAAAGCGGACGATGCCGTACCCCATCACGAACACGCCCATAAACGTACCCTGGGGCAGTAGCGGCTTTTTGCGGCTGAGCACCTGCAAAATACAGAAGAGTACGACGCCCTCAAGAAACGCCTCGTAGAGCTGGGAGGGATGGCGCGGCATATCGCCCGCAGTGCCGCCAAAGACCACGCCCCAGGGCAGATCGGTCGGCTTACCCCACAGCTCGCCGTTGACGAAATTGGCGCAACGTCCCAGGCACAGCGCCAGCGGAGCACCGATCACAGCAAGGTCGGCGATGGTCCAGGCGTCGAGCTTATACATGCGGCACACGATGATGCCGCCCAAGATGCCGCCCACCAGGCCACCGTGGAAGCTCATGCCTCCCTCGTTGGTGGCAAAGATCTCGAGCGGGTGGGCCAAATAGTAGCCATCACCGTAAAAGACGACGTAAAACAGGCGCGCGCCGATAATAAGGCCAAAGACCGCGCCGACCACGACGCTCGTCAGGTCATCAATCGTAATGTCGAAGCCCCAACGACGTTGCGTGCGGTACATAACGACCGCCGTGAGCAGAGCGCCGACCACGTAGGCCAGACCGTACCAGTAGATGGTGATGGGGCCCGCCGAGATCGCGACGGGATCAAGCATATGGTAGAGGTCGTTGAGCATATCGATCCCCTGCTCCCTACATACAAATGCGGCCGCGGGCCTTGCGCTCGCAGCCGCATATTTGGACGTAACGTCTATGCGGAGCGTACCGTCCGCAGCTTTCGCATCTTAGAACGGCGCGTACTCGTCGTACAGGTCCTCGGCCTCGCCGGAAGCATTGACCTGCTCGACGCGGGTAACGCCGGGCACGTGCTCCTTCAGGATGCGCTCGATACCCATGGAAAGGGTCAGCGAGCTCATGGGACAGCCGGCGCAAGCGCCCTGCAGTTCCAGCTTAACGACGCCCTCGTCGTCGACGCCCACATACTCCATATCGCCGCCGTCGGCCTGCAGGTTGGGGCGAATCTCTTCAAGAACCTTCTTAAGCAGCTCTTCGTTAACAGCCACAGGGGCTCCTTTCTCACAATAACGCGGGCACGCCCGCGGACAGAAGCTATGTTACTACAGCCATGTACCCGCTCACGAGCCGTCCATGCGCGCAGACGCGACTTTCACGAGTAGTCAATTTGGGACGGGGCTCTTTGAGCTGCGTTCGTCGCCAGATAGCGACAACGCATATTACTGCTGAGCTTGTCCCCCGGTACCAATCTGGACATCGACGATGACCTGGCGGTAGCTGATGCCGCAGGAGTCGAGAATGCGGCGGCTGATACGGCCGTCATCGGTGTCGGCATACTTATTGTCCAGGTAGACGACCTCGCCCACACCCACCTGTGCCAGGATCTTGGCGCAGTCGTGGCACGGGAACAGCGTGACGTAGACCGTGGAACCCTCAAGGTCTTTGAGCGAGCCGCGATAGTTGAGCACGGCGTTGGCCTCGGCATGGACTACGTAGTTATGCTTGTCCTGCAGCGGGTCATCGCTCGTGCCCCACGGGAAAAAGTCGTCGTTGAGCGCCGAGGGCGTACCGTTGTAGCCCACCGAAAGGATGCGGTGGTTGGTGCTGGCGATGCACGCGCCCACCTGCGTGTTGGGGTCCTTACTGCGGCGCTGCGCGGCGATGGCCACGCTCATAAAGAACTCATCCCAGCTAATAACGTCGCGGCGCTTGCCCGACGCGGTTTGATGAAGATCGTCCGACATGGCAGACACCTCCGAAATCGCAATAGTTTGACCCATTGTAGCAGGTGGAAGGTGGAGACGTTTTTGTCCCATTGCCCCCATCGCTACGCGCGGCGGGGCTTTTGGTTGATGTGGTAGAGCTCGGCGAGGCCCCGCAGCGTCAGCGCATCGTCGACCGTCAGGCTATGGCCGACCAGCGCCGCAAGCGCCTCGGCATCGTCGCCGGTAATGACGATGGGCACATCGCCCTCCCCCGCGGCCTTGGTCGCACGCATCTCGGCGAGCACCATGTCGAGCATGCCGTCGATGCGTGCCACCTCGCCCAGAACCACGCCCGAGCGCATGGCCTCACGCGTGTTACGGCCGATGACGTGTGTCGGCGCCGAGGGCTCAACTTGAGGCAGGCGCGCCGCAGCGGCCGAGAGCGAACGGGCGCCGAGCGCCAGCCCCGGCGCGATAACGCCGCCGACAAAGGTGCCGTGTGCGTCGATGACCTCGATATTGGTCGTCGTGCCCAGGTCGATCACAATGCACGGCGAGCCGTAGACGGCGCGGGCAGCCACGGCGTCGGCGATGCGGTCGGGACCGATCTCGGCCGGGTCATCGTAGTGCACGGGCATGCCGGTCTTAAGTCCCGGCCCCACCGTGAGCACGCGCCCCGTGCAGGTACGGGAAAGTGCCGCCTTCCACGGGCGCTCGAGCGCCGGGACCACGCAGCTCAGCACAGCAGCCGTGGACACAAGCGCGCCCGGCATGCCCGCATCGGCCGCCAGTGCGGCCATGACCTGCACGAGACGCATGCGCGCCTCGTCTGCCGTGATGCTCGACGGCGTGGTGATCTCGCACGTCGCAAGCGGACATTCCTGCGCCGCGGCCGAATCCTCTGCAAACAGGCCAAAGCGAATGAACGTGTTGCCCACGTCGACCGTCAATATATATGCGCACCCATTAAGCATCGTCGGCGCTCCTTTCGTCTGCCCAGCAGTATATCGCCTACCTAAACCAGTCATCCCAAAATGACTAGCTTGCGGCTATACTGGTGCGCGGTCGTTTGCGAGCTCACGCGGCGGCCCTTGGTAACCCGACTTCCCGCGCCGTATCCGTAACGGCGCTCCCGGGGGAAGCGGATATACGCAAAGGAGTTTTATATGAGCAATCCCTCGAACCGCGCTTCGATGCGCGGGCAACTCACGCTGCGCGGCGTCGTCATCGGCGTCCTTGGCTGCGTGATCATCACGGCAAGCTCGGCCTACACCGCCCTCAAGATGGGCGCCCTCCCCTGGCCGATCATTTTCGCTGCCGTCATTTCGCTGTTCTTCCTGAAGCTCATGGGCAACGCCAGCCTCAACGAGGCCAACGTCACCCACACCATCATGTCCGCAGGCGCCATGGTCGCTGGCGGTCTGGCGTTTACCATCCCGGGCGCCTGGATGCTGGGCTATGCCGACCAGATCAGTTGGCTCGACATGTTTATCGTGGCACTCGCCGGCACTATCCTAGGCCTGCTGGCCACGGCACTCATCCACCGTCACTTTATCGTGGACGCCGCGCTTGAGTTCCCCACCGGCAACGCCGCAGCTCAGACCCTGCGCGCGACCGAGGCCGGCGGCAAGACCGGCAAGCAGCTCTTTGGCTCCATGGCCATCGCCGGCATCTACAGCGTGCTGCGCGACGCTCTGGGCATTGTGCCCAGCATGCTGTGCACGCTCAATATCCCCGGCGTGACCTTTGCCATCTACAACTCGCCCATGTTGCTGTCCATCGGCTTTTTGGTGGGCTTCGCCCCCGTCGCGTTCTGGTTTGCCGGCGCGCTGCTGGGCAATTTTGGCATCATCGTCGGCGGCACCGCTGCCGGTCTGTTTGACGTTATGACCGCACAGGGCATCGTCAAGTCCCTGGGTATGGGCCTCATGATGGGCTTTGGCGTCGCCGTCGTCCTCAAGGACATCCTTCCGCAGGTCGCCGGTATCGTCCGCGGCCTCGCCGCCGACAGCTCCACCGACACCGACGAGCAGTCGCTCATCTCGGGCTCCCTTAAACTCGACGCCGGTATCATCGGCCTGGGCGCTGCCGCCATCGCCGTGATCATCGCCATCGTGCTCGACCTTGGCCCCGTTCCGGCCGTCATCGTCACGCTGTTCACCTTTGTCACCACCATCATGAGCGCGCAGAGCTGCGGCCAGACGGGCATCGACCCCATGGAGATCTTCGGCCTCATCGTCATGCTCATCGTTGCCGCCTTCGCGCAGCTCGCTCAGGTCAAGCTGTTCTTTATCGCCGGCATCGTGGCCGTGGCGTGCGGCCTTGCGGGCGACGTCATGAACGACTTTAAGGCCGGCGCCGTGCTGGGCACCAACCCGCGCGCGCAGTGGGTCGGCCAGGCCATTGGCGGCATCGTGGGCGCCCTGGTCGCCGCCGCCGTCATGGTCGCGCTCGTCACCGCCTATGGTCCGGACGCCTTTGGCCCCGACAAGAGTTTTGTGGCCGCACAGGCAAGCGTGGTCGCCACCATGGTCTCGGGCATCCCGAGCGTGCCGTGGTTTGCGGGCGGCTTTATCGCCGGCATCGTCATGTACTGGCTCGGCATTCCGGCCATGATGATCGGCCTGGGCGTGTACCTGCCGTTCTACATGTCGCTCACGGCCTTCCTGGGCTCCTGCGTCAAGCTCGCCTACGACAAGTGGGCAGCCCACCGCGATGCCAACGCCGGTCTTTCGGACGAGGAGAAGACCGCCAAGGATGCCGCCTTCCAGGAGCAGGGCCTGGTTGTCGCCAGCGGCCTGCTCGGTGGCGAGTCCATCGTCGGCGTTATCCTGGCGTTTGTCTCTGTTGGCCTGAGCCTGCTGGGCTAAACCAAACAACAACGCACCCGTGCAGAGCGCGGGGTCGGAGACCATCCGGCCCCGCGCTTTTTGTATCTGCCGAAACCCTCGGCAGTACTTGTATGTGGCGTGTCTTCCTTTGCCTGCTCGCCTAAGTTCCATGTCAAGATGACCGCCCCGCCCGTCACGGTGTAGAGTACATGCTGCGAACGCACCCGCGTTCCTACGGCAATACGAGGTGGACATGGAACTCGATAAACAACAGCTCAAGCGACTGCGCGAGCGCCATCATCGGCGCCATGGCATCCGCCCCGCCCACAGCGAGGCCATGGAGAACGCAAGCCGCTTTCTAAAGCGGGCATTCAACATTCGCGAGGGACGCGCGCCCTATCACGTGATTCGCAAGCGCTTTGTAAACGGGGCGCGCCTGACTGGCTCACACTTATGCATCTTGATCATTGCCATGTTGATCGCGAGCATCGGCCTCGATATCGACTCGGATATCGCCATTGTAGGCGCCATGCTCATCTGCCCGCTCATGGGCTCGGTCCTTGCCATGGCATACGGCATCGCCACGCTCGACCGCGAGATCACCCTTGAGGCCGTCGCCGGCCTCGCGCTGCAGATGGTCTTTTGCCTGGTCACGTCCACGTTGTACTTTAAGCTCTCGCCCCTTGGCACCACCACGGCCGCCATCATCGACAATTCGACACCGACTGTGTGGGACCTTGCCGTCGCGCTCGCGGGCGGCTTTGCGGGTGGCCTGGGCAACTCGCGCGACCAGGAACCCGCCACGCTCATCGCCGGCGTGGCCGTGGCGACCGCGCTCATGCCGCCCCTGTGCGCGGCGGGCTATGGCATCGCCATCGCAAGCGGGTCACTGTTTCTCTCGGCGCTTTATGAGTTTGGCATCAACGTGGTCTTTATCGCACTGGCTGCCGAAGCCGTGCTGCTTCTTTTGCGCGTGCCGCTCAAGCGCGACCTGAACGGCGACGGTATTGTGACTGCTGAAGAAAACGCCGAGGTCAACGAGCTATCGCGCAAGGTGCGCCGCCACATCATCGTGGGCACGGTGATCTTTGCCATCCCCTGCATCGTTATGACCGCGGGGTCCATTGGCTCGGCGCAGGCCGGCGTGCAGGACGGCTACGGCGTCACCGAAACCACGCGCGAGCTTGCGGCGGTGCTACCGGGCTTTAAGGACTACACCGTCGCCGTCGAGACCTCGTCTACCGAAGGCGAGGAAGAGGGCATCGTCGAGCGCGAGATTGTCGCCCATGTGACGACAAGCGAGGCGCTCGGGGCGCACGACCGCCGCGTTGCCCGCAAGCTCATCGACCTCAACGTGCCTGAACTCGATCGCGTGGAATTTGACGTGAAGTGATGCCGGCGCGGGATGTTGCAAAACGCACGTAGCAACTCAGGGGGTCGGCACCAAAGGGATCGGCTTTGACAAACGGGGCAGTTTTGTCGAAGCTGTCTGCGGCGTAATCAGCATCGAGCTGGTCTTTGATGGCTGCTTGCTTCTCGACGTCGTAGGTCGCAACGACCTGCTTATGGAGCTTCTTCTGTTCGTCGGTGAGTTCGTCGTCTGAAGATGAGGCATCACTCGCGCCAGCCCCCGTAGCGGAGCAACCCATAAGGCCGGCGCCTGCAAGGGCAAACGCGCCCGCCGCCGTGCCCGCAAGGGCAACACGGCGCGTGAGCGGCCAGCCGCCTTCGTTACTCGATCCCGCGTCGTCACCATCGAAGAATTTCATCGCTGCCGTTTCCTTCATATTTCAGGGCACTTGCCAAGCCCTGTCCAATTTTGACTCGAAGCTTAACAAACGCCCCTTAAGGCCAGCTTAGGCTCGCGGCAGCCGGAGCTGTTAGCCGCAAGACGCACAAGGGACGCAGGAATGCGATGATCTGTTTTCCTCCATCCCCTTTTGATCAAGGAGGCCGAGCGCTGGGAATGGGTTCTATAAACGGACGGTAATTAACGGCGAACGGCTACATCTGTTCATTATCTCAGGGCGCCGAGGGCGATTTTTTGTGCCACCGAGACGTCGTTTTCGGAAGTATGCGGCAAATTCCGGAACTCTCGAGCACACCCCGGTTTTTCGCCAATAAAATCGCAGGTACAGAGCTTGGGCATACCAAGCGTGCTCGGCCTATTCAGATTTTGCCGCATACTTCCGAAATCTAAGTTCGCAAGGGGTGATAGCTGGGGCGTTTGCGCAACATATGTCCAGCAAAAACGGGTGGTAGCCGGCACGGCTACCACCCGTTTGTCTCACATCTAGCCCATAGCAGGCCAGTTACTTCTTAATGCCGCGCCCCAGACGCTTGGCGACCGATGCCACGGCCTCCTCGCTGGCAGGTCCGCAGCTCACGCAGCCGTCATGGGCGCGCATCTGGCCGGTGACCTCGTCCATCGCGAGCGGCGCCACCTTCTCGAGCTTAAAGCCCTTACCGGCGCGCATGTTCTCCTTCGCCACGCTGATCATGAGCTTAATGCGGTTGAGCTGGTTGACCTCGGACGCGCCGGGGTCGTAGTCCACCGCGACGATATTGCTCTCGGGGTGCTGACGGCGCAGCTCCTTGATCACGGCCTTGCCCACCACGTGGTTAGGCAGGCACGCAAAGGGCTGCGTGCAGATGATGTTGGGCGCACCGTGATCGATCAGGTCGAGCATCTCGGCCGTGAGCAACCAACCCTCGCCCATGTTGTTGCACACCGAAAGCACCGTGCGGGCCTTGTCCGCCATGGTGCCGATGCGCTCGGGCGCCTCAAAGCGGCGGGACTTTTCGAGCATCTCCTCCACCGGCGTACGCATCCAGTCCACGAGCTTAATAAGCGCTTGCATGCCCGCGCGCGTAGTGGCAGAGCTTCCCAGCTCGTCCTTCTGCAGCTCGGCATTGCTCATGGAGTACAGGAAGAAGTCGAGCAGGCCCGGCACCACGGCCTCGCAGCCCTCGCGCTCGATCACATCGACCACATGGTTGTTAGCCGTGGGGTGGAACTTGACCAAGATCTCGCCGACCACGCCCACGCGCGGCTTGGTGCCCTCGCCCACAAGCGGCATGGTGTCGAACGCGTGGATGGCCTCGCGGCACAGCTTGGTGTAGTTGTGACGGTTGAACTTAGGCGCCAGCTTGCGGGCGCGCGCCATGTACTCCTCGTAGAGTGCGTTGGCAGCACCGGGCGTGGCCTCGTACGGACGGCAGCGATAGAGCATCTGCATCATCACGTCGCCAAAGAGCACCGCGTAGACTGCCTGCTTAAGCAACGCCGGCGTAATCTTAAAGCCGGGGTTGTCCTCGCCCAGCGCCACGGCCGAAAGCGAGATCACCGGGATCTCGGGGTGGCCGCTCTCGCGCAGAGCCTTGCGGATGAGCGCGATGTAGTTGGTGGCACGGCAGCCGCCGCCGGTTTGGCTGATAACCACGGCCGTCTTGGACAGATCGTACCGACCGCTCTCGATGGCCTCCATAATCTGACCCGTTACCAGGATCGACGGATAGCAAATGTCATTGTTCACATAGCGCAGGCCAGCCTCGACGGCGTCGTGATCGGTTGAGGGCAGCAGCTCCAAGTTGTAGCCGGCACCGCGGAACACCTCTTTGACCAGGTCAAAGTGAATCGGCGCCATCTGCGGGCACAGGATGGTGTAGCCCTCCTCGCGCATCTGCTCGGTAAAGGGCACCTTGGGCCACGCGGTCGAAGCACTCTCACGCTGCGCCTCAAACGTGTACTTGCGGCTCGCGAACGCGGGGGCATCCGTGGAGGGCGCCACCGGCGCGGCATCGCCTTGCTCGTAGGCCTCGCCCGCGGCCGTGGCATCGGCCAGGCGCTCGGCCTCCTGGTCCTTGAGCGCTGCCATGAGCGAGCGGATGCGGATGCGCGCGGCACCCAGGTTAGACACCTCGTCGATCTTGAGCACGGTGTAGATCTTGCCGCTGGCTTCCAGAATCTCCTGCACCTGATCGGTGGTCAGAGCGTCCAGGCCGCAGCCGAAGGAATTGAGCTGGATCAGGTCCAGGTCGTTGCGCATCGTCACAAAACGGGCGACGGCGTACAGGCGGCTGTGGTACATCCACTGGTCGACGACGCGAATCGGACGCTCGGGCTTTACCAGATGCGCAAGCGAATCCTCGGTAAAGACCGCAAAGCCAAAGCTCGAGATAAGTTCGGGCAGGGCGTGGTTGATCTCGGGGTCGTTATGGTAGGGACGACCGGCGAGCACGATGCCGTGACCGCCATGGTCCTCGACCCACTTAAGAGCCTCCTCGCCCATGGTCTGGATATCCTCGTGGAAACGCGCATCGGCCTCAAAAGCAGCGTTGACGGCGGCATCGACCTCGGAGCGCGTGATCTTGGGACCGCGCACGCGACCGCGACCGGCTTGCGCATCGGCCACACGGTCGACGGCGAGCACCTGGTACAGACGGCGCTTAAGCTCGGTCTTATCGTGATACGGCACAAACGGATACAGGAACTCGATGTTCTGTTCGCGAATCTCGTCGATGTTGAGCGCCAGCGCTGTGGGGTAGCTCATGACGATGGGGCAGTTGTAACAGTTGCCAGCCGTCGGATCCTCCTTGCGCTCCCAGCGCACGCACGGCATCCAGATGAAGTCGACATCGCGGTCGATGAGGTTCATCACATGGCCGTGGCTCATCTTTGCCGGGTAGCACACGCTCTCGGACGGCATGGACTCGATGCCCGCCTGGTAGGTCTTTTTGCTCGACTGGTCGGACAGCTGCACGCTAAAGCCCAGGCGCGTAAAGAACGCGTGCCAGAAGGGGTAGTTCTCGTACATGTTGAGTGCGCGCGGGATACCCACGGTGCCGCGCGGGGCCTCGTCGGGACTCAGGATCTCGCGGTTAAAGAGCAGCTCGTTTTTCTTTTTGAAAAGGTTGGGGGCCTCAGTCTTCTGCTTTTTGTGGCCGGCGCCCTTCTCGCAGCGGTTGCCGGTAATGAAGCGCCTACCGCCGCCAAAGTCGTTGACGGTAAGCTGGCAGTTGTTGGAGCAGCGACCGCAGCGGACATGCTTTTGCGTCACGGTGAGGCGCGCGATGTCCTCGGCTGAAAGGATGGTCGAGGTGCCGTCGGCGCCGGCGCGATCGCGGGCGAGCAAGGCCGCACCATAGGCGCCCATGCAGCCGGCGATGTCGGGACGCACGGCGTGAACGCCAGTGAGCTGCTCAAACGCACGCAGCGTAGCGTCGGACATAAAGGTACCGCCCTGGACGATCACTTGGCTGCCAATCTCCTTGGGGTCGCGCAGCTTAATGACCTTGAACAAGGCGTTCTTGATGACGGAATAGGACAGGCCGGCCGCAATGTCGCCCACCGTGGCGCCTTCCTTTTGCGCCTGCTTGACGCGCGAGTTCATAAAGACCGTGCAGCGACTGCCCAGGTCGACCGGGGCCTTGGCATGGATGGCAGCGTCGGCGAACGCGCGCACGTCCATGTTCATAGAGACGGCGAAGCTCTCGATAAAGCTACCGCAACCCGACGAGCAGGCCTCGTTGAGCATGATGTGCTCGATTACACCGTCCTTGACGCGCAGGCACTTCATGTCCTGGCCGCCAATGTCCAGAATAAACTCGACGCCGGGCAGGAACGCCTTGGCGCCGCGCAGGTGCGCAACGGTCTCGATCTCGCCGGAGTCGGCCTTGAGGGCTTCGATGAGCAGTGCCTCGCCATAGCCGGTAGTGGTCACGTGGCCGATGGTGCAGCCGGCAGGGATATGGTTGTAGAAATCGGCCATGATGACCTTGGCCGTGCCTAGGATGTCGCCGTTGTTGTTGCCGTACCAGGTGTGCAGCAGCTGGCCGTCCTCGCCCACGAGTGCGGCCTTCATGGTGGTGGAGCCGGCGTCGATGCCGATGAACACGCGGCCGGTGTAGCCGTCGAGCTTGCCCTTGGGGACGACTTCCTGGTCGTGGCGACCCTTGAACTCGGCAAAGTCCTCGTCAGTGGCAAAGAGCGGATCCAGACGCTCGACCTCGGCACCCTGCGTGTCGCCCAGGGCATCGATGGCCTCGATGAGCTGCGGGAACGTGCTGAGCTTGTTGGACTCGTGCGCCATGGCGGCGCCGCTCGCCACAAACAGGTGGGCGTTTTGGGGCACAATGCGGTGCTCCTCGTCCAGGTTGAGCGTGAGGTAGAAGCGGTGGCGCAGCTCGGAGAGGTACTGCAGCGGGCCGCCCAGGAAGGCAACGTTGCCGCGGATGGGACGGCCACACGCCAGGCCCGAAATGGTCTGGGTCACGACAGCCTGGAAAATGGAGGCGGCCACGTCCTCGGGGCGGGCGCCCTCGTTGAGCAGCGGCTGGACGTCGGTCTTGGCAAAAACGCCGCAGCGGCTGGCAATGGGATAGATGGTGGTGGCGTTGGCCGCGAGCTTGTTGAGGCCACTGGCATCGGTGTGCAGCAGGGTTGCCATCTGGTCGATGAACGCGCCCGTGCCGCCGGCGCAGGTGCCGTTCATGCGCTGCTCGATGCCGTTGTCGAAGTAGATGATCTTGGCGTCCTCGCCGCCCAGCTCGATGGCGACATCGGTGGCCGGGATGAGGGTCTCGACGGCACGCTTGCTGGCGATGACCTCCTGGACAAACTCCAGGTCGAGCCACTGGGACAGCAGCAGGCCGCCCGAGCCGGTAATGGCGCAAGTCATCTGGGCCGTCGGCAGCACGGTCGCAGCGCCCTCGAACAGGTCACGGGCGCAGGCACGGACGTCGGTGTGGTGGCGCTGGTACTTGGCGTAAACGATCTGGTTGTCGTCGTTGAGCACGGCGAGCTTGACGGTGGTGGAGCCCACGTCGATGCCCAGGTGCAGGTTGCCACGAGCGTTCTCGGGGTTGAAGATCGCGCCTTCGGGGGCGTGGGCGGCGGTGGCGGCTACGGGTTCAGCGGCGATGGCGGGCTCGCTAGCGACGGACGTCTCCCCTGCCGCGTTCTTGGCATCGGCAACTGCCTCGGCAACTTTCTCGGCAGCTGCGGTCGCGGCCTTCTGCGCGGCATCCACCACGGCGGGCGCAGCCTCACGCGCGGCAGCGACCATACGGTCTTTAATGCCCTCGACGAGTTTGCTCATTGTCTCTCCTCTTAGTTGTTGGACTCGACGGCTGCGGTGGTGTCGGCCGCGTCCTCGAGCTGCAGGTTCAATAGCTTCATGCCGTATTCCGGCACGTTGATATCGATGGGTTGGCCATACAGGTCACCAGGGCGCACAAAAGCGAGCACCGTCATAATGCGCGCCATGGCCTCGGGCGATTCGGTGAGCCCACGCTCAAACCAGCGCTGAATCATGCCGACCTCGGCACTCACGACGTAGGTGACGTAGTAGTCAAAGAACGTGCCCAGCGCCAGGCCCAAAATGCCCGTCTGCGCACGCGGCACCACAGCCTCACGAGCGGTGTCGATGATCCTTTTAATGAAGGCCTGGTCGCCGCCCGGACCCAGCAGCGCACCGATTAAGTCGCGGTTGGCCGCAAGATAACGCAGCAGCTCAACCGAACCGGGCGCCGGCTCGAGCTCATCGATGTTGTGATAGAGATCGGGCAGCTGAGCTGCGGTGATGAGCTCAATACGCTCACGGATCTCGGCCAGCAAGCCGTCCTCGATTTGATTGATAAAGTCGGGGATATCGCGGTAGTGCGAATAGAACGTGCGGCGCGTAAGGCCAGCGCGCTCGGTGAGCGACGCGACATTAATGCGCGAAAGGTCGCCGCTTTCGGCAAGCTCGCTGGCAAGTGCCTGGCGAAGGGCACGCTGCGAGCGAAGGGACCGGCGATCGCATTTCTCGAGCTGGGACAAGCGTCCTCCTTGTTACTCAGCCTGTGCGCTATTGCACAGTGCGAGTATTATTGCACACCGTGTGCATCAACACGTAAAGGCAATATTTTGGATGTGACGAAGAGACAGTCCTTTTGTCACATCATTCGATGACGGTGCGAGAGTTTTGCTTGCGCATGGTGGCGAGCATGTGTTTGGGGACGGCGTGGACCATGCAGCTGCCGATGGTCGCGCTCGCGGCGGCCTTGGCTGCATCGCTTGCGTTTTTGGTCGCGTAGCTGTGGCGGAAACGCTTGAGCATGGCGATGTCGTTGCCGCCGTCGCCGTAGACCGCGACCTCATCCTCGGCAATACCGTAGTAGCCCGCCAGCCAGGCCACGCTCTCGCCCTTGTTGCACGCCACGTCCGTGATCTCGAACATCACCGGATCGAACGGCGCGTTGACCACGCGGTCCGATCGCTCGGCCAAATATGCCTTAAGGTCGCGCTCCAGCTCGGGCGAGGTCACGCGGCAGTTGATCTTGCACACATCGTGGCGCAGGATGTCACCGATCGACTGGTCGAAATACTGCTCCTCGTGATACCCGCCACGTGCACGCATGCCACGCATCACGATGCGCTTGATGGGGCTGTCCTTCTTAAAACCCGCCTGGTGCATCTCGAACGAGCCGCTCGAGAACATGCCGTCGGGCGTGGAGCAGTCGAAGCAAATGTCCGGGAACGCCTTGAGCAGCTCCTCGGTAACCTGCGGGTCGATGGTCCAGGTCTTGAGCACCTCACCATGGCTGTCACGCACGATGGATCCGTTGGAGCAGCAGGCGTCGAGTGCCAGACCTGTGAAGCCATGCTCGCCGATCGGCAGCGTCGAGCGTCCGGTCGCGGGAACCACATGCAGGCCGGCCTCGGTCAGCTCGCGAATGGCACGGCGAATGGTCCCGTCTGCCTCGTGCAGGGCATTCAACAGCGTTCCGTCTAAGTCACTCGCAAACATCTTGATCATGGGCATGCCTCTCCTTCGTCTGCACGATATTGTAGACGAGAACGGGCGCGCCCCGAGAGAGGCGCGCCCGTCAGGCGAAAGATTGCCCTACACCGCAGAAGGGCCGTGTTCGCCGGTACGGATGCGGATAACTTCCTCGACCGGCTCGACCCAGATCTTGCCGTCTCCAACGGCGCCGCAATCTTGGAAACGGCGCGGCAACGGACGCGAAACGAACGGGAAATACGCGAGCAAGGGAGCCGTGAGCGCGCCCATCCCGGCTAGCGCCGAAACAGCTCGTGGGCGCGGTCGCGGAGATTAGTTGCTCGAATGACACCTTCGTAGCGATTGATGCGCAGACGCGGGAAGGCATTGAAAAAGCGCAGGTCACGACGACTGAGTGACACGCTCGGTACCGGACGGCTCATGCGCTTACCGGCAAGGCGACGGCTGAGCGACGGACGCGGCATGCTCGGCGCGGCATCGGCCACGCGGCGGGCAGCGAGCGCCAGGCCGCGAGCACCATCCGAGATAAACGTCGGCATCGAAGCCTTCTCGCGCAGGGCATCGAGCGTCGCGTCGCCCAGCTCCGCCAGCCACGCGTTAACGGCACGGCTGCGGATGTGCGTCTGTGCCACCGAGTCGATCGCCGAATCGGGAATACGTTCGAGCATGGAGTCTGACGCATCGGCAAGCGACTCATTGATGCGGTCGGCAAGGTCGGCCCGGACGCGCTCCAACTGATCGGACAGACGCCGCCAGCTCGCCAACGAGCACACCGCGTCGACCATCATCGCGACCGCGACGATAAAGGCGGACAGCCGCACAATCAGCACCGGCAGATGGGCAAGCAGGCCCAACACCGCCGGCTCCACCACGCGACAAATGCACAACGCACCCAGGCCAAACGCGCATGCCCAGTACAGACAGATGCGTCCGTGCAGGTTAAACGGCAGGTGCGAATAGTCCCAAAAGCGAGCGCCTGTTGTTTTTTCCAGCAGCACGCCCACGCTGTACTCAATCACGCTGCATACGAGCGCTGCAGCGACAAACTGGCTCGACGCGTCAGGAATTCCGCGCAACAGCAGCCAGCAGGCAATGCCGCCCGCGCCATAGATGGGGCAACACGGTCCCAGCAAAAAGCCGCTGTTGGCAAAGCGTCCGTGGTTGAGCATGGCGCAGACCGTCGATTCCCATGCCCAGCCGCAAAACCCGTAGAAGGCGAACGAGAGCACCAGTGCCGAAAGCGGACAGGCGGCAAGCGTCGCGCCGTCAAATGCCATGTCGATCGCGGTCCCCACCGTCTACCCTCTCCTCTTTTCACTCGAATCTTTGCTCGAGCCGTCGCTCGAGCCCTCGCTCAAATCGTTCGCGTCGTCTTTGCGCGGCAGACGGCCGGCGACCGTCTCGCGCAGCGCGCACCATTTATCTGCCAGGCATACAATCCAAGCCTCACGACACGTCGGCGGCACCGGCACCAGCGGAAACATATGCCGCACGATAATATTCCGCTCGCGCGACGTCAGCTCAAAATCTTCCTCCGCACGTGCCAGGGCAAAAAACGGATGCCGAAATCCGTGCAGTCGATGGCTCGGGTCGGGGTCGTGCCAATCGTAGAGAAAGTAATCGTGTAACAGGGCTCCGCGCAGCAGCGAGGCACGGTCGACCGAAATGCCAGCACGGCCCAAGCGCTCGGCAAAGGACAGGCTCGCCCGCGCTACCGAAGTCACATGTGCATAGACCGTCACGTCACCATGCTGGATAAACTCGTGCGTCAGGTCCAAGCGGCCTGCCTGGGCCAGCTGGCGGGCGGCATCGTCGACCTCGCGCGCGATTTTCTCGGCACGAACGGCACTGGACATGCTGCCTCCTTCCAGCGGCTCACGGCGGCAAACCACGGACTGCACGCATTGAATAAAATCATCATCGAATTTACTAGTATGGCATCGGACAAAACGTTTTGCCCCGCCAGTTGGCGAATTACCGCGCCGCCGTCACATATCAAACGCCAAAATGTGCGAGACTGTTTTGTGCAATTGTGCCGGCCGAGGGAGCGCCGGCGCTCGATTCGCATGGAGTAACCCACAACGATGCTGCTTACGCAAACGACAACGCCCGAGGACGTCAAGGCTCTTAATCGCGCCGAGCTCCCGCAGCTCTGCGACGAGATTCGCCACGCCATCCTCGAAAGCTCCGCCGCCGTCGGCGGGCACGTTGCCCCCAACTTGGGCGTCGTTGAGCTCACGGTCGCGCTCCATCGCGTGTTTAACTCCCCCACCGACAAAATTGTCTTTGACGTGTCGCACCAGACCTACGCCCACAAGGCGCTGACCGGGCGCGCGTACACCTATATCAATCCGGAGCGTTATGGTGAGGCTTCTGGCTTTGCCAATCCCAACGAGTCCGAGCACGACCTGTTCGCCATGGGCCATACCTCCACGTCGGTGAGCCTGGGCTGCGGCCTTGCCCACGCGCGTGACCTGGCGGGCGACACGTATAACGTCATCACCATCATTGGCGACGGCTCGCTTTCGGGCGGCCTGGCGTTTGAGGGCTTTAACAATGCCGCCGAACTCGATAGCAACCTGATCATCATCGTCAACGATAACGACCAGTCCATTGCCGAGAACCATGGCGGCCTGTATCGCAATCTGGCCGAGCTGCGCGCCAGCAACGGTGCCTGTGAGCGCAACGTCTTCCGCGCGATGGGGCTCGACTACCGCTATCTGGACGCCGGTAACGATGTGTTGGCCCTCGTCGACGCGTTGCAGGAACTGCGCAATATCGATCACCCCATCGTGCTGCACGTCTCCACCGCCAAGGGCAAGGGCTTTGAGCCAGCCCAGAGCGACCCGGAACGCTGGCACCACGTGGGTCCGTTTGACATGGCGACTGGGCGCAAGCTCTGCCCGGGCCATCCGAGCGAGCCCGCACCGCGCACCTATGCCGATATTACGGGCGAGGCGCTCAGCACCGCCATCGAGCGCGATTCGCAGGTCGTGGGCATCACGGCCGCCACGCCCTACATCATGGGCTTTACACCCGAGCTTCGCGCTGCGGCAGGTAAGCAGTTTGTCGACGTGGGCATTGCCGAGGAGCACGCCGTAACTTTTGCCACCGCGCTTGCGCGCTCGGGCGCCAAGCCAGTCTTTGGTGTGTACGGCACGTTTTTGCAGCGCGCCTACGACGAGCTGTGGCACGACCTGTGCCTCAACGATGCCCCCGCAACCATCTTGGTGTTTGGCGCCTCGATCTTTGGCACCACGTCCGAGACGCACCTCTCGTTCTTCGATATTTCCATGCTGGGCGCTCTTCCCAACATGCGCTACCTAGCGCCGGCCTGCATGGAGGAATATCTGTCCATGCTGAACTGGTCGCTCGACCATCGCGAACATCCTGTGGCGATTCGCGTGCCCGGCATTGGCCTGGTGAGCCGTCCCGACCTTGCGCCCACCGAAGACACCGACTACAGTGCCGTTCACTACAACGTGGTTCGCCAGGGTCGCGACGTAGCAGTGCTCGCACTCGGTGATTTCTTTGAGCTGGGCGAGCGCGTGGCAAACCGCCTGGCCGCCGAGTACGGCATCGAGACCACGCTCGTCAACCCGCGCTTTGCAACCGAGCTCGACCGCGAGTTCCTCGACAGTCTTGCCGCCGAGCATCGCGTTGTCGTCACCCTCGAGGACGGCATCTTGGACGGCGGCTGGGGCGAGCGCGTGGCGTGCTACCTGGCCTGCACGCCCGTGCGCACGCGCACCTTCGGCATCGCCAAGGGCTTCCCCGACCGCTACGATCCCAACGAGCTGTTGGCTCAGAACGGCATGACGGTCGAGAATATGGCCGCCGAAGCCGTAAGGCTACTCAACGAGTAAAAAACCTCCGCAGGGGAAGCACCCCTGCGGAGGTTTTTGTTTTCACAGCTCAATTATCTCAATCTGTAACATCTAGGGCCCGAATTCCCGTCTAACTGTTACAGATCTAGATAAGATGTCTTAGTCCCAGACCTTTGTCTCAATCTGTAACAGTAAGAACCCATTTCCTCGTCTACCTGTTACAGATTGAGACAAAGCAGCGAGACATGCCACCACATCTGCAAGAACCACCACAAAGGTGCCTGTCCCTTTTTGGTAGGTAGAATTACCCATAAGTTAAGTATGTTTCTGAGTTATTTCGTGTTGACCCATTTGAGCGCGATAGGGTATAACTCTACTCAACCGCTAGGGATTTTATTGAGAAAGGTGTTCTACCATGAGCAAGAACCTCTCCCAGCAGGTCGTTCTCGACCGCCGCGGCTTCGTTGCCGCCACCTTCGCAACCGTCGCCGGCCTTGGTCTTGCCGGCTGCTCCGACACCAGCACCGAGGCCGACAAGGGTTCCGCCGCCGGCTCTTCCAAGAGCTCCAATGATACCGAGGCTTCCACCACGCTCGACGCTAAGGCATTCGACAAGCTCGTCGACAACGGCCCCAAGGCCGATGACGACGCCATCGCCGCCAGCACCTGGGCCACGGCCGTTAAGGACGCCGGCGTCTTTAAGATCGGTGGCGTTCAGACCTCCACGCTCTTCTCCCTCCTCAACGAGAAAGACGGTCAGACCCGCGGCTTCGACGCCGGTATCGCACAGCTCCTGTCCAACTACATTCTGGGCGAGAACAAGGTCGAGATCACCCAGGTAACCTCGGACACGCGTGAGTCCGTCCTGCAGAACGGCCAGGTCGACGCCGTCTTCGCCACCTACACCATTACCGATGAGCGCAAGAAGCTCGTCTCCTTTGCCGGTCCCTACTACTACACCCAGCAGGCCATCCTGGTACTCGCCGATAACGACGACATCAAGAGCGTCGACGACCTGGCCGACAAGAACGTCGCCGTCCAGTCCGGCTCCAACGGCCCCGCCATCCTGGAGGAGTTCGCTCCCAAGGCCAGCCAGCAGGAGTTCAAGACCGACGAGGAGGCTCGTCAGGCACTCCAGCAGGGCCGCGTTGACGCCTACGTCATCGATAACAACATGCAGCAGAGCGCCCTGGTCCGCGAGCCCGGTAAGTACAAGATCGCCGGCAAGCCCTTCGGCAGCAAGGAGCCCTATGGCATCGGCCTGCCGCTCGATTCCGACGGTGTCGCCTTTGTCAACGACTTCCTTAAGAAGATCGAGGACGATGGCACCTGGACCGAGCTGTGGCAGATCTGCATCGGCGACCGTACGGGCGACACTAATGTTCCCGAGCTGCCCGAGATCGGCGCTTAGGCAGCGAGCCTGGTAACGGCCGCAACGAAACCATATGGAAACGCACGATGCGCTTTATTGCGGTAAACTGTTTCCTCACAGAGTTGTCGGGGCTTCCGTACACACGGGAGCCCCTTTCCTTATCGGCGGGAGGTCCGCATGAGTCTCTCCGAGCTCTGGTCGCTCTATGGCCAGAACTATATCGACGCGCTGCTAGCAACCTGGGGCATGACGCTTGAGTCGTTTGCCATCGCCATGGTGCTGGCCGTCGCCGTCACCGTGATGCGCGTGTCGCCGCTCAAGCCGCTGCGCGTCTTTGGCGACCTGTATGTCCAGGTCTTCCGTAACATCCCCGGCATCGCGCTGCTCATTATCGTCGTCTACGCGCTGCCGCCGCTCAAGGTCGTCCTGCCCTACCGCACCTGCGTCATCGTCGCCACAGTGCTCTTGGGTTCTGCCTTTGGCTCTGAGAACTTTATGAGCGGCATCAACACCGTCGGTGTCGGCCAGGTGGAAGCCGCCCGCTCGCTGGGCATGAGCTTCAGCCGTATCCTCGCCAAGATCGTGATTCCGCAGGCGCTGCGCTCGAGCGTGCTGCCCATGACCAACCTCTTTATCGCCGTCATGCTCACCACCGCGCTCGGCAGTCAGGTGCCGCTTAAACCGCAGGAGCTCACCGGCGTGGTGAGCTACATCAACACGCGCTCGCTCGGCGGCGTCGCCGCGTTCTTTATCTCGGCGCTCGGCTACCTGGGCACGGCCTTTGTGGTGAGCCACATTGGCAACTATATCGATAAGAAGGTGAGGATCCTCCGATGAGCAAGCACTCCACCTCCGCGCTCACCATGCGCGATGCGCTCTACGAGGCTCCCGGCCCCAAGATGCGCGCCAAGATTCGCATCGGCACCGCTATCTCACTCGTCGCCGTCGCCGCGCTCGCCGTCCTGGTACTGCAGCGCTTTTATGTGACCGGCCAGCTTTCGGTCCACTATTGGTATTTCTTTACGCACCTCACCACCTGGAAGTTCCTGCTTGCCGGCTTTGAGGGCACCGTTAAAGTCGCACTCACCGCCGGCGCCATCGCGCTGGTGCTGGGCTTAGCCCTTATGCTCGGCCGTACCAGCGACATTAAGCCGCTGCAGCTGGTCTGCCGCGTGCTCACGGATTTCTTCCGCGGCGTGCCGAGCCTGCTGTTCATCTACTTCTTCTTTTTGGTGCTGCCCCAGTACAAGATCGCGCTGCCGTCGTTTTGGATGCTCACGCTTCCCGTCGCGCTCGCTGCCGCCGGCGTACTCGCCGAGATCTTCCGTGCCGGTGTCAACGCCGTACCGCGTGGCCAAGTCGAAGCCGCCCAGGCACTCGGTCTCTCCAAAGCTAAAATCACCTTTAAAATCGTGTTGCCGCAGGCCATTCGGTTTATCATTCCGTCGTTGATTTCGCAGCTTGTGGTCGTAGTCAAAGACACCACCGTCGCCTATGTGGTGAGCTACCCCGACCTCATGCAAAACGCCCGCGTGCTCATTACCAACTACGACGCCCTCGTGTCGGTCTACCTGGTTATCGCGGTCATCTATATCCTCATCAACGTCGCGATTAACAAGGCTGCTGTCTACGTTTCGCACAAGACCGGCGCGACCATCATCCGCTAACGCTTTACCATTTCGAGTCATAAGGAGCCGAGCACATGGCACAGAGCACCTCTTCCACCGGCAATCAGCCGCTGATCGAGCTCAGACACGTCGATAAGCACTATGGCGATCTGCACGTCCTCAACGACATCAATCTCTCGGTCGACCGCGGCGAGGTCGTCGTGGTGATTGGCCCCTCGGGCTCGGGCAAGTCGACCATGTGCCGAACCATCAACCGCCTGGAAACCATCGACTCGGGCGAGATCCTCATCGAGGGCGAGCCCCTGCCGCAAGAAGGCAAGGATCTTGCCCGCATGCGTGCCGAGCTGGGCATGGTGTTTCAGCAGTTCAACCTGTTCGCACATATGACCGTACTGCAGAACGTCATGCTGGGACCGGTTGATGTGCTGGGCGTCTCCAAGGACGAAGCCCGTGAGCGCGCCATGGACCTGCTGGGCCGCGTGGGCGTGGCCGAGCAGGCCGATAAGGTGCCCGCACAGCTCTCGGGCGGCCAGCAACAGCGCGTAGCCATCGCCCGCTCGCTTGCCATGCAACCCAAGGCCATGCTCTTTGACGAGCCCACGAGTGCCCTCGATCCCGAGATGATCAACGAGGTACTCGAGGTCATGGTCCGTCTGGCCCAGCAGGGCATGACGATGATCGTCATTACGCACGAGATGAACTTTGCCCGCCGCGTAGCAGACCGCGTCGTATTTATGGCCGACGGCCAGATCGTGGAAACCGGCACACCCGACGAGTTCTTCGACCATCCCCAGACCAAGCGCGCCCAGGACTTCCTCAACTCCATCAAGGGCCACTAACCCAATTGCCACTCGGGCAAATTCATCAGTAACGTTTGCCCCGCGCCACCCCTGTGCCATGTCCACCCGGATTCGAAAGCCGCAACCATGATCGGAACCCGCACCTCATCGTCCTACACCCCGCACGTCGACGTTGCCCCCGCCGACCGCCCACTCATCCTCGTCGCACCGCGCTGGGAAGAGGCGGAGCCGTTTTTAACCGAGATGCTCTCCCCCAACGAGGAAATCGCAAGTGTCTTTGTCGATGCCATCCTTGCCGCTGGCGGCCTGCCGCTGCAGATGTCCATCACCGAGGACATTGAGGTCATCCGTCATTACGTCGATATCGCCGACGGCATCGCCATCCCCGGCGGCCCGGATGTCAACCCCAAGCGCTGGGGCGACGAGCGACCCTACGACCCCACCCTCTGCTGCGAGATCCGCGATAGCTTTGAGTTTAAGCTGGTCGGCGAGGTGCTCCGCGCCAAAAAGCCGCTCTTTACCACCTGCCGCGGCACGCAGCTGCTCAACGTCGCCACCGGCGGCACCCTGTGCATGGACGTGCCGAGCCTGGGCGCGCGCGAGGGCCGCACGCAGTGGCGTCATACCCACGTACTCAACGATCCCGTGCACCCCGTCGAGGTCGTACCGGGCTCGCTGCTGGAGCGCGCACTCGGCGGGCACAGGCTCATCCAGACCAACTCGGCGCACCATTGCTGTGTCGATCGTCTGGGCAAGCATACGCGCCTGGTCGCCCAAGCAACCGACGGCGTGCCCGAGTGCATCGAGGTCGAGGGTCAACCCTTCTGCCTGGGCGTGCAATGGCACCCCGAGTACACCTGGCAGACGCTCGAGACCGACTTTAACCTGTGGAAGTCTTTTGTCGAGGCAGCGGCCAAGGTAAAGCAGGCCCGTTAGTTCGCGAACCACACAGGCTTAAACCTTCCATGCCAGGGGGGCGGACACCAGCCACGGTGCCCGCCCCCCGTATTTGGTATGCTCGGTATGTTTATCCCTCACAAGCAATCAAAGAAATCTCGACCGCAATCGGTCGACGGTAAAGCAAATGGCAAAAACGCTTGCTACGTTTATTAGGCAGTCAATTAGAATCGAAATGCATTGACTATTCCCCAACGGGGTCACGCCACAAATCCACATGAGCATCGAGGCTGGAAGCGGAAGCATGGAATTGGCCCCGATCTGTATGTAGATCGCTACAACGTTGACAAGCAACAGCATGCCAATCGGACCGAAGCCGGACCCAAAATAGGAAACAGCGATCACGCAAGAGACCACGTATGCAAGGCAGGCAGCGGCAGCAAGAACAAGTCGATAGCAAAATACATGCAGGTTGAAATACTGCTGAGCATCCAGAACGATTGCGCAGTTAAGACAGTACAAAACGACACTCGACAGGATAAACGCGACCAAAAGGGCGAGGGATGACAGTATCGCCCGCGCAACAGTAGCGCACACCCGCTTCCCTCCCCGAGCCGCCGACAACCCCCACGGTTCCTCAATTAAGCCCGAACTGACAAAGCGCGGCACAATGCAAGCCGCGATGAACGGAAAGAACAATGCATGAGCCAACGGGGCTACGTTGAACAGCAGACCGCGAAAGACCTCTGCATTACCAAATAGAAGGACATCCTCTGCCGATAGCCGAAGCGTCGGGTCTGGGAAAAAGCCCAAGAAACTGTTCTCACGGAGGCTACAGAACCACATCGGGAAAGAATTAAGCTGCAATGCCACCATGCACGCATAAATTACCAAGATTAAGGCGTACACCCATTTGCTCACATGCTTCAATTCTGACTGGAGAAGTCTTTTAATCTGACGAGCCATTGAGCACACCCCCAGCGCGAAAGCTCACGAGAGCGTAAATCAATACCGATAGACAGCTGGCTGCCACGCCATATTCCAGAAGTATCAGCTGACCCATATCGCTATACCCAAGGGCACATCCGACTCCAAGGTACGGCCCTGGAAGGAGGAAGATCCATCGCAAGGATGGTATGGGCGTCTGAAGGTAAGTTCCGTAGAGCGTCAAGCTCGTGACAAATCCGATTATTGCCACAGCCCCGCTAAATACGGCGCTGCTTGTAATCCGATAGATGGTCACCGTCTCCAACGCAACCGATATCACCAATACGGCGTTGATTATCATCGCAGGCAAAAATGCAGCCAGCATGTCGTGCGCACAGCTTTGCCCACCACGTATTATGGCTATTGCAAAAAGAAGAAGGCAAAGCGCACTATATGCTGCGCCAATTATTAAAGCAGACGAAAACACATGTGCTAGGACCCCATTAAAGCGGGTAAGACCTCTTGCTGAAGAAATTCGGTATCCCTCTTCATAGCCGCGCTCCTGTAAAATCGCCAGGCAAACGATGAGCGGAACGAACAGAGAGGTGCCGGCAAAAGCACTGCGCACAAGGGACTCATCGGGTGCAGAAGGATCAATTACATTCCAGCAGAAGCCAATATCCTCCCCAAAAACGCTATTGCCAAAGGCGAGCAACGTTGTTCCGTTTTTTAGAAAGATGCCGAAGAGAAGGCCGAACGCCAGCATAAGCGCAAGACCAAACTTCGCCGGAAACATCCTGTGCAAACGCATCATATCTGCCTTTACGGGATGGATCGCCCGCTTCATAGCGAGACCGCCTTCATCAAGCGCCTGTAATACTCTTTTAGGGACGACGCCTCATCCCTTATGACGTCCATCGATTCCTTTTTCAGCAGTTCGCCGTCATGAAGAAACAGGCAGCTTGTTGCAACCGATGCCAACTCATCCAAATCATGGCTAGAGATGAGCATGGTCTTACCCTGTTCTCGATTCAATCGACCGATAAGGGCCCATATACTCTCGATGCCCAGCGGGTCCAACCCGTTTGCTGGCTCATCAAAAATAAGCAGATCAGTGTCACCCAACAAAGCCGTAGCTATATCCAGCCGCCGTTTCATTCCCAGAGAAAAACTGCTCACGCTCTTTTTCTCTTCGATGTCCAGCCCGACTAGGCTCAAAACGCGAGGAATCTCACGATTCGCATCAAGCCCCCATTCCAAACATCGGATTTGGAGATTCTCAACCGCACTGAGGGATTGGTATGCTCCGCTGGAATCTGGCACATAGCCGACACGCGTCCGCATCAAGCCAAGCTCTCTTTTTGATTTGCCTCCAAAGAGCTCCACGCTCCCCGACGATGGCTCGCAGAGGCCCAAGACGATTTTAATAAGCGTGCTTTTGCCCGCACCGTTTGCACCGACAAGGGCACAGAGCTCAGACTGATGCACCTCGAAGGAAACGTCATGCAAAACGCGCCGTTTCCCGTAGCGCTTTGACACCTTTGATAACTTTATCGCTGATGCGTTCATCGGCCTCCCGTTCTGCTTGATAGCAAAACCGCTCATATCGTTCCTTCTTTCCTTTATCGTTTTTCATAGTTGTTATTGTTTTTCGATAACTCATATTTGTCAAGGTAATCTAAAAGAAAGAACCCGTGTTAGACACGGGCCCCTTTACGCTGATATTTCGTTATAGTTGTTCGCTTTATGCTACTCGTCGCTCAAATCTACAGCAAAGACTGATGTCGGAAGCAACGCCTCATTGCCTCCGCCGTCCCGCATCTGCCTCACGACATTTTTTGCACGCTCAACAATAAGCTCCTCAAGCTCTTTCTCGCTCACGCGCTGAATAATATCTCCCGGTTGACAGTCAAGTTCATCGCAAATATCGAGAAGCGTCTTAAGGCGAATAGCTTTAATTTTTCCGTTTCTTAGCTTAGAAATATTAGCCGGAGTATGCCCCGTGGCACGAATCAGATCAGCACTGGTCTTTCCGGTCTTAAGTAGCTGCGTCTCAAGCTCGATGATGAGATAGCTCATGCTTCCTCCTACACAAGCTCGTCAGACTGCTCTTGGAGCAGCGAGGCATAACTCCAGATCACCGAGATACACAGACAGACAGCCGCGCCGATAAGCGACCCCGCATCAAAGGCAACGCCTTGGCAAATCTCAATAACGAAGGAATGAGGCACGACGTAAAGCTCCAGCCCACCAATGGTAAGATTGACCGATCCGTAGGCACCAATAAGCGAAACCGCGGCGTTAACAGCAAAGGCAAGCGCAAGAACACGGATAAGCCGCACATGCGTCTTGGTAAAGGGCGAGACGCCTCGCGAGATGTTACGGCTGATCCCACACAGAACGACAAGCGAAATACCCACGACGAGTGCCAGGCACAGTCCGCTTGGGATAACGATGCACCCGCCATCGAGAAGCGTCACGACGCCGAAAGAATCGACAGAGGCAACGTTTGCAACCGCATACCAGATCACGTAAACAACCAACGCGGCAAAAGCGACGAGCATCCCTGCAAAAACGGCTGCCATGCAAAAGCCAAGCTTCCTGATATTTTCGCCCGCTTTGGCCATACGCTGAACGCTGTTAGACATACACTCACCCTCATCGACTCTATCGTTATTCGAACAGTTTATCGAACAACGATATTGATTGCATGCGGAAAGCCCCGCCAGTGCGCATAGGCCATTTACTAACCCGGAGGGGTGAGCGTGGATTTTTGGACACATATCGAACGAGAGTGGATAATCTCCCACTTTAAGGCCGCCACCGGGCCTAAAACGGGAGATTATCCACTCTCATAGTCATCAAGGCCCGCAAGCTCTTATTCGGCCGCCTCGCGCAGGGCCGACATCGTTGCCGCATATTGCTGCTGCAACGCATGCATTCCCTCGCGAGCGCCGTCAACGGCATCGGCGCCGCGCAACGCCTCGGTCACCACGACCGCCGGCTCGTACAGATTATCGAATCCCAGGTTCTGGCTCACGCCCTTGAGCGTGTGCGCTGCCATAAACGCACCTTCGGCGTCTCCCGCCGCCATGGCGGCCTCCAGCTTGTCCATGCTCTCGTCATCCAAAAACTTGAGGGCAAAGCGGGCAAGCATTTCCCCGCCCATCAGCCGAGCGCACGCGTCATCATAATTAGCGCCGATCTTCTCATACGCCTCACGCATGGAAATCATGGATTAAAAACTCCTTTGGTCAAACTAAATCGTAGGAAACGCGACGACATCGGCGGGGCGTGCCAATGTCTCGGCAATTTGGTCTTGCACCTCGAGCAAACAGTCGAGCAGCAACGGGTTAAAGGTGCCGCACTTACCGTCCAGAATCATCTTGATCGCTTCCTCGTGCGGGATAGCGTCCTTGTACACGCGCACGCTCGTCAGGGCATCGTACACGTCGGCCACCGAAACCACCTGTGCGGCAATGGGAATTTCGTCGCCCTTAAGGCCATCGGGATAACCCTTGCCGTCCCAGCGCTCGTGGTGCCAACGCGCGATCTGGTACGCATATTCCATAAGCGCATTGCCGGCGTGATGGCTACCCAGCTCACGCAGCATGTCGGCGCCGATCGTGGTATGCGTCTTCATAATCTCGAACTCCTCGGGCGTAAGGCGTCCGGGTTTGTTGAGAATCGCATCGTCAATCGACATCTTGCCGATATCGTGCAGCGCCGAAGCCAGGGCGATCGTGGAGCGTTCCTCATTGTCGAGGGAGATCGTGTCGCTACGCCGGACCAGACAGCCAAGCAGCAGCTCGGTCAGCTTCTCGATGTTCGTAACGTGCCTGCCGCTCTCGCCGTTGCGAAGCTCCATGACGCCAGCCATGATGTCGATGAGCATGCGACTGTTCTTGACACGCTCGTTGTACTGCTGGGACAGCAGGCTCGTCAGGCGGCGCTGTTTGGCGTATAGGCGGATGGTGTTGCTTACACGGCGGCGCACGACACGGGAGTCAAACGGGCGGTTGATATAGTCCGAGGCGCCTAGCTCGTACGCGCGCAGAACCATATCATCGGAATCTTCGCTCGAAATCATGATGATAGGCAGATTGTCGATACCCGATCGGCGCGACAGACCGGCCAGCACCTCAAAGCCGCTTATGCCCGGCATGACAATATCCAGCAGTACGAGCGACAACTCATCACCATAGCGGTCGGCCATGTCGAGCGCCGTACGACCGTTATCGGCCTCGAGGATGCAATACTCGTCCTTGAGCATCTCGCTGAGAATGACTCGGTTCATCTCGGAGTCATCGACAATAAGTACCAAAGGCTTTTCACTTTGGAAGGCCTCGATGGAATCGGCATCGGTCACGACCGTACCGGCTTTTGCCTTAGCGCGGCTCAGTAACTGGACAGCGCGGCCAACGCCCTCATCGACCGTCTCGCCATGAATACGAACGCCACCAACACATGCCGTCAAGCTCACGTACTCATGGCCCGGAATAATCGTGGAACGAACGGCATCGGACACCTGATGCAGGCGACGGGTGAAGTCATCGGAGGGAATATTGGGCATGACAACCACAAACTTGTCGCAGCCATAGCGCACAAGCTCGTCAGTCGAACGGATTCCGCTGCGCATGGCTGTCGCCACGGCACCGAGCGCAAGGTCGCCGGCATGACGGCCACACGTATCGTTGAAGACCCTAAAATCATCAAGGTCGATCATCGCAACGCCGGCGTTCATGCGGGCGCTACGGAGCTTTTCCTCGTAATATCGGCGATTGTGCACGCTCGTCAGCACATCGGTGTAGACAAGGTCCTCTTTTGCGGCCTCTTGCCCATCGATCGGACGCACCATCAGCAGGACATGAGGCTCGCCCTCGACCTTCAGAGGGCGCAGATGGGCACGGTACTCAACGCCATCGTTGAGCAGTTGCTCCGACACCTCATCGGAATCTGTCAAGGCCTCAAGACTTGCCTGGCGCAAACAAGGGCAGCGATCGCCGGCGAGCAGGCAGTTAGGCTCGCTCTTAATCTGATCGGCCGACAGTAAACGTACCACGGGGTAGGTCTTCGCGACACGGGCGACCTCGGCGGCAGCCTCCTCGTCGGTTAGATTGACCTCGTGATTATTGAGCATATGGGGCCCTTTCGATAGCTTCGCATGGTAGCGGTGGGTTCCAAATGTTACAAGGGTAACACCTTGCCGATGCAGGTAAGCACGTAAATGCTGTTACATTTTTATGAGTTGGCAGACGGCGCGATTGAAGCCGCAGACGTGAGGTTTTGAACACATTTGTTAACAATGCCGAAACGTTTGTGGGTGAAGTCTGCTTTGGCTATTGCGGGTGTTAGAGCCCCAGGATGCCAAGGACAGTCTGGGCAGCCGCTCCCGGGCGATCGCGCAGGCCGTTGTGCGCGCCGGGAACCATTACGAGCGGACAGTCCAAAAGCTCAGCCGCCACCCTCGTGCCCGCCTCGCGAGGCGTGCCAATCGAGAGCTCGCCCAGGAGCACGGCGGCCACCGTTTTCGACGCACGGACGCTATCCCAATCGGGAACGCAGGTCATAGTAATCCCGTATTCGTTCGCCATGAAACTGCGGCCGTTGCGCAGGGCATGCTTGGCTTCCGCCTCGGTTAACTTGGGGGCCTCAGGGTCCGAATCGCCGATGGCGCCCAGGAAGGCCCGTAATGCCCTGGAGACCTTTCCCGCGGCGATCATCTCGAGCAAAACCGGGGCCGCGCCCAGACCGGCACCCTCATCCGTCACGGCGGGTTCATGCAGAATCGCACGCGAGATTATGGTGGGGTTTGCACGGAGAAGCTCCAGCGTCACCAGCGTACCGGCACTGTGCGCGAGCACGTTTGCCGGAGTGCCAATATGCTCGATAACGGCCTGCAGGTCCGCGGCCTGGACGGCGAGGTCGTAGCGTCCGTCTGCAGCGTCGCCGCTCTCGCCGCAACCGCGCCGGTCGTAGGTAATGACGCGATAGTCACAGGCGAGCTCGCGGGCGATGGCGTCAAAAAAGACGCCGTCGACGCAGGCACCGTGCACGCAAACCAAGGCGGGTGCGTCGGACGATACAACCGGGCCGGCATACTCGCGGCAGGCGATCGTAGTGCCCGCATTCTCGACCGTAAAATCCATACTGTGTTCCCATCGTCAACACCACCAGGCCGTGCCGGGGTGCGGCTTGGTCAGATGGCGTCATTTTGTGTGTACATGAATGCGTCTACTGTACCCAGCTCGCACCCTTTCATGACAGGGTTTCGAAAACTCGCCCGATTGCAAGGTTTCTGCCTAAACAACAGTGCCCAAACCCGCGACCCGCATGAAGGCCGATGCTATGCTTAAGCTCAACTGTCCCAAGGAGCATATGCCTATGTCTACGTTTTTAAATGCCAGCCCCATCTTTGGGCCCGTTCGCAGCCGTCGCCTGGGCCTTTCGCTCGGCGTCAACATGATGCCGGCCAGCGGCAAAATCTGCACGTTCGACTGCATTTACTGCGAAAACGGTCTCAACGCTGAGCGCCCCTGCCATGAGCCGTACAACATAGCTGCCGTGGCACTCGACGCGCTCGAGGTAAAGCTGCGCGAGATGGCAGCCGAGGGCGAGCTCCCCGATGTAATCACCTTCGCAGGCAACGGCGAGCCCACCGCCGCACCGGAGTTTCCGCAGGCCATCGCCGGCGCCGTCGCGCTGCGCGACGAGCTGGCCCCAAACACCAAGATTGCCGTGCTTTCCAATGGCACGCGCGCCGACCGTCCCCAGGTACACGATGCGCTCATGATGGTCAACGACAACATCCTCAAGCTCGATACGGTCGACCCGGCTTTTATCCAGCTGCTCGACCAGCCCGTTGACCCCTACGATGTAGAGCACCAGATCGAAACGTTCGCGAGCTTTAACGGTCATGTCATTATCCAGACGATGTTTTTGAGCGGTGAGTACCGGGGCAAGTCTCTCGATAACACCGGCGAGGAGTACGTTGGCCCTTGGCTCTCGGCGCTCAAGCGCATTCGCCCACAGGAGGCGACCATTTACACGGTGGCGCGCGAAACACCGGTCGCCGGCCTTGCTAAAGCGGCGCCCGAGGTGCTCGACAAGATTGCTGCACGCGTGCGCGCCCTCGGCATCCCCTGCCAGGTGAGCTACTAGCAAAACCACGCAGCAGCTATCACTCGCCATCCCGCCCCATCAGTTGCGGTGATATAGTTCCTATTTGTGCTGTTAAACCGCTTAAATCGGAACTATATCGCCGCAACTTTTATAGACGCGTGGGTGGGCTATACTAGCTGCGGATGAAAGGAAGTTAGCCATGTTTGACAAAGGACCTGTCCCCGGCCGCAACGACGCTTGCTGGTGCGGCAGCGGCAAAAAATATAAGAAATGCCATAGCACCTTTGATGAGCGCCTCGAGCGCTTGTGGGAAGAGGGCTGGGAGGTTCTGCCCCGCACGCTCTACAAGACGCCCGCCGATATCGAGGGCATCAAGCGCTCGGCCGCCATCAACGTGGGCGTGCTCGATTACGTAGGCGAGCACATCGCCGCGGGCATGACCACCAACCAGATCGACCAGATGATCTACGACTACACCGTCGAGCACGGCGGCACGCCGGCCGACCTCAACTACGAGGGCTACCCCAAGAGCGTATGCACCTCGATCAACGACGTGGTCTGTCACGGTATCCCCTGCGATACGGACGTGCTGCACGAGGGCGACATCATCAACGTCGACTGCTCCACGATCCTGGACGGCTACTTTAGTGATTCGAGCCGCATGTTCTGCATCGGTGAGGTCTCTGCCGAGCGCCAGCGCCTGGTCGAGGTCACCCGCGCCAGCGTGGAAGCGGGCTTGGCAGCCGTCAAGCCATGGTTGCCGCTCTCCGTTATGGCCGAAGCCGTGCAAAAGACGGTCGAGGACGCCGGCTTTAGCGTGGTGCGCGAGTACGGCGGACACGGCATTGGCAAGGAGTTCCACGAGGACCCGTTTGTGGGCTTTACCACCGAGGCGCCCGATGTGGACACCATCATGGCTCCGGGCATGGTCTTTACCATCGAGCCCATGGTCAACGCCGGGGCGCCCGACATTAAGATTAGCAAGGGCGACGGCTGGTGCGTGCGCACCAAGGACGGCAGCGACTCGGCCCAGTGCGAGGTACAGCTCGTGGTGACCGAGGACGGCTACGAGCTGCTGAGCTGGTAGCCGTGCGGACGCCGGATGCCGACGGGCACGCTCGTCTTGCATCCGGCGTTTTATTTGAACGTTTTGCCTGATAAAACATGCCAAAATAAAACTGTCCCCTTTTGGCAGGTTGAGCGGAGAGGACTGCTTGTGAACATCCTGGTTTTGTTGCCTGTCAACGACCGCCATCGCGCAATTCTTGAGTCGAGCGCTCCGGGCGAGGACTTTATCTACACGAGCGCCGACGCCGCCACACGTGAACAGGTCGCCGATGCCGACGTGATCCTGGGCAACATCGACCCTGACATGCTCACGGCATGCGAGCATCTCCAGCTGTTGCAATTGCAGACCGCCGGCTATGACGACTACCTTGCCGCCGGCACCGTGCCAGCCGACGCCAAACTGTCTTGCTCGGTGGGCGCCTACGGCCAGGCCGTAAGCGAGCACATGTTTGCCATGGTCCTTTCCATGATGAAGCGTCTGCCCGGCTATCACGATCTGCAGCGTGGGCATCGCTGGGAGGATTTGGGGCCGGTTACCTCGCTCAAAAATGCCAACGTGCTGGTGCTGGGCGCGGGCGACATTGGCGGCCACTTTGCCACGCTCTGCCGCAACATGGGCGCGCACGTCCGCGGCATCAAGCGCCATCCACTCGTCTACCCCATTGTGTTTGAGGACATGGACGGCATGGACGCTCTGCCCGAGCGCCTGGCCGAGGCAGACGTCGTCGCATCCTTCATGCCGAGCACGCCCGAGACCCGCGGCCTGGCGAACGCCGAGTTCTTCGCCACGATGAAGCCGGGCGCTTTCTTTGCCAACGGCGGCCGCGGCGACCTTGTGGTCGCCGACGACTTGGTTGCCGCCCTGGAGTCGGGACATCTCGCCGGCGCCGCGGTCGACGTCACCGACCCCGAGCCGCTGCCTGAGACAAGCCCTCTGTGGGATGCGCCTAACATGCTCATCACGCCGCACGTCTCTGGCTGGTTCCACCTGGCCGCCACGCTCAACAACGTCATCGACATCGCCGCGGAGAATCTGCGTCACCTGCAGGCCGGCGAGACCCTGCGCTGCTGGATCGAACATTAGGGTTCCGCCGTTCTAACGAACGGCGGACCGGTCGACGCTGCGCGCCGCCCAGAGCGACAATTTGTCATTCAAAAGGCGAGGCATGACCAGAAGGTCTATGCCTTGCCTTTTTCATGCCAACTTGTTCGCTCTGGACATCGCTCGCTGACGTTTGCTCAACCTGCGGTGTTATAACAATTCTGTCCAGCTGTTGGCATTGCGGCATTTGCCCAAATAAAACCTGCCAAAGTAAACCTGTCCCTTTTTGGCAGATTTTAGAGTTCCACACTTTCGGCGCCGTTGATGGTTAGGTTGCGCTCGTAGAAGGCCGTGAGGGCGCGGATGGCGTACATCACGTCGCGCACGCCGCCGGTCTCGTAGCTTGAGTGCATGGCCAGCTGCGGCAGGCCCACGTCCACGGCATGCATGCTCGCCTGCATATTGGACAGGTTACCGAGCGTGGAGCCGCCGGCCATATCGCTCTTGTTGGCGAAGGCCTGCGTGGGCACATCGGCGTCATCGCAGATAGCCTGGAACACCGCGCGGCTAAAGGCATCGGTGCAGTAGTGCTGGTTGGCGGCTTCCTTGATGACGATGCCGCCGTTGAGCACAACCTGGTTGCGCGCATCGCACTTCTCGGCGTGGTTGGGGTGCACGGCATGCGCGTTGTCGCAGCTCACGAGCATCGATGCGGCAAGGGCGCGATGATACGACTCGTCGTCAAAGCCCAGCGATCCGTTGATGCGGCGCAGCGCGTCGGCCAAGAACGTCGACATGGCGCCCTGCTTGGTCTCGGAACCAACCTCCTCGTTATCGAAGCAGCAGAAGACCGAGACGTCGCGCGCGTTCTCGGCACCCAAAAATGCCTGCAGCGAGGTGTAGGCGCAGGCCAGGTCATCAAGCTTGGGCGTCGAGATAAACTCGTCGGCCCAGCCCCAAATGCGCGCATCCTGACGATTGACCAGGAACAGGTCGCGACCCAAGATTTGCTCGGGCTCAACGTCCAGCTCGTCGGCGATCAGAGCATCAAAGTCGCCCTGCTTAAGCTCGCCGGCGCTGATGAGCGGGCAAAGGTCGACGGCGCGGTTGGGCGCAAAGCCCTCGTTAACGCCGCGGTTCATGTGGATGGCAAGGCTCGGGATAATAGCGACCTCGCGCTCGGTGGCAAGCAGACGGCTCTCAATACGGTCGCCCTCGCGCACCAGCACGCGGCCCGCGAGCGCCAGCGGGCGATCGAACCAGGTGTAGTCGATCATGCCGCCGTAGGCCTCGGTGTTCAGGCGCAGCGTTTCGCCCGCGCCGTCAAGCTCGGGCACGGCCTTGACCTTAAACGTCGGCGAATCGCTGTGCGACGCCGTGAGCTGAAAATGATAGTCACCGGCAACGCCGTCCTCGCCCCACGTCGCGGCCAGGTCCTCGCCCACCTTAAAGGCGATAACGCTCGAGGTGTTGCGCTGCGTGTAATAACGCCCGCCCGGCTCGATGTCCCACGCCGCATTCTCGGGCAGGTAGGTAAAGCCCGCCTCGTCGAGCTCGGCCATAATGGTCGCCGCCGTATGGAACATGCTGGGGCATGCCTCGATAAAGTCGACAAGGTCGTTGGCGGCCTCGATATCGTCAGCCGTCACGTGCACGCGCTCGGGCGTTTCCTGATCCGTCATGCTCTCCCCTTTCGCTGGGTTGATGGTCCCCTCCAGCATACCCCGCCACGCCAGCGCCGCACTCTTCATTCCGTGCTTAATTCCGCGCCGCTCACCAAGTTGAGCCATCATGCCCGCGCTCCTTTTGCGACAATTGCGCTAACAGGACGAGAGGAGCCGTCATGAAGCCACGTAACATTGCCATCGCCTGCGGTGTCGCGGGAGTCGCCGTCGGCCTTGCCGCTGCCGCCGGCATCGTTTACCGCAAGCAAATCAAGTCCGCCGCGTCGCTCAAACGCTTGACCGGCTACGCGGATGGCTATGACCTGTACGCAATCGACATCGCTTACGACTACGACCTCGACCGCATCATCGCCGCCGGCGTGCACGACGACCAGGCCTACATCGATGCCGTGGTGGCGCAGGTGCTGCCCGGCGTGCCGGCACATGTCCAGGCGCCCCAGTTTGCCTGCAGCGCTTTTGTCGCCGTAGATGCCGAAGGCCGCGTGCGCACCGGTCGCAATTACGACTTTAAGGACGACACCTCGGCGCTGCTGGTGCGCAATCACCCGCGCGACGGCTATGCCTCCATCGGCTTTGCGGCCCTTAACAACCTGGGCGATAATACTCCGCTTGACTCCGTCGCCGGACGCGCCGCCGCGCTCATGGGCCCGTTTGCCCAGCTCGACGGTGTTAACGAATGCGGCGTGTCCATTGCCGTACTCACTCTGGATTCCAAGCCCTGTGACCAGGACACGCAACGCCCCGTCATCAACACTTCGCTCACCATCCGCCTTGTGCTCGACCGCGCGGCTACCACACAGGAGGCCGTAGACCTGCTTTCTGCCTACGACATGCACGCCATGGCAGGACGCGATTACCACTTCTTTATCAACGACGCCTCCGGTGACGCGCGCGTAGTAGAGTGGGATCCGCGCGATCCGGACCGCGCTTTCAAAGCGACCCCTGTACGCCAGGTTACGAACTTCTACGCCTGCTATGGCGACGAAGTGCTGCCCAACCAAAAGAATGGCGAGCTTGGCCATGGCAAGGAACGCGCCGTCGCCATCGCCGATGTCCTTGACGCCCATGCCGGCGCCCAAGACGAGGCAGTCGCTTGGAAGGCCCTACGCGCTGCAGCGCAAGAGCCCAATCCGGAAGACATCACCAGCAATACGCAATGGTCGGTCGTCTTTGACAATACCGAGCCCGCTGCCGCCATCACGCTGCGCCGCCACTGGGGCGACGTCGACGCCTTCGCGCTGTAAGGAGCTGGCACCGTCGTCCTTACGCTCGCCTGACGTTGCTTACATTTCCATACGCTTGAGCTAACACGTTTTACCCCCGTATCAACAGTGTGCGGGGGTAAACTTATGCGCATGTTATAACTTGCCCGGAAGGACTCATCATGCTTAGAATCGGTCTTCTTACCAGTGGCGGCGACTGCCAGGCGCTCAACGCCACCATGCGCGGCATCGTCAAAACGCTCATGACCAATAGCGAAGAGCCTATCGAGATCTACGGTTTTGAGGACGGCTACCAGGGCCTTATCTACAGCAGATTCCGCGTCATGACGCCCGCCGATTTTAGCGGCATCCTCACCCGCGGCGGCACCATTTTGGGCACGAGCCGCACGCCGTTCAAGCGCCTGAACATTCCCGAGGCCGACGGCGTCGAGAAGGTGCCCGCGATGGTCCACACCTATCATAAGCTGCAGCTCGACTGCCTGTTTATGCTGGGTGGCAACGGCTCCACCAAGACCGCCAACCGCCTGCGCGAAGAGGGCCTCAACGTTATCGCCCTGCCCAAGACCATCGATAACGACACCTGGGGCACCGAGATGACGTTTGGCTTTACGAGCGCCATCGACGTCGCCACCAAGTGCATCGACGACATCCACACCACCGCCTCGAGTCACGGCCGCGTGTTCGTTATCGAGATCATGGGCCACAAGGTTGGCTGGATCCCGCTGTACGCCGGTGTCGCGGGCGGTGCGGACGTCATCCTGATTCCCGAGATCCCCTACGACATGGACCAGGTCATCAAGACCATCGAGCATCGCATGGAGACCGGCAGCCGCTTTACCATCGTGGCCGTCGCCGAGGGCGCCATCTCTAAGGAGGACGCGGCGCTGTCCAAGAAGGAGTACAAGAAGAAGCTCGCCGAGCGCACGAGCCCGTCGATCGTCTACGACATCGCCAAGGAGATCGAGGCCAAGACCGGTCGCGAGACCCGTGTCGCTATCCCCGGTCACACGCAGCGCGGCGGCCAGCCCGACGCTCAGGACCGCATCTTTGCGACCCAGTGCGGCGTCGAGGCCGCGCTTGGCTGCCTGCGCGGCGAGTTTGGCTACATGATTGCCCTGCGTGACGGCAAGATGTGTCACATGCCGCTCGAGGATGTTGCCGGCAAGCTCAAGTATGTCGACCCCCAGAGCGATCTGGTGCGCGAGGCCAAGGCGTTGGGCATCAGCTTCGGCGACGAATAGCCTCGGCTGGAACCGCTCTCATCGGAGGCCCCAGGGCTTACCTCCCAAATCGTCCTCGGACATGTCAGGACCCCGCCGTGCGCTTCGCGCGGCGGGGTCCTTCCGTCCTGCGGAAAGATTTGGGAGGTAAGCCCTGGGGTCTCCTGCGGCAACTGAGGAGGCTGAGGCTATTCGTCTTCTTGCTGCGGGTGCCTAGGGTGGGATGCGGCGTGCATTTTTGGGAGTATTCAGCAGCCGAAGGCACCTGCATACTGGATTTTGGGCGAAAGGCAGGCACTATGGGCCGCATCCTGTAAAAAATGATCGGTCCTCGAGGCACCGGGGGCTCAGAATCAAGGCTTTCGGCGCGGTTTTGCACTCCCATTCCCGCGCCCGCGGGCTCCGAGATGCTGAATACTCCGGAATTTGCACGCCGCCCCCGGGGGTACCCGTGGGCAAAAAGCAACCGCCCCGTCAAAGTATGCATTTGGCGGAGCGGTTTATGCAAAAACGCTGCTGCGGGCGTGTCGGCAGTTCGCTAGAACTTGGATCCCAGGACAGGTTACTCGGCACTCTTGAGGGCGCCGACCATGTCGATCTTGTTGAGGGTACGATTGGTGGCGAGATTGACGATAAACGTAAAGCCAAAGGAAAGCACCACGGCGAGCACGTAGCTTAGCGGCTCGACCTCGACGTCAAAGTACAGCGACGGCATCTGCAAAATGTAGGTAAAGCTCTCGGCCAGCAAGCCGCCTAGCGGCACGCCCAGAGCGGCGCCAATCGCCGTGAGAATCAACGTCTCCTTGTTGACGTAATGGTGCACCTCACCACGGCGGAAGCCCAGCACCTTGATGGTCGCCAGCTCGCGTTCGCGCTCGGAGATGTTGGTGTTGGACAGCGTAAACACCACCACAAACGACAGACACGCTGCCATAAAGGTCACGAGCACCACGACCGAATTGATAATCGTAAAGTTCGCCTCATAGTTTTCCCAATGCTCGGCCGTACTCGAAATCGTGAGCCAGCCGTCACTCTTAAGATTCTTGCTAAACGCAATCTGGTCGGCCGACGAACCCTTAAGCAGCACAAAGACGCCGTTAAGGCGTGCGCTTCGACCGAACGCGCGCTCATAGGTGCCCTGAGTCATATAAAGCGTGTTGCCCAGATAGTTGAGCGAAATGTCGCTGACTTTGACCTTGGCAACGTTGAGCGACGAATCCTGGACGTGTGCTGTATCGCCCGGCTGAATCCCCAGCACCAGCTGTGAACTCTTGCTCAGATACACATCTCCGTCACGCAAAGACAGCGGCTCTTTGGACTCATCCTCAAGGCGAACGTAATTGCCCAAGTCACCCGTGCGGTCATCGGGCACCACGATCAGCTGCACGGTCTCGCTCTTGCCGCCAAACGTAAAGGTGACGTTGTCGGTCATAATCGGCAGGGTCGAGGTCGCGGTCACGTTGGAATCATTGGCCGCGCTGCGCTCATCCAATGCCGCGCACGTCTGAGTAAAGTCGTCGGGATTGGCGACCGCCAGCAGGTCGTAGCGCGTGATATGCCCGTACTGTTTGGGCGAAAGCGCCACCGACGTGTCACGGATGCCCATGCCGCAGATCACGAGCGCCGTACAGCCCGCGATACCGAAGATGGTCATAAAGGCGCGCTTTTTGTAGCGGAATAGGTTGCGTGCAGCGACCTTGTTTAAGAAGCCCATGCGGCGCCAGATAAAGCCGATATGCTCGAGCAGAATGCGCGAGCCGGCGCGCGGGGCCTTGGGACGCATGAGCGAGGCTGGGGTCTCGGCCATCTCGTGGCGGCAGGCGATAATCGTAGCGCCCACCACGCCCACGGCAAACAGCGCCACCGACACGAGTGAAGACACGATATCGTACGAAAGCAGCATCTGGGGCAGCGAGTACATGTCGTCGAACACCGTAAACAAGAACAGTGGCAGGCCCACAAAGCCGATGATGTTGCCGAGCACGCCGCCGATCAGACATGCCCACAGCGCATAGTCCACGTATTTGGACAGGATGCGCTCGCGTGAATAGCCAAGCGCCTTGTACAGGCCAATAAGCGTGCGCTCCTCCTCGACCATGCGCGTGGCGGTGGTGAGGCTGATGAGCACGGCGACGATAAAGAAGATAAACGGGAACACCGTGGCGATGGCCTCAATTGACGAGCTATCGCTTTCCACGCTCGAGTAGCTTGCGATGTTACCGCGGTCCTGAATGTACCAAGTGCATTCACCCAGATTGGAAAGCTCGGCGCGGGCATCGGCGAATTGCTGATCGGCGGCGGCGCGGCGCTGGTCCAACTCGGCCTGAGCTTGGACGCGCTCCTCGCTGCCCTCGGCCATGCGGTTGATGCTATCCTGCTCAATCCCAAAGAGCATGGCGGCCTGGCGCTCAGCCGCATCCAAGCTTGCCGGCGTGTCAACCGTCAGCTCCTGGACGCGCGCCTTTTCACGCTCCTCGCGGATCTTCTCGATATTGCCCTTGACCTCATTGATCTTTGCCGTGTAGGCATCCGAGTAGGAGTTGAGGCTCTTGGCTCCCTCGACGATCACGTGGACCGCGGAGTAGGACGATGATGTCGCGGCATCCTCGCTCACATAGAACTTATAGTCCGCAGCCGAAGCGGCACGGAAGGCGTTGACTGTCGAGTCGGAGCTCACATCAGTGGGGTCGAGGACCTCGGCCGTAATGGTGTAATCGCCCGCGGCAAACTGATCCTTGGCGCTTTGGTTCGACGAGCTCGCGTCATTGGCGGCAAAACTCACGGTATCGCCGAGCTTTTTGCCCGAAGCCTTCAGGAACTTCGAAGTTACCGCCACCTCATCGGCGCTCTCGGGCAAATCGCCGTTCACGAGCACTGGCTGATCGATGTTCTCCTTGGAGAGACTTTGCACGACCACGCGCTCGCGCGTTGTGCCCACGGCGGTGTAGGCGGTCTCGGTGTAGATACCCTCGGCCGTCTCGACGCCGTCGATCTCTTGGATAGCCGTGAGATCGTCGCGCGTAAGGCCACAGGTCGACTGCACGTTAATGTCATAGACATTCTGCTGGTCAAAATAGGCGTCGACCGAATCGCACAAATCCTCGCAGCCCGCCTTAAGGCCGCACATCACACTCACGCCGAGCGCGGTGATGACCACGATGGACAAGAAGCGCTTAAGACTGCCGCGGATTGTGCGGTAGATGCCACGGCGAAATACCGTCGGCACCATATCGTTTGAGCTTTGAGCAGTGCGGTAGGTCGTAAAATCCTGCTCGCACTCCGCGTTCTGCGCGTCGCGGCGCTGGCTGTTTTGGCGATCTTGGTCCATGGGCGCTACCACTCGATCGTCTCGATAGGCACGGGATTTTGTTGAACTGTCTCGCTCTCCACGCGACCACTCTTAAAGCGGATCAGACGATCGGCCATGGGCGCGAGCGCGGAGTTGTGCGTGATGATGATGACCGTAATGCCCTGCTTGCGGCAGGTATCCTGCAACAGCTGCAAAATCTGCTTACCGGTTTTGTAGTCGAGTGCACCCGTGGGCTCGTCGCACAGGAGCAGCTTGGGATTCTTGGCCAGTGCGCGTGCAATGGACACGCGCTGCTGCTCGCCGCCCGAAAGCTGCGCCGGAAAGTTGGCGAGGCGCCCGCCCAGGCCAACCTGGCGAAGCGTCTGTTCGGCATCGAGCGAATCGGGGCAAATCTGCGCCGCAAGCTCGACATTTTCGAGCGCCGTCAGGTTGGGGACCAGATTGTAGAACTGGAAGACAAAGCCGACGTCGGCACGGCGGTATTCCACGAGCTGCGCCTCGTTGGCGGAGCTCACGTCGCGCCCGTCCACCGTCACGGTGCCGGAGGTTACCGTATCCATGCCGCCCAGGATGTTGAGCGCCGTGGTCTTGCCGGCACCCGAGGCGCCCAGGATAATGGCGAGCTCACCGCGCTCAACGGTAAAGCTCGCGCCGTCGAGCGCGTGAATGCGGGCATCGCCCTCGCCGTACGCCTTGATGACGTCTTTGAATTCGATATAAGCCATCGATTAATTCCCATCTGGTCGGATAACTCCTTAGTATTACCCATTTCGCACCGACCAAAAAGGGACAGGTTTATTTTGGTAGGTTTTAGAGGCGGACGGTGAAGGTAATCTGGTTGCCGTGGCCGCAGGCAGAAGCGCTCCCGCCATGGGCTTCGGCGATGGCTCGTATCACGGATAGGCCCACGCCCGAGCCGCCCGTCTTGGAGCTGCGCGATACGTCTGCACGATAGAAGCGGTCGAACAATCGGTCCAGGTCGCCTTCGGGCAGCTCGTCCACGGCGTTCGATACGACAAGCTCGGCGGCACCTTTACCCTGACCGCGCGAAACGGCACGCAGGCTCAGCTCAATCACGCTGTCCTCGCTTGCGTAGCGTGTGGCATTGTCCAGCAGCAGCTCAACAACCTGCGCCACTGCCGCGGCATCGGCATGGGCCCGCACACCGCTCGCGATCGACGTCGACAGCCGCTTTCCGCGCGAAACCGCCACCGATTCAAACGGTGCCGTAGCCTTGTCCACGGCCTCTGAAAGATCGATCGATGTCATGGTAAAGCCGGCCGAACCCTCGTCCATACGCGCCAAGAACACCAGACGCTCCGTCAGCGCCGTCAGCCGCGCGACCTGCTCGTGAATGCTCTGCGTCCACTCGCTCTCGCCGCTCTCAATTTCCTGTACCTCGTTAGCGGCATCAATCACGGCCAACGGCGTCTTGATCTCGTGGCTTGCATCGGTAATAAAGCGCTTTTGCTTGCTGTAGCTCTCGACCATCGGTCGAATCACCGCACCCGAGGCACCCGCCACAATTGCAAGCACCGCCAGCCAGCCAATGCAACTGATCGCCACGCTCGCGCTCAAAAACGAATGAAAGCTTGCAAGCTCACGCGAGCAGTCCACGAACACATAGGTGGTCTCGTCGCCCTGAACCGTAACCGTATAGCGGTAGTTACCAGAAAAGCCCGAGGTCCAACCCTTGGAATATAGTCCTGCAGCGATGCATGCAGCGCGCTTGGCGCCCACCGCGGCAATGCGGGCCGTATTGACATCGGCAACCTGTCCGGCGTCAATCGTCACCGTAAAGTAGCGCGTGTCGAAGGGAGACTCCGCCGTCATGCCTTCGAAGTGCCTGATGCGAACGCCCGCCTGGCTATCGCCGGCATCCTTGCCATTAGTGGGATCGTCTTTAGGCTCGTCCCCCCAATCGATACCGTCCTTGCCCGCCAGGATATAGTCCAGGCGAGCGTCGGCCATCTTGCAGACATGCGAATAATTGACGATGTTGATGCCGGCGATGATGAGCGTGAGCACCACGGTCACGGCGCCCATGGCAACGAGGATAAACTTGCGACGCAGGCGGCAGCCCAATGCGTCAACAGAATTTGCCCGCCCCGTACTACTCGAGGCGGCGTGAAACCGCTCCGTCATGCGTTTGCACCACGCGCGCACGCTCACGCCTGTTCGCCTTCCTCGACAACCTCAAGCGAATATCCCTGATTGCGCGACGCGCGGATGGCCACATTGGCACCCAGCGCCGTCAGCTTTTTGCGCAGGTACGAGATGTAGACCCACACCACGTTAGCGCCTTCGGGTGCGTCCTCACCCCAAACCCCGAGCATCAGACGCTCGGTGGGCATGCGCGTGCCGGCGTTACGCATAAAGAGCTCCATAAGCTGAAACTCACGGTTGGCCAGATGTTCCTCGCCCAAAGGCCCAACGAGTGTGCAAGCCGCCGTGTCGAGGCGCACGTTGCCCACACTGAGCGTCGTGGCGTCAATTGCCGTCGCCGCGCGCGTCATGGCACGAATACGCGCAAGCAGTTCCTTGGCGGCAAACGGCTTGGTCAGGTAATCGTTGGCACCAGCATCCAGGCCCTCGACCTTATCGGACACCTCGCTTTTTGCCGTGAGCATGATGATGGGCAGTCGCTTGCCGGCGGCGCGCGTGCACTTGAGCACCTCGATGCCATCCATGCCGGGCATCATGATATCTAGGATTGCGGCGTCATAGTCGTTGGCGAGCAGATATTCGAGCGCCGTCAGACCGTCGAGGGCGGTGTCGACCTCGTAGTCGCTATGTTGAAGAATCGCGGTAAGGGCACGGGAGAGGCCGGGTTCGTCCTCGGCAAGCATCAGCTTCATAGTTGTTCCTTTAGCGCACGGCTATACAGGTTTCGATACTGCCGATGATAGCGCACCGAAAGCTGCCTTAGTGCAGCCTTAGCTGCTCAACCTGCGCGTTTTCAAATACGCAGGATATGGCTTAACCAAACTTAAGGCTCAGATGTCGAGCGCTTGAACGCATGCCGGTCGCGAAAAGACGGCGACTCGTTCTTTCACGGCGTCTTGGCTATGCAAAGTGTTCGAGCGTTACTCCTCGTACGCACCCTCGAGCCGCAGCAGCCACTCCTTGCGGTCAAGGCCGCCGGCATATCCGTTGAGCGATCCGTCGGCCGCCACCACGCGATGGCACGGCACGATAATCGAAATGGGATTACGTGCGACCGCAGCCCCCACCGCACGAGGAGACACAACGGGCGCCTCGTTTCCCGGTGCACGATGTCGAGCCGCAACACGTTGGGCGATCTCGCCATACGTAGCGACCTCGCCACGCGGAATAGAAAGCAGCTCAAACCAAACTTCACGCTGAAACGCCGTACCAATCATATGCAACGGCGGTGTAAACCGAGGCTCCTGCCCCGCAAAATAAGCATTCAACCAAGCCCAAGAACGCTCAAGCACCGAAGACGCCGCACCATTTGCGGGACCCACCGAAGACATCCCACCGGTACCAGAAACTGCATCGGCACCTACGACATACTCCGCATCTTCTTTGAGAAGCGTGGAGCCAAAGTGCTCCTGCCCCTCAAACCAAAGCCCTGTCAAACCGCGGCCATCAGCGGCAAGCAAGATTTCGCCCAAAGGCGAAGCAAACGTCGTCGTGACCACCAGCGGCTCCTTTCAAAACTCCGCAACATAATACCGCGAATTGTGCAGACAACTCCCGCAGATGCGTCCGGACAGACTCGATTGTCCAAGAGAGGGCGTTTTCCCTCTCAATATCGGCCGATACCGAGTCGCAACGCCCAAAACGATGTCCGGCAAAAACGAAGGTGAATGGTTTTCCGAGAAGTGGACGAGTAAAACTAGGGCCCCGAAGCATCCGCATTTTTTAATTGCAAAACAGCAGGATTCATGCGATAAAACCGCAGGAAATGGCGGCCAAAATATGCCGATGCTTCAAGGGTCCAAAATAGGTCGTTCACTTCCCGGAAAACCATTCACCTTCGATTCGCATCAACCCCTAAGCCCTCACAAGCAACAAACACAGGCGCGCCAAAGTTACCGCCTCAACCCCAAAGTTCCCGCAGGCAGCAGGCGCAACAGCGCCGCAGCTGCCGGCGGCGCTCCACAGTCCCAAAAGGCGGCAGGCGCGAAGCGCCGGGGTCGCCGCCGGGACTAGGGCCCGCAACAGCCACGTGCCCCCACATCAGCCCAGCGGCCCCAACCGACAACGACCCCATCGCAGATCGCTTGCAGCAGCGTCGCCGCAGGCGGGGGCTGGGCTTAGTTTTCAGAACACTCCGCAGACCAGTGTGGCGCCTTGTCCGCGGCTCCGAAGGAGCAGGACAAGGCGCCACACATGGTCGAGGACGTTCTGAAAACTAAGCCCGGCCCCCGCCGGACAGGTCACGCTACTCGCAGAGCAGCTTAGCGATCTGGACGGCGTTGGTTGCCGCGCCCTTACGGATTTGGTCGCCGCAGCACCAGAAGGTGATGCCACGCGCGGCCTCGGGGTTCGAGATGTCGCGGCGCACGCGACCGACCCAAATCAAATCCTGGTCGGACGTATCCATCGGCATGGGGAAGCGGTCGTGCGCATCCTCGGCAGCCATATCGTCAACCAGCTTGACGCCGGGAGCGGCAGCCAGCGCAGCACGGGCCTCGTCAACCGTAATGTCGCGCTCAAACTCAAGCGTAATGCTCTCGGAGTGCGAGCGCAGCACGGGCACGCGCACACAGGTGCAGTTCACGCGCAGCTCGGGCAGGTGCATGATCTTGCGGCCCTCGTTTTGCAGCTTCATCTCCTCGGAGGTAAAGCCCTCCTCCTTGACGCCGCCAATCTGCGGAATCAGGTTGCTCGCCAGCTGGGCGGCAAATGCGCGCGGCTCGGGAATCTCCTCGCCGCGGCCCAGGGCGGCCAGCTGAGCCTCGAGCTCGGCCATACCGGGAGCGCCGGCACCCGAAGCCGCCTGATACGTGGAGACGATCATGCGCTTCACGCCGGCGAGCTGATGCAGCGGCCACGTGGGAACCAGGCCGATGATGGTCGCGCAGTTGGGGTTGGCGATAAGGCCATGATGCCACTTGATATCGTCGGCATTGATCTCGGGCACGACCAGCGGTACCTCGGGATCCATGCGGAAGGCGTGGCTGTTGTCGACCACGACCGCGCCGCGCTTGACGGCCTCGGGCAGCAGCTCCTTCGCGATATCGTCGCCGGCAGCGCCAAGTACGATGTCGCAGCCCTCAAAGGCCTCGGGGCAAGCCTCTTCGATCACGATCTGCTCACCGCGGAACTCAACGGTCTTACCCGCGGAGCGTGCACTTGCCAACAGCTTGAGCTTGCCGACCGGGAACTCCTGCTCGTTGAGGCACTCGAGCATCTGGGTGCCCACGGCTCCCGTCGCGCCCAAAATAGCAACCGTGTACTGTTTCATGCTTCCCCCTTTAAAGGTTTTGGCTTTTGCCCGCACGCCGAGCAGGCTGATTATTGTTGTCAGTGTATACAAGAACGGGGCGGACACGAAACCCGCCCCGTCGAAACGAAACCGAAACGAAACGCCCCGCCGTAGATTTTTGAGGCGAGTCCCAAAAATCTAGCGAGATAGTAGCTACTTGTGGAGCGCAGCCAGGGTGGGATCGACCGGCGTGGGAGCCTCCAAGTCGGAGACCTTCACAATGCCGTTCTCGTCGGAGAAGGCACGGTAAATGGTCCGAATCGCCAGGTCGAAGTCCTTCTCCTCGACACCGATAATGATGTTGATCTCGTCGCAGCTCTGCGAAATCATACGCACGCTCACGCCGGCCTGGCCAAGCATGCCAAACAGGTGGCCCGAGATGCCGGCACGACCGCGCAGGTTGCGGCCAACGGTAGCGATAAGCGCCAAGCCCTCGACAACCTCGATCTCGAGCGGCTCGACCTCCTGCTGAATGTCGCTCACGAGCGAGTACAGCGAGTCGTGCACATCCTGCTCCTGCACCACGGCGCCAAAGCGGTCGACACCGGTAGGCATGTGCTCGACGGAAACGTCATAGCGCTCGAACACCGAAAGCGCACGGCGCATAAAGCCGACACGGGGCTTGGTGCGGTCGCGGGCCACGTTGATGGCGACAAAACCGCGTTTGCCGGTCACGCCGGTAATGATGGGCTCGGCCTCACCCTCATCAGCCGTCTCGCTAATGATGGTGCCGGGGTCCTGCGGCGCATTGGTGTTCTTGATGACCAGCGGAATACCCGCCTCGCGCACGGGGAACACGGCTTCCTCGTGCAGGACGCTTGCGCCCATGTACGAAAGCTCGCGCAGCTCCTCGTAGGTAACGCGCGCAATGGGCTGAGCCTCCGGAACAATACGCGGATCCGCAGAATAGAAACCCGAGACGTCGGTCCAGTTCTCGTAAAGGTCGGCGCCCAGGCACTTAGCCAAAATCGAGCCCGAGATATCGCCGCCGCCACGATCGAGCAGCTTGATCTGGCCCTCACGCGTCGCGCCGTAGAAACCGGGCATAACAAAGCCGCCCTGCTGACCGTACTCCTGCACCAGCTCGGAGGTGCGATTCATGCTGAGCGTACCGTCGTGATGGAACGCCACAACCGTCGCGGCGTCCAGGAACGGCAGGCCCAGGTACTCGGCCATCAGGCGAGCGGTGAAATACTCGCCGCGGCTCACGAGCTCCTCGGTAGAGTAACCGCCCGAGCGGGCGCGCTCGGCAAAGGCCGCAAACTCCTCGCGGATGGGATAGGTGAGCTCCAGCTCGTCAGCAATATCAAAATAGCGCTGGCCAATGTCCTCGAGCAGTTCCTCGCACGACACGTGATACTTAACGTGCGCGTTAACCAGGTAGAGCAGGTCGGTCACCTTGGTGTCGCCCTTAAAGCGGCGGCCGCAGGCGGAAACCACCACAAAACGGCGGGCAGGGTCGGCGTCGACGATGGCCTTGATCTTCTTGAAGTGTTCGGCGTCGGCGACCGACGAGCCGCCAAACTTGGCAATCTTAATCATGGGCTGGAGGTTACCTTTCTAAAAAGCCTCTGCGAACCTATTTTGCGCGCTCTGATACCATGGTTTCACCGATTGGGACCAAGGCATCCGAGGAGCAGTGTTATATGGGAACTTATCATAGTACACGAGGACGCACTTTATCGTGCTCAAGTAAGGTGGCAATCCGCACCGGCATCGCTCCCGACGGGGGTTTGTTTGTCTCGGACGAGCTCGGCACCCAGCAGGTCGATATCAGCTCGCTTGCAGATAAATCGTACTTTGAAATCGCTCAAGATGTGTTGGGAATGTTACTGAATGATTACACGGCCGAAGAAATTTCGGCGTGTGTCGACGAGGCATACCGCGGCACGTTCGCGAGTGAAGAGGTTACGCCGCTCGTCAAACTCGACGCCGCACCGGGTGCCGACGCCCCTCAGACCTATGTGATGGAGCTCTTTGGCGGCCCCACGAGCGCCTTCAAGGACGTCGCCCTGCAGATGCTCCCCCGCCTCATGGCCCGCACCTCCGCCCAGGACGGCGGCGCCGAGCGCATCATGATCGTCACCGCCACGTCGGGCGACACGGGCAAGGCAGCACTCGCCGGCTTTGCCGACGCCCCGGGCACGGGCATCACCGTCTTTTATCCCGAGGGCAAAGTCAGCCGCGTACAGAATCTGCAGATGTCCACTCAGGAGGGCGATAACGTCGCCGTCTGCGGCATCCGCGGCAACTTTGACGACGCCCAGAGCGCCGTCAAGCGCATCTTTGCCGATAAGGAGCTTGCCGAGCGTCTGGAGGCCGCAGGCACGGTGCTTTCGAGTGCCAACTCCATCAACGTCGGCCGTCTGGTACCGCAGGTCGTCTACTACTTTGCCGCCTATGCGCAGCTGTTGCGCGCCGGCGCCATCGAGGCCGGCGACGCCGTGGAGTTCTGCGTACCGACCGGCAACTTTGGCGATATCCTGGCCGGTTACTATGCCAAGCGCATGGGTCTGCCCGTCGCCAAGCTCATCGTCGCGAGCGACAAGAACAACGTGCTGGCTGACTTCCTGACCACCGGCGTCTACGACCGCAACCGCCCGTTCTTCACGACCATCTCGCCTTCGATGGACATCCTCATCAGCTCTAACCTGGAGCGCATGCTCTACTTCCTGTCCGATGGCGACTGTGAGCTCGTTGCCGGCCTTATGGAGCAGCTGGCACAGACTGGTCGCTACGAGGTTCCCGCCGATCTGCTGGCAAAGATTCAGAGCGTCTTTGGCTGCGGCTGGGCCAGCGAGGACGAGGTCCGCGCCGCCATCAAGAGCTGCTGGGATGCAAACGGCTACGTGATCGACCCGCACACCGCTTGCGGCTATCACGTCTTTGAAAAGGTCGCTCCCGCCGAGGGCGCCAAGGCCCGCGTGCTGCTTTCGACCGCCAGCCCCTACAAGTTCCCGCGCGCCTGCTGCGACGCCCTGGGGCTCGACGTTCCCGAGGACGACTTTGAGGCTATGCGCGTGCTCGAGCAGGCAACCAACACGGTTGCCCCGGCACAACTCGCCGAGCTCGAGTCCAAGCCCGTCCTCTTCGAAGACGTCTGCGACGTTAATGAGATGGCAAGCTACGTCGAGTCTGCAGCAAAACGAATGAGCACCAACTAGATCCCTTATTAAGCGCCGGCGAAAGCCGGCGCACCTTCTTTCATCAGATAACCCCCGGGATGATGACGAACGCGCACAGCGTGCCTGGCTGTTTAGTTCGTCGCGAGTTCCGCACGCAAAGGAAAGCACTTAATGTGCTTTCCGTCTTGCGCAGGACTGCCCGAGCAGCGAACTAAACAGCCAGGCACGCCAGGAGGACTCACATGATCAAGATCACTGTCCCAGCCACGAGCGCAAACTTAGGCATCGGCTACGACACCCTCGGCATGGCCGTCAGCCTCTACTCGCACTTTACCTTTGAGCGCGCCGACAAACTCACCATCACCGGATGCCCCGAAGAGTTCCAAAACGAGAACAACCTAGTCTACGTGAGCTTTGTGGATGCACTGGCCGCATGGGGCGAGCCGGCCTTCCCCGTTGCCATCGACATTCAGACTGACGTTCCCGTCGCCCGTGGCCTGGGCTCCAGCTCCACCTGCGTCGTCGCCGGCATTATGGCCGCCGCCGCGTTGACGGGCCACACCGTCGACCGCGCTGAGCTCGTCCGCATTGCCACCGAGGTCGAGGGCCACCCCGATAACGTCGCCCCCGCTATCCTGGGCGGCGCCGTCTGTTCCTTTACGCCGACCGATTCGCTCCCCCAGTGCCTGCGCTACGAGGTGAGCGATCGCCTGCGTTTTATTACCGTGATTCCACCTTACGAGGTACATACGAGCGAGGCGCGCAAGGTTGTGCCGCAGGAGATTCCACTCTCCACCGCCGTGTGGCAGATGGGCCGCATCGCCGGCATGACGCGCGGCTTGGAGACTGGTGACCTGGACCTGATTGCCGCCGCTAATGACGACCGCATTCAGGAGCCCTATCGTCGCCGCCTGATTCCCGACTACAACGCTGTGCGCGACACCTGCCTTAACGGCGGTGCCAAGACCATCTGGATCAGCGGTTCGGGCTCGACCCTTATGGCTGTGACCGACGACACCATCGTGGCAAAATTCCTGCAGGTCAAGCTGCGCGAGCAGTTCCCCAAGTGTGAGACGCACATTCTGACGTGCGACACGGAAGGCGCCCAGATCGAATACCTGTAGTCGCCACCCCGTATACCCGCCGAGGAGGCCAGGGGCTTTGCCCCCAAATCGTCCTCGGACATGGCAGGACCCCCGCTGCGCACTTCGTGCGGCGGGGGTCCTGCCGTCCTGCGGAAAGATTTGGGGGCAAAGCCCCTGGCCTCCCCTACGTTAACGTCGCTGGCGGCGGCTACAGGAACCTACGCTCTGGAAAGTCGCCGGGCTGATTTTTTGGCTTCTATTTGATAAAGGCGCACTTCCCAGCATCTCATTCGCCCTATAGCTCTGTTTTAATTTCTAATTGATGATCGATGCGTGACGTCATCTAATTATCTTCGCTACTCAAAACAGCCCCTAGTTTACGTACTAGCGTCTCAGCAGTAATTCCGAGTGCATCCGCATAGACAAACTGCTCATAAACCCTAAGGCTGCGTTCCCCGGTCTCGACCTTTGAGATGAACGATTGAGGTACCCCCAGTTTCTTTGCGAGTTCAACCTGAGTGATACCTTGCTCCCGACGAATCTGGGAAAGGCATTTTCCGCATGTCCTGTTAGCATCAACGTTCATGCCGTTTACGCTATATTCCATTTTGATATATCCCAAACTGGGATATATTTATGTCACCAGCCATTCCGCTTATCAAAAATGCCCATCGCAGATTCATAGCTAGGAAGGAGCCTCGATAAACATGAATGACGAGATGAAGGAGCCCGACGAGGAAAAGGCGCTCAGCGAGTCCGACGAGCGGAAACCAGATTTCAAAGCCGAGCAGTTTTCTGATGGCGCTAGCGACACCCCCTCCTCTGAAATTCCGCCATCAAACGAAGATGACGGCGCACGCAAAAATGAAGAAAACGACTCACTTCTAACGCGGGCCATTCATAAATTAGGCAATAAAAAAAGAGCGGCAATCGCAGCTGCCGTGGCAGTTGTCATCATCTTCAGTTTGCCCATGCTGTTTCCTCAATTGTTTTGTAGCCACAAACTATGGGCCAATGCAACCTGCACTAGCCCTCGTGTATGCAAAAGTTGCGGCAAAACCGAGGGAGAACCTCTCGGGCACGAATGGGAAGAAGCAACTTGTACGACACCGAAGACCTGCCAGCGTTGCGGCAAAACGAAAGGGGAGCCACTCGGACACCAACCGGGCTCGTGGACCAAAGAAGTCGACTACGTAGATGCCACTTCGAAGGAAATACGAGAATGCGAGAGATGCGGAGAGGTCGTTGACACCCGCAACGAGAAGGAAATCACATCTTTTCTTGGCGACGGAAAGTTTTCAATTTCACCTGAAGGCTTTATTGATCGACTTAACGAGGAATTCTCCAATATCCCCAATTGCAGCAGCATGAATGCGGATTACGAACTAGACGATAGCGGCATGGGGCTCGAACTTCAGATCAAAAACGGTTCAAAGATTGCCGGTATTGGAGGCTTCTTTTCGGACTCGAGTAACCCGGTGCTACTCAGCTATCTTGGATCCGAAAACTGCTTCAAAAACATAGTCATGTACTTCGAGAACTCCGACTATGCCGCGGCGACAGCATTGGCAACTATACAAGCAATCGATCCAACACTTTCGTTTTCAGACGCCAAGGAAGTTGGTGCTGCCTGCGTAGATACGCCAACTGTCAAAAATGGAATTACGTACGCAATCGTAGCTTCGAATGGAGAGTACTGGCTAAGCGCTCGAATTGAATAATTTCCTTCGATTACTAAATTCAGACGCCTCTTACTCGCGACATATTAAAACTCAACCCCTGGCAGCATCGTTAATCGAAAATTGCCCCGCCGAGCACTTTAGCTTGGCGGGGCATTTCAATATGAAAGCGGATTTAAATATCAACAAGGCCTGCACGCCCCAACGAGCAGCCGGCTTCGCTGCTCAAATTGCCCTTGGTGAACCACAAGTTGAGCAATCAGTGGCCAAAATCCCCTTTAGGCGGCGCTGGTTTCTTTGTATTCGAAAACTGGTTCTAGGAGGTCTTCGATATTGCAGTGGAGGGCTTTTGCTATAGCTCTTACGGTTGTTACTGAGGCTTCATTGATGTTTCTCTGGCGCTGTTCGTACATTTGGATTGAGCGGAGTGATACGCCCGATTCGTATGCCAGGTCTTGCTGGGTTTTCTTAAGCCTCTTCCTTGCTAGCGCCAGTTTGGTTTGACGAGGTGTTTTCTTCGCTATATCGCAAACAAGACGCGCCACACGCTCCTCTGAGGCTTCGTGCCAGGGGTAATACATATTGCACAGCGCATCGAACGGAACGACATGCAGCAGGTCTTCGAAAGACTCGCCCAGACGCCATTGCAGATATGCCAATATCCAGCCTGTCCAATACTCCGGCGTCTTCTCAAAACGATAGGTGCGGTCCGGTATAGACCCGCTTTGATATCTCGACCTTTCGGCGATAAGTGCGAACAGCTCAACACCTGATTTTCCCGATACGACCCATGCGTTGCCGCGTTCGAACTCGCGAGCTACACCGCTCAGGCAAAAGAGCTCAGCGACCTCGGACCCTTCCGCTCCATAGTCGTTCACGGCATAGTCAAAGCAGTCGCCAAGGTTGTTCATTGCATCCTCAAGGTAGTAGACGGGATATGTCCTACTCGGCCCACAATCCGTTAACTCTTGGATCATTTAAATCAACCCTCCCTGCCATTAAATCCCTAATGTCGATACCTTCGGAATCGAACCCGTTAACCGTATCCAAGTATTTGCGTCGAGCATTCTGCTCTCGCTCAAAACGCTTGGGATAAAACTCAGACCCCAAAGCCTGCTTCCAATCGCAGAATCTTATCGCCGAAAATGCGCACTCGCTCATAAGAGCATATTGGATACCCAAATCACCCAAGCGCATGATACGTTGCAGCTGCCTGAGCGAGATCATGCCGCTGACAAACTGTCTTGCAAACGAAAAATAGGAGTCGTCGGCGCGATAACCTCGAATTACGTCATAGGGAGAAATATCAATCAGGCAGTTATCCAGCAGATAGCGAAGTCCTTCGCGCGCCAGCGGTGTCGAAACATTGAACTCCCTATTGTTAGCCAAAATCGCAAGCCAATTGAGAATTGAAAACTCCCCGGACTCCAAATCCAAGACTGCGAGACCATCCATATCGAGCTCATATCGATTTGCAATGCCATCAGACTCAGTCCGACATGCCCACTCCATTGCCATTTCCTCATGTGGCGTGCAATAAAACCCACACCCATAGTCATTGAATTGTCTGCATTTATCCAACGACGGATGCTCGACAACAACCTCCGACCCGTGCCAAAGCTCCATATCGACCTCCAAACAAAAATATCACCCCAGTGATAGTGTACCAATAACTATCACTGGGGTGATATAGATAGATGCAAACTATTGCCTGCCAAGAGCCCTTACTAGAGGCAGGCCTCGGCGATGCGCTTTTTGAGTTCGTCGATGCCGGTACCGGTCTGGGAGCTTGTGATGATCACGTTTTCGGCCGGGACGTTGAGCTGTTTTTTGATGGCTGCTGCCTGGCGGGCCTGCTGGGTGCGGCTGAGCTTGTCGGCCTTGGTAAGGCAGACGATAAAGTTGAACTCGTTGCCCTGCAGGTAGTCGATCATGTCATGGTCGAGCTTGCTCGGGTCGTGACGAATATCCACCAGCGACACGACCAGGTTAAAGCTGCGCTCCGAGTCGAAGAAGTCGCCGATAAGTTCTGCCCAACGGTCGCGCTCGGCCTTGGAACGACGGGCGAAACCATAACCCGGCAGGTCGACGAAGTGCACGTCGTCGGCCTCGAAGAAGTTGATGTTGCTCGTCTTTCCCGGCGTGCTCGAAACCTTGACGAGATTTTTGCGGCCAAAAAGCTTGTTCATGATCGACGACTTGCCCACGTTGGAGCGGCCGACGAAGCTCACCTCGGGGCAGGTGGACTCGGGAATCTGCGAAACCTTGCCATAGCTGGCAACGAACTTGGCAAGCTGGTAGTTAATGGAATCGGCCATGGACACTCCTTGGTCGTAGGTTCTTACAAAAAACGCGCTAATAGATAGCAGCGATACGGCGAACGATATCGAGCGTAATGCCACTCGCGGTACGGGCATACTCGAACAGGTCGAACTCGCGGTCGCAAATCGCATCGTACGCCTCGTCACAATTATCGCTGATAGCGCGCAGCACCAGGCAATCGACACCATTTTTAGTTGCGACATGAGCAATTGCCGCGCCCTCCATGCCGACACAATCGGCGTGCGTCGCCTCGATAGCGTCGTTGCGCATGGCGGCGCCCGCCACAAAGCGGTTGCCCGTGGCAATCGTGCCGACCAGGAATTGTTTGGCTCCCTCGTTCGAAGCGGCTGCATTTGTCGAAACGTTGACAAAGCCACGCTCAGCAAGCACATCGGCAGCAATATCGACCAGCGCAGGCGTCGAGCCAAACTCCTCGAGCCCCGGTGCAGACTCGGCGATAAGCGCGGTATCGGTATCCAGATAGCGCAGGCGTTTGCCGATGACCACGTCGTCGATATGGAGCTTGGGGTTCAAACCGCCCGCGATACCCGAAAGCACAACTGCCTGCGGAGCATACTTGCTAATGAGGTGCTGTGTTGCGGCGGCAGCGTTTACCGTGCCCATGCCCGCCGTCGTGGCGACAATCGACAGACCATCGAGCCCGCCGGTCACAACGTTCAAGCCCGCCTCCTGTACCATGCAAACGTTACTCAGCTCTTCCTTAATCTGCATGATCTCTTTTTCGAGTGCGCCGATAATCGCGATGGTAGCCATGCCATTCCCCAAACCTATACGAAATTCTCAACCACGGTATGGTACCAGCATTTTGTTTGACCTCGTCAAACGAACACGCTAGGCCAGTGCAGCTCGCGTATCAAACAGAGCCTTTGCAATCGCAGCCGTAACCTCGCTCGAGCGGTCGCTCCACGGCATCGATGTCATGACGCTCATGACATAGGTACGGCCATCGATGTCGATAAGGCCCGCATCGCATGTCGAATAGCAACCATCCTCGCTAATCCAGCCTGCCTTGTTGCGCACCAAGGCTTGGTCGTCCGCAATGCCATCACGGATAAATGAGCGCGATGTTGATGACAGCAGTTCAGATAACCACTGGGAGGTCTCACTGCCCCTGCTCAAATACTCACCCATCTCGCGCCACAACTTGGCCGAGGTGCGCGGGCAATAAGTGGGAAAATCACTCATCGGATCGAGTGCGGTATCGTAATCGATGCCAAGACCGACAATCCAATCCTCGTAACCGACACGGTCAAACGCCGCGCGTAACGCAATAAACGAATCGTTGTCCGAATTAACGACCGAGGCCTCGATGAGTTCGCGAACCGTCAGCCAGCCCATACTGTAGCCGCCATAGGTGCCCAGAGTATCATCGAGCGATACTTGCCCTGTCTCGACCAGGGATTCACAGACGTAGAGCACATAGAGCGCCTTATAACTACTCGCACCGTAAACCTCGACATCGGCGTTATACGTCACGCCCTTGCCACTTGACAGGTCGTAGAACACCACGCCCACATCGCCCAATTCCTTGGCCTGATCAAGGGCATCTTGGAGCGCGGCGAGGCCCTCATCCTCCAGGGCGGGGATCTGGTCATCAACCAGCGAGAAGGTCTGCACGGTATCGCCTGAGGGAATATCGTTAAAGTCCGCCTTCGAAAGCCTCGTCTTGAGACTCGCTGTCGACAGAGTTTGGCTTGCGGTGGCTTTAGATTCAGAGCCCTTTTTGTTTTGCGTCTGTACCGTTGACGCATCTGAGTGTGCCATTCGCTCCGACGCGTAGGTTTTGGCGGTAATTCCGAGGATAATAACCGCCAACGTTAACATCCCAATGGCGGCAATCTTCGTCACGCGGATGCGAGCGTCGGCAAGGCCACGCGAAGACGTGCCCTTCGTCTCATATCTGCTGCTATGCTGCGGCACATACTCGTCCCGCGATGCGTTGTTTCGCACGTGGTCTCCTGACTGCTACCGTTCATATACGAGCAGCATAATACCGAGCAGGCATTTCTTTCCAAAGATATTCAGCGGCGTTTAAGGTGTCTTTAAAGAAACCACAAGCGTATTTATCCAAATGGCACGATTCTGTTGCGCATCTCCACCCAAAACGCAGTTGCGGTGGAATAGTTCCTATTTGGGCGGCATAAGCCGTAAAACAAGAACTATTCCACCGCAACTTGACGGGGCTCTTTGGCAATCAACTTGGTGCCCAGGGGCACTCATTTAAGTCTGTCCCCAATGAGTGCCCTTGGGGAGCGAAAATGGCTCGCTAGCCGATAGCGTTTTTGAGTTCCGCGCGGCGCTTTTTCATGCCCGTCATGACGGCGTTGCGCAGCTCGGGCATGCGCGCGGTATCCATCTGGGGCACGCCCTCGAGCTTATAGGGAATGCCCAGTTGCTCGTACTTGACGACGCCCATCGTGTGATACGGCAGCATTTCCAAGCCCACCACGTTGTGCCATGGAGCGATCAGGCGACCGAGTGCCTCGCACTCCTCCACCGTGTCGGTAATGCCCGGCACCACCACGTGGCGGATAACGACCTTAATCTTGCGACGGGCAAGCTCATCGCCAAACGCCAGGATGCGCGCAGGATCGCAGCCGGTCAGCTTTTTATGCTCAGCCGGATCGGCATGTTTGATGTCGAGCAGCACCATGTCGGTCTCGCTGAGAACGGCATCGAACTTCTCGGGATGGTTGGGGTCAAACGCATATCCGCAGCTGTCAAGGCAGGTATGCACGCGACCATCGGGGTTGTTGTGCATTGCACGGAACAGATCGGCCAAAAACTCGGGCTGCAGGAGCGGCTCGCCGCCGGACACCGTAATACCGCCGCTGCGGTAAAACTCATGGTTGCTCTGGAACTCGTCCATCAGGTGCTCGACGGTCACCATGGTGCCGCCGCTAACCGACCAGGTATCGGGGTTGTGGCAATACGCACAGCGCATGGGGCAGCCCTGAACAAACACCACAAAGCGGATGCCGGGTCCATCGACCGTTCCCATCGTCTCAATCGAATGTACGCGGCCCAGGGCAAACGCAGAGTCCTCGGGACGAGCGTCCACACCCTCGAGCGTCATCTCAGCCATTCCCGCTACCTTGCCTCTCATTGGTTTTAGCTACATAAATGCCAGAATCATTCTAGCCCATACGCATGATGGCGAAACGGTTTAGCGGTCAATTGGGTTGTCCTATTTGGCCCTACGCAAGAGCGGCGGGAAGGTTATCGCAACCCGCCCGCCGCTGAGGCAATAGAAATCGATAGACGCCAGACCTTACGCCTTAAGCGTGAGCACCGCACCGAAGGCGGTCGGGCCGCAATGGCTCGAGATGACACCGCCGACCTGAGTCCAGGTAACGTCCTTAAAGCCCAGGTCGTGCGCATAGACTTCCATGTCGTCGCGCAGCTCCTGGGAAAGGCCTACCGAATACGCCAGGCCAATATGCGAGTAGTCAATCTCGCCCTTCGCAACCATGTGGTCAATAAAGGCGCGGGCGCACTTGAGCATAGAGCCGCGGAACTTCTTGGTTGCCACGAACTTGCCGCCCGTTACCTCAATGCAGGGCTTAATCTTGAGCAGATGGGCACCGAGGAATGCCACGTTGGATAGACGACCGCCCGCCTTAAGGAAGGCTAGGTCGGTAGGAACAAAGCCCAGCAGCACACGGTCCATGACGGAATTCGTAAATGCAAAGATTTCGTCGACGGTGGCATCGGGGTGAGCCTCGATGTATTTGGCGGTCTCGACGGCAACAAGCGACTGGCCCACCGAGACAAAACGCGTGTCCATGGAGTAGACGTAGTCGCGACCCTTGGCGGCAATCTTAGAAGACTGGTGTGAGCAGGTCGTGGCCTCGGAATACGCAAGGTGCAGAATAGTCGCATCGGGCTGCTCGGCATGGATGCGATCGTACACGTGCGCAAAATCTGCCGGCGCGCAGCCGCTGGTCTTGGGCATCACGCCAAACTCGTTGCAGCGCGAATAAATCTCGAGCGGATCGATCGAGCCGTCCTCGACGGTCTCGTCACCAATCGTGACATGCATAGGTACGCGCACGATACCGTAGCGTTCGCAGAGCTCCGGCGTCACATCCGAACCAGACTCAACCACGATTACGTACTTGCCCATTATCATCACGACCCATCTCAACATTGGCTTTTCAACACATGGCACGCGCCGCCGCACTGTTGCACAACGGCGGCAGAGCGCCAAAGAGACGCCGCCCCTTGCACACAACAAAGGACAGCGTCTCCCTGGAAAAACTCCGTGCTAATCTGAGATTCTACACGGTTTATTACTAAGTGTTACTTACTCCGCAAACGGTCGCTATACGCGATAAACGGTAGTTCGCTGCGGCAACTGCGACACATTCCGCCCAGCAAGTCCAATCGTGCTCCACACACGGTTAATGCGCGAGGCGGTAGAAATTCATCGATGCCGCGCCCTCGGCGTGCAGCTCCATCGCCGGAACCGCCGGCGAATAGGTACGGCTCGTAAGTGCCGCCTCGCCGCCATTTGCAAAAATCTCGACCATCGTAGTGTCCGAAAGCACGCGCAGGTCGCGAAGCTCGCTGAGCTCAATCGACCTCTGGTCGCGCCCATAGCCTTCGTCACCCATGTCGAGGGTAAGCATCCCGTCTGCATAGCGCACAAAGACACCCTTGCGGATTTCGAGCTCGACCATCTTGGCGCCCTCGCAGGAAACCACAAGATCAAACAGGCGGCCCGGCTCCTCAACGGTTTCACCGCCTATCGCGCGAACGCAGTCACCGCGCATCCTCTCAATCTCGTGCGCCGGCCGCTGGCAGAGCTTACCATCGCGTATGCTCAGCTCTCGCGGCACCGTCAACGCGCACTGCCACCCGCGCGCCACCGTCGGGTTTTCTGCCGTCGCGTCGGGGCAACCCGACCATCCGATCATCAAACGCCGGCCTGCAGTATCCTCAAAGGACTGCGGAGCATAGAAATCAAAACCGGCATCGACCATCGGGGGCATGCCCTGCCCGACGATTTTAAAGCTCGGCGCCTCCCAATCGGCCTCGATGGAGAACCACACGCACTGATGCGGATTGCGGTAATGCCAACCATCGGCAGGCACACCCTGCGGACAGCAAACGAGAATAAGCTCGCCATCGAGCTCAAACAGATCGGGGCACTCCCACATAAAGCCAGACTTCTCGTCCAACTCAATGCGCGTCGCATAGCTCCAGTCCTCAAGATTGCGCGAGGTATAGACAAGCACGCACCCGCGATCGTCTTTCGTACGAGCGCCGAGAACCATGTAGTAGATACCGTCGTGCTCCAGGATCTTGGGGTCGCGCACGTGCGTACCGATATCGTCGGGGTAATCGAGCGGCCCAACAGCCATACGTTTCTCGCCCAATTCGTCGGGGTTCTCGGCGACCATGTGAATCTGATTTTGCTCGCGCCCTGTCAGCACATAGTCGTAATCGTCGCGATCAAAATGCTTGACGTTGCCGGTATAGAAGTAGTGAATCTTGCCGTCGTGTACAAAGGCAGAACCAGAATACACTCCGCTCGAATCCAAATCGGAATCGGGGAACAGCACAGGGCCACGATTCTCGTACGTCACAAAATCCTTTGTTGTCAGATGATTCCAAAGCACTGGACCGCCATGCGCAGCATCGAATGGATCGTATTGGTGATAGATGTGATACGTATCACCAATCTGCACCAAACCGTTGGGGTCGTTGAGCCAGCCAAGCTCAGGCTCCACATGGAACAGGAGCCTATCGGGGTCGGACGCGATGCGACCCGCCGTCTCATCCTGTCCGGCACGCCACTGCTCATAGTCCGCGCGCGTCACCTTATTTTTTTGATTTAACATCGCCGTTGACTTTCTCGTCTATGGGGAAGGACGCTCGACTCACACGAGCCGAACGCCCTTCCTCAAATGGACTTATCCTCAGATTACGCTGAACGGCTCAACTAGAAGCTGACATCGAAGCCAGCGCCAGCGCCCTCTTCATCGGTGGTCGGCACGCCCTTTGCCTTGTTGTAGGCAAAGATCAGGATGATCGGGACGAAGAAAGCGATCAGATTGCCAGCCACATACCACACGAGGGTCTCGGGCGTGACGATGAGCAGGCCAAGTACGCCGGTCAGACCCTGGCCGATAGCGCGCACCTCAAAGAGCTTCACGAAGGCACCGCCGCAGCCTGCACCGATGCAAGCGCAGATGAACGGAATGATCGAGTAGCGCATGTTTGCAGCAAAGATAGCGGGCTCGGAGATTCCGACCAGCGTCGGGATAAAGGACGACATGCAGATGTTGCGCTCTTTGGAATGCTTCTTGTGAATGAGATACATGCCGATGGCGCCGCCGCCCTGGGCGATGATGGAAACGGACCAGATGGCCTGAATGTAGTTGAAGCCAGTCGTGGCAACGAGATTAGCCTCGATACCCTGAATGAACTGGTGCGTACCGGTAACGACGAGCGGCTGCAGGAACGCGGCGAAGACAAAGGCACCAAAGACGCCCATCCTGTTGTACAGGACGTCGATCACGCCAGCGAGAACATCGCCGATCAGGTTGCCGAGCGGGCCAAACACGGTGAACAGGGCGACGTTGGCAAGAATCAGGGTGACGGTCGGGACAAAGACGAACGAGACGACCTCGGGGATGTACTTCTGGGCAATCTTCTCGACCTTGGCCATGAACCAGGCGGTCAGGATTGCGGGGAACACGCCGCCCTGGAAAGCAACCATGGGAATGGAGAGCGGGCCGAAGTTCCAGTACTCAGCGCCCGTCGGATCCATAACGAACGTGTTGCGGTTCATAAGGCTCGGGTGAACCATGACGATACCGACGAGGATGCCCAGAATCGGGTTACCGCCAAAACGCTTCACCGCGCTGTACATAACCAGGACAGGCAGGTAATCGAAGGTGGTGGCGATAATGGCAAAGAAGCTTGCGAGGTTCTTGAGGAACTCGCTGTGGTCGGCAAGGCTGCCCTCCATGCCAAAGAGGCCGTTGGCAACGATCAGCGACTTAAGGCCGATGATGATAGCAGCGCCGACGAAAGCGGGAATGATGGGGATAAAGATGTCCGAGAATACCTTGAGGACCGAGAAGAACTTGCCCTTCTTGTCCGCCTCGGCGCCCTTGACCTCGGAAGCGCTGATCTCCTTGACGCCCGTCAGAGCCATAAACTCATCGTAGACCTTGTTAACGGTACCGGTACCAAAGATGATCATGAGCTGGCCGCTGTTGTACAGCACGCCCTTGACGCCATCGATGTTCTCGAGCTCGGCCTTGTTGTACTTGCTCGTATCCTTGAGCACCAGACGCAGACGCGTAACGCAATGCGTGGCACCCTCGATGTTCTCCAGACCGCCGACGTTATCGACGACTTGCTGAGACACTACTTTGTAGTCCATGTTCCTCTCCATTCCCTTACGAAATCATAAGACGTTTTGTGGCCATTACAGAGATGCGATCGTTGCATTTGCGCACTTGAGCGTACCGTCGGTGACCGTCAGCGCCACACCCTGGCCCTGCTTATTGCAAAAGCGAGCGTTAAGCGCAACATCATCGACAAAGATGGTCGCGATATCGTCGTCAACGACCAGGCGCACATGATGAGTGCCCTCGCCCTTGAAGAACAACGGACGCTCGAGGCCCATGTTGTTGACCTGGAACCACGGATACTGGGGGGCCGCCGTAAACTCGAGCTTGCCCTCACGCAGGTTGGCGCGGAACTCATAGGCTAGACCGGACTCGGCGTTCTCGGCGAGCTTTACCGAGAAGCCGGCAGCGTCACCGGCGAGCTCGATGTCGGCGTCGAGCATATAGGTGGAACCGGCATCCGCAGCGAGCACCTGCTCGACCTTGCCCGACTCGCAGGAAAGCTTAAAGGCCTCGACTGCCTTAGCCTCGCCAAAGGCGCCAAGCATGCTGTCGGGGAGTTTGGTGCCAAGCGTTCCGTCGGCACGCTGAACGATCTCGAGGGGCATAAAGGTGCCACCCCACAGGTAAGAGCTGGGGTCGCCGCCCTCGTCACGCGTAGGAACCCAACCAAAGAGAACGCGGCGCTCGCCATCAAATGCGGTACGTGCGGCATAGTACGCGCGGCCATCGAAGGAATCGTCCGCAGGAGTGATCCAGGGACCGTTGATAGAGCGAGACATGCGGTAACGGGTCTTGTTGCCATCACTGTACTCAGAGAACACCAGATACCACCAGTCGCCCATCTTAAAGAGATCGGGCATCTCGAACATGGTGTACAGGCCCGGATTCCACCAGTCGCCTTGGAACTCCCAGGTATCCAGGTCCTTGGAGGTGAACTTGACCAGACGACCGGTCATCAGACGCTTGTCCTCGCCCACACGCGTGCCGAGGATGAGCATGTACTCTTCGTTCTCCTCATCCCAAAGCACAAAGGGATCGCGCCAGTTGCGGTCATCGTAACCCTCCTGGGGCGGAAGCAGCGTCTCGGCGATGTTCTTCTCCCACTTGACGGCGTCGTCACTCGTTGCGTGAAGAAGAACCTGCTTCATCAAACGTGCGCGGACCTTATCGCGATTGCAACCAGTGTAGAGCGCATGGTACTTGTCGCCCACCTTAAACACCGTGCCGGCATAAACGTACTGGTCGACCTCCTCGTCGCCGCCACGCTCAAGGCTCTCGCCAAAGTCCTTGTAGTTGACGAAATCCTTGGTCGTAGCGAGTGCCCAGCCAAACGGCTCTCCGAAAGGTTCGGGGTTACGCGTGTCACGCTGATGATAGAGATAGAACGTGCCATCCTCGCCGTACGGCATGATGTCGCCTACCCAAATTCCCTCAGGCTGGTAATACACCTTATGCATCCGAGACTTCCTTTCCGTCGAGATACTAACTCGGTACATCTGCAAGATATGTCAATCGTTTTCATATGTCAAACGTTTTCATATCCATACGTCTTTTCGCAGTTCCAGTCGTCGGCAAACGGTTGACATATGCCGGCGAACGGTTATCGGTGGCGTTTGAGGGATTCTTTTAGCACGGGATGAACTACGCGGTTTTGCCCTCAATAAGTTCAACGGGGAGTTTTATATTCGATTCGGGCTTATCGCCGTTAATCAGAGCGATGATGGATTGCGCCGCGAGCTCTCCGATGCGATCGATATCTTGGCGTACGGTTGTTAGGTCAGGCATAAACGTCATGGTGCGGCGGGCACCATCCGCGCCCACGACCTTAATATCGTCCGGAGCACTCAAGCCGCGCTGCTTCATCATGTTGAGGCAGATGGCCGCCATCGTGTCGTCTCCCGCAAAGATGCCGTCAATATCGGGGTTCTCATCGAGGATCTTCGCGACGACCGCGCCCTTTTCGTCGTCGGGCTTAACGAACTCGACCTCACGAACAAGCGCGGACAAACCGGCCTGCTCAACAACATCGAGGTAGGCATCGGTACGCTTATTGGCAGGCATGCGCATGCGGCTATTGCTGCGCAGGCACAGGATACGCCTGCAGCCGTCATCAATCAGACGGCGCGTGGCGAGCTCGCCGATGCCATAGCTGTCACTTGCAATCTGGACAGAGCCCTCGCCAAGATCGCAGTCGATGCCAACCAGGCTCAAGCCCATCTCGGCATATGCTTCGGCACCGATATTGAGGGAGTTGACGATTACGCCGTCGACCATATTGCGGCGGAGCATGTCAATATAGGAACGCTCAAGATCGGGTCGATTGGCGCTGTTGCACAGCAACATCTTAAAGCCGTTTCCCGCCAACGTGCGCTCGACCGCCTGCACAACCTGAGCATGGAACGGGCTGCTCACAAAGGGAACGATCATGCCGATAAGGTTCAGGCGACCGTTGAGCATGGCACGGGCGATATCGTTGGGCGTGTAATTGATGCGCTCCATCGCCGCATGGACTTTATCGCGGGTTTCCTGACTAATGTAGCCGCGATTATTAAGCACGCGAGATACCGTAGTAGGCGAAACCCCCGCCACCGCTGCAACTTCCTTGATGCCAGGCTTAGCAGAATCCTTAGAACGAGCGCCCTCGCGAGCCATAGCACCCTCCCCTCATCAACATGTCATACGTTTACATACGAACAAAGCATACCCCAACAACAGTGGGAAGACGGTAACAGTACAAGTAAGTAAACGACTCATCCAAATAATTAGGAGAGTTCCGCCTAAAGGGTGACTACACAGGACCCCGCCGGGGCTGTTTGGGCTACCTCCCAAAATATTCCGCAGGACGCAAGAAGCCCTCGCCGCACGAAGTGCGCAGCGAGGGCTTCTTGCATGTCCGAGGACGTTTTGGGAGGTAGCCCAAACAGCCCCGGCGATCCTGCGGGAGTTAAACCCCTTTAGAACTTGTTGTGGAAGGTACGCGAAATGACCTCGTCCTGCTGCTCCTTGGTGAGCGTGTGGAAGTTCACGGCGTAGCCGGAAACGCGAATGGTCAGCTGCGGGTACTTCTCGGGGTGAGCCTGAGCGTCGAGCAGCGTCTCACGGTTGAAGACGTTGATGTTCAGGTGGTGGCCACCCTTCTCGGCGTAAGCGTCGAGCATGTGGACCAGGTTATCGGCCTGAGTCTCGGAAACTTCAGAAACCTTCATAATGTGTCTCCTTCGATCGATAGGCGCCGGCCGAAACCGGCGCACTAATCAGTAATCGTTATTGTTAGTATAGCACTAACAATAGTTACTCGCCCAGCTGATCAAGGTCGATATCGCCAAAGAACACCTGGTCCTCCTTGCCGAGCGCACCCGGGATGATGGAGAAGGTGTTGGAGATGCCGTCCTGAGCATCGCGGAACGGGAGCTTGGAAACCGAAGACAGCGAAGCGATGGCGCCGTGGCTATCGCGCTTGTGCATGGGGTTAGCACCCGGGGCGAAGGGCTGGCCAGCCTTGCGGCCATCAGGCGTAGAACCGGTCTTCTTGCCGTACACGACGTTGGAGGTGATGGTCAGAACCGAGGTCGTGGGCACGGAGTTGCGGTAGGTGTCGTTCATGCGGATGTACTCCATGAACTGGTGCACAACGTCGTGAGCGATCTGGTCGACGCGGTCGTCGTCGTTACCGTACTTGGGGAACTCGCCCTCGGTCTCGAAGTCGACGATGATGCCGTTCTCGTCACGGACGGGGTGGACCTTGGCGTATTTGATGGCGGACAGGGAGTCGGCCACGACGGAAAGGCCAGCGATGCCCGTAGCGAACCAACGGTGCACGTGCTTGTCGTGCAGAGCCATCTGGATACGCTCGTAGCAATACTTGTCGTGCATGTAGTGAATGATGTTCAGCGAGTTGACGTACACGCCAGCGAGCCACTTCATCATGTCGTTGTACTTGGCCACAACGTCGTCGTAATCGAGCGTGTCGCCCTCGACGGCGCGATACTTGGGGCCGACCTGCTTCTTGGAGACCTCGTCAACACCGCCGTTGAGTGCGTACAGCAGGCACTTGGCCAGGTTGGCGCGGGCGCCGAAGAACTGCATCTCCTTGCCAATGCGCATGGAGGACACGCAGCAGGCAATGCCGTAGTCGTCGCCGTGATAGACGCGCATGAGGTCATCGTTCTCGTACTGGATCGAGGAGCTGGCGACAGAAGTCTTGGCGCAGAACTTCTTGAAGTTCTCGGGCAGACGGGTCGACCACAGAACGGTCATGTTGGGCTCGGGGCTGGTGCCCATGTTCTCGAGCGTGTGCAGGTAGCGGTAGCTCATCTTGGTAACGAGCGTACGGCCGTCAACACCCATACCGCCGATGGACTCGGTGACCCACTGCGGATCGCCGGTAAACAGGGCCTGGTACTCGGGGGTACGGGCAAACTTGACCATGCGGAGCTTCATGATGAAGTGATCCACGAACTCCTGGATCTGCTCCTCGGTGAAGGTACCGTTGGCAAGGTCGCGCTCAGCGTAGATGTCGATGAACGTAGAGGTGCGGCCGATGGACATAGCGGCGCCGTTCTGCTCCTTAACGGAAGCGAGGTAGGCGAAGTACATCCACTGGATGGCCTCCTGCGTGTTGGTAGCAGGGTTGGAAATGTCGAAACCATAGGTCTCGGCCATCATCTTGAGCTCGCCGAGGGCGCGGATCTGCTCCTGCAGCTCCTCACGATCGCGGATGTTGTCGGCGGTCATGACCGTCGGGGTGGAAGCCTTCTGGGCCTCCTTGTCCTTGATCAGGTAGTCGACGCCGTACAGGGCGACACGACGGTAGTCGCCGATGATGCGGCCGCGGCCATAGCCATCGGGCAGACCGGTGATGATGTGGGCCGAACGGCAGGCACGCATCTCGGGGGTGTAGACATCGAAGACGCCGGCGTTGTGAGTCTTGCGCTCGAAGGTGTAGCGCTCGACAACGTTCTCGTCGATCTTGTAGCCGTGCTGGCTGGCAGCCTGGCAAGCGATGCGGATACCGCCGTTGACGTGCAGCGCGCGCTTGAGCGGCTTGTCGGTCTGGAGGCCGACGATGGTCTCCATCTCGCGGTGGGCGTTATCGATGTAGCCAGCGGGGTGGCTCACGATACCTGTGACGGTCTTGGTGTCCATATCGAGGACGCCGCCCTGCTCGCGCTCCTTGAGCAGCAGGTCGAGAACCTCGCCCCACAGCTCCTTGGTACGCTCGGTCGGGCCGGCGAGGAACGACTCGTCGCCCTCGTAGGGGGTGTAGTTCTTCTGGATGAAGTCTCGGACGTCAACCTCTCCCGTCCAGATGCCTTCCTTGAAGCCTTCCCATGCCTCCTGCATTGTGTAACCACGCTCCTAGTTACGTGTAATGCGGCGCTCTCTCACACCGCTGCTTATTGAATTCTTGAATTATCGGCTTGCACTACCGGCTTCTTCCGTTCTTCACCACACGTTGGTACAGGGAAAAACGTTTGTCCACCTTGGAACTGCAACCCAAAACCCAAGATTTCACCCGTTTGAGAAGGATAACATAGCCACCCCCTTCATCAGGGCTGTTATATGTTTCTTTTTTTATACCATAAGGTTGTTTTTAACAAATCCGCAGGAAACGCTCCCACCATCAGCTACCGTTCACCGATTCGCTTGATATTTCCCCTTGCCTTTATACGTCCTTCACTCTAGCTGTTATGCCAGCTTTAGCAGAGTAAAGTGCCCCAGAGACCCCACAGAAACTACAGGGCGGCCACGGGATTTCCCCCGGGGCCGCCCTGTGGCATGGCTAGTTATTTAGCTTTGATTGCCGCTTGGCATTAGGCGGCTGCGGCGGCCTTGTCGGTCGTTGCCTTGCTGTGGCCCTGGCCCTCAAAATGCTTGTAGCACCAGCTGGTGACCAGCGGGGTCAAAATGGCCGTCACGATAGCACATGCTGCGACCTGCGCCGTAGCCGTCGCGAGCACCGCGCCGCCGTACATGGCCTCGTTGACGCTTGCCATGGCAGCAGGCGTGGCCACATTGGCTCCGGCGCAGCTCGAAATGGCCGCACCTGCGACACCCGTACCGCCCGTGAGCTTATCGACCGCGATGACGGGAATTGCAAAGACCACCGAGCAGATCACGCCGAGCAGGATGCCGGGAAGACCACCGTTGATAAGCTGGCCAAAGGTCATGGTCGATCCCATGGCAAAGAAGACGAGCACGATGATGGCGGAAAGTGCCGGTGCCATCATCTTCTTAAAGCTGGGGAAGAGGTTACCCAGGATAATGCCGACGACGATCGGCAGGATGGCGCCCACGAGCGACCAGCCGATCGGAGCCTGACCGGCAGCGCCGAGCACGATCATCGTGACCGGAGGGCCGACAACCAGCGTGGTGATTGCGACGGCACCACGTTCGGCCTCATTGCCCATGGTGCCCATCAGTCCAGCGTACATAGCGTTGTTCGCACCCGTGCAAGCGGCCAGCATCACCATGGCCGAGATACCAAACAGGTTGTCGTTGAACACATAAAGGATGAGCAGCGACACGGCAACGACCACGATCTGCTTGACGGCGATGATGATGGCGCCGCGGGCAGCGGCGGCAGGAGCGCTCTTAAACGAAATCGTCGTACCGACGATGAGCAAAAAAGCGCCAACAAGCGGGCCTGCGCCCTGCTGAGTCATGCCAAGCGTAAAACTGCCGAGCGTTTTGAATAGGTCGGGGAACAGCGTGTTGAGCAGGCAGCCCAACAAAAGCGGCACCAAAATATTGGCACCCGGGATGGAGGACATCTTAAAGAACGGCTCCTTTGCCGCCGGCGCCTCCACCGCAGTCGATTCACTCATTTATATCTCCTTTTGATGCGTGCGACACGCGGTCACACGCTCCTGTGCCAGAAAGAAGGCGACGGTCCCGAGTCGCAGGAGCCGTCGCCGAATTAACGTCGCGGGGTATTACCCGTCCAGAACGATGCCACCGTCGCAGTCACCGATCTCGCCGTTCACGAAGCTGGCAAGGTCGGAGGCAAAGAAGAGCACCATCTGCGCGGGCTCGCTTGCCTGGGCGGCACGGCCCAGAGGAATACCGTTGATGATGCGCTGAGAGTTCTCGTCAGAGAGAATCGAGGTCATATCGGTAAGGGTGAGCGACGGGCACACGGCGTTGCAGCGGACGCCAAACTTGCCGCCTTCCTTGGCGACTGCCTTGGTTAGACCGTTAACACCGGCCTTGGAGCTCGCGTAAGCCGCGGTGCCGAGCAGGCCGCCACCGATCTTGCCCGCAACGGAACTCACGTTGACGATAGTGCCGGCATGGGCCGCCTTAAAGTGCGGGTACACAGCATTCATCATAGTGAAGGTACCGTTGAGGTTGATGTCGATGGTACGACGCCACTCGGTGTCATCGATCTCGTCGAACTTCTTGGTGCTGATGACGCCAGCACAGTTGATCAGGATGTTGGTTTGCGGCAGGTCCGTAAAAATCTGCTCGACGGTCTCACGCGCCTTGGGCGCATCGGCAACATCGAGCTGATAGAACTTGTTGCCCTCGCCAAGCTCGACCACAGCGGCCTCGCCCTTGGCAGCGTTCCTTGCGATGAGCGCGACGTGTCCGCCGCCCGCGACGATGCCCTTGGCGATCTCGAGGCCAATGCCCTGAGTGCCGCCGGTAACGATCGCGGTTTTGCCCGTGAAGTCAAATGCCATGACTCCAACCCCCTTGATTCAGGTGTCTCCTTGCGGGAAGTTGGAGCATCGCACGTGGCGATAAATGAGTCCCAGTCGTCATGGTGGTGACAACCCCTCGCCTAACCGCGGGCATAGTAGTTCTTTGAAACGCTTCAGCAATTGAATTTTTTAACTCTTTATGCGCTCTTTATATTGCCCACTGCATGAGGCCCGAATATGCGGGTATCATCTTTCACCGAAAATAGTTTCTAGTGTTAGGGGTTTTCGGTGGAAGATACCGATTTCCATGAGCTTGGGCGTCAACTCTTAACTGAGTTTGGCAGCATGCATCAGCGCATTTCGCGCTTTGCGGACAAAGCTCTCGGCGGCGAGATGGCCGTCATGCGCGCTCTCATGCTCGCTGGCGGCTCGCTCACGCCGAGCGAACTCGCCAATCGTGCCTGGGTCTCGAGCGCCCGCATCGCCAATATCCTACGCGCTCTCGAAGCCAAGGGCTGGGTTGAGCGTGAGCACTCAAAGACCGACCGTCGTCGCGTACACGTCACGGTGACCGACAAGGGATTCCATGATCTCGAGATCAAGCGTCGGGAATTCGAGGACCGCACCGCGGCCTTCCTTGAGCAGTTCGGCGAAACAGATACCCAAGAGATGGTGCGCCTTCTAAGACGTGCCAACGAAATTATCGACCGCAACCAAGAAAGGAGAGATGCCGAGTGAGGATTCTCAAGCTCTTTAAAAAGCATGTCCTGGCACTGTTCGCAGCTATCGTACTTATCGTAATCAGCTGCAACGCCGATCTGGCGCTGCCTACCTATATGAGCGACATCGTCGACGTGGGCGTGCAGCAAGGCGGCATCGCCTCGCCCGTGCCCGACACCATCCGCTCCGAATCGCTCGACGACCTCGAACTCTTTATGAGCGCCAAAGACGCCAAGACGGTAGAGGCTGCGTTTGGCAAGGCAGACAAAAACGGGATTCGCACGTACAAGGGCACCGAGGACGAGCGCGCCGACGGCAGCAAGCTCGCCGACATTATGAGCCTGCCCGAGACCGTCGTCCTTTCGCTCAACCAAGGCATCGACGCCGACTCCATGGGCGACATGACCGGCACGTCCAGCGAGAAAGACAGCGACGCCGCTCAGGCCATGCCCACGCCCGAGCAAATGGCGGCGATGACGCCCGAGCAGCTCGCCGAGATGCAGCAGAAGGCCACGGCGGCCCAGAACATGCAAAAGCAGATTGATGCAGACGGCGGTAAGATCACCATGAAGAGCCTGCGTCTGGGCATCGAAGGCGGTCTGGTAGACCAAAGCAAGCTCGTCGAAAGCGCCAACGAAATGGCAGATAAAATGGGCTCCATGTCGGGGTCCATCGTCACCCAGCGCGCCGTGACCTACGTACAAGAAGAGTACAAAGCGCAAGGCATCGACCCCGCCGACGTGCAGAACGCCTACCTGGGCCGCATGGCGACCACGATGTTTGGGCTGTGCCTCGTGTCGCTCGTCGCCACCATCCTGACCGGCGCCGTGGCTTCGCGCACCGCCTGCTCCATCGCCCGCGACCTGCGCCGCGAGACCTTCAACAAGGTTATGCACTTCTCGCCGGCCGAGGTGGGCAAGTTTAGCCAGGCCTCGCTCATCACCCGCTGCACCAACGACATTCAGCAGATCCAGATGGCCGCAACCCTGTTTATCCGCATGTGTCTGATGGCCCCCGTCATGGGCATCGTCGCCGTCACGCGCGTCCTGGCCAACCATACCGGCCTGGAGTGGACCATCGCCGTGGCCATCATCGCGGTCTCGGCCGTCGTCGGCGTGCTTATGGGTCTCACCATGCCCAAGTTCAAAAAGATGCAGAGCTTTGTGGACCGGGTGAACCTTACCGCCCGCGAGCTGCTCGACGGTCTTATGCCCATCCGCTCGTTCAACCGCGAGGAACATGAGCTCGAGCGCTTTGACCAGGCGTCCCTCGACCTGATGACCACGCAGCTCTACACCAACCGCGCCATGAGCTTTATGATGCCGCTCATGATGCTCGTCATGAACTGCATCACCGTGCTTATCGTCTGGTTTGGCGCGCAGGGCGTGTCCGACGGCGTGATGCAGGTCGGCAACATGATGGCGTTTATCTCCTACACCATGCAAATCGTCATGGCGTTTATGATCCTCACCATGGTTTCGGTCATCCTGCCCCGCGCCGAGGTCGCGGTCGAGCGCGTGGAAGAGGTCATCACTTGCCCCACGAGCATCAACGACCCTGCCTCGCCCAAACTGCCTGCTGCCAGCGCGCCGCGCGGTGAGCTCACCTTCCGTGACGTGAGCTTCCAGTATCCCGCTGCCCGCGCCGACGTCATCAGCGGCGTGAACTTCACCACGCACGCCGGTCAGATGCTCGGCATCATTGGCTCCACGGGCTCGGGCAAGTCCACGCTCGTGCAGCTGATTCCGCGCCTGTACGACGTCACGGGTGGCAGCATTTCGCTCGATGGTATCGACGTGCGTGACATGACCCTTTCCGAGCTGCGCCGCCGCATTGGTTACATCCCGCAGCAGGGTCGCCTGTTCTCGGGCACCGTCGAGAGCAACCTTAAATTTGCCGGCGACATGGTGAGCGATGATGACATGCACCGGGCGGCACGCATCGCCCAAGCCGAGGACTTTATCGCCGAGCGCGAGGGCGGCTACGACTCCCCCATCAGTCAGGGCGGCTCCAATGTCTCGGGCGGTCAGCGCCAGCGTCTGGCCATCGCCCGCGCGTTGGCCAAAAAGCCCGAGGTCGTGGTGTTCGATGACTCGTTTAGCGCACTCGACTACAAGACCGACGCTCGCCTGCGCGAGGAGCTGGCCAAAAACGTTACCGACGCCGCACTCGTGGTCGTGGCCCAGCGCATCGCGACCATCATGCACGCCGACCAGATCATCGTGCTCGACGACGGCCACGTGGTGGGCACCGGTACGCACGAGGAGCTGCTGCACAGCTGCCCGGCGTACCTGGAGATCGCACAGTCACAGCTTTCCGCCGAGGAGCTGGGGCTTACCCAAGAAGAGATTGAAGCCGTTATGGAAGGAGGCGAGCGCTAATGGCAGACGAAACCAAGACTCAGATTCCCAAGCCCACCCGCCAGCGTGGACCCATGGGCCGCATGGGCGGCATGCGTCGCGGCGAAAAGGCCAAGGACTTTAAGGGCACCATGAGGCAGCTGCTCGGCTATATCGGCCAGCACAAGATTGCCGTGTTTGCCGCCGTCGCCTTTGCCGTGTGCTCGGTCGTCTTTAATATCGTGGGACCCAAGGTACTCGGCCAGGTCACCACCAAGCTATTCGAGGGTCTGGTTGCCAAGGTCAACGGCACCGGCGACGTTGACTTTGACTGGATCGCCAAGACGCTCGGCTTTTTGCTCTGCCTGTATCTGGCGAGCTCTGTTTGCAGCCTGATCCAAGGCTGGCTCATGACCGGCGTCACGCAAAAGATCTGCTATCGCATGCGCAAGGAGATCGCCGCCAAGATCGCCGTCGTTCCGATGAGCTACTTTAACGGACACAGCAAGGGCGACGTGCTCAGCCGCATCACTAACGACGTCGATACGCTGGGCCAGTCGCTCAACCAGAGCGTGACGCAGCTCATCACGTCGGTGACGCAGATTATCGGCGTCCTCGTCATGATGCTGTCGATCAGCCTGCCGCTCACCGGCGTCACCGTGCTCACGCTGCCGGCCGCCGCGATAATCCTGGTCGTGATGATTCACTTCTCGCAGCCGTACTTCCGCGAGCAACAGCAGGTTCTGGGCGCCGTCAACGGCATTATCGAGGAGGACTTTGCCGGCCAGAACGTCATTCAGGTGTTCGACCGCGCCGAGGCCTCGATCGAGGAGTTCGACCGTCAAAACGACCGACTCTTTATTAGCGGCTGGCGTTCGCAGTTCCTGTCGGGCCTGATGATGCCGCTTATGAGCCTGGTGGGCAACATGGGCTATGTGGGCGTCGTCGTGGTGGGCGCACAGCTCGCGTTGACCGGCAATGCCACGCCCGGCGACATCCAGAGCTTTATCCAGTACGTTCGCAACTTTACGCAACCCGTACAGCAACTGGGCAACGTGAGCAATACGATGCAGTCGATGGCCGCTGCCACCGAGCGCGTCTTTGAGTTCCTGGCCGCGCCCGAGGAGGAGCAAAAGGCCGACGCGCAGATTCCCGAAAAGCGCCCCGGCCACGTGGAGTTCGACCATGTCAAGTTTGGCTACACGCCCGACAAGACCATCATCCACGATTTTAGCTGCGAGGCGCAGCCCGGCCAAACCATTGCCATCGTCGGCCCCACCGGCGCCGGCAAGACCACGCTCATTAAGCTGCTGCAGCGCTTTTACGACGTGGACGGCGGTTCGCTGCGCGTCGAAGGCGTCGACGTGCGCGACTGGGACCGCGCGGCGCTGCGCGGCGAGTTTGCCATGGTGCTGCAGGACACCTGGCTGTTTAACGGCACCATCCGCGAGAACATCCGCTACGGACGCCCCGATGCGACCGACGCCGAGGTCGAGGCCGCCGCACGCGCCGCACGCTGCGACCACTTTATCCATACGCTCGCCGGTGGCTACGACTTTATGATCAACGAGGAGGGCACTAACCTGTCGCAGGGTCAGCGCCAGCTCGTGACCATCGCCCGTGCCATTTTGGCCGACCGCCCGGCGCTGATTCTAGACGAGGCGACTTCCAACGTGGACACCCGCACCGAGGAGCTTATTCAGCGCGCCATGGATGCGCTGATGCAGGGCCGCACGAGCTTTGTCATCGCGCACCGCCTGTCCACAATCCGCAACGCCGACGTAATCTTGGTGATTCGCGACGGCGACATCGTCGAGAAGGGCACACACGACGAACTGCTCGCCCAGGGCGGCTTCTACGCCGACCTGTACAACTCGCAGTTCGACGAGGCGGCGTAAAACCGGCGGCAAACAACCGCAATACCCAAAGAATGGGGGCGCAGGACAACCAGCGCCCCCATTTTTCGTTCTGCGGCCCTTGGGCCGCATCCCCTGGAGCCGAATTGACGGTCCTTTCCAGCCCCTGTGGGCAAAAAATGGCAAATATGAGTACTGTTACCTTTTTAGTAACAGCCAAAACAGCCCCATATGCTGCCCGCACGGCTTGCAAGCGCCCCTAAATTACTCAAATAGTTCTATAGCGGGCTTATATGTGTTAAGGTTAATGAACATATTTTCTGTTATGTCTATTATCTTATGCCGGCAATATGACACTACGATAGCAACAGTACTCATATTTGCCATTTTTTGCCCACAGGGCCTGGAAAAGGCCAAC
>UQHV01000008.1 GCA_900540895.1 uncultured Collinsella sp. | reverse complement strand
TGGCTCGCACGAAGAGCACATTAAGTGCTCTTCGGCTCGTGCGGAATCTACGAAAACCTTGCGCCTGGCCTTTGGCGGCGCGGCCTGCGTCAACTATGGGGCAGCCCGGTTTTCCGTTGGCTGACGCCCCCACGCATAACCCTTATGTCGGTGGGCTGATGTGTTGCATCCCTGAGGGCTACAAGGTTGAAATGAAGGTGGACAGGCGGCGGAGGCCTTCGTCCAGATTTTTGTCGGAAACGCAGTAGCTTAAGCGGACGTGGCCTTCGGTGCCGAAGCAGTCGCCCGGGACTAGGGCTACGTTTGCTTCTTTGATGGCTTTGATACAGAAGGCTTCGCTGGTTAGGCCGTACTTTTTGATGCTCGGGAAAGTGTAGAAGGCTCCTGCGGGCTCTACTGCGTCGAGGCCCATGGCGTCTAAGGCTGCGAGCACGCGTTCGCGACGGGTTCGGTAGACTTTGAGCATGGGGGTTGGGTCGACGGTCAGGGCTCGAGCTGCGGCGTCCATTTCGAAGGAGACGGCACTCGATACTAAGTATTGGTGGGCCTTTGCGATCTCGGCGAAGACGGGGGCTGCGGCCGCGAGCCAACCCAAGCGCCAGCCGGTCATGGCCCAGGGCTTGGAGAAGCTCTCGATGACCACCGTCTGCTCGCGTAGCTCCGGGTGGCGCTGGGCAAATCGTTCGTAGCCGTCCACATAGACCAGGCGGTTATATACGTCGTCGCAGACCACGTAGATGCCCGCCTGCTCCGCTACGCGCGCCACGGCGTCGAGCGATGCCGCGTTAAGAATGCAGCCCGTGGGATTGTTGGGCGAGCAGATAACGATGGCCTTGGTCGCCGGGGTCACACAGGCGCGAAGTGCGTTTTCGTCAATCTGGAATTGCGCAGGCTCCGTATCCAAAAAGACCGCTTTGGCGTGATTGGCCACGACGATGCTCTCGTACAGGCCAAAGGCCGGCGTGGGGATGATGACCTCGTCGCCGGGGTTGAGCATGGCCATAAACGTAGCCGACAGGGCCTCGGTCGCACCATCGGTCAGGATGACCTCGTCGGCGGAAAACGCCAGGCCCGTGTCGCCCATATATGCGGACAGCGCCTCGCGCAGGGCGGGGCGACCGTTGTTGGGCGGATAATGCGTGTCACCACGGTCCAGCGCGGCGGTCACCTCGGCGCTAATCACATCGGGCGTAGGAAAATCGGGCTCGCCGAGCGCGAGCGCGATGCATCCCGGATGCTGCGCGGCGAGTGCGTTGATCCGGCGGATGCCGGAGGGCTTGAGCGTGGCAAGCGAGGTATTCATGGGCAGACGCATGGCGTTCCTTTCGTAAGGGTTGCACTAGGATAGCGCGGCGGAGCGCCACCAGACGGTGTAACCTAAACGGAAACCAACCGGAAAGGAGGCGGCATGGAGACGACCGCACGCGGCGATACACCAAAAGCACTGCATAACATCGCGTTTGTCAGTATTCCCGAGAGCGCCGATCTTGAGTTTTTGCTCTGGGACCTGCAGGATGCCATCGCCGCCTATGCTCAGCTTTCTGGCACCGAGCTCCCCCGCCCGATCGATTTGGAGGCGGATGACGCCGGTGTAGTCGATGGCATGGTGCTCGCTGTTGATGATGCATTTGACGATGAGGCTATGATCGCTGTCGAGGAGATACTCGATCGCCTTGGGAATACAGAAACACGCGTCTATGTCGTCGTCCAGGCCCTGTCCAACAACGCCAAGCAGACGGACGAAGTCCTCGACCGCCTGTACCGGGCATGTATTCTACGTGACCTGCCATGGTGCGACGGCGTTGTCATCTGTGCCGGCGGCGGCATTGCGGCGCTTCGTCATTCCCCACGCATGGGCCTCTTGCGCCGACCATTTTCGGAAGCGATGGATAAGCTTGTGGGCGCCGTACGCATGGGCTGCTCCATTGAGCATGCGCAGCTGCTTGGCGGTGGCAATGCCGGTAGCGTCGATGCCGACGGCATGGTGCGCGTCAAGCCCGCGCTGCCCGCACCGATCTGGCATGCCATCATGAAACGCCTCGGCACCCGCGCCCAATCAGATATCTAAATTACCGCGCCCCAATCAACGGCCTCACTCCAGCGCTCGACAAGGCGTTCCAGACGCCACGCCGCATTGGCGGGACTTGTCGACGGCAGAACGATGGCCGGCAGCCCGGTGCGCTCTTGTAGATAGCGCTTGTAGAGCCGGCCAGCTGTACCACCGTTGCATATCACCTGCTCAATGGGAGCTGCGCCGGTAATGCGCTCGATATGTGCCGGCACAACGTTACGAATGCTCGCATCGCTCGAGCCCTTAATGTCGCAGCTCTCGATCACGTCCCACAGGGCCACGCCGCCGTTCAGCAGCATAGCCCGCTTGGCGGCAATCGAGGCGTCAAGCGTCACGGGCTCGCCGCTCGCCAAAGAGTCTCCCTCGTTGGGCGGCACGGGCGCACCAAGGCACGCGGCCATCACGCGCCAAAAGCGGTTCTGCGGATTGCCATAGTAGAAGGCATTGGCACGCGAGAGCACCGAGGGAAACGACCCCAGCACCAAAACGCGCGAGCGCTCGTCAAACACGGGCTCAAACCCATGCTCAATATGCTGATAGCCCTCGTCCGGCGCAGTCATGAATTAGGCCCTCAGCAGATAACGCACCTCATAGGGCGCAAGTTCAAGGGAGCCTGTCAGCTCGACCGTGGGCGCATCGTCGGCAAGCAGGTCGACGAAGGAGCCGTTGAGTTCGCCGGCTCCAAAGGTATAGGGCTCGTTCACGGCATTGACCGTCACGAGCACCGTCGCGTCGTCGCAGGCGCGCTCGAACAGCAGCTGCTTGTTCTGGATCACCACATTGCGATAGGCACCGTAGTTGAGAGCACGGGCCGCCGCGTCGTCGGCCGAACGAAGGTGTGCGAGCTGCGTGATGAACGCCGTCAGTTCGTTGGGCGCAGGCTCATCGAGCGCAGGGCGCAGCGCCCAGTCGCCATCGGGGCCGCCCTTTTCGCCGGCAATTCCCCACTCGCTGCCATAGTAGACGCACGGGATGCCCGGCATGCCAAAGAGCATGCCATAGGCGGGACGCAGGCACGACTTGTCAGTGAGGATGCTTGCCAGGCGCGGCACGTCGTGGTTGTCGACAAACGACAGCAGGTGTTTCCCGCGATAAATGCACCACGGGTCACCGCCAAACTGGCGATGAAGCGAATGGGCAATCTCGAACATATTGACCGAATTAAAGCTGGAGTACAGGCCCTTGTAGCACTCGTAGTTGGTGCAGGAGTCGAGCATCTCTTTGTTGACGATCTGGTTGTAGTCGCCGTGGAGCGTCTCGCCGATCAGCACGAAGTCGGGCTTGAGCTCACGGGCGAAGCTATGCAGACGACGCATGAAGTCGCGGTCGAGCATATAGGCAACGTCCAGGCGCAGGCCGTCGACGCCAAAGACCTCGGCCCAGCGGTGCACGGACTCTAGCAGGTAATCGACCACGGCAGGGTTTTGCAAGTTGAGCTTCACGAGCTCAAAATGGCCTTCCCAACCCTCGTACCAAAAGCCGTCGCCGTAGCAGGAGTCGCCATCAAAGCTAATGTGGAACCAGTCCTTGTACGGCGAGTCCCACTTACGCTCCTGCACATCGCGGAAGGCCCAAAAGCCGCGGCCGACGTGGTTGAAGACGGCGTCGAGCACCACGCGGATGCCGTGAGCATGCAGTGTGTCGCACACGGCGGCAAAGTCGGCGTCCCCACCCAGGCGACGGTCGATATGGCGCAGGCTGCGCGTATCGTAGCCGTGACTATCGGACTCGAGCGGCGGGTTGATGAGCACAGCGCCAACGCCGAGTTTTTGCAGGTAGTCGGCCCATTGGGCAATCTTCATGATAGGAGCATCGGGGTTGGGTTCGACATCGGCGGCCTGGGCGAGCTCATCCTCGGCAACGGGGGCGGCGTTTTCGCGCGGAGCTCCGCAAAAGCCCAGCGGATAGACCTGATAGAACGTCGTCTCGTATGCCCACATAGCAACCTCCCGGTAAGCTCAACACAACGACATCCATTGTATGCCCAGCTTGTATCCCCTCCCCCAAAATAAGTTGCGGTGCAATAGGGACTGTTTGCCGGGTTTATTGGGCCCAGCAGTCCGTATTTCACCGCAACTGATGAGGGGACGTGATTAGGCGACGGGCCTTGCGCGGCGTATGGCCGGGAACAGCACGGTGATGGCGAGGATGACGCCCACGACGGCAATCGCCCCGCCCGCGAAGCCGATCCAAGCGATACCGGGACCCGAAACCACGGCGCCGCCGATTGCGGTGCCCGTGCCAATACCGAGGTTAAACAGGCCCGAGAAGATCGACATGGCGACGGCCGACGAATCTGCCGACGTGCACTTGATGAGCTCGGCCTGAAACGCCACGTTAAAGGCCGTGGCGCAGCAACCCCACAGTGCGCAGACGGCAAGCACTGTCACGAGCGACGATGCGGCCGGCCCCATGAGCAGCAGGGCCACCGGCACGCCGGAGAGCGTGATAGCCAAGAACGGGAAGCGATGCCCATCGAACAGGCGGCCAAACAGCCAGCTTCCGAGCAAACCAGAGCAGCCAAACGCCGTCAGCGTCATGGTAATGGCGCCCGCATCGACGTGCGCGACCTGCGCCAGGAAGGGCTCGATATAGCTGTAGCTTGCGTAATAGCCGGTCGCCATGAAGACCGTGACTGCGTAGAGCGCGATGAGGAGCGGGTTCTTGAGCAGCTCGGGCAGCTGTTTGACGGTAAAGCGCTCACCCGCCGGCATGGCCGGGAACACCGCTGCCTGGTAGACGACCGCGATGGCTGAGAGGCCCCCGACCACGGCAAACGTCATGCGCCAGCCCACGGCCAAGCCAATGGCGCGACCGAGAGGCAGGCCAAAGATCTGCGCGATGGACGAGCCCGTAGCGATCATGCTGATGGCGAGCGCGCCGTGGCGAGTGTCGACCAGGCGCGAGGCCATAATCGAGGCGACTGACCAGAACACGGCATGTGCGCAAGCGACCACCAGGCGCGCGCAGACCAGGATGGGATAAGTCGGCGCCACAGCGGACAGAAACTGGCCCAGCGAGAACACGGCGAGCACGCCCAGCAGCATCCGCTTGAACTCGAAGCGCGAGGCAAACACCATGAGCGGCAACGACAGCAGCATGACGCCCCAGGCGTAGACCGAGATCATGATGCCCGCCTGGGCCTCGGTGAGCGAGAACGACGCGGCGATATCAGTCAAAAGGCCGATGGGCATAAACTCCGACGTGTTGAACACGAACGCACAGCAGGTGAGCCCGATGAGCGGGAGCCACTGCTTGAGCGTGATGCCGTCTTGCCTTGTCTGAGTCATATATAACGTCTCCAATCGTTTTGAGCGGAGGCGATTATATAGCAACGGCCCCGCATCCGTCAGTACAGATGCGGGGCCGAAAACAATTCGATACACAGAGGTTGCGCCGTCAATTCATAACTAAGCCAACCCCAGCAATATGCCCGCCGAATGCACGACAAACGCCACGATCCAGGCAACGGCGACCTGAAACGCGAATACGGCCACGGCATAGCGCGCGCCCAACTCGCTCTTGACGGCGCCGATTGCCGCCACACAAGGCGGGTACAGCAACGTAAAGACCAAGAACACGTAGGCGGTAAACGGCGAAAACATGGTCGACAGCGCCGCGGGCGACGTTGCGCCCAAAAGCACCGTGAGCGTCGAGATGACGCTCTCCTTGGCGATAAGTCCGGTGACGAGCGCCGTGGATGCACGCCAGTCGCCAAACCCAAGCGGCGTCAGCGCCGGCGCGATGATGCTGCCGAGACCCGCAAGCAGACTCTGCGACTGATCGGCGACCACATTAAAGCGGATATCGAACGTCTGAAGGAACCAGATGACCACGGTAGCGGCAAAGATAATGGTAAAGGCCTTGGTAATAAAATCCTTGGCTTTATCCCATGCCAGCATCACTGTCGTCTTGACGCTCGGCAGACGGTAATTGGGAAGCTCCATGATAAATGGCACCGGATCGCCCTTAAATGCTGTGCGATTGAGCACCAAAGCCGCAATGCAGCCGACCACGATACCGATCAGATAGAGCGAGACCATGGCGGGAACCGTCACCTGTGGGAAAAACGCCCCGCACAGCAGACCGTAGACCGGCAACTTGGCCGAGCAGCTCATGAACGGCGTGAGCATGACCGTCATCTTGCGGTCGTGCTCGGATGGGAGCGTACGGGTCGACATGATAGCCGGCACGGTGCAGCCAAAACCGACGAGCATAGGCACGAAGCTACGGCCCGACAGGCCAAAGCGACGCAACACCTTATCCATGACAAAGGCCACGCGCGCCATGTAGCCGGAGTCTTCGAGAATGGAGAGGAACAAGAAGAGCACGACGATAATCGGCAGGAAGGTCAGCACGCTGCCCACACCCGTAAGCACGCCGTCGACAGCCAGCGAGCGCACCACGTCGTTGGTGCCGAACGCTTTGAGGCCCGCATCGGCCGAGGCGATGATGGCAGCGATGCCGTCCTCCATGAGTCCCTGCAACGCCGCGCCGATCACGCCAAACGTCAGCCAAAAAACGAGACCCATGATCACCAGGAACGCCGGAATGGCTGTGTAACGACCCGTCAGGATGCGGTCGATCTTGACGGAGCGCACGTGCTCGCGGCTCTCGTGCGGCTTAACGACGCAGTGCCCGCACACGTCGCCGATAAAGCTAAAGCGCATATCGGCCAGCGCGGACAGGCGGTCGGTGCCAGCCTCGCCCTCCATCTGGGTAATGATGTGCTCGATGGCGTCGAGCTCGTTGCGATCCAGGTGAAGCGCCTCGGTCACCAGTTCGTCGCCCTCAACCAGCTTGGTCGCCGCAAAACGCACGGGAATGTGCGCCGTCGCGGCATGGTCCTCGATAAGGTTGGCAATGCCGTGAATGCAGCGATGCAGCGCGCCGCCGTCCGGACCATCGGGCGCGCAGAAGTCCAGGCGGCCGGGACGCTCGCGGAAACGCGCCACATGCAGGGCATGGTCCACCAGCTCGCCGATACCCTCGTTGCGCGCGGCGCTAATGGGGACGACCGGCACGCCCAACAGACTCTCGAGCAGGTTGACGTCAATGGCGCCGCCGTTGGTCGTCACCTCGTCCATCATGTTGAGCGCGATGACCATGGGGCGGTCGAGCTCCATAAGGTGCAGCGTCAGGTACAGGTTACGCTCGATGTTGGTGGCGTCGATGATATCGATGATGGCGTCGGGATGCTCATCCAGGATAAACTGGCGGCTTACGATCTCTTCGCCCGTGTACGGCGACAGGGAGTAAATGCCTGGCAGGTCGGTAACACTCGCCTCGGGATGGTTGCGGATGGTGCCATCTTTGCGGTCGACCGTCACGCCGGGAAAGTTGCCGACGTGCTGGTTGGAGCCCGTCAGCTGGTTGAACAGCGTAGTCTTACCGCAGTTTTGGTTGCCGGCGAGGGCAAAATGTAGCGGTGCGCCCTCGGGCACGGCCGTCTTTGCCGCACGGGGCGAATACGTCCCCTCGCCGAGTGCCGGGTGCTCCGTCGTGCCGATTGCGGCGTTAGCGCGCGGACCCGTATCTGTGTCGTGAACACCCACGAGCTCAATCCGTGCGGCATCGTCCTTGCGCAGCGTCAACTCGTAGCCACGCAGGCGAATCTCGAGCGGGTCGCCCATGGGGGCGTACTTCATCATGGTGACTTCGGTGCCCGGTGTTAGGCCCATGTCCAAAATATGTTGTCGGAGTGCCTGGTCGTCCGATGCCACCGATGCGACAACGGCGTCCTTTCCAATCTCGAGCGTATCGAGCTTCACGTCCGCGTTCCTCCCCCGGCGCCCATAGGGCGTTGCATTTATGTTCACCATGGCTAACCGTTTGCCATGGCTAACCAATTTAACCATGCATGATAGCGCGAACATACGGCAACGTTCAATCGGCAGATTGGTGCAGGGGGACGGATTACTTTGCACCAAGCCCTTGACAGCTAGGACGATGCCGATGTCTTGGAACCGACAGCGAAAGCCCGTCAGAGCGAGCAAGGTGCCTTGAAACGAGGCAGCATTGACCTTCTTTTTGGTCATGCCGCCGAAGTTGAAAGGCAGATTGCCGCCCTGGCGGGCTTGCAGCGTCATGCGGTTACGGCGTGCCGTAACTAAAACCCGTGGCGCTCCAGAAAGCGGAAGGCCAGGCGGATCCAGGGACGGACGGAAACCTGCTTGTCCTCGTTGTCGACCGCGGTGTTGGCGTTGCCGAGCGAAAGGCCGTGGCCACCCTGGTCAAAGACGTGCATCTCGCATGCAACGCCCTCCTCGGCCATGCGCTGCGCAAACGGGTAGACCTGCGCGACCGGCGCCGTCTTGTCGTCCGAAACGCCCCACACAAAGGTCGGGGGCATCTGGCGCGAAACGTGCGTGGTAGGGCAAATGTCGGTCAAGTGCTCATCGGTCGCCTCGCCGCCCGTCACCATCGACAGATAGTCGTTGAGCAAATCGCGTCCTGTCTTGCCGCCCGTCTTGGGCACGCGCAGGTCGATGCGCGGATCGCGTGTCTGCATATCGCGCACATAGGCAAGGTCGAGCAACGGATAGCCCAGCACCACGGCGTCGGGACGAATATCCTCCGGACGAGCCCCAGCAAGGCCCACGAAGGGTCCGGTCTTCCACTGCGTTGCCAATGAGGCGCAGATCATGCCGCCCGCCGAGAAACCCACAATGCACACGCGCTTGGGATCGACATGCCACTCGTCGGCGTTGGCGCGCACGGTAGCGACCATCTTGGCGAGGTCCGCCTGCGGGTGCGGAAAGCTCACGTCGCCCGTGGCGCTCGTCACATAGTTGAGCACAAAGGCCTGGTAGCCGCGGTCCAAAAATGCAAACGCCACCGGGTCCTGCTCGTGCGGAGCGATATGCGTAAACCCGCCTCCGCCGCAGATAATTACCGCGGGACGGCGGCCATTGGGCTTGTCGGGCAGCGGCTCGGCACCCAGATACGTAAACGTCGCCGGATAATCCTCGGTCGGCTCCTCGCCCCACAGCGCATGGTTCTCGACAATCATATGTGCTCCCTTCGCGCAGATTATGCGCACTCGTTTTTCGCACCTTAGCGTACCCCACTTGAGCCCGTGGCGCAGAAACACCCCCGCAATAAGTTGGCCTTCAACTGATATATCACAAAATCGCTGTTCAGAGGTATCGTTGGGCAGCGTAAAATAGGGGCGCTGACCGTGCTGGGAAACACGTACGAAACGTTTCCGGCAAACCACACGCGTGCAACATGCGCGCCTGATACGTTGGAGGCATCTATGGGTCTGCTCGATTCGCTCAAGTCCACGTTCACTTCGTCGGGCGAGGCGTCCGTTCCGCCCGCAGCAAGCTTCGCCACCCGCGAAGGCGTCATCTACGCTCCCGTCAACGGCGTGCTCGTCAATCTGAGTGAGGTTCCCGACGAGACCATCGCCTCGGGCATGCTCGGCCAGGGTTACGGCATCGAGCCCATTACCGGCACCATTTACGCCCCCGCCAACGGCCGTATCGGCGCCACCACCGTCACCAACCACTCCATCGGCATGATTACCGAGGACGGCCTACGCGTGTTCATCCATGTTGGCCTGGGCACCGTGGAAATGAATGGCAAGGGTTTTGCCCGCTTTGTCGAGATGGGCGATGTGGTCAAGGCGGGCCAGCCGCTCATCAGCTTCGACCGCGACGCCATCAAGGCCGCTGGTCACGAGGACATCGTGACCGTCATCGTCTCTGAGCTCAACCGCCTCAAGAGCATCGACCACGTCGGCGAGTCTGGCACGCTTATCGGCGGCAATCCGCTCGTCAAGCTTGGCGATCCGCTGCTGGTTGCCAAGACCAAGTAGCCGAGCATCATCGCATAAAGGCTCAACCACCCGTGCGTCTTTGCCGCATCTGTGTTGTTGTTTTTGCCTATGTAGAGGTTCTAAAACGTTTCTATATAGGCAGCTGAGCATCAACGCAGGTGCGGCTTTTGCGTAGCGAGGCATCGCCCCGCGGCATGTTGTTCAACCGCACGTACCCCCTTCCTTTGTCCGCGCAGAGCGCTAGACTGCTAGGTCGACATTGGAGGAAGATCGATGCAAAACACACCCACGGGCGCCGCACATGCCGCGCCTCAACGCAACCAACGCATCGTCGCGCTCGACGGGCTCCGCGCCCTCGCCATCGCCGGCGTCGTCCTATATCACCTTCGCCCCAGCTGCCTGACCGGCGGTTTTTTGGGCGTTACACTCTTCTTTACGCTGAGTGGCTATCTCGCCACCAAAAGCATTATGCGAGCCACGGCACGCGACGGATTCTCGTACCCGCGCTATATCTGCCGCCGCATTGCGCGCATGATGCCGCCGATCGTCGTGACCATCGCGTTTACCGCCGTCGCCACCTACATCGCGGCCCCGAGCCTACTCCCTAAGGTGCAGCAGGACACCCTGCCATCGGCACTCTTTTTGAGCAACTGGTTCTACATCTTCCGCAACGTCTCGTATTTCGCCGCCGCGGGGCTCCCCTCGCCGCTCACGCACCTGTGGTTCTGCGCTGTCACCATGCAGTTCTATCTGATATGGCCGGTCATCCTTATGGCACTGTGCGGCAAAACCAGGTCGCGCAACACCGCCATCGGCATCACGATCGCATTCGCGCTTGTATCGACGGCAGCCATGGTCCTTTTGTTTAATCCCACCGCCGACACATCGCGCGTCTACTACGGAACCGACGCCCGTGCCGCCGAGCTTCTATGCGGAGCCTTAGCCGCCATCGCCGCGCCGCGTCTGCGCGAGATGCTGAGCGGTGACATCCATACCCCCGGCGCCAACAAGGGCGTCTCAAAGGTCAACGCGATTTCTATCGCGTGGCTCGTTGCCGTTATAGCCGGCGCACTCATGCTGACCGGAGAGAGCGCCTGGCTCTACCGCGGCGGCTTTTTGCTGTTTGCCCTGCTCACCGGACTCCTCATCATCTGCGTGCAGAATACGGAGTGCATCGTGCGTCGTCTGTTGTCGGTCAAGCCGCTCGTCTGGCTAGGCCAGCGCTCGTTCTCGGTCTATCTGGTGCACTATCCCCTACTGCTTCTTATGAACCCCGCAACCCGCACCACCCGCATCGCCTGGTGGGAGCAGGTATTACAGCTTGTACTGATCCTTGCGGTAGCCGAGGTTTTCTATCGCCTCGTCGAACGCCCTTGGTCCCACAAGCCGGCCCAACAGGACAGCACGGCAAGAAAGCACGTCCTCGCACCCGCCATGGTGCTCCCCGTGCTTGGCGCCGCATGCGTCGCCGCACTTGCCTTCGCGCCGCTTGACTGGGCAGGCATCGCCACCGCCCGCGCCGAGCAGCTCCGTCCCGAGCTTGCCCAGAACGCGACCTCGTCCCAGAACAACGGAGCCAACGACAAAGGCACCGAGCCCGCATCCGGTAAAGATTCCCAGCCCAGCGACACCGCATCCGATGACGCCACCAAGCAAAAGCCCAAAGAAGGTCCTATCGCCGAAAAGGTCCCCAAGAACTTGGACTGGAAGAGCTTTACCTACGACGAGGCAACCGGAACCTGCGACGCCCGTGTGCTCATGATCGGCGACTCGGTCACTGCGGGCGCACAGTCCGGTATTCAGGCGGCGCTTCCCAACGCGTACATCGACGGCGTGGTGAGCCGCCAGTTCTACACCTTCCAGGATGTCTATGCACAGGACAGTGCCAACTACGACCCGAGCGTGGTCATCTGCGCGCTTGGCACCAACGGCCTCATCCGCGACCCCCAGCAGGTGCAGGACGTGATTAATGCCGTGGGCGGCAAGCCCATCTACTTTGTGACCGTGCGCGTACCGCTCGAGCTACAGGACCGCAATAACCAGATGATTCGTGACGTCTGTGCCCAAAACGACAACGCCGGCGTCATCGACTGGAACGGTGCCTCAGAGGGCCACAGCGAATACCTCGTCGACGACGGCACACACCTCACCCAGGCGGGAATCGACACCTACGCCGCTCTCATACGCCAAGCCATCTGCGGGCACTAGGCACCGCAAAATCGGCGCTTGCGCGGTGCCCCACGTCACGCCCATACATTACGCCTGACGTTTTGCTACGCCCCCACTCGCGGGTTAGAATGGTTAACTGTTTGGAAATAATCCGTACAACCGTTATGGGAGGATACGTGAACCGCACCAAAATCGCGCAGCTCTATGCCGATTCCGAGTCGCTCGGTGGCCAGACCGTCACCGTAGCCGGCTGGGTCAAGTCCGTCCGCGACATGAAGAACTTTGGCTTCGTTACGCTCAACGACGGCAGCTGCTTCCGCGACCTGCAGGTCGTCATGAACCGCGAGGCGCTCGACAACTACGACGAGATCGCCCATCAAAACGTCTCGGCCGCCCTCATCTGCAGCGGCACCGTCAAGCTGACCCCCGATGCGCCCCAGCCCTTCGAGCTTTCTGCCACCTCCATCGAGGTCGAGGGCGTCAGCGCCCCGGATTACCCGCTGCAGAAGAAGCGTGCCACCGTCGAGTTCCTGCGCACCCAACAGCACCTGCGCCCGCGCACCAACCTGTTCCGCGCCGTGTTCCGTATCCGCTCTGTCGCGGCTGCCGCTATCCACCGCTTCTTCCAGGAGCAGGGCTTTGTCTACGTCAACACCCCCATCATCACCACGAGTGACTGCGAGGGCGCCGGCGAGATGTTCCGCGTGACCACGCTCGACCCCAAAAATCCGCCCCTCACCGAGTCCGGTGAGGTCGACTGGAGCCAGGACTTCTTTGGCAAGCATGCGAGCCTCACCGTTTCCGGCCAGCTCAATGCCGAGAACTTTGCCATGGCCTTTGGCGACGTGTACACCTTTGGCCCCACCTTCCGCGCCGAAAACTCCAACACCACGCGCCATGCCGCCGAGTTTTGGATGATTGAACCCGAGATGGCATTTGCCGACCTCAACGACTACATGGATAACGCCGAGGCCATGCTCAAGTACGTTCTTAAGGACGTTATGGCCACCTGTCCCGACGAGCTCAACATGCTCAACAAGTTTGTGGACAAGGGTCTGCTTGAGCGCCTGGACCATGTCGCCAACTCCGACTTTGCCCGCGTTACCTACACCGAGGCCGTCGAGATCCTGGAGCAGGCAGTCGCCGCCGGCCACAAGTTTGACTATCCCGTGAGCTGGGGCATCGACCTGCAAACCGAGCACGAGCGTTTCCTGACCGAAGAGCACTTTAAGCGCCCGACCTTCGTAACCGACTACCCGGCCGAGATCAAGGCCTTCTACATGCGCATGAACGAGGACGGCAAGACCGTCGCCGCCGCCGACTGCCTGGTTCCCGGTATCGGCGAGATTATCGGCGGCTCCCAGCGCGAGGAGCGCCTGGATCTGCTCGAGGCCCGCATCAAGGACCTGGGCATGAATCCCGAGCAGTACAAGTACTACCTTGACCTGCGCCGCTACGGTTCCTGCAAGCACGCCGGCTACGGTCTGGGCTTCGAGCGCTTGGTGATGTACCTCACCGGCGTGGGCAACATCCGCGACGTCCTGCCGCACCCGCGCACCGTGGGTAACGCCGACTTCTAATCGTCGGACGCTAGCTCGCGTCGCCACACGCCAACGCTCATCGCACAAGCGTCTCTCGGCATCGGTCGAGAGACGCTTTTTTCAACAGCATCCGTCAAGCTTTTGGCAAGTTTTTGGTCAGTTGAGCAGGGCTGTTGAAAACTCGAACCGCCGTTTGCCGACGACTACCGACCGCCCAGAGCGCCCTACGCCCCTGGGAAAACCCCGCGTCCTAGGCTCCATACCGTTGCCACCCAAAATGGAAAGGACGTGGGCACCATGACCGAAACCGCTGTTGAAACTTATGAGACCACGACTAGGGGCGCCGCCTCGATGGCAGCCTATCGCGCCGTTCGCATCCTGCAACTATTAAGCGAGAACACCGGCGAGGACAAGGCCATGCTTTCCGATGAGTTGATCCAGCGCCTCGCCCATCCCGACGACCCCGCCCGCATGCCCATTTCGGCGGCGCGGCGCAGCATCTACACCGCCATCTCCGCACTTCGCCATGCCGGATACGAAATTGAATACAAGCGCGGCGTGGGGTATCGACTCTTGACCCGTCCGCTCACCGACGAGGAAATCATCCGCCTCCACGGCATGGTCATGCGCAACCGCTCCACACCCATCGCCATTCGAAAAAGCATGGCTCAGCACTTGGTCGCCATGGCGAGTGCCGACGTTCGCGGCTACCTCGATGCACCCGAGCCTGCTCCAAGTGCCGGCAGCAAATCCACCAAGGCCACGCGCACGCCCATCAAGCGCATCGACACCTGCGAGCTCATCGAGCAGGCCATCGACCACGGAACCACGGTGAGTTTTGATATTTCGAGCGTCACGGCACGTGGCGAAACCGAAGTAGCACGGATGACACTCCGCCCCTTTGCCATCAAGCAACGAGACGGCATCTCGTATTTGCTGGGAACGGTCTATGACGCCCGAGGCGCCGATGACACGCTGCGTACCGTAGAGATTGGCCGCATGAGAAACGTCACCACGCGTCTCCTCGACGGCAAGAAACTCTTTGCCGCGCTAGACGAAGAAGACAGCCCCGCACCCGCAGCATAAGCCCCGTTACCGTCCGTCGTTCCTCAGCACCGCCCATCCGGTTCAGTATTAAAAAACCCGCCAGGTTATTGTAAAAATGGACATCGGCGTTACTATAGTCCCACTTGCACTTTTTCCTAGTGCAGTGTTTCCAGCCATTTTTATACTGGGGGTAATGATATGAAGGACATCACCATCAGCCGCAGGAGCCTTCTGGTCTCCGCCGGCCTGCTCGCGCTCGCCCCGCTCGCCGGATGCGGCGGCAACTCTGGTTCCGGCTCTGCTGCCGCCGGTTCCGACTACACCATCGGCGTTCTGCAGCTCACCGAGCACTCCGCACTCGACGCCGCCAACGATGGCTTTGTCAAGGCCATCAAGGAGAGCGGCCTTAAGGTCAAGATCGACCAGAAGAACGCCCAGAACGACCAGTCCACGTGTAAGTCCATTGCCGACAAGTTCGTAGGCGATGGCGTCGACCTGATCTATGCCATCGCTACGCCCGCCGCGCAGGCTGCCGCCGGCGCCACCGCCGATATCCCCATCGTTGGCTGCGCCATCACCGACTACGCCGCTTCCGGCCTGGTCCAGGACAACGACAAACCCGGCACCAACGTCACGGGCGCTTCCGACCTCACCCCGGTCGCCGAGCAGCTCGAGATGATGCAGAAAGTCCTGCCCGACGTTAAGAAGGTCGGCCTGCTCTACTGCACCGCCGAATCCAACTCCGACGTCCAGGTCAAGGCCGCCAAGAAGGAGCTCGACAAGCTGGGCCTCGAGTACACTGACTTCACCGTCTCGAGCTCTAACGAGATCCAGTCCGTCGTCGAGTCTGCCGTGGGCAAGGTCGACGCGCTGTACTCCCCCACCGACAACACCATCGCCGCGGGTGCCTCGCAGGTCGGCCAGATTTGCAAGGAGAACAAGCTCCCCTTCGTTACCGGCGAGGAGGGCATGTGCAAGGCCGGCGGCGTGTTCACCCTCTCCATCAACTACGAGGACCTGGGCTACGCCGCGGGCGAGATGGCCGTCAAGATCCTGAAGGGCGAGGCCAAGCCCGAGGATATGCCGATTAAGCATCTCTCGAGCAAGGACCTGGTCGTCGTCAAGAACGACGAGATGGCCGAGGCTCTGGGTATCGACCTTTCCGCTCTGGACGCGTAGCGGCATGCGCGGCGATGTGCCTAGGGCCCATACTCGCGCCGTTGCCGCGCTATTCAATATCTGAGCCACAGGGGCGGACGCCAAAGACCGGCGTTCGCCCTGCTTGTTACGGATGAGACAAAACATCCGGCAGCAGCTCTTTTATGCAGTGTTACCGCTATCATGGTGACTCACGTGTCCACTCTATCCTAGGAGGTATGAAGCATGCTCATTGCATTGCAGGGCGCCATTTCGCAGGGCGTCCTCTGGGGCATTATGGTGCTTGGCGTGTTTATCACGTTCCGCCTGCTCGACATCCCCGATATGACCTGCGACGGCAGCTTTGCCCTCGGCGGCTGTGTCTGCGCCGTACTCATCGTCAACAATAACGTCGACCCGCTGCTCGCCGTGCTTGCCGGCATGTGTGCCGGTGCCATCGCGGGTGCCGTCACGGGCATTCTGACCACCGTCTTCGAGATCCCCGCAATCCTTGCCGGAATCCTGACGCAGATCAGCCTGTGGTCCATCAACCTGCGCATCATGGGCAAGTCCAACACGCCCATCCTCGCCAAGGGCACCGTGTTCTCGGCCGTCAGCAACATGACGGGTCTGCCGCAGTCCACCGTCGCCATCATCCTGGGCATTGTGCTGGCCGTGGCCATCGTCGCCATCCTGTACTGGTTCTTTGGCACCGAGATCGGCTCCGCACTGCGCGCCACCGGCAACAACGAGTACATGATTCGCGCTCTGGGCGTCAACACCAACTCCACCAAGATGATCGCCCTCGTGCTCTCCAACGCCCTCATCGGCCTCTCGGGCGCGCTTATCTGCCAGAGCCAAAAGTATGCCGACATTGGTATGGGCACCGGCGCCATCGTCATCGGTCTTGCCGCCATCGTCATCGGCGAGGTGCTCGGTCGTCTGCTGCCCGGCGGACTCACGCAGTTCTCCGTCCGTCTGGCCTCCGCCGTCTTTGGCTCCGTGGTCTACTTCCTTATCCGCGCCATCGTGCTGCAGCTGGGCATGGACGCCAACGACATGAAGCTGCTCTCCGCCGTGATCGTCGCCGTTGCCCTGTGCGTACCTGTGGTTTGGGAGCGTTACAAGCTCCGCAGCTCCTACACGAGGGGAGATGAGGCAGATGCTTAAGCTCTCGCACGTCAAGAAGACCTTTAACAAGGGCACCGTCACCGAGAAGCGCGCCCTTACCGGTGTCGACCTCACCCTCAACGATGGCGACTTTGTAACCGTGATCGGCGGCAACGGCGCCGGCAAATCCACACTGCTCAATATGATCGCCGGCGTGTATCCGCTCGATTCGGGCGTTATCGAGCTCGACGGCACCGATATCTCGCGTCTGAGCGAGTCGCAGCGCGCCAAGTACCTGGGCCGCGTGTTTCAGGACCCCATGCGCGGCACCGCAGCCGACATGCAGATTGCCGAGAACTTGGCCCTCGCCAAGCGCCGCGGCCAGCGTCGCGGTCTTTCGTGGGGCGTCACCAAGGCCGAGAAGGACGAATACGTTGAACTGCTCAAGCGCCTGGACCTCGGTCTGGACACGCGCCTCAACGCCAAGGTCGGTCTGCTCTCGGGCGGCCAGCGCCAGGCACTCACCTTGCTCATGGCCACGCTCACCAAGCCGCGCCTGCTGCTGCTCGACGAGCACACCGCGGCCCTCGACCCCAAGACGGCCTCTAAGGTGCTCAATCTGACCGAGGAGATTGTCGACGAGAACCACCTGACCACGCTCATGGTCACACACAACATGAACGACGCCATCCGTCTGGGCAACCGTCTGATCATGATGCACGAGGGTCACGTGATTTACGACGTGGCGGGCGATGAGAAGAAGTCGCTCACCGTGGCCGACCTGCTGCAGAAGTTCGAGGAGGTCTCGGGCGGCGAGCTCGCCAACGACCGCATGCTGCTGAGCTAAAACCTACCAAATAGCGCAAACGTCAAAACCACCACGAAGGTGCCTTTGTGGTGGTTTTCGCTAACCCTTATGGCGAACACAGAAGCCCGTCCGAACATGATCGGACGGGCTTTTTGGTGGGTATCATGGATGGACGCATCTTTAGGAGGTTCCCCTACATGGAATTATTTGAGCCGATTCTTCATTTCTTTTCGCAACGGTGGGTCCACAACATCATTTGGGCCGCCGTCCTGGCCCTTGGTACCGCCATCGCCGCCAAGGTCATATCCAAGACCCTGCACCATCTGCTTAACCGAGACAATAACCCACTTCCGGCATCGAGCATCTTCATCAACATCGCGCGCGCCGTCATCTGGATGACCGGTGGCAGCTTTATCCTCGACAACTGCTTTGGCATTAACGCAAACGCACTCGTCGCCGCTCTTGGCGTCGGCGGTATCGCCATCTCGCTCGGTTTTCAGGACACGCTCTCAAACCTCATCGGCGGTATGCAGGTAACGTTTATGGGCATTATCAAGCCCGGCGACAATATCGAGGTCGGCGGCGTTTCGGGCGTGGTACAGGACATCACCTGGCGTCACACGACCATCGAGGACGCCTGCGGACAGACCATCATCGTCCCCAACTCCAACATCTCCAAGAACACACTCGTGCACCTCATGCCCTTTGGACGCGTTGTCGTTCCCGTCGCGGTGAAGGACACGTCAAAGTGGGACTCGCTCGATGCGCTGGCAGACGAGCTCGCCTGTGCCACCAAGGTCGCCGTTTCACCCATCTCGGGCTTTGACAAGGAACCCTACGTGCTCTTTAGCGAGATCGGCGACTTTGGCATTAAGGGTAAGATCATCTTTATCGTCAGTGACGACAGCACCACCTTTACGGCAGCCGACGCCTGCATCCGCGCCATCGCCCCCATCATTGCCTAACCTGCCAAAAGGGATAAGTTCATTTTGGCAGGTTTTATCTGGGCAAATGAGTGGGTAATTCCTTGATGGCACGGCCTGCTGCACCAATCCACTTGCGGGTAGCTTATTTGGGACGGGGCATTTTTTACTGTTTGCAGACGTCTGATACAAGTCAAAAAAGCCCCGTCCCAAATTAGCTACCCGCGGAAGACCAAGACGATGGTACCATGGTTTATATAGTTGTTTAAACGACTAAAGGAGCGAAATCATGGAAGAGGCCTATCGTCAAGCGCGCAAGCGCGGCGAACAGGGACGCCGTCGCGCCATCAGCCAAAGCGAGCATCCATATCTTACGGACCTCGACAGCTTGGTCGCCCAGCTTCCCTGCGGGCAGCGCGAGAACATCGGCCTGCGGGACATTCCGCTCGAAATGGTCGTCGGCACGGTTACCAAAGGTCGCCAGTCCGCCTTTTCGTGTAACTTTATGCCGCTGCTCCCCTGGAATACCGAATTCGCCCGCAAATGGTCCAACCTCTACGATATCCAAATCTCCGAGGGCTACCGCGACCCCATCATCGTCACCGAGTTCATGCACCGCTTTTACGTCCAAGAGGGCAACAAGCGTGTCAGCGTCCTCAAATTCCTTGACGCTCCGACGGTTTCGGCCAAGGTGACGCGTCTGTACCCCGGTAAGTGGGATTCCGTCGAGAGCCGCCTGTACGGTGAGTTTTGCGCCTTTTGGTACGTATGCCCCCTGTACGAGATTGAGTTTTCGCGCGAGGGCAGCTACGAGATGCTTGCCAAAATGCTCGGCCAAGATCTTGTCGAAAAATGGCCTCAAAAGAAGGTCGACTACCTACGTCACACCTTCCTGCTCTTTAAGCGCGCCTATCTTCGCGCAGGCGGCGACCACTTGGACATTACGCCTGCCGATGCCATGCTCGTCTACCTCAACGTCTACAACCAGGACCGTCTGCTGGATACGCCGACGGATATCGTCGTCAACCGTCTGTGCAAGATTTGGCGCGAGCTTGTCATTGCCGGCAAAAGCGACGAGGACAAAGTCGATCTTGTCGAAGCGCCGCAGCCCAACGAAAAAGAGGGCGCACCGACAAAAGCTACCTCGGGCGTGCTCAACTTCTTTATGAGCAAGACCGTCTACTCCACTGCCAATCCCATGCGAATCGCCTTTATCCACGAGTTTCCCTGTGCCACGTCGAGCTGGGACAGCCTACACGACCAGGGCCGCCGGTATCTTGATGAGCACTTTGGCGGCATCGTGCGCACCGAGTCGTTCGAGGACTGCCACGATCCGGACGTGTTCTACGCCGCCGTCGAGACAGCCGTAAAGCACGGGGCGAACGTCATCTTCTCGACCTCACACCGGCTCATGGAATACACGCTCAGGGCGTCAGTCGAGTATCCCCAGGTGCGGTTCCTTAACTGCTCAATCGGCCTTCCCCACCAAAGCGTCCGCTCGTACTTTGGAAAGATGTACGAGGCCAAGTTCCTACTGGGCGCCCTTGCCGCCAGCATGGCCGACAACCACCGTATTGGCTACCATGCGTCGGTCTTCGCCTCGGGCGCGCTGAGCGAAATCAACGCCTTCGCTATCGGTGCCTCGCTGCTCGACCCTCGTGCGCAGATTATCCTCACTTGGGGAGATGTTCCCGCCGGCGGTCTTGCCGAAGCCATGTGTCGCGAGGGCGTGAGCGTCATGACCGGCGCCGATATGTCCAAGTCTCTCGAGGACCCCACCGCCTACGGGCTTCACCGTCTGGTAAACGGCAAGGAAGTTACCGGTATTGCTATGCCGGTATGGAACTGGGGCCGTTACTACGAACTCATCGTACGCAGCCTACTGCACGGCACATGGGACGAGACCGCCGATGACCAGCAGGTGCGCGCCGTCAACTACTGGTACGGTATGAGCTCCGGCGTCATCGATATTCGCTACGCTCCGGGCCTACCCTATCAGACGCGTAAACTTGTGCAGCTGCTTCGCAACGGCATTGTCGAGGGCTCCATCAACCCATTTGGCGGCGAGCTCCACAGCCAGGACGGCGTGGTTCAGATTGAGGGCTTCCCTCCCCTGCCGAGTACGCAGATTGTCGAGATGAACTGGCTGGCTGACAACGTTATAGGCTCGATTCCGCAGCTCGATAACGAGCCGGAGGTCCGTGCCCTATGAATATCCTAGCCATTGCCGATGTAGAGGAGCGCTGCCTGTGGGAATGTTTTCGCAAGGAGCGCTTTGAGGACGTTGACCTGATTCTATCCGCAGGCGACCTGGATCCGGACTATCTTGAGTTTTTGGTCACTGTCATCAACAAACCGCTTGTGTACGTTCGTGGCAACCACGACGACCGCTACGCGCGCCATGCACCGGGCGGGTGCATTTGTGTTGAGGACAGCGTATATGTGTACCGAGGTATTCGCATTGCGGGTCTGGGCGGTTCCATGCGCTACCGCGACGGCGCGAACATGTATACCGAGCGCGAGATGGCAAAACGCATGCGCAAGCTATCGCGAAAAATCGCACTGGTAGACGGATGCGATATTCTACTTACCCATGCATCCGTCGCAGGCATGGGCGACCTGGACGACCTGCCGCATCGAGGATTCGAGTGCTTTAATGCGGCTCTTGAGTCTTGGGGTCCCGACTATATGATTCACGGGCATGTGCACCAAAGCTACGGCCCCAACTTTCAACGCGAGCGCCAACACCCATGCGGAACGAAGATTGTCAACGCCTGCGGCTATACCAAGATCGAAATTGACGAGGCGCGCTACCCCACGCGCGGTTGGAAGGCCGCTTGGCTCAACTCGCAAACCATGCGCCGCGAGCTCAAACGCCACGAAGCAATCGAGTCTTCAACCGCCAGAACCCCCTGGTAACTGCCAACAACCACCACGAAGGGGATAGGCACCTTTATGGTGGTTTTGCTGACTCGTCCGACCTGTCCATCACGGTGCTTGTGTAATTAACGAGAACACTCATTGTTTTGTAAGGACGGCGCTCACGTGCCGTCTTTTTTTGTCAACTTATGCAGTCTCGACCGTGTTGTATGTAGAGGGACCTCGCGAGACGCCTTCCCTATATCCACCACGACCAATTGGAGGTGACACTATGCCTGCACGCCGTAACCGCAATAGCACGCTCCGATGCGATGCCGATCAGATCGAGCGGGAAGCAAAGCGCTTGGTCGACACGTATTCCGACCTCATCCTTCGATTGTGCTATTCGGCCCTTGGATCCGCTGACGACGCTCAAGACATCTGCCAGGACACGCTGATCAAGATTCTCCAACGCACTCAACCGTTCGACTCGCTCGAACACGAACGTGCTTGGGTGATCCGAGTCGCACTGAACGCATGTCGCGATATCGGCCGTACGCACGCGAATCACCCGGTTGTCGACCTCGATTCGCTCCCCGATTTCTGCGCACCCGTAACACATACCGAGCAAGAATTCGCGCAACGCGACTGCGCCATTCTTTCCGCTGTCACGGCCCTGCCTCAAGCACAGCGCATCGCCATCTTTTTGCACTACTACGCAGGCATGAGCATCAGGGAAATCGCAGACGCCGTTCACGCGACGCCAGCTGCAACCGCCCAGCACCTTAGCCGCGGACGTGCGTCACTTCGGCTTTCCTTGAAAGGAGACCACAATGACTACGAATTCGAATGACTATCGCCACGCCCTGGAGCACATTTCGTTTACCGATAATGCGAAGCAGCACATGGCAAACTCGATTGCTCAGTCCGTCGCCTCGAGCGATGCGGCGACCGCTCAAAGCAACTTTAATGGCACGCGACGCAAGCCGCGCATCGCCCGCCATCCCGTAAGAACAGTCGCTCGCATTGCCGCTGTAACGGCAGTCCTCGCTATCGTCATTGGAGGCGCTGGCACGGCTATGGCAACAGGCGTCCTGCCGCTTCCTTCTGACATGCTTTCCGACATCTTTGACGGACCTGCTTCTCAAACCGAGATCATCGACCGTATTGGCCGGCCCGTCGGTGCCAGCTGCTCCAACAACGGAGTCACCGTGACCGCCGACGCCATCATGGGCGACAAGGATATGGTTACCATCGCCTATACGCTTACGTTCGACGATCCCGCTGCCCTGAAAAAGCTTTCCGAGCCGGGCGAGAACGGAACTATCGCCGGAAGTGTCGATGGAAACGTATACGTTGATGGCGAGCATGGCGGCCAAGGCCAATCATGGCTCATTGACAAGAACCCCAATGACTCCAGCATTCAATACTTTGCACAGTTCAGCGTTGAATCACCCGGCCTTATGGGCAGGACCGTCCGCACGCATATCAACTCTCTCGTTGTGCCACGTGCTGGCAAAGAGCTTCCCGAGTATAAGAAAATACTTACGGGCCCATGGGATCTTAAGTTCCAGCTGAATTACGAAGATACATCCGTTACGATTCCCGCGCCCAAATCGGTCAACTTTAACGGCACCGAGGCGACGATTCAAGAGGCCACCGTATCCTGCGTTGGCGTTTCAGTCCGCTACAACATAGATCGTTCCATCGAACACGACAACAACAGCGGCAAGATGTCTCAAAACATGGAGGAGTCTATGGATGCCGTTGGCAACATACCCCTCATCGTGACGTTCAAAGACGGTCATGTTGAGGACGCAACCAGCCACAGCGGCTATTTCGCAAATAAACTGGATAACGGCACCACTGATGTCCACAAGACCTGGCCGTTCTCGCAAGTTTGTGACACAGACAAGATTGCAAGCGTACAAATTGGCGATACGGTCATTCCCATGAATTCGTAACGCTACGCGGCTCGTATATGCACCCGGTTCCGCACTTCGCGTCTAAAGATGCGCTGTCATCGAGCAGCGTGAGCGCAAGGCCGCCCGTATGGTCGGCTGGGAACACCTCGTTGCGCTAAAAACCACCACGAAGGGGACCGGCACCTTTGTGGTGGTTTTGCTGACTCGTCCGACCTGTCCCAACGGTTTGTCTCAATCTGTAACAGGTAGGGCCCAAATAATCGGTTAGCTGTTACAGATCGAGACAGACCACGGATGCTCAGCCGAAAATCTCAATCTGTAACAGGTAGGAACGATTTTGCCCCTTAGATGTTACAGATTGAGATATTTGACAGCTTGAATCGGCATCGCCTACAGCGCGGCGACGACCTTGTCGCCCATCGTCGTGGTGCCGAGGATCTTATCTGCCGGGGTGTTGACATCGGCGATGTCACGGGTGCGCCAGCCCTCGTCGAGCACGCGCGCCACGGCGCTCTCGATCCACGCGGCTTGCTCGCCCATGTCGAGCGCGTAGGTCAGCAGCATCGCCACCGACAAGATTTGAGCCAGCGGATTGGCCACGCCGAGCCCCGCGATGTCAGGAGCGCTGCCAGCGCTCGGCTCAAACAGCGATACGCCATCATCCAGCGAGGCAGAGGCAAGCATACCGAGCGATCCGGTAATCTGAGCCGCCTCATCGGACAGGATGTCGCCGAACATGTTCTCCGTCACCACGACGTCAAAGTCTGCCGGTCGACTGATGAGCTGCATGGCGGCGTTGTCGACGAGCAGGTCCTCAAGCTCCACGTCGGAGTACTCCTCGTCGTGCACGCGATGCACGATCTCGCGCCACATGCGGCTCGTCTCCAGCACGTTGCGCTTATCAACGCTCGTCACCTTGCCGCGACGTTTGCGCGCCGCCTCAAATGCCTGGCGCGCAATGCGCTCAATCTCGTACTCGCGATACTCCATCACGTCGACCGCACGCTGACCGGCCGCACCCGCAGCGCCCGCGCAGGTCACGGATGCGGGCGCCAAAGTCCCACGGCATGTTGTAGCCCATCGTATCGGGGATGTTCACGACCGTGGCACCGGCCTTTACGGCCGCCTCGATAATGCGCACCAGAAACTCCTGATCGGAGCGGCCGGCATCCTCGGCATAAAACTCAACATCGTCAACGAACTTGCGAGCATGTTTGACGGCATGGATCGCTCACTCAATTGCCCTTTCCTCAGTCATATGGAGCTTGTCGCGCAGGTGACTGGTGCTCACACCCAGCCCTGTATGGATACGGGGCCTCTGGGCCGTTTTGAGCGCCTCTGCAGCCACTTCGATATCCCTGTCGACAGCGCGCGTCAGGCCGCATACCGTGCATCGGTCGCCCGCAATCTTGCCAATCTCCTGTACGGAGCGAAAGTCACCAGGACTCGAGATGGGAAAGCCCGCCTCGATAACGTCCACGTTCATGCGCACCAGCTGGCGGGCGATGAAGAGCTTTTCCTCGGTATTCATGCTGGCGCCCGGCGACTGCTCACCGTCGCACAGGGTGGCGTCAAAGATTGTGATTTTGCGGCTTATATGTTCCTCCTGATTGACCGTTTTATGACAGATGGCTTTCAGGAGAGAGAGAAGGCCTAGAGATAGAAAAATACCCGTGTCGCTCATCACGCCTGAAAGCGGCAGACGATAGCGCACCCGGGTATAATAAATCGTTATAGCGAGATTACAACCCTAGCGCGCTATCCAATCTAGTAGCGCTAGGCCTAGGAGCTGTTGCGTGTTCTTAAACATGTTGGGCTCCCTTCGGCCTCGGGTAGTACTACATCGCGCTAAAGTACAACACAAGTAAAACCACCACAAGGGTGCCTGTCCCCTTCGTGGTGGTTTCGTTGACTCAAAAGCAAGAAACCCGGCCCTGCGTGTGGCAGAACCGGGTTTCTTTAGCAATGCTTGCTTTGCTCAGGCAGTAACTGTTAGTTACTCAGCCAGGAAGTCGCGCTGGACAGCGGGATCGACCTTGACGCCAGGGCCCATGGTGGAAGACACGGAGATGGACTTGACGTACTTGCCCTTAGCAGAAGAGGGCTTGACGCGCAGGATCTCGGTGTACAGGGCAGCGTAGTTCTCGACGAGCTGCTGCTCAGAGAAAGACTTCTTGCCCAGGGGCACGTGGCAGATGCCGTAGCGATCGGCGCGATACTCAACGCGACCGGCCTTGAGCTCGGAGACCATCTTGGCGACGTCCATGGTCACGGTGCCGAGCTTGGGGTTCGGCATGAGGCCACGGGGACCAAGGATCTTACCGATGCGGCCGACCTTGGCCATCATGTTCGGCGTAGCGATAGCGGCGTCGAAGTTGATCTCGCCCTTCTGGATCTGGGCAACGAGCTCGTCGGAACCGATGATGTCGGCGCCGGCAGCCTCGGCCTCGCGAGCCTTCTCGCCCTCAGCGAAGACGGCAACACGAACGGTCTTGCCGGTGCCGTGGGGCAGGGAGATGGAACCACGGATGTTCTGGTCAGCCTTACGAGTATCGATGCCCAGACGGAAGTGGGCCTCGACGGTCTCGTCGAACTTGGCGGTGTCGAGCTCCTTGATGAGCTTGGCAGCCTGAAGGGGGGTGTAGAGCGCTGCGCGGTCGATCTTCTCGGCAGCGGCGTTATAGCTCTTACCATGCTTAGCCATGTGCATTACCTCCTGTGGTTAAACGGGCTTATGCCCTCCCACATCGTATCGTGTGCCCTATTGCACACATATAACGGGCGCCCCGATCGGAGCACCCGTCATTACCTAAAGAAATCGCTACTCAGCGATGGTGACGCCCATGGAGCGGGCGGTACCGGCGATGATCTTCTTGGCGGCGTCAATGTCGTTGGCATTGAGGTCCGGCATCTTGATCTCGGCGATCTTGGTGAGCTGCTCCTGGGAGAGCTGACCAACCTTGTCGGCCTGCGGCTTAGCGGAACCAGACTTGAGGTTCAGCTCCTTCTTGATGAGGTGAGCCGCCGGCGGGGTCTTGGTGATGAAGGAGAAGGACTTGTCCTCGTAGACAGAGATCTCAACGGGGATAATGTCGCCCTTCTTGTCCTGCGTCTCGGCGTTAAAGGCCTGGCAGAACTGCATGATGTTCACGCCAGCAGCACCCAGGGCGGGGCCGACGGGAGGAGCGGGGTTAGCTGCACCAGCAGGAATCTGGAGCTTAATGACGTTGGCAACCTTCTTCTCAGCCATGGTCATTCCTTTCGAATCACGAGTGTGAAGTACTTGCTATATCGTAAGCACGCACGTGTTAGAAGCACTCCTGAGATGAGCAGTCACAGAAGAAGCACGCTCGCGCGAACGGACGAAAACTTAAGCGATGACAGCGACCTGGTTAAAGTCGAGCTCAACCGGCGTCTCGCGGCCAAAGATCATCAGCGTGACCTTGAGCTTGCCAGCCTCGGTGTTAACCTCGGAGACCTTGCCATCAAAGTCGGTAAGCGGGCCATCGGTGACGCGGACGGACGTGCCGACCTCAATATCAACCGAGGTGCGCTTGGGCGAATCGCCCTTACCGGGACGACGAGTCATCTTATTGTACTCGTCGCGGGAAAGCGGAGCGGGCTTGCCGTTGCCGCCCAGGAAACCGGTGACGCCGGGCGTGTTGCGAACACACGTCCATGCATCGTCATCCATCTCCATGCGGACCAGGACATAACCCGGGAAGATCTTGGAATCCTTGGTCTCACGCTTGCCACCCTCTTTAATCTCGGTGACGCGCTCCATAGGAATCTCGATATCAAAGATACGGTCCTGCATGCCCATAGTCTCGATGCGATGCTCGAGATCGGACTTAACGCGGTTCTCGTATCCAGAGTAAGTGTGAACGACGTACCAACGCTTAGACATGGTTTAGCCCCTCAATCCAGAGAACAGAGCAAGAGCCTCGCCAAAGCCAACATCGAGCAGAGCGATGACGACGCCGACGACGATCAGAGAAGCGCAAACGACGACCGAGTAGTTCACGAGCTCCTTCTTATCGGGCCACGTGACACGCTTCATCTCGGACTTGACCGAAGCGAAATACTTCTTGGTGCGGGCGAAGAAACCAGGCTTCTCGTTCTTCTTGGACTTCGCAGCCTTCTCGTTCTTCTTGGCAACGGCCTTCTTGGCCTCAACCTTGGAGTTGGCGGCAGCGTTGTTGGCAGGTGCCGGCTGCTGAGCCTTCTTCTTGTTCTTCTTGTTGGCCATTTGGGTTACCTCCGCGCAATGCGCTTATACATGAGTAAACCGTAAGCCCCCAATTGGGAGCTTACGGAATAATGACTGGCACGCCAGGAAGGACTCGAACCCTCAACACTCGGTTTTGGAGACCGATGCTCTACCAATTGAACTACTGGCGTATGTGACTAGAGACTAGCGAGTCTCTTTGTGCAGCGTGTGATGACGGCACCAGGGGCAATACTTCTTGATCTCCATACGATCAGGCATGTTCGCCTTGTTCTTGGTGGTCGTATAGTTGCGGCGCTTGCACTCAGTGCACGCAAGAGTAACTAGAGTACGCATGTATCCTGAACCTTTCATATCCGCCCCGTACGGGCACGAGATGGTACTTTATCAGCTCTATGTAAGTGCTGTCAATGAAAACCTCGAGTCAATTGGTTCTCGGTGGATCCATTCATATTTGGAACACATCAATGAAGCCATCGAGAACTAATCGACGGTGCATCCAGGACCATTATCGATCCTCTCGACACCAGCAACGGCTCAATATCCATTGCAGAAAAGAACCCGGCACCCATATAAGTGCCGGGTTCTCTAAGTCAGCTATATCAAAGAGCTAATTTACTCAATGATCGTGGAGACGATGCCCGAACCGACGGTGTGGCCACCCTCGCGGATAGCGAAGCGCAGGCCCTCCTCCATGGCGATCGGGTGGATGAGGTCGCCCTCGATGGTGATGTGGTCACCAGGCATAGCCATCTCGGTGCCCTCGGGGAGCTTGACCGTACCGGTAACGTCGGTGGTACGGAAGTAGAACTGAGGACGATAACCATCGAAGAACGGGGTGTGACGGCCGCCCTCCTCCTTGGTCAGAACGTAGATCTCGCCGGTGAACTTGGTGTGCGGGGTAACCGAACCGGGCTTGCAGAGAACCTGGCCGCGCTCGATGTCCTCGCGCTTGATGCCGCGGAGCAGCAGACCGACGTTGTCGCCAGCCTCGCAGAAGTCCATGGACTTACGGAACATCTCGATACCGGTAACGACGGTGTTCTGGGTATCCTTGATGCCGACGATCTCGACGGGCTCGTTGAGCTTGAGCTCACCGCGCTCGACACGGCCAGTAGCAACGGTACCACGGCCGGAGATGGTCATAACGTCCTCAACGGCCATCAGGAACGGGAGGTCGTTGTTACGAGCAGGCGTCGGGATGTACTCGTCGACGGCCTTCATGAGCTCGCGAATGGCGTCCATCCACTTGGCGTCGCCCTCGAGAGCGCCCAGAGCGGAGCCACGGATGACGGGGATGTCGTCGCCGGGGAAATCGTACTCGGAGAGGAGCTCACGGGTCTCCATCTCGACGAGGTCGATGAGCTCGTCATCGTCGACCATGTCGCACTTGTTCAGGAAGACGACGATGTAGGGAACGCCGACCTGACGGGCGAGCAGGATGTGCTCGCGGGTCTGAGCCATGGGGCCGTCGGTAGCAGCGATGACCAGGATAGCGCCGTCCATCTGAGCAGCGCCGGTGATCATGTTCTTGATGTAGTCAGCGTGGCCCGGGCAGTCAACGTGAGCGTAGTGACGGGCAGCGGTCTCGTACTCAACGTGGGAGACGGAAATCGTAATGCCGCGCTCGCGCTCCTCGGGAGCCTTGTCGATGTTCTCGAACGCAGTGAAGTCAGCCTTGCAGCCCTCGGTCTCGGAGAGAACCTTGGTGATGGCAGCGGTCAGCGTGGTCTTGCCGTGGTCGACGTGACCAATGGTGCCGATGTTAACATGCGGCTTAGTGCGCTCAAACTTCTCTTTGGCCATAAAGCCCTCCTCTTAACAGGTCGTCCCCGGACGGGACTTTGCCTTTATACCATAGTGGCCTCTCAACATACTATTGAGAAGCCACCGTGTTACCTATGGTAGCGGTGACTGGATTCGAACCAGTGACGCCACGGGTATGAACCGTGTGCTCTAACCAACTGAGCTACACCGCCGGATGGAGCCTGCAACCAGACTTGAACTGGTGACCTCTTCGTTACCAACGAAGTGCTCTACCGACTGAGCTATACAGGCACTTGACGGGTGGGAGCTATAGGATTCGAACCTATGTAGGCAGAGCCAACGGGTTTACAGCCCGTCCCCATTAACCACTCGGGCAAACTCCCAATCGTTCAAGTATCCGCAGGTCCTTTGGTCTTTTGGACCGCCGCCCCCGCGAACGAAGAAGATAATACGATGCCACCTTGGGGGCTGTCAACGAAAACCTCTAGATACACGGGGCCGGGCGTATCTATATACCTTTGACCTGCGGTTTTGCTGAGTTTGGATATGAAGGACGGTGAATTTGCATATAGCGGTGACATTTCCCGAGGGAACACTTTGGCGTAGTGGAGTGAGCCTGCAGAATATTACTTCGATAACGACTCATTTGCACCTATATATAGGTTGAGATCGGGCTTCCCAGACAAAAGATTGCTCTTCCCAGGCAAAATCGAGCGTGGATAATCTCCCACTTTTGGCGTGCCATCGAGTCCAAAGTGGCAGATTATCCACGCTCATTAACTAGGCGGGAGATTTTCCACGCTCGTATGTCCGATAATCCTCGCTCGACCAGGATGACTGACCGGTCCGGCCTTTGTCTCAATCTGTAACATTTAGAGAGCATTTTCTCCCCTATCTGTTACAGATCGAGATATTACGCAGAGGCCCCAGCTTACGTCTCATTCTGTAACAGCTAGAACGATTTTCAGCCTCTTCGTGTTACAGATCGAGATTTTATCGGCCATCCCGTCTTAACATCTCGATCTGTAACAGCTTGAAGAGAAATACCGGTCTAGATGTTACAGATTGAGATTGAATCGTTTGGGCCGAATGTCCCCAAGATATTGGCTGGCGGTCACTAGAACTCAATCTCGTCAAAGTCAAAAGCTTTCAAAGTGAGTCCAACGAGCTTGTCTGTGCGCTCCTGAATCTGCTCGCTAGTCCAGGTATCCGTGTTTACCAACTCGTCGTTCAGGTTCAACCCGTTGCGGTATCCGACATTCGCCCCGTTGACATCCTTGCGGTCTCGCTTGGTCACAAAGGGCATGTTGCTCAGCTTTGAGTTATACCCGGTAATGGTTAGATTTCCAAGCGTGTGGACCTGTTTCTCCTGCACCTCAATCGCCTTAGACATGTCGCCGTCCGCAACCATCTTCACCCATTCATCTGGAATGTTCTTGCCCTGAGGGAAGATGTGCTCGATTGTCCAGACGTAGTTTCCGGAGGCGTATCGTTCCCAAAGTGGCTTCATCTCTTTCGTAACGCTCGGAGATGCAATGACAGTAAGGATGTAGCGCGTCATATCGGGATTGACGTCGTAAATCGGCCCCTCAAGACGTTCTTTGAAGGAAGCGTCACTGGCAGACACGTCGACGAGGCGCTTCTTGATGTACTCCGCGGCTGCAATGCCCTTGAGGCCCTCGCTTTCGAGGCTCTCGCAAATACTGATGAAGAGTCTCTCTAGGTCACGTGTGGGAGGCGTATCGGTGAGGCTGCGTCGAACAAAGAAGCAGACGAGGAGCTTAACAAGAAGCGCGAGGGTTTCATCTTTTAGCTCCAACTGGTCCTGTTTCTTGAAGAGGAACAGCAGCATCAGGTAAGATGCGACGCCCTGCGCTCTCGAAAGCTCCAAAAGCTGATGCGAAAGCTCGGAATCCGGGCTCTCTTGATCGAGCCCAATGATCTTCGAGTAGAGTGCGGAATTCTCGGTCAACTCGTCCAACACCTTAAGGGCGCCGTCATCAGATTCCATCCGCTTCTCGTAGATTTTCAGAAGGTTGGAACGCGTGGCAACAGAACCGAGAGGGAGTTGGGAACCAGATTCGCCGATAAATGGCTTGTTCACCTCCCGGCGGAAGGCGTCGTAGTTCTGGCGGAAGAAGCGCTCCTGCGTCTTGTAGTCATCGCCGAGATTGTGGAGCACTTCCTGCCAGCGCTCAAAGTAATAGTCGAGCCGCTCGTCATCCACCCCGGCAACCTTGCCAAGAAGCATGTTCTTGATGAGGTCGACGGCGCTCAAGGGAACACCACGGTTGTTAAGGGACGCGAACAAGGTGTAGGCGTCAGCATGGCTATCGACGGTAATCTGAACCACGACCGCCGAGCACACCAACCTGCAGATATCAAGCAGGCAGCGAACGCACTCAATTCCGTTCCTGCCCTCAACGTCCTCACCCAGTCGATCGTAAAAATAGTTGAATGCCTTAGACATCTTTCTCAGACCGAGGAACTTCGGCTTTTGCATAACCGCATCTAGGCCGATATGCTCCTTCAAGATCCAGCGGTAATCCTCAAGGTTATGATTCTGGACCTGAGGAATAACACGTGTCTTTGACTTGTCAGATTTCAAGATCAGACGATTGCGCAGGGGTCGGATATCGTCCAACATCATGTCGTCATCGATAGAATCCTTATGTTCCATGATGCGAGCATAGACAGCGGCAAGGAAAAGGCTGAGCGTCGTCAGACGTTGCTGGCCATCGATAACTTCATAGTGAATGGTATCCCTCTTGGAATCCACAGTCCCGTTCACGACAATAAACGAGCCCAGGAAGTAGCCAGCGTCGTTTTGGGTGATATCATCATAGAGATTCGCCCAGTCGCGCTGATTCCAAGTGTATTCGCGCTGGTAACGAGGAATGTCATAGATTTTTAGCATATCGGTCGACAGAATATTGGCAACCGTTGGGTCCTCTACGCTATTAATCATTATGAGTCCTTTCAACCGCCTTGCTCACAAACGACGGGAAGCCCTTGTCGCTCTTGACTTCTCGCGCCGAATTAAATCTAGACCATAGTAATACCCATGGGCTACAGGAAAGAGAATCGTGCACGGTGCGCAATCTTTCGAGAAGCAGCATCGGAGCTCTCGGCACCTTGGTCACTTTCCGCCCTATCCCAGCTGGAGACACAAAGCCCAAAACTCTAATGGAGACAGCAACTGTAAGCTTGGCTTTTCCCGCTTCATTGCACGCATTTATTGACATTGGACATCGGTCACAAAACACACATAAATGCAATTCCGATTTAATTGTTGCATGTTTGTTGCATGAGCTGTTGCATGAAAACGCAAAATCGGGAGCCATACGGCCCCCGACCTGCGAAAACTCATGGAGCCAGTGACAGGAATCGAACCTGCAACCCACTGATTACAAATCAGTTGCGCTACCGTTGCGCCACACTGGCACACTTGGCGCTTTCGCGCGAAGCCTGTTAAGAATAATGGAATTGCGGACGGGGCGCAACAGGCCGCACGGCGTTATACAAATATGCAAAATCCAGCAACAACACGTACCGGGCCCGTTCATTTCTGTCAGCGCGCCTTCAATCTTAAAACCATTCGTCAGAACGAATAGTTTTAATTACAATTGGTTCTATAAAACTATTCGTTCTGGCGAAGGGTTTCGCGATGTTGACTACAAAGGAAGCAGCCGAGCTGCTCGGCATCACCCCGCGCAGGGTGCAGGTGCTCATTAAGAACGGCGCGCTGACCGCCCGCAAGGCTTCTGGCGTGTGGCTCATCGACAAAGACAGCGTCGACACGCGACTCCGCTCCGTGACCAAAACGGGGGGACGTCCCCGCCGCGGCCACGGTAAGAGCGAGATCGCGTTCACCCTCATGAACCGCACGCACGAAGTCGCTCAGCTGGTCTACAGCACATCGCGAAAAGACTTTACCCACATCGGCGCCGACGTCGATCGTGCCCACGCCCCTATTGGAGTATTTGGCCCTAATAGTCCCATATCGCTCGACTCCTTCCGCATCTGGTGGCGCGGCCGCGGTATCCCGCTCGCACGCATTGGGCTAGCCTCCCTGCTTGCTGAAGCCGCAGTCGATGTTCCCGATGAACTCGTACAGCGAAATCTTGGCCTCTCCCTATCCGACCAGTATTGGATTAGACCCCAAGACTCCGGTCTCGCGTGGGAAGATATTAACTTCTTCAATAATGCTTTTGACGACGTCTCTCTCAGCATCGCGCCCTTCGCCCCAGAGGGCAAGGCAGCTGCCGCAAAGCCCGACAACACCTCGGACGGCAATCTTCAAAAGTACTGGACATGCGAGGATGGCCGTCGAATTCTCCACAAGGCAGGTGCGCATCTAAACCAGGAACCCTATAACGAGATGGTGGCGACCGCACTCCACCGTCGAATCCTAAACACCTGCGATTATGTGCCTTACTCGCTCGAGGGCACGGGCACTTCCGCCCTGAGCATATGCGATGTCTTCTTAACTGATGAAGAAGAGTATGTCCCTGCGTTCTATGTAAACCAGTACGCAAACGCAGATGAACGACTAACCGACTACGAGCGATATGTAGCAAACTGCGAGGAGCTCGGGGCGACAGGCGTCAAGGATGCCCTTGACCGCATGATCGTATGCGACGACATCATCGCCAACTATGACCGCCATTGGCGTAACTTTGGCCTTGTGCGAAACGTCAACACGCTAACCTGCAGACCTGCCCCCATCTTCGATTCGGGCTCATCGCTCTGGTGCAACATTTCTCTTGAGGAGCTTAGGACGGGAGAGCACAGTTTTACCAGCGCGCAGTTTCATTCAAGCCCCGCCAAACAAATGTTGCTCGTCGAGGACATGGGCTGGTTTGACGGCGACAAACTCGAAGGCTTCGTTGACGAGGCGATCGAAATTCTGTCCAGAAACGACGCGCTCACGGCAAGGCTGCCATATCTAAAAGAGGCGCTTACATGGCGCCTCCGTAGAATGATCGACATCGCTGAATGGAGTTAGCGAAACAGCGTCGCGCCGTCAGCTCCCCTACCTCCCGCGCAACGCCTTGAGCTTGGCCAGCGCATCGGGACTTAGGCGACTGCCCAGGGTCATCTTGATCTGCGGAGCTTCCTCTGCCTCGTGAACGTCGTTATCGATCTGTTTGATCTCGTCCACCAGCATGCGGCTCGATATGCGCGTGACACCCTTGCCCATGACGACGGCCTGAATCGTGCCGTCGCTCGACACCACGGAGCACGCGCGGCCTTCCTCGCGTGCCTCGATGCAGAGCTTCTGCACCACGGTATCGGCCGATACGCCCGTCGGCGAAAACTCGATGCGCACGCCACGGGCCGGCAGGTTGGGGCGCTCGCTGGAGATATTGCCCGCACCGTCAAACACGATCACGGCCTCGTAGCGGCCCTGGGCAAACGCCGCAACATCGTTGATGAGCGCGGTGCGCGCCATATCGTGAACGTCGCTGGAATACGGATCGTCGGAATGGTCGTACACGAGCTTTTCGTAGCGCGGCGTGCAGTGGATCACGTTGTAACCGTCGACCACCAGCAGCTCAGGCTTATTGGAGTGCACCGTCGAGACTGGGTCGGCGATAGCCTGCGCAAACGCATTGCCGCCCACGCCATAGGTCGCAGCCGAAACAATCGGCTTGGCCGAGCCCTCGCCAAAGCGCTTGGCCTTGGACTTGGCGCGGTTCTTCTTGGACATGCGCTACTCCTCCCCCATGAGCTCGCCGGCATTGCGGCGCAGCCACTCAAAGCACAGCGCCGTTGTCGCCTGGGCCACGTTGAGACTCTCGGTCATGCCGCGCTGGGGAAGCTTGGTCAAAAAGTCGCATTTCTCAAGCACCAGGCGCGAGATGCCGTCGCCCTCGGAGCCCATGACGAGTGCCACGCGGCCCTCGAAGGGAGCATCCCAGCAGCTGCCCTCGGCGTGCTCGGAAGCACCGCCCACCCAAAAGCCAGCGGCCTTGAGGTCATCGAGCGCACGGGCGATATTGGGAACCTGCGCGATAGGCAGGTGCATGACGGCGCCGGCGGAAGTCTTGTAGCTGCCAACGGTCACGCCGGCAGCGCGCTTGTTGGCAATGATGACGCCGGCCGCGCCCACAACCTCGGCAGAGCGCACGATGGCGCCAAAGTTACCGTCGTCGGTCACATGGTCGAGCACCACGACAAGCGCCGGACCGTCGCCCGCGCGGTCGAGGATGTCGGCGACATCGGCATAGGGGAAGTTGCCAACCTCGAGCGCGATGCCCTGGTGAGCGCCATGGCTCGACAGCGCATCGAGCTGCGCGCGCGGCACATACTTAATGCGGACGCCCGCGGCGTTGAGGTCATCGACTAGACGCGACAGGGCGGCATCGCGCTCCCCGCCCTCGGCGATGAGCGCACACTTGACTGGAAAACCGGTGCGCAGCGCCTCGGCAGCAGCACGGCGACCTTCGATAAACTCGCCCTTGGGAGCCTGGACAGCGTCGCGATTGCGATCGCGCTGCGGACGTGCGGCCTGGGTACGATCGCGCTGGCCCTTGGGAGCGGCAGCGCGGTCGTTGCGGCGAATCGGACGCGAGCCAGAAGCAGCCTGCTTGCCGCCACGAGGCGCACGCTTGCGATTGTCGACCATAGGACGGCCTCCTTTAAAAAAATTTCAAACAAGACAAAAGAAGCGACCGCTTAAGACGAATAGCCCAAGCGGTCGGTACGGGTTTTCCAAGTGCCCGAGATTGCCGTGAAAGAGGAGCGACGCGTACTTGAGTACGCGAGCGACGGTTTGAACGGCAAGGTCGGGTGCTTGGGAAACCCGCGGGGATTAGAGAGATTTGATACGGGTGCCGGCGGCAGTATCCTCGATCGTCAGCCCCAGGTCCTTGAGCTGGTCGCGGATGGCATCTGCCAGATCCCAGTTCTTGGCGGCACGAGCCTCGGCACGAGCCTCGAGAATCTTGGCAGCGGCCTCGTCCACGTCGTCACCCGTGTAGGCAACCAAACCGGCGGCAACGCCCAGCAGGCCCAGCGGCAGCTCGACCTTGGGCTCGGGAAGCTCGACGCCAAGCGTATCGAGCAGCTCGGTCAGCGTGTCGGCGGCGGCAAGCGCGGCGGCCTTGTCGGCAGCGTCGCCCGCCTGCTCCAGGTACTGGTTGCACTCGGTCACAAAGCCAAAGACGGCACCCATGGCACCGGCGGTGTTAAAGTCGTCGTCCATGCACTCCTTAAAGGTGGCACGGGTCTCGGCGGCCTTGGCGGCAAACGCCTCGGATGCTGCCTCATCGGCATCGGCCGTCGCATGGTTCGCGGCCCAGCGCAGGTTCTCGACTGTACCGGCAATACGCGTGAGTGAATTCTCGGCACCCTCCAGGCGCTCCCAAGAGAAGTCGAGCGGCGAACGATAGCTCGTCTGCAGCATCAGCAGGCGCAGAGCCGCGGCAGAGTGCTGCTCGAGCACCTCGGCCAGCGTAAAGAAGTTACCGAGCGACTTGGACATCTTCTCGCCGTCGACCAGCAGCATGCCCGTGTGCATCCAGGTGTTGGAGAAGCCCTGGTGCCAGGCGCAGGTAGCCTGAGCGCACTCGTTCTCGTGATGCGGGAAGGCCAGGTCGGACCCACCGCCGTGGATGTCGATCGGGGTACCCAGGTAGCGATGAACCATGGCGGCGCACTCGGTGTGCCAACCGGGACGGCCCTCGCCCCAGGGGCTCGGCCAGCTGGGCTCGCCGGGCTTGGCGGCCTTCCACAGGGCAAAGTCGAGCGGGTCGTTCTTGTCCTCGTTCTCCTCGATGCGCGCACCCACCATCAGGTCGTCGATGTTGCGGCCCGAGACCTGACCATAGTTGGGATCGCTGCGCACGGCAAAGTACACATCGCCGTTATCGGCTGCGTAAGCGTGGCCCTGCTCGATAAGCGTCTTGATCATGGCGATCATGGGGCCGATCTCCTTGGTGGCGCGGGGGCGCACATCGGGATCGAGCACGTTGGCGGCGCGCATGACGCCGATGAACTTGTCGGAGAACTCCGTCGCGACCTCGGCAGCCGTACGGCCCTGCTCGTTGGCGCGCTTGATGATCTTGTCATCGACATCGGTGAGGTTCTGGGCGAACGTAACCTCGTAGCCGCTCGCGATGAGCCAGCGTCGAATCACATCGAAGCTGATGAACGTGCGGGCATTGCCGATGTGGATGTTGTCGTAGACCGTGGGGCCGCACACGTACATGCGGACCTTGCCGGACTCGATGGGCTGGAACTCTTCTTTTTTATGGGTAGCGCTGTTGTAGATACGCATTCGTTACTCCTTAACGGTTTTCTGTAGCAGGCAGACGGCCCAGGCGCCGATTCCCTCGCCCTGGCCTTCCCAACCGAGCTTTTCGGTCGTAGTGGCGGCGACGCCCACGTTTTCGACGTCAACGCCCAGGGCATGGGCAAGGTTGGCGCGCATGGCATCGCGGTGCGGGGTGATCTTGGGTTGCTGACAGGCAATGGTGCAATCGGCATCGACAAACTCAAAGCCCAGCTCGCGCGCATAGTCCATCACGCGAGCGAGCAGCACCATCGAATCGGCACCCTCATAGGCGGGGTCGGTATCGGGGAATAGCTTGCCGATGTCTCCCCCGCGGCAGGCGCCCAGAATAGCGTCGGCCAAGGCGTGCGCGAGCACATCAGCATCCGAGTGGCCCAGCAGGCCGCGCTCGTAGGGAATGTCGACACCGCCGATGATACATCGACGCCCCTCCACCAGACGGTGAACGTCGTAGCCATGGCCAATGCGCAGGTTACTGAACATGGGGAAGATCCTCTCCCTCGGCCATGCGACCGAGCAGAATCGCGGTTACGGGACGCAGGTCCTCGGGCACCGTCACCTTAAGGTTATCGCGCGGGCTCTGGACACAGCGGACGCGCCCGCCCATGCGCTCGACCAGCGATGAATCGTCGGTACCGATAAAGCCCTCGGCAATCGCCGCGGCATGGGCGCGCTTCATGGCGTCGACACTAAAGATCTGCGGCGTCTGTGCAGCCCAATAAAGCTCACGCGGCGGCGTCTCGACGATATTGTCGCCATCGACGATCTTGAGCGTGTCGATCGCGGGCTGGCCGCACACGACACCGTCGAGAGCACGGTCGCTCACGAGCACGTCGATAGCGTGGTCGATGGCCTCGGTCGTAATGAGCGGACGAGCGCCATCGTGAATGGCGACGTATTCAAAGCCCGCCGGAACCTCATGCACGCCGGCACGGGTGGAATCCTGACGGGTATCGCCGGCATCGGCAAAGCTGATGGGCGTGCTATACGAATACGGGCTGATGGCCAGGCGGCGCATCTCGGCACGGCGCTCGGCAGGACACACCACCACGATGTGGCCGACCTTGTCGCTCCGATCGAACGCGCGGATGGACCAGCTCATGAGCGGACGGCCCGCCACGTTAACGAGCTGCTTGCCGCCGGGATTTCCAAAGCGCTGACCGCTGCCGCCGGCAACGACCACGGCGCATACGGGCGCCATTATGCGTTCCCTTGTTTGGTGCCCTTCATGCGGTACAGGGAGTCCGCAAGAATGGCAGGGTTGTTGACGCCAAAGTCGCCCAGGCGCTCCGGATCCTCGCTGATGTCATCCATGAGCTCCTGCAGCGAGCCGTACTCGTCGACGATCTTCTCGGCCACGCCGTCGCGCACGACGGACACGCGCGAAAGCGTGCGCAGGCCCAGCGGCGTCATGACGGAGTCCTCGTCCAGGTCGTCATAGCCCAGAACTGCCGCCACGTGCTGCGGGTCGGACAGGTCCTTAGGCGTCATGCGGCTCAGCTCGGCGCGAATCTTCTCGGCGTTTGCCTCGGAGGAATCGCTTGCGTAGTCGCGGATCATCAAGTCGTATTCGGTATCCATGCTGGAGCCCGCGAGCTGCTCGAGCTGCATCTGCACGAGCTTGCCCTGGTTACCCAGCTTGACGATGCAATCCTTAAGCTCGGTCTTTGCCTGTTGCATGATCTCGAAACTCGAGAAGATGCCGGTGATGTCGGCGAGCGTGACGTAGTCGTCGAGCTCAAGGGCCGTCAGGCGCAGCAGGGAGCGATCGAGCGACTGACGGGTAGTCTGGAGCGTGGCGACGAGCTGGTTGACCGAGCTCATGATGGTGGTGACGGGCTGGATCTCGTAGCTCTTGCCGTGAACGTACACGTTAACGACGGCGCGACGGGCCGAGACCGAGATCACGATGGCATCGGTGAGCACCGACATGCGAGCGGCAGTACGGTGACGCATGCCCGTCTCACTCGTGGCAAGCGAGGGATCGGGATTGAGGTGGAAGTTGGCGCGCAGGATCTGGGTGAGGTCGCCATCGATAACGATGGCGCCGTCCATCTTGGAAAGCTCGAACAGGCGGTTCGAGGTAAACGAAATGTTGAGCGGGAAGCCGTCGTTACCGGCAGCGAGCACGTTTTCGGTGTCGCCGACGCAGATAAGGGCGCCCAGGTGACCGGCGATGATCATGTCGAGGGCGGTGCGGATCGGCTGACCAGGTGCCGTCAGGCGGATGGCCTGTTCCATACGCTTTTGCAGCTCGTTCTTATCCAAGGCATCGCTCCCATCGTATACGCTCCATAAACGCTAAATAGTTTCTCACGGTTTGTCCCTGCGGCGCTTGCGAAATCCGATGCTTACAGAATGAGCGAACACAGCTGAGAGCCCAACCCAAATCAGCTACTCATGTGGTAGCATCGGGATTCGCATAAATGAGGGAGTAGTCGCGTGACCGGATTCGCCTCCGGTGGCGCGGTAAGTCAACACACTGGCCGATGCGGCCTGGCTTGCCTTAATGAACGAGACTCGTGGCTGTGCGCGCAACGCGTACGCCACGGGTCTTTTTTATTACTCCCTCAAGAGGTACACGCGGGCCCGCCCGCAGAGAGGGAGCCAGACTATGGGACTCGCAGAGCTCGTGTTGCTCGCCGTTGGCCTTTCGATGGACGCCTTTGCCGTTTCCATCTGCAAAGGTCTCGGCATGAAAAAGATCAACCTTAAAGTCGCCGTGGTGCTCGGCCTGTTCTTTGGCGGCTTTCAGGCCGGCATGCCCGTAATCGGATGGGCGCTTGGCAGCCAGTTTATGGGCATCATCGGCCCCATCGACCACTGGATCGCCTTTATCCTGCTCGCCTTCATCGGCGGCAAAATGCTGTGGGAAGCCTTTACCGAAGACGAGGATGGAGACGACGGCAAGGATGCCGAAAAGATTGACCTGGTCGAGTACCTGATCCTCGCTATCGCCACCTCAATCGATGCTTTAGCCGTAGGCATCTCGTTTGCCGCGCTTTCGGTCGACATCGTCCCCGCCGTGTCACTCATCGGCATCACGACCTTTATCTTCTCCGTCGCCGGCGTGGCGATCGGCCACACCTTTGGCGCGCGCTACGAAAAGCCCGCCACCATCGTGGGCGGCGTTGTGCTCATCCTCATCGGGCTTAAGATCTTGCTTGAGCATCTGGGGATTTTGGCGCTGTAAAACACCCTTCAAAACTAAACGTCCGTATGAGGCCTCATGCAGAGTTTTGCATGAGGCCTTTTCATGCAGACTTTTGCATGTCATACTGATATGCAAAAGTCTGCACGTTAGGAGATCGCCGTGGACACCCTTCCCATCACCACACCGCGCCAAGCTGGCATCTATGTGCGCCAGGCACGCGAGACTCAGGGTCTCACCCGTGCCGCCCTCGCCAAAAAGGCCGGTGTTTCGGAGCGCCTGCTCGCATCGCTCGAGCTAGGAGACGCCACCGGCATTCGACTCGACAAGTTGCTGGCGATTTTCGACGCTCTTGGACTGGCGCTCGCAGCACAAGGGGATATAAGCGAAACGAAAAATGAGCACCCAGTCGACGCCCCGCATGCTGATCAACCTTGCAGCACCTCCAGACGCCATCACGCCCAACGTCTTCATCATCGCAACCGTCGCAGCACAACCATTCCGGCTCTTGCAGATACCCCCCTTACGTCCGAGCTCTACGACAGGGCCTTCGCCGATTTCGCCATGTCCAATCTCGGAGTCTCGATTGCCGCAAACGCATCTAACCAAACCAAGCCCGAAGGGAAATAGCCAATGGCCAGAACATCACTTCGGACCATTATTTGCGGCGTACCTGCGGGAACGCTCACGCAAGATGAGAACGGTCTTATCAGCTTTACCTACGATCATGACTATGACGGGCCAGCCCTATCGACCAACATACCCGTATCAAATCGCACATACGGCCAACAGGTCATGAATCCGTACTTGTTTGGCCTTCTACCCGACAGCGAGGACCAACGAAAAGCGATTGCCGCCGAATTCAACGTTAGGCCCAACAATCCCGTTGCGTTGCTCAGCCATATCGGACTCGACTGTCCGGGCGGAGTGCAGTTTTGTGCCGAAGAAGATGCCGACGCCGTCCTGCATCGCGCTGGCGACTACCGCCCTATAGACGACCACGAAATTGCTCTCCGTCTCAAGTCGATCAGAGATGACCACGATGCATCGTGGATGGGTCTAGATGAAAGTTGGTCGCTTGGAGGCAATCAGGGCAAGTTCGCGCTCGCGTTCATAAACGGCCGCTGGTGCGAATGCATGGGCTCCTCGCCCACGACGCATATTTTCAAAAATGGAGTTATCGGATTTAAACTCGAGGCTCTCAATGAGTTTGTCTGCATGAAAAGCGCCCAGCGCGCCGGTATCGCAACGGCAAACGTCGAATATCGTATGTTTGAGGACGAACCTGCCCTCATTGTTGAGCGCTATGACCGCGTGAAAGTCAAAGACGGAACGATCAGGCGCCTACATCAAGAAGACCTCTGTCAGGCACTTGGGGTGATGCCCGCCCAAAAGTACACGGCAGACGGCGGCCCGACCACACGCGACATTCAAGAGCTCCTCGTAAATACGAGCCACCATCAACTTAACCTGTATCTGTTTACGCAGATACTGTTCTTCAACGCCATTATCGGCGCACCGGATGCGCACGCGAAAAACTATTCCCTGCTCCTTGGAAACGACGGCGCAGCCATGATGGCTCGTATGTACGATGTCGCGTCGGGTTTGGCGTATGAGCGCATGCGCCGCCGGGCGCGCCTTGCCATGAGCGTTGGCGGCGAAAATCGTGTGGGGCGCATCGGTCCAGGCGCTATCCGCCGATACCACGGTATGGGCGACCCCGCGCTGGAGGCGACGCTCGCCGATGCCGGGCTATCCGAGAAGTTTTGCTTTGCGACCATGATGGACCTCGCCTACGAGGTACCCATTTGTATGGAAGAGGTCATGGACGAATACGCCGACCTGCCCGGCATGGCGGACCTGCGCGAGCATATGCTCGGCCCCGTCCGCGAAAACTGCCAGCGCACCCTCGACCTCATCAAGGCGGATATGGGCTAGACGCCAATCAATTTCCCATTTCTTAAAAGCAGAGAAGGGGCACCCGTCGCAAACGCTCGAATGCCCCCTCTCGTAATGTCATTTGCAATCCGCTAGCACGTGACTCGGACTGCTACTAGCGCAACCTTTACGCAGCGAGGCGCTTGAGGACGTCGATGAGCAGCTCGTAGAAGCGCTCGGCAGAAGCGAGCTCCATGCTCTCGTCCGGGGTGTGGACATCGGAGAGCGTCGGGCCCACGGCGATGGCATCCAGGCCGTGCAGGGCCTCGGCAAACAGGCCGCACTCAAGGCCGGCGTGAATGGACTCGATGCGCAGCTCGGAGCCAAAGAGCTCGCGATAGCTCTCGACAAAGACGTCGCGAACCGGCGAATGCTCGGCATAGCTCCAGCCGGGATACTCGAACTCGAACTTGGCGTCGAAGCCCAGGACATCGGCCAGCGTCTGCAGGCGGTCCTTGAACTCGTTCTGCAGCGAGGTGATCGAGGAGCGCGGGGACAGCATGATCTTGACCTCGTCGTCAGAGGTGGCAACCACACCGATGTTGGAGGAAACCTCGACGGAGCCGTCGGTGGCGACGTTGCGGCGAATCACGCCGTTAGGGGCAAGACGCAGGGCGCGGATGAGGGCAAGCGCGGACTTCTGGTCCATGGCCTCGACCTCGGCGTCGTCGGCAATCTCGACGGTGCAGGTAAAGCCGGGGTCGAAGACCTCGAGCTCGGCAGTGACGTCGGCGATGATGCCCTTTGCGATCTGGGCCGCCGCCTCGGCGGCAGCATGGTCGGCGTAGACCAGAACAGCCTTGCACTCACGGTTGATGGCGTTGTCCTTGGTGCCGCCGTTAAAGCTGACGATGGCAGGCTCGCCGGCGACCATCAGGCGGTCGATGATGCGGGCCATGATGAGGTTGCCGTTGCCGCGCTCCAGATTGATATCGCTGCCGGAGTGGCCGCCCAGCAGGCCGGAGATGTCGAGCGTGAGGGTGCTACCGGTCTTGTGCTCGCGCGCGATCGGGCAGGTGTAGGTAACGACGACACCGCCGGCACAGCTGACGGTGGCAACGCCCTCTTCCTCGGAGTCGAGGTTAATCATGGTGCGGGCGCTAATCTGGGACTTGTCGAGCGTCTCGGCGCCGACCAGGCCAGTCTCCTCGTCGGTGGTGAACACGCACTCGAGGGCGGGGTGAACGATCGAATCGTCATCGAGAACAGTGAGCATCAGAGCGACGGCAATACCGTTGTCGGCGCCCAGAGTGGTGCCGTTAGCGGTGAGGACGCCGTCCTTGACGACCAGGTCGATACCATCAGTCGTAAAGTCGTGCTCAACGGAGCCCAACTTGTCGCACACCATGTCGATGTGGCCCTGCAGCATCACGGTCGGGGCATTCTCGGCGCCGGCAGATGCGGGCTTGCGAATGATGACGTTGTAGACCTCATCCTGATACACATCGAGACCGCGCTCCTTGGCAAACGCGACCAGGAAATCGCTGATGCCCTTCTCGTTGCCAGACCCACGGGGGATCGCGCTGACCTCCTCAAAGAAATGGAACAGCTGGGCGGGCTCGTAACCGGTAATCTTGTAGTCCATGGTGCCTCCTTGGCGCAACTGGTTAGACAGTAAGACATGCGACTTGTATATTCCCAGACTTTGCGTGCATAAACCAGTCGAAAACGCCGAGCGCCCTCGCATCATCGGCTAACGGTGGACCGCATAGCGTAACGGTTACAACTTCCGCAGCTCTACAAATCGAGGCGCCCTTTCCGGAGCGCCTCGATTGCGCGTATCAAATTGTCGCCACGCCCTACAGCGCGCCAGAGCCGGCTTGCATCATGCCACCGGGGCCCGAGCTCACGCCGCTGCTCACAGGCGCGGCGTTTCCGGTGTGCGGCGCCGCCGGAGCGGTATCGCCCCCGAGCGCACCCGCCGGACGCGGCGCCGGGATCTCGCCCGTGCCGTGGCTAAAGACAAACTTGCCATCGGCCACGTCGCACAGGACGGTATCGCCCTCGCCCCACTCGCCAGCCAGCAGTTCCTCGGACAGCGGATCCTCGATGAGCTTTTGAATAGCACGACGCAGCGGACGCGCGCCGTTGGTGAGGTCGGTGCCCTCGGCCACGATCTTGTCGTAGGCCGCGTCGGTGAGCTTGATGTTCATGCCGTTGGCAATCAAACGCTGACGCAGGTCGTCCACCAGCAGGTGCGCGATCTTGGTGAGATTCTCGCCCGAGAGCTTCTGGAACACCACAATGTCGTCGATACGGTTGAGCAGCTCGGGGCGGAACAGGCGCTTGAGCTCGCCCATCGCACGGCCACGGATCTCACTCGACGTGAGACCCTGCTCGCCGGTGGTGCCAAAGCCCACGCTCGCATCCTGCGCAATCTCACGGGCGCCCACGTTGGACGTCATGATGATCACGGTGTTGCGGAAGTCGACCGTCTTGCCCTGGCTATCGGTCAGACGACCCTCCTCCAGCACCTGCAGCAAGATGTTGAAGATATCGGGGTGCGCCTTCTCGATCTCGTCGAACAGCACGACCGAGTACGGATGGCGACGAACGGCCTTGGTGAGCTGGCCGCCCTCGTCGTGGCCCACATAGCCCGGGGGGCTACCGATGAGCTTGGAGACCTCGAACTCACTGCCAAACTCCGACATATCGAAGCTGATGAGCGCGTCCTTGCTGCCAAAGAGATACTCGGCGAGCGTCTTGGCGAGCTCGGTTTTGCCCGTGCCGGTGGGGCCCAGGAAGATAAAGCTGCCGCCGGGGCGACGCGGGTCCTTGAGCGGCGAGCGGCTGCGGCGCACGGCCTTGGCAACGGCCTCGACGGCCTCGTCCTGACCGATGATGCGCGTCTTGAGCACGCTTTCGGCCTGCAGCAGGCGGCGGCTCTCGCTCTCGGTGAGCGAGGACACCGGCACGCCCGAGGTCACGGACACGATGTCGGCAATCTGGGAGACATCGATGGTGAGCGGGCTGGCGTCGAGCTCGGCCGTCCAGGCAGCCTTGGCCTCGGCGAGCTCAATCTCGGCAGCCTTTTGCTGCTCGGTGATCTCGGCGGCCTTGTTCATGTCGTCGCTCTCGGTGGCCTCCTGCGCGGCGGCCTTAAGCTCCTCCACGCGATGCTCGGCCTCGCGCACCGGCTCGGGCGCGCGGTTGGCGGCGATGCGGGCGCGGGCGCCGGCCTCGTCAATGAGGTCGATGGCCTTATCGGGCAGGAAGCGATCCTGGATGTAGCGGTCGGAGAGGTTCGCGGCGGCCTCGATAGCACCCTGCGTATAGCGCACATGGTGGTGCTCCTCGTAGCGCGGCTTGAGCGCGGTCAGGATCTTGACCGTGTCCTCGACGCTCGGCTCCTCGACATCGATGGTCTGGAAGCGACGCTCGAAGGCCGGGTCCTTGGTGAGGTACTTGCGGAACTCCTCGGCCGTGGTGGCACCGATGATCTGGAAAGCACCGCGTGCGAGAACGGGCTTGAGCATGGAGCTCGCGTCGATGGAGCCCTCGGCAGAACCGGCACCGATGATGGTGTGCATCTCGTCAATAAACAGGATGACGTCGTCAGCTTCGGTGGCCTCCTGGATCACGTTCTTGAGGCGCTCCTCAAACTCACCGCGATACTTGGCGCCCGCAACGAGGCCCGGCAGGTCGAGCGTCCAGATGTTCTGGTTCATAAGGTTCTCGGGCACGTTGCCAGCTGCAATCTGCTGAGCCAGACCCTCGACGATGGCCGTCTTGCCCACGCCGGGGTCGCCCAAGATAAGCGGATTGTTCTTGGTGCGACGCGAAAGGATCTCCATCATACGCTGGACTTCCTTTTCGCGACCAATTACAGGGTCGAGCTCGCCGTCGCGCGCCTTCTGCGTAAGGTTGGTGGCGAACTGCTTGAGCGTGTCGGTGCCGCTCCCCTTTTGCTGCGACGCGTCCGAGCCGCTAAAGAACGGCAGGCCCGCACCGGGACGCCCGGCACCGGCGCCGGCGAGCGGACGCTTCTTGTCCTGGTCCTTGGCGGTAAGTTTCTCGATAGCCTTTTTGATGGAGGCGGACGACACACCCAGGCGCATGAGGATGTCCATGGCCATGCCGTTACCCTCTTCGACGATGCCAATCAGCAAGTGCTCGGTCGACACGTAGGTCTGGTTGTTCTCACGTGCCACGCGGAAGGAGCGCTCCATCACGCTAATGACAAGCGGCGTAAAGGCAAGCTTGGCAGCCTCGGTCTCCTCGCTGGGCTCGGGAACCGTGGTCTGGACCTCCTTGAGGGTGTCCATGATGTCGTCGTAGGAGATATCAAGCGAGCGCAGCGCCTCGGCAGCGATGCCCTCGTCCTCCTTGGCGAGTGCGAGCAGCAGGTGCTCGGTGCCCACCTTATTTGAGTGCAGATCGAGCGCCTCCTGTTTGGCCATCGACATGACCTTGCGCGCTCGATCGGTAAATCTATCTAACATGCTCGTTTCCTTACATGAGTTCATCGAAATCAAAACGCCCGCCCGTCGGCGGCGCTTTTGTCTCTTTACCCACAGGTTGTCTATGTTAACAGCTGGAGGAATATCTATAAACCCGGCTCACATGAATGCAGGTTATGACCGCATCGCGGGACTCACCGCGCGATGCGCGACAGGCGCCCCGCAAGAGAAACCCTAGGCGTCTTTCACCACGTCGGGACTCGTCGCACGCGATGCGCGATAGGCATCGGCCTCCTTGGAGACGCGTTCGAGCAGCTCGGATGTATCGACGCCCTCGACTTGCGCGACCGTTTCCACCGTCTGCATGGCGACCGCCCTCAGGTACGCGCACGCGCTGTCCCCCAGCTGCTCGAGGTCTATCTCCTCGCCGCCCTCCCGGGCAAAGCCGACCGCCATCACAAAGCCCATGATGCCCGAGACCAGAAAGCCCACCGCAAAGCTCGAATCTGCCTTGAGCTCTTCTCCGTCGGGGTGGACGATCTCTCTCACGCGGTCGATGATGATCGTATGGATGCCCTGCACGACCTGCTCGGCGGCACCCGCCCTCATGGTGATGACGATGCGCCGCAGCAGGCAGCGGACGTCGCGCCGGTCGAACGCCGAAAGGTCGCCCTCGCTCGAAAAATGCCAGAGGGCATCGGTGATGAGCTCGTTATCCTGCAGCAGCTGGGCTATGGCGATGGCGACGAGTTCATCGAAATCGTGAAAATAGTAGTAAAACGTTCCGCGATTGCACTGGGCGGCGCGGGTCACCTCGCCAACCGACAGCTCGAAGATGCTGTTGTTCTCGATGAGCTCCCAAAACGCCTCGATGATACGGGTGCGTGCATCGGGCGCATCGGCGTCCTTACGCGGTCTCGCCATGCGCCTCACCGCACCCCTGCGCCTTGGCGTTCATGATGAGCATCTGAAGACGGTTCTCCACGTTGGCGAAGCTCACGTCGGGATCGTAGTCGAGCGGCAGGAACTGCGCCGTGGGATACTGCTCCTTGAGCGCATGGATGAGCCCGCGCCCCACGACATGGTTGGGCAGACACCCGAACGGCTGCAGGATCACGAAGTTGCGGCAGCCGCGCTTGGCGTGCTCGAGGATCTCCGCCGGAATCAGCACGCCCTCGCCCGCATCGAACGTATGGTGCAGGATCTTATCGCTCGCGCGCACGAGCTCGGGCATGCGCGTCGGCGGCTCGTAGAGCGGGCTCGCCGCGCCCAGGCGGTCGCAACGGTCGTGCGCGAGCTCGAACAGGTTGTCCGCCGTGGCGTACCAGGCCTTTTCGGGCAGCGACAGGTCGACGTGGAACTCGCGCGACTGCGCATGCTTGTAGAAATAGGTCTTGCGGATCACGTCGGTCATGCGCGCCTCGATGACCTCGAGCCCGTTGTCCTCGAGGTAGCGCTCGATCTCGTGGTTGGCGCCGAGATGGAAATTGAGCAGGTACTCGCCCACGATGAGAACGGTCGGATGCGGGTTCGAGCGGTCGTACGGAACGGCGTCCATGATCGCAAGCGCGCGTTTGAAGCCCGTCGCCTGGCCTCTCAGCCCGGAGCGCTCCATGCCCTCGATAACCTCATCGAGCGCGCGGTCGAACGCAGCGTCCGCCGCGCCCTTCTCGAGCTCGTAGGGACGGATGCGCCTAAGCATGGCCTCGAGGGCATCGATCATGGGAAGACCGTAGGCGATCTGGATGCTCGGGCCAAGGCCGAGCTTGAAGCCCGGATGCGCATTGTGGGCATCGACGTCGTCGTTGGTGAGCACCGGGACATAGTCGTATCCCGCGTCGTCGAGCGCGCGGCGCAGCAGGGGCATGTAGTGCGTCAGGCGGCAGTCGCCGATATACTTGCCAGTCACCACGGCGACGTCGTGCGGGTCGTACTTACCGCTCTCGAGTGCCGCGAGCGCCTCGCCGATCACGATTTGCGCGGGGAAGCAGATGTCGTTGTGCACATAGCGTTTGCCCAGGCGGATGGCATCCTCGCGCCCGATATCAAGGGCCTCGGCGCGCACGCCCTGATTGCGCATCGCCGCGGTCATGAGCCTGCAGAACGCATGGGAGGTGTTGGGGACCAGCGCGATCTTGTCGTGCCGGTCGCGCTTGGTGTACTTGACCTTATACGGGTCGTCGAGCGGATGGCCCGCGTGCACCCGGGCGCCCTCGGCACGCTCCTCCGCGCGACGACGGTTGACCGACTCGATAAACGAACGCACGCGAATGCCCATGGGACCGGCGACGTCGCTCTCATCGAGCTTGATCATCATCGGAACCTTGGAGCCCATCTCGCCCATCATGCGCGCGATCTCGTCGGTGAGATACGCATCGTGGCCGCAGCCGAAGCTGCCCATCTGCACGAGCTCGAGCTCGGGCGTCGATGCGACGATGACCGCGCACGACAGCATGCGCGCATGGTAGTTGTTCACGATGTCGATGCGGCTGTTGGAAAGATCGACGTTGCAGACCCCCGGCACCGCATCGGGCGTCAGCACGGGGATGCCGCGCTCAGAGAAGAGCTTGGGCAGCCCGTGGTTGACCAGCGGGTCGTTGTGGTACGGGCGCGAAGCGATCACCACCGCGTAGCCGCCGTCCTCGCGCACGTTCTCGAGCACCTGCCTGCCGCGCAGCTGCAGCTGGTTCTCAAACGTCTCCTGCGCGCGGTCCGCCTGCTCGGTCGCCTTGGCAACCAGGTCGGCATCGATATCGAAGGTCTCCTTGCACCACGCCTTGAGCTGGCGGTTTCGGTCGCCCTCGTCGTACCAGTGGAACAGCGGCGTATCGAACGGAACGCCGAAACGCTCCTCCGGGTTATCGGAATTGCGCATCACGTAGGGGTATCCCTTTACGACGGCGCACATCCACTCGCTGGTAGAGGCGGTGTTTTCGGTGGGCACCGTCGTGATGATGGGCATGAAGATGCGGTCGACGCCGGCGTCGACGAGATTGCGGATGTGCCCGTGGACGAGCTTGGCCGGGAAGCACACGGTGTCGGATGTGACGTGCGCCAGACCGCGCTCGTACATCGCCTTGGTGCTGCGTCCCGAGACGCGCACCTTAAAGCCGAGCGTGCTGAAGAACGTCGACCAGAACGGCATGGTGTCCCAGAACTCGAGCACACGGGGAATGCCGATCGTGACATCGCGCCCCCCGCAGACGGGAACCGTGGGGTACGACTCGAACAGCAGCTTCTCGCGGTCGACAAAGAGATTGGGGGCAGCCGCGGTCCGGTCGCGCCCCGTGCCGGGTGCCTGTGCCTCGCAAGCACCCTGCGGACGCAGCTCCTCCGCCGCGGGAACCTCGCGCACGAGCTCATCCCATGAGATGGCGCCGCCGCGCGGGCAGCGATTGCCCGTGACGTAAAGCGAGCCGTCGCCAAATGCCACGACCGCGCGCTGGCAGCGGTTGTTGCACCGACGGCAGGTAACGCCGCCGAACTCGCGATGCTCGAAGCGCTCCACGGCATCGAGCCCGATAAACGACGTGCCGGCGTCGCCCTTGCGGCATTCCTCGCGCGCGAGCAGGGCGATACCGATAGCGCCCATCAGCCCCGGGTGGGGCGCACGCGTGACGGGTTTGCCCAGATACTGCTCGAATGCGCGCAGCACCGCGTCGTTTCGGAACGTGCCGCCCTGGACGACGACTTTGTCGCCCAGACGGTTGAGATTTGAAACGCGAATGACCTTGGTGAACACGTTCTCGATAATCGAACGGCAGAGACCGGCCATGATGTCGCCCGGACCCTTACCGCGCCGCTGCTCGGAAACGACGCTGCTGTTCATGAACACCGTGCAGCGGCTGCCGAGAACGGCGGGGGCTTTGGACGAAAATGCCTCGGTCGCGATATCCTCAACGGCTATTCCGAGGTTTTTGGCAAAACCCTCGAGGAACGAGCCGCAGCCCGCAGAGCACGCCTCGTTGACGACGATATCGGTCAGCACGCCGTGGTTGAGCCAGATGGCCTTCATATCCTGTCCGCCGATGTCGAGCACGAAGGTCGCATCGGGAACGCATGCGCACGCGGCGCGGGCGTGCGCGACCGTCTCGACCGTATGGTAGTCGGCGTGGAACGCGCGCGCGAAAAGCTCCTCGCCGTATCCCGTGGTGCCCACGGCATCGATCGCAAGCGTGACTCCCGCTGTCTCCCAGCGGTTCTTCAAGCTGACAAGACCCTGTTGGGCGACGTCGAGCGGTCTGCCGTTATTAGACGCGTAGAACGAATCGACAAGCTCACCCGCCTCATCGACCAGGGCGAACTTGGTCGTCGTGCTCCCCGAATCGATACCGAGCGCCACACGCACCGTCTCTCCGGGCGCATACGCATCCGGACCCTTTGCCGGCGTCTCTTTGCCATGGCGTGCCGTAAAATCCGCCTGCTCGGCAGGTGTGGCAAAAAAGGGCTGGGCAAGACGTCCCTCCCCGCTTGCGGGCGCGACCGTCTCGAGCTTATCCAGCCGGACAAAAGCGTCGGGAAGGTCGATCGGTTGGGACGATGCGAACATGTCGGTCAGCGACAGGGCGGCACCGCGCGCGACCATGATCTGCGGATCGCGCGGGACGATAACCTGATCGTCCGATAGATTCAGTTGCTCCCGGAACACGCGGACCAGCGTGGGGTTGTAGGCGAGCGTACCGCCCTCGAAGATTACCGGCGGCTCGATGTCGATACCCTGGGCCAGACCGCCGATCGTTTGGCGGGCGACCGCGTGAAGCGCCGAAAGCGCCAGGTCGGTGGTAGGAATGCCCTCGTTGAGCAGCGGCTGGATATCGGTCTTTGCGTACACGCCGCAGCGGCCCGAGACCTCGTGGACGGTCGTTCCCCGGCTTGCGAGCTGCTCGAACTCGCCCGATTCGGTGCCGACCCCCATGAGCTTTGCCATCTCGTCGATAAATGCGCCGGTACCGCCTGCGCACGAGCCGTTCATGCGCATGTCGGCAACCTCGATGTCTCCCTTATCGTTGGTGCGGAAGAAGATCATCTTGGCGTCTTGGCCGCCCAGCTCGATGGCGCAGCGCGTCTGCGGATAGAACCTGCTGATCGCGAGCGCGTTGGCGACCACCTCCTGAACGTACGAGGCGCCCAGCGCGGTCGCGATATCGCGCGCACCCGAGCCGGTCACCGCAACGCGCAGCGACTCATGGGGAAAGCGCTCGGCGAGCTCGCCGAGCATGGCGCGCACGCTCGCTGCCTGACACGCCCCGTGGCGGCGATATCCCCACCACGCCTCGGTCATATCCTCGTGCATCGCGTAAACTTTGGTCGTCGTCGACCCTACGTCCAGTCCTACTAGCAACGCCATAATGCTCCGTCTCTCGCATTTTTCCTGCTAGAGATATACCACTCTACGTAATACAACAGACTGTTGTATTTAAACTCCGTATAAAAAGCGGCTGCCGAAACGCTTCAGCAGCCGCCGAATGCACCAACAGATTGTCTGCGCGCTAGCACGTCGGGCAACGGAGCAGCACGGGCCCTCAGGTCATGCGCACCGCTCGCGCCCGCGATGTCGCCGAGCGAGCTATCCACGCTTAGGGCTCCAACCAAGCAAGTCGCCCGCGCTCAGCAGGTCCCTAAGCGAGCTACTCGCGCTCAGAAGCCATAGCCTGCTCCAAGAGCTCGGCATGCTCCTCCTCGAAAACCGTCCCCACAGGGAAGGCGCGACGGAAGACGAAGCGGGAAATCGGACCGGCTACCAAAAGGTTCCACGGCAGCGCCATCACAAAATTATGCGGGATGTTGATCATCCAGATCGCGGGCACGGAATACAGGTTCGCAAGGATGCCGCCGGGCATGTGCGTCAGACCCTCGCACGCGCCGAAAAGCGACATGATGATGACCATGGGAACGACCATGCAGGAGCTGACGGCGAGCGTCATGGCAAGCGGCGAGCTCTTGCCCGGCGTGACCAAGTACTTAAAGGCGAAACCCTTGGCGAGCGGGCTGGCGACGAACCAGTCGCAGCACATGGCAAAAATGTAGGCAACGGGGAAGCCGAGCCACGCAGCGGCAACGACCTCGCCGTTGATGGCCCCGTGCTGCAGGGCAACGTTGTAGATGCTCATCCAGAGCACCATGCAAAAGCACATGATAAAGGTGAACAGCAGGCTTTCTCGTTTGTTGATAGGCATGAAGGGCAGATTCCTTTCCGTGTTGCGTCGCGGCGCCGCCAACAAAAACGGGCGGGCGAGATGGAGTTACTGGGACTTCATCTCGCCCGCCCGTGTTACGCGCGTCTGCGACTACTTATGTGGTGGAACCAGCCTAGTACGAAACGCATACGCTTCGTAAGCGTTGGGTTTATGAAGATGCAGGGCACCGATAATCCCCCGACCCCATAAGTTGCGGTGGAATACGGGCTGTTTTGACCCTTTAAGCAGCAATTCAGTCCCTATTTCACCGCAACTCATTTGGTGCAAAGTAACCTGTCCCCCTTGCACCAATTAGCTGGTGTGGCGCCAGCGAGGGTCGGTGAGCGTACGCGCCACACCCAGCCCAACAGGCAGAAACGCTACGATGAGCACTGCGCGCACAAACCAGCCGAGCATATTGACTGTGTCGAAGGTGCACATGTAATACATAGAGCGATAGAGATACAGACCGGGCACCATAATGACAATCGAAGGCACCGTGAGGGCGATGCGCGGGTAGGTGAGCTTGACTTCGGCCAAGCTTGCCAGCAGACCCGATACCAGCGCGCCGATAAACGCTGCTGCCTCGGGAGGCATTCCCGTGCTGAGGCCCAGGAAGGGAATCATCGTCGGCGCATCGACAAGGGTCAGACGCAGGGTATTGGACACGGCGCCGATCAGCCCAGCTGCCGCGGCCATCTTTACCGGGCTGTTGAACATCACCGAGAAGCCGAATACGCCAACGAAGCTCATCACCACGCGCAGGAGCGTAAGAGCAAGCGGCGAAAGGCCGAGCGGCGCAAAGTCGTCCGGCGCCAGGCCAACACACTCGGCAACCATCCAACCTACGAGCGTCGCCATCACAATAATCGATACGGCATATGAAAGGCGCTCGATACCGCTTCGCATGTCGAGCTTAGCGATGTCGAGGCCTGCCGTAATGAGCGGAAAGCCGGGAATCACAAAGAGCATCGCGCCGATATAGCCTTCTTGGTGCGACATTGCCCCCGGTATGACCTGGCCAAGGCCGAGCAATGCCAGCAGATACGAAACGCAAGCGAGCGCAACGCCGGTCGTCAGCGCGCTGAACTGACCAAGGCCCTGCTTGAGAATATGGGAGCGGGCAAAATTGCCGACACCCGCGCCCACAAACGCGCAGGCCATCTCGATAGGGCCGCCGCCGAGCAAAAAGACGAAGGCGCCGCAAGCACAGGCTGCCGCAAGGCCCTGTTGCCAGGGAGAGTAATCGGGCTTTGAGCTCTCAACGGTCCTGAGCATCTCGTGATACTCGTGTACCGTGAAGCGACGACCATAGGTCTCGATTTCCTTGAGGAAACTCTCCATCATCCAAATGCGATGGGTATTGACTCCCGTTGTGGGCAGGCTGACAACCTCGTTAAAGCAGTGGCCATCTTCGATGCAAGTGCACTCAAACGACAGAAGACTCAGGTCGACGTGAATCGTGACGCCGAGTACGGCAGCAACACGATTCATGGTATCGCGCACGCGCCAGGCACCTGTTCCGCTTGCCAGCATAAGCATGCCGGTGCGGCAGATGATGGATGACTTGTCGGTGAGTGGCGCATCGACGGCAAGCTCATCGCCTGCCGTCACGATCTGGTGCCAATCAGTTTTCATATGGAGCGCGCCGGCACGAACGCCGTGGTGCATGGGGGCTCTCGAAAGCAGCGAGTCAAGGCGCGAAGGCTGTTGGGGCTCCGCTGATCCGACCTCGTCCTCGTCGGGCTCTTCATCGACCAGATCAAATGAGTCAAGCGATGCCGGCTCGCGACGATCGATTAGCTCCTCATCCTCATCGTCAAAGTAATTGAACTGATCGAGCATGTCCTCTTCGATTGCACGCTCGCTCGCGTCGTCCATATAGACGCTCCCTTCCTACCGACTAACCCCCATCCTAGGCAGCAACGGCTAAAGGAAACATAAAAGAGACGGCTGTCATGCGAGCCATGTGCACAATAGCCGTTGGGTAGTCGTTTAAGAACGTCCCCAATGACTACATCGATGTTCTAAGTGTCAACCAAGTCAACGCCGCAGATAGAGGACGGACAGCGAGCGACGTCCAGGGCGAACAAGTTGGCATGAAAAAGGCAAGGCATAGACCTTCTGGTCATGCCTTGCCTTTTGAATGACAAATTGTCGCCCTGGGCGTCGCGCAGCGTCGGCTGGTCCGCCGTTCGGTAGAACGGCGGAACCAATTAGTACATCTTTGCGCCGGCGGGGATGGAGGCGTCGAGCTGGATCAGGTTGAGGCGCTCCTCGCCCTCCTCCTCGTGGACAGCGCTGATCAGCATGCCGCAGCTGGGAATACCCATCATCTTGCGCGGAGGCAGGTTGGTGATGGCGAGCAAGGTCTTGCCGACCAGGTCCTCGGGCTCGTAATAAGCGTGAATACCGGAGAGGATGGTGCGGTCGGTACCGGTACCGTCGTCGAGCGTAAAGTTCAGCAGCTTCTTGGACTTCTTGACGGCCTCGCATGCCTTGACCTTCACAGCGCGGAAATCGCTCTTGGAGAAGGTATCGAAGTCGACGAACTCCTCGAACAGCGGCTCAACGGCGATCTTGGAGTAATCGAGCGTGGGATTAAGCGACTTAACGAACGGGCTCGCGGCGTTGCCGGCCTCGGCAGCCTTGGCGGCAGCGGCACCGGACTGGAAACCCTTCTCGGGCTTCATGTGCGGGAACAGCAGCACGTCGCGGATAGAAGCCTGGTTGGTAAGCAGCATGACCACGCGGTCGATACCAATGCCAATGCCGCCCGCGGGAGGCATACCGTACTCGAGGGCGCGCACGTAGTCCTCGTCATACTCCATGGCCTCATCGTCGCCGCCGGCCTTCTCGGCCATCTGGGCGGCAAAGCGCTCGGCCTGGTCGACCGGGTCGTTGAGCTCGGAGAACGCGTTGGCGTACTCGTGGCCGGCAATAACCAGCTCAAAGCGGTGCGTCAGGCGCGGGTCGTCCTCAAAACGCTTGGCAAGCGGGCTGACCTCGATGGGGTAATCGCACACGAAGGTCGGGTTGACGATGGTGTCCTCGCCCAGCTCATCGTAAATCTCGGCGATGATCTTGCCAGCAGTCCACTCGGGCTTGATCTCCAGGCCCTTCTCGCGCGCGGCGGCAGCAAGCTCCTCGACCGGCGTGTCGATGGTGACCTGCTTGCCGAGCACGTCGGAGACGATGTCGGTCATGGGGCGGCTGGCCCACTCACCAGAAAGGTCGATGGTCTGGCCCTGGTACTCGATGACCTCGGGGTTGCCGATGGCCTTGTTGGCCGCCTTAATGACGCCCTGGGCGAGCGCCTTCATGCCCTCGAGGTCGGAGAAGGCACGGTAGGCCTCCATCGTAGTGAACTCGGGGTTGTGGGTGAGGTCCATGCCCTCGTTACGGAAGATGCGGCCGATCTCGAACACGCGCTCAAAACCACCGACGATGCAGCGCTTGAGGTGCAGCTCGGTGGCAATACGCAGGTAGCACTCCTGATCGAGCGCGTTGAAGTGAGTGATGAACGGCTTGGCAGTAGCGCCGCCCTGGATGGTCTGCAGGATGGGGGTCTCGACCTCCATGTAGCCGTCGGACTCCATAAAGCGACGGAAGGTGGAGAGAATCTGCGAACGCTTACGGAAGGTCTCGCGAACGTCGTCGTTGGCGATCAGGTCGACATAGCGCTGGCGATAGCGGGTCTCCTTATCGGAAAGACCGTGGAACTTCTCGGGCAGCGGACGAACGGCCTTGGCAAGCAGGGTCGCGCTCTTAGGGGCAACGGAAAGCTGGCCGCGCTGGGTACGCACGACCACGCCGGTCACGCCCAGGATGTCGCCCAGGTCGAGGGCCTTGAGCGTACTCCAGGCAGCCTCGTCCATGTCGTTGATGCGGCAGAACAGCTGAATCTCGGCAGTCGCATCGCGCACGACGATGAACATAATCTTGCCCTGACCGCGCTTGGCGACCACACGGCCGGCGATCTTCACGACGTCCTCGGTGTCCTCGCCATCGGCAAGCTCGGCGTACTTAGCCTCGATATCGGCGACGTAGTCCTCAAGCTCAGAGTGCTCGGGATAGGGGTTCTGGCCCGCCTCGAACAGGGCGGCGCGCTTGGCCAGGCGGGTGGCGCGCTCGTCGTTGAGCGTCGATGCCTGATCGGCGACGTTCTGGTTCTCTGCCATAAGTTAGCTCCTCAAACTAAAACGCTCCCCAGGATTCGGTCCCAGGGAGCGAAAACATACCTTTACGCGGGACCGTGGTCTAGCGTGCGATCTTGGCGATGGTGTAGACGCGAGTCTTGCCGGAAGGCGTAACGACCTCGACGGAGTCGCCCTCGCCGTGACCAATGATGGCGTGACCGACCGGAGACTCGTTGGAAATCTTGTGCTCGAGCGAGTTGGTCTCGGTGGTACCGACGAGCGTGACTTCCATGACCTCGCCGTTGGGATCAATCAGCGAAACGGTGGAACCGATGGAGACGGTCAGGTCGCCCGTGGTGGCAGCAACCTGAGCGTTGGCGAGGATGGCCTGGATCTCGGCAATACGAGCGGCGTTCTGGGCCTGCTTGTCCTTAGCGGCGTCGTACTCGGAGTTCTCCGAAAGGTCGCCGAACGCGCGGGCTTCCTTGATGTCCTCGACGATCTCCTTGGCGTAATCGCCCTCACGCCAAGCGAGCTCCTCGACGAGCTTCTGGCGGCCCTCAGCGGTCAGTACGATCTGGCTTGCGTCCATACGGATATCTCCCCAACTCTGATCAAACAATCAACTGTCAACAAAACGAAAAAGACCGGCTAGCCTGCGGGCAAGCCGGTCAGGTGCTCACCCCAAAGGGATGGGACTACTCTGCGTCCGCGTCGCTGTCCTCTGCCTGCTTCTTCTTGGCAGCAGCGAGCTTGGCCTCGAGCTCAGCGATCTCCTTGTCCTCCTCGGACTGCTCGACCACGACCTCCTCGGCCTGCTTGGTCTCGGCCTTATCGTCGCCCTCCATACCCTCACGGATATTCTTGACGGTAGAGCCGAGGGACTTGCCGAGCTTCGGCAGGTTCTTGGGCCCGAAGATAATCAGGACAACGACGAGAATAATGATGAGCTCAGGAGCCCTCAGTCCAAACATGTAGACCTCCACAATACAGCGAGACAAGCTCGAATGAGTATACCGCGGGTATCGCGGTATCACAACACTAGCTAAAAAAAGGGACCGCAAGAAGCGGTCCCTCCTCATGCTCTGGTCGGGTTGACTGGATTTGAACCAGCGACCCCTGCGTCCCGAACGCAGTGCTCTACCAAACTGAGCCACAACCCGTTAGCTCGACTATAGTAACAAAGATTTTCGCCGCGTGCTAGAGAAATTTTTATTTCTTTGGCGCGTCGATTTGAACCGTGTTGGGAATAAGCTCAGTCGCGCAGACCCACCAGCCATTTTGCTGGGCAGCATCGGCAAGCCTTTCGGCCGTGGCAGCGGTGTCGCAAATGGCAAACGAGCAGGCACCCGATCCGCACACATCTACAGCAACGGTTCCGTCCTGTTTACGCAGCCAGTCGAGGACCGTTTGAATCTGCGACTCTATCTGTGCGGAAATGACACCAAGGTTGTTATGGATGAGTGCATATGCCGTCTCGGCATCACCAGCACGCAAGGCAGAAGCTATCGCGCCGGGCTTGTCCGCAGGCACCGGGGCCTCGTCAAAACGTCGATAGGCTTCAATTGTCGAAACGCTTGCCTCGCGCGGCTTGACCAGCACGACGGGCGTCGCGGGCAGCGCGGGGTACTCAGTTGCCAGCACGTCTCCCCCACCTACGTAGAACGCAGGACTCGCGTGCAAAAAGAACGGGACGTCAGCACCAATGCCCCGCGCAATATCGTCGAGCGCTGGGTCGGTGCGATCAATGCCCCAGAGCTCTGCCAAGGCGACAATGACCGCGGCCGCATCCGTCGAGGGGCCGCCCAAGCCGGCGCACAATGGAATGCGCTTCTCAATCGTCACGCAGATGTTTGCCTCGCGACCATAATGCTCGGCCATAGCAACCGCAGCCCGATACGCCGTATTCTTTTGCATGGGAAAATCTGATGCTGGAACCGTCTGGACGGTCAGCGCCTGCGACGGCGTGACCGTCACGGTATCGGAAAGACCGACGGCCGCTATCAGGGAATCGACCCTGTGGTAGCCGCGGTCATCGCGCTCGGTATGAACCCCCAGGTAGAGGTTGATCTTTGCCGGCGCGGAAAGAGTCAGGGACCAATCGGTCACCGTTAATGCTCCTCGAGCTGATTGCCGAGCGGGGTAAAGATATGCTCGCCGCTCTCGGGATCGAACAGCTCGACCTGGCCGGTGAGGACATCGATGTACTGGTAGGACTGACGCGACTTGCGGCCGCGACGCTCGTCAACCTCGACAATGAAGACGGCCGGGTGGACGCTCTTGATGGTGCCCATGCGCTCGACGACGCGGGTACGGCCCATGTTGGCCTTAACCTTGACGCGATCGCCCACCATATCGGTCAGCTTCTCGTGGATGTCGTCGACGTGATTGACTTCCATCTCTTCCATGAACAGGGCCTCCAGAAGGTGCAATTCAAAAAGGGGATAATACCCCTAAGATAGACAAAACTCTAATACTATAGCACCCTGCTGCCGCCATACGCAAGTAGCTAAATAAGCCCCGTCCCAAATACGTACCAGACGACAACCTCGCATGACCAGTTGTTACGCGGTTTGGTAAAACCGCGTAACCTAAAGGTTGTCGGTGTCCAAGACGATGGTGAATGGGCCGTCGTTGACCAGGTCGACCTTCATGTCGGCGCCAAAGATACCGTGCGCCACATGCTCAACGTCCTCGCGCACCAGCGTCAGGAAGTACTCGTAGAGCTCGTTGGCAACATCGGGTGCGCCGGCATCCGTAAACGACGGACGGCGACCGTGGCGGCAGTCGGCGAACAGCGTGAACTGCGACACCACGAGTACCTCGCCGTCGACATCGGCAAGTGCCAAGTTGGTCTTGCCGTTCTCGTCCTCGTTGATGCGCAGGCCGCGGAGCTTGCCCCACAGCTTGTCGGCCTCGGCGCGCGTGTCGCCATGGCCCACACCCAGCAGCACCAGGTAGCCGCGTCCAATGCGACCCACGCACTCGCCGTCGACCGTCACGCCGGCGTTGAGTACGCGCTGCACCACCGCGCGCACGGCCTACTCCTCGCCCGTCAGTTTGGCGGACAGATGCTCGAGCGCATGGAATCGATGGCTGATGGCGTTCTTCTCATCCGCCGTGAGCTCGGCCATGGTCTTGCCCGGCGTGTCGACCGGCAGGAACAGCGGGTCATAGCCAAAACCATGGTCGCCGCGGCCCTCGTGCGCGATAACGCCCTCGCAGGCGCCCTCGCCATAGGTAACCAGACCGTCCGTGTCGATGAGCGCGACGACGCTCATAAAGCGCGCGGTGCGGTCCTCATCTGCCACGCCTTCCAGGTTAACGAGAAGCTTGGCGTTGTTGGCGGCATCGTCGCCGTGCACGCCCGCATAGCGCGCGCTATACACACCGGGCTCACCGTCCAGCGCGTCGACGACCAAGCCCGAATCGTCGGCAATGGCCATAAGGCCCGTCTCCTCAACCGCGGCTTGGGCCTTGATGATGGCGTTCTCCAAAAACGTCGTGCCGTTTTCCTCGGGATCCTCAAAATCACCCAGCTGGCCGAGCGCCACAAAGCGCACCTCGGGCATGACCTTGCCCAAAATGGCCTCGATCTCGGTGAGCTTATGGGCGTTGCCCGTTGCCACGACGATGGTCGCCGCCGGGTCGAGGGTGTCGATGTCAATCTTCTCAAGTGCCATGACTGGCCTCCTTGTCTCTATAGCAAGCCGCGTGAGGGGCGTTTGGGCACTTGACCTCTCCCCTCTCAGGCGATCGGACCTTTCAACGCAGCATTTCAGCAGATAAAACCTACCAAAATAAACCTGTCCCTTTTTGGCAGGTTAGGCGATGGCTTGGCGCTGAAGCTCGATGAGCTCGGCGACACCCTTGTCACCCAGGTCAAGCAGGGCGTTGAGGCGTTTGCGGTCGAAGGGCGCCTGCTCGCCGGTGCCCTGGAGCTCGATCATCTCACCGGTATCGGTGGCGACGAGGTTCATGTCGACCTCGGCATGACTGTCCTCGGAATAATCGAGGTCAAGCAGCGTATTGCCGTCGACAACGCCCATAGAGATGGCAGCCACCTGGCCGGTAAGCGGGATGCGCTCGATCTTGCCCGCCTCGACCCACATGGCGAGGGCGTCGTGCAGCGCCACCCAGGCGCCGGTGATGCTCGCTGTACGCGTGCCGCCATCGGCCTGAATCACATCGCAGTCGACGGTGACGGTGTACTCGCCGAGCGCCTTCATGTTGACGACGGTACGCAGGCTGCGGCCAATGAGGCGCTCGATCTCCATGGAGCGACCCTTGCGGTTGGCGTGCTCGCGCTTGCAGCGCTTGCCGGTCGACGCCGGCAGCATGGCGTATTCCGCGGTCACCCAGCCGGCCTTAGCTCCCTTTCGCCAGCCCGGCACGCCCTCCTCGATAGTGGCGGCGCACAGCACGCGCGTGTCACCGAACTCGGCCAAACACGAGCCGTGGGCGTGCTTCATGACGCCACGGGTGAGCTTAACGGGGCGCAACTCGTTGGCGGCGCGGCCGTTGGCGCGGTTGACCTGCATGTACTCCATAGAAATATCCTTTCGGCAAAATATGTGGCGAAGGCTTTGGCGGCTGCCTTACATCTATTTCAGCTCATCGATATCGATATGTTCGATGCTCTTGAGCGGCTGACCAAAGATAAAGCTGCCCGCCACCGCAAACTCGGCAATGTTATCGGCCGTCGTGGCAAAACGATGCTGCGGCTCGGCGGCGTCGCCCGCCAGCTGCTCGCGGCGCGTGAGGATATCGGTCAGCTCGCGTGTGGTCTCCTCGGCGGAACTCACGACGCGCACCCCAGGCCCCAGCGCATGCCGGATAGGTCCCACCAACAGCGGGAAATGCGTACAGCCGAGCACCACGGTATCGATACCGTGGTCGCGCAGCGGCTCAACCGTGGCACCCACCAGCGCACGCACGGCAGGCGTATCGAAGATGTCCTCGTTCTCAAGCCACTGTTCCTGCAGATGTGCGCCCGAGGCGAGCTCGTGTTCGACAACCTCGACAAAGCTCGAGGCAGGACAGCCGTATACATCGACGCCGGCATCTAGATCCTGAATGGCGCGCGTGTAGGCGCCCGAGCGAATAGTGAGGTTGGTAGCGAGCACGCCCACGCGACGCGTACGCGTGCTGTTGATTGCTGCACGGGCACCCGGCGCGATCACGCCGATCACGGGAACGTCGAGCACCTGCTGGGCCAAACGCAAGGCCGCAGCGGTCGCCGTGTTGCAGGCGATGACCATAATCTTGACGTCGTGCTTCGACAGCCAACGGCCCGCCTGCAACGCAAACGAGCGCACCTCATCCTCGGTGCGGGTGCCGTAGGGGCAGCGCTTGGTGTCGCCAAAGTAGTAGACGGACTCGTGCGGCAGCGCCGTCGCAATCGCGCGCGCAACCGTCAGACCGCCCAAACCAGAATCGAACACGCCAATCGGGCGCGTGTCGCCTGCCGGATTCTCGATATCGGACATTACCTCACCAGTCTCTCTCGAAAAGACATGTCCAAGTGCGGCGACGCCGCGCTACGAACGCGCCGCGACCAGCAGCTCTGCCGTCGCCGCCCAACCGTCGACAATTTTGCCGCGCGTAACGAAAGCGTTCTCGCAAGCAGCCAGGAACTCGGGCGCGCCGGCGCTCGTCAGGCCATTCTCGACCAGGCAGAACGTGCCCACGTGATCGGCCATGTAGAAGTCGGACTCGGAATCGCCGAGCGCGAGCGTCTCCTCGCGCTCGATCCCCAGGTGCTCGCAGAAGCGCGCGATGGCAACGCCCTTGTTGAGACCCGCGGGGTTGATGTTGAATGCGCGACCGTCCTCGACGCGATCGAGCTCGAGCGTCGTCGGCTTGGACAGGTGAGTCAGATGGCCGTTGCAAGCCCAGATCAGACCGCAGCCGGCCTCGTCCAGGATGGCCTGAACCTCATCGTCGGGCACATCGCCGCGCATGCCGACGGTGACCTCACGGTATTTGTAGCCGGTCGACATGTCGTTGTGATACTCGATCTTGTGCGGCCAGCGGGCGAGGATCTTCTCGCACACGCCGGTCTGCTCGATCACCTGGTGCGGCGTGAGGCCGCAAGAGGAGTCGTAGGGCATGTCGCCGGTCAGATACTCCCAATCGTTGGCTTTGAGGTCGTACATGACCAGGCCGCCCATCTCGCCGATGTAGGAGTTGAGACCGAGCACGCGCGCGTCCTCGTGGATCATGGTACGGTTGCGGCCCGAGGTGGGAACCACCTGAATACCAGCGCGAGCGAGCGCCACGACGGCCTCGACGAGTTTGGTCGAGGGGTTGCCGTCGTTGTCGCGTAGCACGCACGAGCCGGGTGCGAGCATCGTGGCATCCAGGTCGGTAAAGACGTACTTGACCTTGGCCAAGCGCTCGCGCATCTCGCCCGAAAGCTCGGCAACGGTCGGCAGGGTGTTGTGGGACATGGTTACTCCGTTTACGTAGAAGGGTTTGGACTTGGACGGCATGTTTTGATTGAGGGAACACGCTTATGGCGACAGCGCACTCAGGGCGCCGCCGCCATCATGGTTCATTAGTCAAACTGGGTAACATCGATCAGGCGATTGGCCAACGAAAGGTCGCTCTCGATGGGCACGAACTCGTCGCCCACGTGCATGAGCTCCTCGTCACCCTTTGCCAGCAGCAAGACAATGGTGGGAGCATCAGGGTTGACGTACTCCTCGCGCGCCGCCTTGAACGCCGCATGCACAGCGGCTTCGCGGTCGAGGATGATCTTGTTCGGCGTATCGTCGGGAACATGCTCGGCAAGCTCGCGACAGACCTTCATCGGGTCCTCGTGAGCTGGATCCTCGTTGGCAAAGATCATCAGGTCGGAATACGGTGCGGCCTCGCGCGGAAGCTGCTCGCGGCGCTCCTGCGCCTTGCCGCCGGCAGCGCCAAACAGCGCAATGACGGGGCTAGCGGGAAACGCGCGCTTCACCGACGAGAAAAGCGAACGGAACGAAAGCTGGTTGTGCGCATAGTCGACGACGCAGATCACGCGGCCGTCCTTCGACTCCACGACCTCCATACGGCCCGGCACACGCAGTTTGGAGAGGCCCTTCTTGATAGCCTCGATACCGATGCCGATCTCGCGCGCAGCGGCGATAGCGACCAGCGCGTTTTCCACGTTAAAGTCGCCCGCGATGCCCAGCAGGACCTTCTCCCCCGTCTCGGACTCGTCGGCACACAGGCCATGCAAGTTGAACTCGATGCTAAAGCCGACCATGCTTACGTCGCTTGCCCACAGGCTCGCCTCGGGATGCTCGACCCCAACGGTCACCAAGCGATCGGCCGTCGACGCTGCCTCTAGCACACGGTCAACCTCTTCGGTGCCTAGATTCACCACGGCGGTCTTTGCCTGGTCAAAGATCCTGAGTTTGCTCTCAAAATAATCCTCAAACGTGGGGTGTTCGATCGGCGAGATGTGGTCGCGGCCGATGTTGAGGAAGCACGCCACGTCAAACGGCAGATTCTCGACGCGTTGGTACTTGAGCGCTTGGCTCGAAACCTCCATGACCATGGACTGGCGACCGGACGTGCGGCAGTTGGCGATATGGCGCCAGACCTCGGGGGCCTCGGGCGTAGTATTGGTGCTCTCGTAGCACTCGATGCCATCGTCGGTACTCACCGAGCCGATCATGCCGCAGGACTCGCCCGCCGCTTTGATAATCGACTGGAGCATAAAAGCGGCCGTGGTCTTTCCCTTGGTACCGGTGATACCCACGATCTTGACGTCGTGGTCGGGACGGTCGTAGACCTCCGGCGGCAACAGGGCCATGGCCGTGCGAACGCTATCAACAACCAGCATCGCAGCACCGCTCTCCTGCGCCAGCGGCTCCAGAGACTCGACCAGTGACTCCTCGCACACAAATGCGACGGCGCCCGCATCGAGCGCCATGCTCAAAAACGCGGGCTTAAAGGCAGCACCTTTGCAGAAGAACACGTCACCTGCCGAGACCGCGCGCGAATCAAACGAGCAGCCGGTCACGGCACGCTCGTCAACCTGCTCTGATGCGCGCAGCTCGCCGCACACATCGAGAAGCTTGGCAAGCGTATCGACCGTGGTCACGGTCGCGGAATCCGAATGGTGCATCTTTCACCTTTCTCAGCCATTTGGCAGGGACGGTTTTATAGTAACTGAAACGCACCCACGCAAAAACGGCTCCCGGAGGAGCCGTTACGCGCAGGCGTTCGTCAGCCGAGGCTAGGCAGCCCGAACAGCGGGCTGGTCCTCGTCGATAAAGAAGCGCTTGTACCACACCAAGAACACGAGCGGCGTATAGATCTTGCGCTGGAAATCGCCCTTGCCCGCAAAGTGCAGATCGAGCAGGTGCATGAGTTCGTCGGTATTGAAGAACTCGCTTGCCCACGGCGCGGTGAAGTACTCCTTGACATAGTCGTACCACTTTTGCTCGCGCAGCCAGTAGACAATCGGCACCGGGAAGCCCACCTTGGGACGGGTGGCCCACTCATCGGGCAGCGACTTGTTGGCAGCGTGGCGGAGTACCTGTTTGTTGCCGTTCTCGTTGATGCGGTAGCGGTCGGGAATGTGCTCGGCGAACTCCATGACTTTGCGGTCCAGGAAGGGCACGCGCAGCTCCAGTGAGTGTGCCATGCACATCTTGTCGGCCTTGAGCAGAATGTCGCCCGGGAGCCACATGTTCATGTCCAGGTACTGCTTCTTGACCAGTTCGGGCTGACCCTTCACGCGTGCGTAGATGGGTGCAGCGAGCTCAAAGGCGCCGTCGCCGGTGTTGTACTCGGGCTTGAGCACGCCGTCGACCTCGCGCTCCGGCCATACCAGAGCCTGTCCCAGGAACGACTTCTCGGGGATCTCGGCACCCTTGACCAGGAAGTTATGTCCCTTGAAGTACGGCATATGCAGCGCCAGGTTACCGAGCGCGCGACGGATGGGCAGCGGCACCATCTTTTTGTACTTGCGCACCGGGACCGTATCCTCGTAGTAGGCGTAGCCGCCAAAGAGTTCGTCGGCGCCTTCGCCCGAAAGCACGACGGTAACGTCCTTGCGGGCCATCTCGGCCAAGAACCACAGCGGCACGGAAGACAGGTTGGACTGCGGCTCGTCCATGTGATACTGGATGTCCTCGAGCGCACCGAAGAACTCGTCGGCGGTAATCATCTTGCGAACGTTCTCGACGCCGAGCTTATCGGAAAGCTCCTTGGCGTAGTTGGTCTCGTTGAAGTTCTTGTAGTCAAAGCCCACCGAAAAGGTCTTGTCGGGCATGAGGCAAGCGGCGATGTAGCTGGAGTCGACGCCACCGGAGAGGAACGACGCGACCTTGACGTCGGCGATGCGATGGGCCTCGACGCTCTCGTGCACGACCTCGTCCAGCTCATCGACATACTCTTCGAACGGCTTCTCGACGGCAGAGTAATCGCAATCCCAGTAACGCTCGATGTTCATCTTGCCGGTCGGGATATCGACGGTAAAGTAGTGCGCCGGCGGCAGCTTGTAGACACCCTCGAAGAAGGTCTCCTCGGTTGCCGAATACTGCAGCGTCATGTACGGACGCAGAGCCTTTTTGTTGACCGCCTTGTGGAAGTGCGGGTAGTCCAGGAAGCTCTTGATCTCGGAACCAAAGAGCACGCCCGGAGCGCCGTCGCCCGCATCGGCCATGGGATAGTAGTAGAGCGGCTTGATGCCAAAGATGTCGCGGGCGCCAAAAAGCTTGTTCTTCTTTTTGTCCCAGATGACGAAGGCGTACATACCGCGCAGGCGATCGAGAACGGCCTCGCCCCACTCCTCGTAGCCGTGCAGGAGGCTCTCGGTGTCGGCGCCGCAGTGGAACTTGTAGCCCTTGGCCTCGAGCTCGGAACGGAGTTCTTGGAAGTTGTAGATCTCGCCGTTGAAGACAATGACGACGCTGCCGTCCTCATTGGCCATGGGCTGAGCGCCGGCCTCGGTCAGGTCGAGGATCGACAGGCGGCGGAAGCCCAGGGCAACGCGGCCGTCGATAAACTGACCGCCCATGTCGGGACCGCGATGGACGATGCGGTCCATCATCTTGGTGAGCACCTCGGATTGGTTATCCGTCCCACCGACAAAACCGACAAAACCGCACATATACTATCCCCTCTGCTGTTGCTGGGCATCAAATCGAATCAGTAGCTTTTGAGTATACCCGAGGGCGTAAAGAGGGGCGGAATGTTCAGGCAATCTCAACTGAATCAGCTCCGCTGTGACACGCGCCGGTTACCTTTAATGGATATGAGGTGAATGGGGCGATTGTTTTGCTATACTCTCTCCGCACGGGCGATTGGCGCAACGGTTAGCGCAGGTGCTTTACACGCACAAGGCTGGGGGTTCGAATCCCTCATCGCCCACCACTGATTTGATAGGCTCCCAGCAATGGGGGCCTTTCTTTTTTGGACCCATCGCAGAGGGATTCGAACCCGACAGGGTGCGAAGCTGAGGAAACGCGAAGCGTTTTCCAGCGCAGCACGCGAGGAGCGGAGCGACGAAGCGGATGCGGGCGGCGCCAGCCGCACGCGGACATCCCTCATCGCCCACCACTGAATTGGAAACGGTCCTCGCAAGGGGACCGTTTTTTGTTTGGGCCCAGCGCATGGGATTCGAACCCTAAGGACCCCTTATTTCAAGGTCCGTGGCCAAATAATGGCAAAAATGAGTACTGCTACTTTGCTTGCAACATATAAACAGATAGTGTTTGCTTAGGTTACGCAACATATGTCCATTATAAGGACTAACAGTCAGATCAAAATCGTGTATTCATCGCCATTTCGACTTGCCATCTGGCCTTATTAGTCCAAAATTGCTGCTACCAAATCGGTAACAGTACTCATATTTGATGTTTTTTGACCAGCAGGTCTCCCTGCCTTAGCAAATCTAAGGCAAAACGGGCTCCAGACCGCTGAATCATGCCGCATAGGGCACGTCCGCAGTCCGGAACTCGGTCCAAATTGAGTTATTGCGCCGCGTTAGCCCAAAACACCCGACAGGATCTCGATCAGACTGTCCACGTCGGCTTCCTCGCAGACGAGTGGCGGCAGGAAACGCAGCGTATGCGCACCCGTAGCGTTGATCACGGCACCGGCGGCCAGCGCGCGGGCAACAACACCATGCGCGTCGCCCGCGGCATCATCCAAATCACAGCCGAGCATCAAGCCGCGACCACGTACCTCGGTCACGTGCGGCAGCTTGGCGAGCTTTGCCTCCATATAGGCACCCACCTTGGCAGCATGGTCGGCATAATCGCCGCGCACAAGCGCGGAGAGCGTCGCGGCGCACGCCGCGACGGCCAAGCAGCTACCGCCAAAGGTCGAGCCGTGGTCGCCCGGCTTAAACACGTCGGCAATCTCCTTCTTTGCCACGACGGCACCCATGGGCACGCCATCGGCAATGCCCTTGGCAAGGCTCATGATGTCGGGCTCCACGCCATAGGTTTGGAATGCAAACGGCTTGCCGGAGCGGAAGATGCCGCACTGGACCTCGTCGGCGATAAGCACGGCGCCCACTTCGTGTGCCAGGTCGCGCGCTGCCGCCATAAACTCCTCGGTCATGGGGTGCACGCCACTCTCACCCTGGATCGGCTCGAGCATCACGGCACAAATCTCGCTCCCCAGCTGCTTAAAGATCGCACGCAGCTCGTCCACATCGTTGGGCGTGCAGGCCACAAAGCCACCCGGCAGCGGGCGGAAGCTGTCCTGCAGCCAATCCTGCATGGTAGCGGCAATGGTCTCGAGCGTACGGCCGTGGAAGCCGCCGCGCATGCACACGATGGTGTTGCCGCCATTACCGGCACGCTTGGCGTACAGGCGCGCGAGCTTCATCGAGCCCTCGTTGGCCTCGGCGCCAGAGTTGGCAAAGAAGGTCTCCCAAACCTGCTCATCCGCAGCCGGGGCACCAAGAGCAGCTGCCGTGGTCTCATCGCCGGCGACAATGGCATCGGCAAGCACGCGCGCACCATCTACGTCGTCGTTAGCAAGCTTGGACAGCAGCGCCGCGACCTGTCCGCGCTGCTCGATGTAAAAGTAATTGGAGACATGCATGAGCTTTTTGGTCTGTGCCTCGAGCGCCGAGAGCACAGCCGGGTTGCCATGACCTAGGCTGCACACGCCGATGCCGGCAAGAAAGTCGAGGTACTCACGGCCATCGTCGCCGGTGAGCTTCATGCCGTGACCCTCGACAAACTCGACCGGAGAGCGGCCAAAGGTATGCATAACGTAATGGGATTCAAGCGATTGCTGAGCTGCAAGTGACATGGGATGCCTTTCGTTGGGCGCCAGACGGCGCGGGGCTATGGGTGCAGGAATGGGGCGGCTGCGGGTCAGCTAGACCGTCTGAAGCTTCTCGACCTCGTCAAGGTTCTCGGTCAGACGCGCAGCAAACGTCGAAAGCGGATGCGGATGCGTATCGAACTCGTAAGCCGTCTCGGTGGAATGAATCACGGTGCCGACGCCGGCATCGGTCAGCAGCTCCAGGAGCAGCGAATGCGGCGTAGTACCGTTAATGATGTGGGCACGAAATACGCCGCCGGTAATCGCATCGACGGCCGCGCGCAGCTTGGGAATCATGCCCTTATCGACCTCGCCGCCGTAGAGCATTTCGTTAACCTCGTCGAGCGTTAGGTTGGAGATAAGCGAGTCCTTGTCGCTAAAGTCCTTGTACAGACCATCGACATCGGTCAAAAAGATCGCCTTATGCGCGTGGAGCGCCGCGGCAACGGCACCGGCGGCGGTGTCGGCGTTGATGTTGAAGAAACCGCCGTCCTCCCCCGCCGCGACGGTAGCGATGACGGGGATGTACTCGCTATCGAGTAAGCGCTCGATATAGTCGGTGTTGACGTGCGTCACTTTGCCCACGCGACCGAGCTCGGGGTCGAGCGGCTCGGCGATGAGCGTGCCGGCATCGCTGCCCGACACGCCCACGGCCAGGTTGCCGTGGTGGTTGATGGCAGCAACCAGCTCCTGGTTAACCTTGCCGCCCAGCACCTCGCGCACGATATCCATAGTCGCTGGCGTGGTCACGCGCTGGCCGTTCTTAAACTCGACGGGAATATCGTAATGGCTCAGCGCCTCGTTGATAGCCTTGCCGCCGCCGTGCACGATGACGGGGCGCATACCGATGATCTTGAGCAAAACGATGTCGCTCATCACGTCGCGGCGCAGCTGCTCATCGACCATGGCGGCTCCGCCATACTTGATAACGACCGTCTTGCCGGTCAGGTTTTTAATCCACGGCAGCGCTTCGAACAGCAGCTGCGCGGTTGCTTCGTTGGATTCGCTCGAACGACAATCGCGTGCGAATTTCATAATCTGCCTCGTCTTTCGTATCGTTATCGTGCCGTGCTCCGCCGTCCGCAATCGCGGCAAGATGCGCAGCGTGTCTGGAATCTAGGAACGGTAGTCACCGTTGATGGAGATGTACTCGTGCGTGAGGTCGCAGGTCCACACGGTCGTTGCCGCATCTCCTGCGCCCAGGTCGGCCGAGATCACGATCTCGGGCGCCTCAAAACGTCGCAGAGCCTCGTCCTCGTCAAAGGGAACGGTCAGACCATCGCGACAGACGGGCATGCCCATCATGTCGATGGAAACGTCTTCCTGATTAAACTTCACGCCGCACTTGCCAAGCGCCATGGCAACGCGGCCCCAGTTGCAGTCGTGGCCGGCGATGCAGGTCTTAACGAGCGGCGAGTTGGCAACGGCACGAGCGGCGATATCAGCTTCCTCGTCGTTCACGGCGCCGGTAACGTTGACCGTAACAAGCTTGGATGCGCCCTCGCCATCGGCGGCGATATTGCGCGCCAGGCTCTCGCACACCTCGTGCACGGCAAATGCCAACTCGTCGAAGGCATCGGAGCCCTCGACGATAGGCTCGGCATCTGCGGCAGCGGCGCCGGAGGCAAGCATGATGCAGGTGTCGTTGGTCGAGGTGTCGGAATCGACCGTCACCTTATTAAAGGCCTGCTTGACGGTCGAGAGCAGCAGGGCATGAAGTGCCGCAGGCTCGACGGGGGCATCGGTGGTGATAACCGCGATCATGGTGGCCATATTGGGCATGATCATGCCCGAGCCCTTGCACATTCCGCCTACCGAATAGACGTTGCCCGCATGGCCCGCAGCCTCACTGACGTAGGACACGGCGTACTCCTTGGAGTGCGTGTCGGTCGTCATGATGGCGCGAGCGGCATCGGCGCCACCGTGGGCAGAGAGCGCCTCGTAGGCAGCAGGAATGGCAGTCTCAAACGTGTCGATCGGCAGAATCTGGCCAATCACACCCGTGGAGGCAACCAGAATCTGCTGGGGCTCGCAGCCGATGACCTGCGATGCGATGCTGCACGTCTCGCGCGCGCATGCAAGGCCGGTCTCACCCGTGGCGGCGTTGGCATTGCCAGAGTTGACCGAAACGCCGGCGATGATACCGTAGCCCTTGTCGGCACCGCCCAGGTTGGCGCGGCTCACCTGCACGGGCGCCGCGCAAAAGCGATTGGCGGTAAACACTCCAGCGCCGGGACAGGGTTTATCGGGCACGACGAGCGCGTAATCCAGACGCTCGGGGTTCTTGCGGAACCCAGCGTGGATGCCTGCAGCCTTAAAACCAGCCGCAGCCGTAACGCCGCCCTCGACGGCGCGAATCTTGATATCAAACAGCTCGGTATTCATCGTCTTTATGACTCCTTATGTCAAACAAAAAACGGACATCGGTTGGTGCGCCATGCCAGTCGTAATCATGAGACCAGCTTAAGAGTGGCGCCCCACTCGATGCCCGACTACCAAATCGTTAACAATCGAATGTGCTACACCGGGCACGCCACTGTGGGCAAGCCTCGTCGCTCGTCAAAGCCAAAGACGATATTGGCGCACTGGACTGCTTGGCCCGCAGCGCCCTTGCACAGATTGTCGATGGCGCCCGTCGCCACCAGCACGCCCGCACGCTTGTTGAGCGCGAGGCCAATCTGGGCGGCGTTGGTGCCGACGACCGAAGCCGTCTTGGGCTGCTGGCCGGCATCGAGTACGCGCACGAAGGTGCGTCCAGCGTAGAACTGCTTGTAATAGTCGACAACGTCCTCAAGGGTCAAGGTATCGATAGCCTGCGGCGTGAGCGGCAGCGTCACCGTGGAGAGCAGGCCGCGCTTGAGCGGTGCCAGATGCGGGGTGAAGACGACACGATCGGTCAGACCAAGGATCTGCTCAATCTCGGGCGTATGACGATGCTTGCCTACGCCATAGGCCTCCAGGTTCTCGTCTGCGCCACAAAAATGGGTGCGAGCGTTACAGGACTTACCGGCACCCGTCACGCCGCTAATGGCATCAACGATCACGGGGCCGCTCTGGGCAACCCAGCCGGCGCGCACGGCGGGCGCGGCGGCAAGGCTCGTTGCGGTGGGATAGCAACCAGCGCAGGCGACCAACACGGGTTTGCCGTCGGCATGGTCAGATGCGGCGATCTCCAAGTCTTGGCAGAACAGCTCGGGCAGGCCGAAAGCGCGGGTCTTGAGCAACTCGGGGCTCGTGTGCTCGGCGGCATACCATGCCTCAAAGACAGACGCGTCGCTCAGACGGTAATCGGCCGAAAGATCGAAGCAGGAGACGCCAGATGCAAGCAGTGCGGGCACCTGTGCCATGGCAGCCGTGTGCGGCACGGCCAAGAAGACGGCGTCGCAGGATTTAAGCTCGGGGGCGTCATGCGTGGTGAAAACCAGATCGCTCACGCCAGCAAAGCTCGGATACACCGCGGACAGCGGCTGGCCGGCATCGGCGTTGGACGTAATGGCGACAAGTTCAAACTCGGGATGGCCAAGCACGAGGCGAATGAGTTCGGCGCCGGCATATCCAGCCGCGCCGACGATTCCAACCTTCAAAGACATATCAGACTCCTTGTCTGCGATTTATGCACCGATGCGCATTTCGCAGCGGTTGTTATGAAGTGGGTTGAAACTTTAGCACCAAAAGATGCATGAACACGTAAATGGCTTGCATATTCATGCATTGAAACAATCCCGACACATTCGCTTGAAGGAATTGACAAATGGAGCGGGCCCCGTATTGACCGGCGCTCCTAACGGCACCGGGCAATACGGGGCCCGCCCATGCGAAAACCAAGTTGTTAGGATGAGCCAGCCGGCTAGAGCTCGACCGGCACCCATTCGTCGTGATTGCAGATAAAAGCCTCGGGATCCTCGACGCTAAAGAAGACGAGCGTGGGGTCGTTAGGCCCCTCATAGTGCTCGCCCAGGTGCTCTAGATGCTTCCACCCGGCTTCGCGCATTTCGTCTAAAGCCCGGTCATCCAAGCCGGCACGCCCGCGCAAGATGAGCCAGCCATGGCCCGGCCACCAACTCGTGGCCTCAAAGCGCTGGTTTTGCAGCAGCTCCTGCCACACATCTTTGGTGCGCGCCGTTACAAACCACAGCTTGCCGTCCTGGATCTGCGCAAACGAAAACGGACGCACATGCGGCTGTCCGTCAACGCTCGTCGCCAAATACCATGCCGGCACTGACGTCAGATACTCCAAAACCGTATTCAATCCGTCCATGTGTCCTCCTGGCACTAGCTAATTCAGAACGGGTAGTTAATTTGAGACACGCTAGAGCTCCAGGCGCTCCTCGCTGCCGTCGATATCACAGAAGCGCGCGGCAATGTTGCGGACCGAAAAGAAAGCAAGGCGGCCGTCGTTGGCGCTCTCGTGTTCCTCGCCAATGCCCACCATGTGCTTAAAACCCGCTTGACGCACCTTGTCGCTCGCAACTGCGTCGTCCTCAAGTGCGGCTTCGCCGGTCAATACGATCCAACATTCCCCCGGCTTCCAGCCCGAGAGCTCAAACTTGGGATTCGCGCTCAGCTCCGCCCACACATCTTTGTCGCGCGACGTACAAAACCACAGTTTACCGTCATCGACCATGGCAAACGAAAACGGCCTCACGCGAGGCTGATGCCCGTCGGCTACATCGGTCGTGGCCAGATACCACGCCGGAATGCGCCTGAGATACGAACAGGCGCGCTCAAGCTGAGCCGTGCGGTCGTTGTCGGTCATAGGGACCCCTTTCTTGCGCTCGAATCGCGCCTAAACAAGTTGAAGGTTGATGACGATGACGCAGATGAGCAGCAACGCCGTCACCACCGCCGCCAACGCATCGCCGCGGCCAAACGTAAGTGCATGCAGACGCGTGCGTCCCTGTTCGCCGTGATAGCAACGCGCATCCATGGCGGCCGAAAGCGTCTCGGCATGACGGAACACGCCCGTGAACAGCGGAATGGCCACACTGCCGAGCATACGCACGCCGCCGAGCGGGCCTCCCGTCACGCGCGCACCGCGGCTCGCCTGCGCATCGGCCGTCTGCTTCATCTCGGTAGCGAACTGCGGCATAAAGCGCAACGCGATACCCATGATCATGCCGAGCTCATGCGCCGGAAGCCCCACGCGCGCAAACGGTGCGAGCAGACGCTCAAAGCCCGCAGTGAGGTCGAGCGTCGGCGTGGTGAGCGTGATAGCGCTCATACCGGCCATCATCAAGGTCAGGCGGCACGCCATAAAGGCGGCGGAATGCAGCGAGCCCTCGCTTATCTGCAAAAAGCCGAGCTGCCACAGAATGCGCCCGCTCTGGTCGGTAAACAAGTTGAGCACCGCGACCACGACGACGATTGCCAGCAGCGGCGCCATCGACGACAGAACGCGACGAACCGGCACCCGAGACACGGCATAGATCAGCACGACAAACATTGCGACAGGGGCCAGTCCGCGGAAGCCGCCGACGGTCAGCGTCGTGATCAGAAACACAAAGCCCAAGAGCAACTTAGTTCGCGGGTCCAGGCGGTGGATCGCACTATCGCCGGGATAGTAGCTGCCAAACGAAAACGCCTCCATTAGCAGCCCTTCTCTCGCGCGACCGTCTTGAATTTAGCAATGTCCGCGACGTTAGAAGGACCGCCCGAGCAACCGATTAGCAGGTCCACCAACTCGTCTGTCAGCGACTCAACCGTATAGAGGCCGTCAAAGCGCAGCGGCACGCCCGCCTCCGTAAGCGCCAGCGCCATACGCTGGGCGGCGGGAACGCCCAAGCCGATTGATTTAAGCTCATCGGCATGCGCAAAAACCTGAGCGGGCGTGCCCTCGGCAAACACCGCGCCCTCGTTCATCACGACAATACGGTCGCAGCAATTGGCCAGGTCATCCATACTATGCGAAACCATGACAACGGTCAGGCCATCGCGGTGAAGTCGATCGATAAGCTCAAGGAAATCCCTGCGCGCAGCCGGATCGAGCCCCGCCATGGGCTCATCGAGCACCAGGACTTCGGGCTCCATGGCGAGCACGCCGGCGAATGCCACACGCCGTTGCTGACCGCCCGAAAGCTCAAAGGGACTCTTGTCGCCGACCGTGGAAAGGTCGAGGCCCACGCGTGAGAGCGATGACTCGACACGACGGTCGACTTCATCTTGCGGCAAGCCAAGGTTATGTGGACCAAACGCCACGTCCTGCGCCACGGTTTCGGCAAACAGCTGACGCTCAGGATATTGAAACACCACGCCGACCTTGGCCTTAACCGCGGCGGCGTCTTTCTTGTTTGACAGATCGAGCCCCAGCGCGCGAACGGATCCCTCCTGGGGGCGAATCAAACCGTTGAGATGCTGGACCAGCGTCGACTTACCCGAACCGGTATGACCTGCCAAGCCCAGGAACTCGCCGCGACGCACCGTCAGCGATACATCGCGCAGCGCCCACGGGCTGCTTGGGTCGTTTCCCCAGAGAGCCTGTTTGCTCGATTTGCCCGCAGTGGCCGAGCGCTTATGCCAGCGGCGGCGCTCGCGCGGACTGAGCGAATAACTGTACGAAACATGGGATAGCTCGATGACGGGCTCCGACGCGTTGCCCTCGTTGTCTACCGGAACAGTGCCGTCAGCGATTTCCGACTGGGATACGGAAGACTGCCCCGCGATGCCTGCCCCACTTCGCTCGGCATAAGCCTGCGCAATCTCGGCGACCATATCCGCCTCACGTACCTGCGCGCAAACGGGCACGCCCTCCGCACGAAGTGCCATGCCCAAACGGCACGACTCTGGCATGTCAAGGTTGAGCTGAACGAGTTCATTCGCCCGCGTCAGAATCTCATCGGGCGTGCCCAGCATGGCAACTCGTCCCGTCTGAAACACGGCGACACGATCGGCCTCGGCAGCCTCCTCCATAAAGTGCGTAATCATCACGATGGTCATGCCGCGAGCGTGCAACGCGCGGCAAGCCTTCATGAGGCCCTTGCGTCCACGCGGATCGAGCATCGAGGAAGCCTCGTCCAATATGAGCACGCGCGGTTCCATGGCGAGCACGCCGGCAAGCGCCACGCGCTGCTTTTGGCCGCCCGAAAGCGCATGGGTCTCGTGGCGCTCAAAGCCCACCAGGCCCACACCCTTCAGCGCCTCGCGTACGAGCTGCGCAATTTGCGCCGATGGCACGCCAAGGTTTTCGGGACCAAACGCAACGTCATCTTCGACAAGCGTTGCCACCAGCTGGTCGTCGGGATTCTGGAATACCATGCCCGCGGTCGAACGAATGTCGTAGACCAGCTCGGGGTCGGACGCATCCATGCCGTTGATGCGTACCGTGCCCGCATCGGGCTGCAACAGCGCATTCAGATGCTTGGCAAACGTCGACTTGCCCGACCCATTGCCACCGAGGATGCAGAAAAACTCGCCGTCCTCGATATTCAGATCGACGCCGTCGAGCGCCGGTACGGCACCGTCATAGCTAAAGGAAACGCCCCGACACTCAATCATGCGCGGCCTTTGACCTGGTCCTTTTTAGGCGTGATGAGGTTGGAGACCGCTTTATACACCGCCAGTGTCAACACCGAGTTAAGCACGGTCTTGATAAGGTTGAACGGCAGCACGGCAGGAATCATGAGCGGGGCGATCACATCGACCGAGCCATACCAGAACCATACGCCAATGGTAAGGTTTGCGACCATAGACAACGCCGTAGCGGCAATAACGCCGAGCACCAGGCCAATCACGGCACCCTTATAGGTATGCATCTTCTGATAGACGATAGCCGCAGGCAGAATGTAGCCCAGCGTGGCAACCAGGTTCATAAGCGCGCCGACCCAGTCACCCGTGGTGAGCGCATGGATAACGATAGCCATAGCGGCAACAGCAGTGCCGGCGCCAGGACCATACGCAAACCCGCACACCATCGCCGGTACCAGCGACGGGTCATACGTCAAAAACGGCGCCGAAGGAAGGATAGGCAGCTGCACGTACATAAACAGGGCGCCCAAGGCGCACATCAACGCCATGGTAACGAGCTGTTTGGTGCTCCACCTATTCGTGTTCTCAAAATGGATATGCTGCGACTGTTCAGACATAAGATCACCTGCCTCTTTCATCCGGACTCTAACCGTTGGTACTGGGATCTCACCAGTTCAGCCGGCATGCGAACCAACGCACACACGGGTCGCGGACTCATCGGCTCGGTCGCAGGCATCTCACCTGCGCCACGGTACCCCTTTGGCACCGCCCGATTTACCGCCAGTGGGGAATTCCACCCCGCCCTGAAACAGCAATTGCAAGTGTAGCACGAGCAGGTTTTCGCGCAAGTATGCCAAGGGTAATTTGTGGCGGAGATCAGTTGCCGCAACAACCACGTTCCCCACCCATCCCAAAGTAACGCGCCTTTCGCGGCAAAGCCGCGAAACAGCGACCGGGACACGTATCCCCATCAGCCACGATCTCCGCCCACGCCGACCTCAAGGCCGTAAACGCAGGGAATCCGGGGGCGTGACGGGGTTTCTCTCCGGAACATTCCGCAGGACGCAAAGAGGCTCCGCAGCGCGAAGCGCGATGCGGAGCCTCTTTGCATGTCCGAGGACGTTCCGGAGAGAAACCCCGTCACGCCCCCGGATTCCCGGTGGGAGTTCTAGACCTTGTCGGCCTTAGTACATACCGCCGCCCTGCTGACCAGCGGTGGCAGCAGCGATAGCGTCCTCAAGCTGAGTGTTCTTGGGCACATCGGAGACGGTGGCCTCGGTGATGAGGATCAGGCTGGCGACAGAAGCAGCGTTCTGCAGGGTGACGCGGCTGACCTTGACGGGGTCGAGGACGCCCATCTCGATCATGTCGCCCCACTCGCCGTTGGCAGAGTTGAGACCCTGGCCGGCGGGCAGCTCGGCGACCTTGTCGACCACGACAGCGCCCTCAAAGCCAGCGTTCTTGGCGATGGTGGCGACCGGAGCGGTCAGAGCCTTCTTGACGATGTCGACGCCGATCTTCTCCTCGGGGTCATCGATCTCGACGGCATCGAGCGCAGGAGCAGCGTCCATGAAGGCGACGCCGCCGCCAGCGACAATGCCCTCCTCGACAGCAGCGCGGGTGGCCTGCAGGGCGTCCTCGACGCGATGTTTGATCTCCTTGAGCTCGGACTCGGTAGCAGCGCCGACCTTGATGACGGCAACGCCACCGGAGAGCTTGGCCAGGCGCTCCTGGAGCTTCTCACGGTCGAAGTCAGAGGTGGTGTTCTCCATCTCGCCCTTAATCTGAGCGATACGGGCGTCGATGGCCTCCTTGGAGCCAGCGCCGCCGACGACGACGGTGTTGTCCTTAGAGATGGTGACGGACTTAGCGGTACCGAGCATATCGGCGGTGATGTCAGCGACCTTCACGCCCAACTCGTCCAGGGCAGCCTGGCCACCGGTGAGGACGGCGATGTCCTCGAGAATGCGCTTGCGGCGATCGCCGTAGCCCGGGGCCTTGACGGCGCAGACGTTGAGGGCGCCACGGATCTTGTTGAGGACCAGGGTAGGCAGAGCTTCGCCGTCGATGTCCTCAGCGATGATGAGCAGGCCACGGCCAGCGCGCTGGACAGCCTCGAGAACGGGCATGATGTCCTGAACGCTGGAGATCTTCTGGTCGGTGATGAGGATGTACGGATCCTTCATCACGGCCTCCATGCGGTCGTTATCCGTGACGAAGTAAGCGGAGACATAGCCCTTGTCGAACTGCATGCCCTCGACGGTGTCGATGGTGATGTCGAACGTCTGGGAATCCTCGACGGTGATGACGCCGTCCTTGCCCACGACCTCCATGGCCTCGGCGATCTTCTCGCCGACCTCGGGGTCACCGGCAGAGATGGTGCCGACGGAAGCAATCTGCTCCTTGGTCTCGACCGGCTTAGCCTGCTTCTTCATCTCGGCGACGGCGGCGTTGACGGCCTTGTCGATGCCGCGACGGATGGCCAGCGGGTTGGCGCCAGCGGCGACGTTGCGCAGACCGTCGTTGACGATGGCCTGAGCGAGCAGAGTTGCGGTGGTGGTGCCGTCACCCACGGTGTCGTTGGTCTTGGTGGCGACCTCCTTCACCAGCTGAGCGCCCATGTTCTCGATGTTGTCCTCGAGCTCGATCTCCTTGGCGACGGAAACGCCGTCGTTGGTGATGGTCGGGGCACCGAACGTGCGCTGCAGCGCAACGTAGCGACCCTTGGGGCCCATGGTGACGGTAACGGCGTCGGCCAGAGTGTTGACGCCCTTGGCGAGCTTAGCGCGGGCATCGGTGTTGAACGTAATGTTCTTTGCCATGGTAGGTAATCCTCCAAAAGAAATGTGACTCGCGTCGCCGCTTCCGAGTCCTATGCGGCGGACGCGTTCAAAGACGAATCAGAGATTCTGACGAGACTAGGCCTCGACGACAGCGTAGATGTCGTCGGCGCGCATCAGCAGATACTTCTCGCCGTCGACCTTGACCTCGTTGCCACCGAACTTACCGTAGATGACAACGTCACCGACCTTGACGTCCATGGGGATGCGCTCACCCTTGTCGTTGACCTTGCCGGCGCCCACGGCAACGATGGTGCCGCGCTGCGGCTTCTCCTGAGCGTTGCTGGCGATGTACAGACCAGAGGCGGTCTTCTGCTCGGCCTCGTCGGGCTTGACCAGGACGCGATCTGCAAGCGGCTTCAAAGACGACATGCTTGTTTCCTCCTTTGTGGGCCGCGCGGTCATGCCGCGCGGGTTAACCCTTTTTGTTTGCGTACGCGTTGAATGGTACCCACGAATGGCGGGTTATACAACACGGAGTCAAAAAATCTTATTTTTTGGCACTTAGATTTTCTGAATGCCGGGGGATAACTTAGCGGTGGCTCCCGGGGCGGACCGGAGGGCATGAAGTTTGCTGCTCTGCAGTCCTGCGCAAGACGGAAAGCACATTAAGTGCTTTCCTTTGCGTGCGGAACTCGCGACAAACTTCATGCCCTCCGGTCCGCCCCGGGAGCCAGGTTGACTAACTAGGGCCCGGAATTCAGAGAAGTCAGTGCAGCAAAATGGCGATGCGGATGGAATGCACAAGATAGGGGCACGTTGTTGGGACGCGCTCTTTTAAGTTGCGGTGGAATAGTTCCTGTTTTTGGGCTTGAAGGCCGATTTTAGGGACTATTTCACCGCAACTGAGGTGTGGATGTGGGGTTAGCGCTCGTAAATCAAGTTACCTGCCAGGTAGGTGGCCTGAACCTTGGTGGCTTGCAGTTCTTGGGGGTCGATGGTGAGCGGGTTTTGGTCCAGGACTACCAGGTCGGCATACTTGCCGGGCTCCAAGCTGCCGAGGTTTTGCTCGTCGCCCGCTGCATAGGCGCTGCCCAGGGTGTAGTTGCGCAGGGCTGTTGCTGCATCGATGCGCTCGCTCGGTAACCAGCCGCCCTCGGGCCAGTGGCTTTTGGGATCCTGGCGCGTGATAGCCGTGTAGAGCACGTTCATGCTTGTAACAGCTGTGATGGGGCTATCGGTGCCGAAGGCTTGGCGGATGCCGCGCTGCTTATAGGTCGCAAACGGCCACATGATGCGGCTGCGTTCCAGGCCCAGATCGCGCTCGGGGCCGCCCGGGTCGAGTGTAATGTGACAGGGCTGGCTCGAGGCAACGACGTTAAGCTTGCGTAGACGATCGATGTCCTCGGGCAAGAGGTTCTCCAGGTGCTCGAGCGTGTTATGGCCGTGCTGGGGCAGGCCGTACAGGTCGGCGGCCTCCTCGAAGATATCCAGCGCGGCATGAATCGCACCGTCGCCGATGACGTGGATGCGCACGGTATGGCCGCGCTCCGCGGCCGCCAGAACCAGCTTGCGCATGCGCTCGGCAGGAACCGTCAGGCGACCTTGATCGCCCGGGAAGCGCGGGTTGGTATAGGGCTCGGTGAGATAGGCCGTGTGTTCGCTCGACACGCCGTCGAAGAACTGCTTAAAGCCTGGCGCCGAAAGCAGCGCGTTGTTCGCGTAGCGTACCTGCAGCTCTTCCAAGCGCGATTGGTCATCCAGCAGCGTGGGAAACAAATGGGCTCGGATGCCCAACTTGCCGGCTGCCTGCAGTTTGTCGTAGACGTCGTCGCGGATAAAATCGCAGCCCGGCATGGGCATGAGCGACATATCGCAGATCGAGGTGATGCCCTGCTCGGCCATACGCTTCATCTGGTCGGCGTAAGCGCTCGCGATGCGGTCCTCGCCCAGCCACTCAAGACAGCGCGGCAGCAGCTGCATGGCCGCAGCCTCGTGGGCAATACCCGTAAGCTCACCGTTTGAGTCTTTGTCGTAACTGCCACCCGCCGGAGGCTCACTGTCGCGTGTCACGCCAAGGGCTTCGAGTGCGCGGCTGTTGAGCCACAGGGTATGCCCATCGCCCGAATACATAACACAGGGGCGATCGGGGAAGGCGGCGTCGAGGGAAGCCTTGGTAGGGTGCTCGGGCGGATCCCAGCGGTAATCGCGCCAGCCCTGGGTCACGACCCAGGCGTCATCGGGCAAGCCTTGGGAAAACTTGAGCGCATGCTGCACCAGTGCCGCCTCTGACGTGCCCATATCCATGAGCATGTACGGCGAGGAACCGACCGAGGTATGGAAGAAGTGCAGGTGCGCATCATGGAAACCGGGGCAGATGAATTGCTCGCCGTAGTCGACTACCGGCGTGGCAGCAGGTGCGGCGGCAATCACGTCATCGGGCGCGCCGACTGCGACGATGCGATCGCCTGCAATGGCAATCGCCAGCTCGCGGGTGGTATCGATGCCGTCTTGCGCGGTAAAGACGTTCTTGGAGCGGATAATCCGATCGATATGTTGCATGGGCATCCCCATCTCTGGCAGGAAATTCAACACCCCCGAGTGTACTCCCCCGCCCTTGTAACAAAACCCCAAGCGGCAAACGGCAACTTTACCAGCCCTAGCGGCAGGTGGCATACTGGAGAGAGCCTGTACGATTTTGCGATCAACCCAGCAAGGAGCAAATCGACCATGACGAAGACCAAGGCACAGCAGATTATGGCGGCGACCGAGGCTCGCGCGGCTGACGACGTCACCGCAGCCATCAAAGATATCGCTACCGAATTTGAACCATATATCATCAAGCAGCGCCGGCACTTCCATAAGCACCCGGAGCTGAGCCTTGCCGAGGAGCGCACGACCTCCGACATCGCCAACCAGCTCGACGCCATGAATATCCCCTACGAGCGTCCGCTCAAGACCGGCTTGGTGGCAACGCTTCGCGGTACCGCGCCGGATGCCTACCGCGAGGACGGCACGCCACGCCGCCGCATCCTGCTGCGCGCCGACATCGACGCCCTGCCCGTCACCGAGCAGACCGGCGAGGAGTTCGCCAGCGTCAACGAGGGCTGCATGCACGCTTGCGGCCACGACTGCCATATCGCCATGATGCTCGGAACGCTGCAAATCCTGCGCCATATGACCGACGACATCCACGGCGAGGTCCGCATCGTCTTCCAGCCCAGCGAGGAAAACGGCCAGGGCGCCAAGCTCATGATCGGCACGGGTGTGCTCGACGGCGTCGATGGCGCCTACGCCGCGCACATCTGGAGCGAGGTCGACGCCGGCACCGTGAGCTGCGAGCCCGGACCGCGCATGGCCAATACCGACTGGTTCCGTATCGACGTACGCGGCACCTCGTGCCACGGCGCCATGCCCCAGCGCGGTCACGACGCCGTTATGGTGGCCGCAGAGATCGTCAACGCCCTGCAGACCATCGTCTCGCGCGAGATCAGCCCCTACGAGCCGGCTGTCATCACCGTCGGCGAGCTGCACGGCGGCACCGCACGCAACGTTATCGCCGGCACGGCCTACCTCGCCGGCACGGTGCGCACCTACGGCGATTCGACCCACGAGGAAATGCCGGAGCTCATGCGCCGCATCGTGGAGCATACCGCGGCCGCCTTGGGCGCCGAGGCAGAGCTCACCGACTACACCATCGCCAACTACAAGGTCGAAAACGACGCCGCCTCGAGCGAGCGCTGCCGTCAGGCTGTAATCAAGTGCCTGGGCCCCACCGGCCAAGGCCATTATCGCGGCACGCTTTCGGGCGAGGATTTTTCGGAGTACCTGCGTCGCGTACCGGGCGTGCTCGCCTTTGTAGGTACGCGCAACCCCAAGATTGGCGCCACGTACGCCCAACATTCCTGCTTCTACAAGATCGACGAGACCGTGCTGGCAAAGGGCTCCATGGTGGCCGCCCAGTATGCTATCGACTTTTTGGCCGAGCCCACGCAAGAGGAGCTCGACGGCCCCGCGATTACCGCGGTCGCCGAAACCAACCCCGATCTGGCCGCCAAACTGCGTTCTGCCAAGGCAACGGCCGCCGAGGCCCGCGACGCCGTGCACGATGCCCGCACCGCCCGCCATGCCGCAATCAAGGGCATTCACGATGCCCGTGCCGCCGCTCGCCACGATGAGAAGCACGGCGAGTAGCCGTCACGCCCACCTATAACAACCTGGCTATAGCAAAGCGGGGGCGAACG
>UQHV01000007.1 GCA_900540895.1 uncultured Collinsella sp. | reverse complement strand
GTTGGCCTTTTCCAGGCCCTGTGGGCAAAAAATGGCAAATATGAGTACTGTTGCTCGGTTAGTCTCATATCATTTGAGAAGTATCTAAGACCAATTGACTGAGTTTTAGTATATTCACCCCCCCCTAAACACGACGATTCGGGGCTTTATGGAGCTTGAAATCGGTGGGAGCGGGCAATTTCAGCGAAATTTTGCTGTTACTAAATTTATGACAGTACTCATATTTGCCATTTTTTGCCCACCGGGTACCGCTAGGGGCTAGTCGAAGCTCCCCTAAACAGCTGGGAATGCGCCGATCGTCAGCATATCTTGTATATGGATGGCTCAGCAAAAGAAGTTGCGGTGAAATAGGGATTGATTTGTGGCCATACGCCAAAAACAGTCCCTATTCCACCGCAAGTGGTAAAGGTGCCCCTAGTGGATGGGCTGGTAGCGGGGACAGTAGCTAATGGCGATGGCGTCGACGCCTACATGGGTGGCGATGGTGCAGCCGATGGGGCCGGTGCCGGCGTCCACGTAGTTCTGGCCTGCGAGTGCTTGGTTGACGAGCTCCTGCTCCTCGGCGGCGCCGGTCGTGAGCACGCGCACGCTGGAGCCCGGATGTTCGGCCAAAAATGCAAGGCAATCGGCCATGGTGTTGGCAACGATGCGCTTGGCACCGCGGCCCTTTTTGACGGCCTTGATCTCGCCCGATTTCCACTCCGGCGAAACGGCCAGGCGAATGTTGAGCATCTGCGTGAGCTGGCCGGCGAGTTTGGGCGCGCGACCGTTCTTAACGAGGTTCTCGAGCGTGCGGGGAATCAGCAGCAGGTGGGCGTCGGGCAGCATCGCGCGAATCTGCGCCTCGGTCTCGTCCAGGCTGCGGCCGTCCTTGCGCATGGCCAGCGCGTACTCCACCAGCAGGCCCTCGGCGCCCGAGCCGGTGCGCGAGTCGATGCAGCGCACGTCGAGCTCGTGCGTTTCGGCCGTCAGGCTGGCGTTGGCATGGCAGGCGGACCACTCGCTGCACAGCGAGATAAAGATGGCGCTGTCGTGGCCGTCGGCGAGCACGCGGTCAAAGAGTGCCTTGAACTCGCCGGCGCTCGGCTGCGAGGTGTGCGGCAGCTGCTCGGAGCCGGCCATGCGGGCGACGTACTCCTGGGCGGTAATCTGCACCTGGTCGAGCAGGTCCTCGCCTTCGATAATCACATGCAGCGGAATCACGTAAATGCCGAGCTCTTGGGCGCGGGAGGGGGAGATGTCCGACGTGGAGTCGGTTATGATGGCAAAAGACATAATTGCACCTTTCGTTGGGGCGCTTGCGCGCCGCCTTCTGAGAGCAAAGTGCGACAAGTATAGTAGAGTCGTTCCACATTACTAGGTTCAATTGTTGAATAGTCAACAGTTTGAAGTGTCGGTGTGGAAATCGTCAACTGGGGAAGAGGAATGCCGATGGGGGCGTTGGAGATAGGCAAACGGCCGGTCGTGCTGTTCGATTTCGATGGCACGGTGGCCGATACGGGTCGGGCGGTGATGACCTCGACGCGCAAGACGCTGGCTGCGCGCGGGTTTTCGGAGGCGCAGATGGGTGATCTGCGCCGCATGATCGGGCCGCCCCTGTGGAAGAGCTTTCACGACTTTTACGGCTTTTCCCGCGAGGAGTCGCTTGTGGTGGCCGACGAGTACCGCGCCTTTTTTGATGAGCTGGGACCGGAAGAGTACCCCGTGTTCGATGGGATCCCCGAGCTGCTGGATGGGTTGGTCGCCCAGGGCAAGCGTATGGCCGTGGCGACGTCGCGCATGGAGGCAAAGTGCATCGACATGGTACGTGAGCTCGGGCTTTCTCAGTTTGAGGCGGTGGTCGGCATGAATCCGCCGCAGGGACGCGAGATCAAGGCGGATTCGGTCCGCGATGCGCTGGCGGCTCTGGGCGCGACGGCCGACGACGCCGTGATGATCGGCGATCGCTTTAACGATGTGGAGGGCGCGCACGCGATGGGCGTGCCGTGCATCGGCATCTATTCGGGCGCGGCGGCGCCGGGCGAGCACGAGGCGGCGGGTGCCGATGCGGTGGTGCACTCGGTGGCCGAGCTTGCTAAACTTTTCGCTATATAAGTATGTGATGTGAGGGGCGGGCGTGCCCGCTGCTCATTGGTAAGGAGGTCGTCCATGAATCAGGTGGAGCAGAGCGTTGCCGAGTATGTCGACGAGGTCTGGGAAGATGTCGTCGCCGATATCGAGCAGCTGGTGAGCTATCCGTCTGTGGCCGTTTCTGCCGATGCGGAGCCCGGTGCGCCGTTTGGTCGCCCGGTCCGTGATGCGCTCGATTGCGCGCTCGGCATCGCGCAAAAGCTCGGCTACCAGACGAGCGACGACGAGGGCTTTGTGGGCATCGCCGATATCCCGGGCCGCGGCGATAAGCAGCTCGCGACTATCTGCCATGTGGACGTGGTGCCCGCAGGCCCCGGCTGGAACACCGACCCGTTTGCGATGGAGCGCCGCGAGGGCTGGCTGCTCGGCCGCGGCGTGATCGACGACAAGGGCCCGGCGGTGTTGTCGCTCTACGCTGGCGCCTACCTGCTCAAGCACGGCATTGTGCCACGCTACACCTTCCGCGCACTGCTGGGCTGCGATGAGGAAGTGGGCATGTCCGACGTTCACCATTATCTGGAGAACTACGCGAACCCCGACTTTCTGTTTACGCCCGATGCCGAGTTCCCGGTCTGCAATGCCGAGAAGGGTCAGTTTGGGGCGACGTTTGTGAGCTCCAAGATCGACGGCGGGCGCATCGTATCGTGGAGTGGTGCCGAGGCGAGCAACGCCATTCCGTCGCAGTCTATCTGCGAGCTCGCGATTGCCGCCGATGAGCTGCCGGCACCGGTCGAGAACGCCGACCGCCTGGAGATCACGGCGCTCGATAACGGGAATGCCCAGATTTTCGCGCACGGTATCGGTGGGCATGCTTCGATGCCCGAGGGGACGATCAACGCCGTTGGCCTGATCGTGGCGTATCTGCGTGAGGCCGAGGACGCGTTTGGTGCCCGTGGCGAGCGCCTGCTGACGCCTGCCGAGCACGAGTTTGTCAAGTTTTTGGCTTTTGTGCATGCGGACGCCTATGGCCGCGGCCTGGGCATCGACGCGACGAGCCCCGCGTTTGGCCCGCTCACCTGCAACCCCGGCGTCATCCGTGTGGCGGATGGCCACATCGGGCAGGTCATTGACGTGCGTTTCCCCGATAGCACCAGTGCCGATACCATCTGCGAGCAACTCGAGCCGCTCGTGGGCCGCTTTGGCGTGACGTGCCGTGTGGGTCGTGCAAAGGTGCCGTTCTCGGTCTCTGCCGACGATCCGGCCGTGAAGGCGCTTATCGATACCTATAACGAGTTTACGGGCAAGCATGCCGAGCCCTTTGCCATGGGCGGCGGCACGTACGCGCGTAACTTTGCCCGCGCCGTCTCGTTTGGCCCCGAGGAGACCGGCCTGGAGCTGCCCGCATGGGGCGGCCAGATGCACGGCCCCAACGAGTGCGCCAACGAGGAGCAGCTCAAGCAAGCGCTCAAGATCTATATTGTTGCGATCTTAAGGCTCAACGAGCTCGAGCTTTAAGGTTGCGGCGTTTTGCCAATCTAAGTTGCAGTGGAATAGTTCCTAGAATCGGCTGCCTGACAGCCAAACAGGAACTATTTCACCGCAACTTCTTTTTATCGGTGTAAAAGGCGGGTCATGTTTGGCGGCGGGTTTGTTATTCGTTTGTAAAGCCGAGTCGCGCTTGCGGTAAGGGTCTATCAGATGCCCGTAAAAAACCGTAGTTGGCGCGGGCGATGCCCGGTCGGGGCCGTATCTTTCCAAACAGCAAAGCGGGCGGGGTGCCCGCGAGTCGCATGTATGAAAGGAAGATCATGCTCGATCAGGCTTATTCTCGTCGTCAGTTCCTCGGCCTCGCTGGTGGTCTTGCCAGCATCGTCGGTCTCGGCCTCGTTGGCTGCGGTGGCTCCAACGCCGCCGACACCGCTGCCGAGGGTAGCGCCGCTGCTGCCGAGTCCGTCTCCGGCGAGGTGACCTACGACGGTGCCTCCTCGTTCCAGGCTCTCGTCGAGGCCGCTGCCGAGAAGTTCATGGATGCCAACCCGGACGTCTCCGTCTCCGGCTCGGGCAACGGTTCGGGCAAGGGCCTGACCGCTGTCGCCGCCGGCACCGTCACCATCGGTAACTCCGACGTCTTCGCCGAGACCAAGCTCGAGGCCGACCAGGTCAAGAACCTCGTCGACCACGAGGTCGCCGTCGTGGGCATGGGCCCCGTCGTTTCCAAGAACGTGACGGTCGACGACCTGTCCCTCGAGCAGCTCAAGGGCATCTTCTCCGGCCAGATCACCAACTGGAAGGAGGTCGGCGGCGACGACGCTACTATCGTCGTTCTCAACCGCAAGGCCGGCTCCGGTACCCGCGCCACCTTCGAGGCTGCCGTCTTTGGCGACGAGGCTGTCGACTTTAAGGGCGACGCCGAGCTCGACAAGTCCGGCGACGTTCAGACTCAGATGGGCAGCACCGACAACGCCATCTCCTACCTCGACTTCTCGCACTTCGATGACTCCAAGTTCAACGCCATCAAGGTCGAGGGCGTGGAGCCCAAGAGCGCAAACGTCACCGACGACTCCTTCAAGATCTGGGCTACCGAGCACATGTACTGCGCCAAGGACGCCGACGAGGCCACCAAGGCCTTCCTGGACTTTATGCTTTCCGACGACGTCCAGGGCAAACTTGTCGAGGAGCAGGGCTTTATCCCCGTCTCTGCCATGAAGGTCGTCAAGGACGCCAGCGGCAAGGTCTCCGCTAAATAGGTAATCGCCCCCGGAAAGGTTTGCAATGGCAAAACAGCTGCCAAAGCGCGACCTTGAGAACGTGGGCCTGGGCGTCACGGGTGCGTGCGTAGCGCTCGTGACGCTTGTCGTTGCCGCACTCATCTTTATGGTCGCCCAAAAGGGTCTCTCGGCTTTTGTCAAGGACGGCGTTTCGGTCGTTGAGTTCTTCACCGGCACCAAGTGGGACCTGGCCAACACGGCTAAAAACGGCCTGCCCTACACCGGCGCCCTGCCCCTGATCGTCACCTCGTTTGCGGTCATGGTGCTCTCCACGCTCATCGCGTTGCCCATCGCCATCGGCTCTGCCATCTTTGCGGTCGAGATCCAACCAAAATTTGGCTCCAAGATCTTTCAGCCGCTTATTGAGCTTTTGACCGGTATTCCCTCGGTCGTCTTTGGCCTCATCGGTTTTCACGTTGTCGTCGGCCTTATGAAGAGCGTTTTCCACGTGAGCACGGGCTTGGGTATCCTGCCCGGTGCCATCGTACTGGCCGTCATGATCCTGCCGACCATGACCACGCTTTCGGTCGACGGCCTGCGCGCCGTGCCCGACAGCTACCGCCAGGGCTCGCTCGCGCTGGGCTACACCCGCTGGCAGACCATCTGGCACGTGGTGCTCAAGTCCGCCATGCCGTCGCTCATGACTGCGGTCATCCTGGGTATGACCCGCGCCTTTGGCGAGACGCTCGCCGTGCGCATGGTTATCGGCGGCATCGAGGCCATGCCGATGTCGCTGCTGTCGCCGGCGTCCACTATCACCACCACGCTCACCACGTCCATGGCGGTCTATGCCGAGGGCTCGGCCCAGGATGATGTTCTGTGGGCACTCGGCCTGCTGCTGATGGGCATGAGCCTCATCTTCATCCTGATCATCCACCTTATCGGCCGCAAGGGGGCGAAGGCTCGTGGCTAGCACGCGTATCCACATCGACGAGGCGAGGCTCGGGCGTGTCCAAAAACAGGACCGCATCGCCACGGGCGTGTTGACGGCGATCGTCGCCATCGTCATGCTCGTCGTCATTTCCATGGTGGCCTATATCCTGTTCGAGGGCATCTCGACGCTGTTCCAGCCGGGCTTCCTCACGCAGCCCGCGCGTGCCAACGGAACCCAGGGCGGCGTGCTCTATCAGCTGTTCGACTCGTTCTATCTGCTGCTGATCACCCTGATCATCTCGGTGCCCATCAGCCTGGGCGGCGCGGTCTTCCTGGTCGAGTACGCGCCGGACGGGCCCATCCGCGACATCGCCTCCACCGCCATCGAGACGCTGTCCTCGCTGCCTTCCATCGTCGTCGGCATGTTCGGATTTCTGGTGTTCTCGGTTCAGCTGGGCTGGAAGTACTCCATCATCTCCGGCGCCGTCGCGCTCACCATGTTCAACATCCCCATCCTGGTGCGCGTGATCCAGCAGGCGCTCGAGGACGTGCCGCAGACCCAGCGCGATGCGTGCCTGGCCATGGGCCTTACTCGTTGGGAAGCCACGCTGCACATCCTGATCCCCGAGGCCATGCCCGCCATCGTGACCGGCATCGTGCTTTCGGCCGGTCGCGTGTTTGGCGAGGCCGCGGCACTGCTCTTTACCTCGGGCATGAGCTCGCCGGTGCGTCTGAACTTCTTGAGCTTTAACCTGTCGAGCCCCACTTGCGCTTGGAACGTGTTCCGTCCCGGCGAGTCGCTCGCCGTGCACATCTACAAGATCTATGGCGAGGGCAGCCCCGAGGCTCAGCAGATCGTTTGGGGCACCGCGGCACTGCTGATGATTTGCGTGCTGCTGTTTAACGTAGTCGCCCGTATCGTGGGCAAGCAACTGGCAAGGAGGATGACGGCCGAATGAGCGAGATGAATGTAACGCCCGCAACCGAAGCGGCATCGTCCGAGACCCAGGACTTCCTGTCGAGTGTGGGGGAGAGCGAAAAGCGCGTGCGCGTGAGCGGCAAGTCCGTGAGCGACGAGGTCGTGCTCTCCGCCAAGGACGTCAACGTGTACTATGGCGACCACCATGCGCTGCACAATACGTCGCTCGACTTCCACAAGGGCGAGATCACGGCGCTCATCGGGCCTTCGGGCTGCGGCAAGTCGACCTTTTTGCGCAGCCTTAACCTGATGAATCGCGAGATTCGCGGCTGCTGCGTGGAGGGCGAGATCAACTACCGCGGGCGCAACGTGAACACCAAGACCGAGAACACCTACGAGCTGCGCCGCTCCATTGGCATGGTGTTCCAGCAGCCCAATCCTTTCCGCAAGTCCATTCGCGACAACATCACGTTTGCGCCTAAGCGCCACGGCATCACCGACCGTGACGAGCTTGATTGTATGGTCGAGGAAAGCCTGCGCGGCGCGGCGCTGTGGGACGAGGTCAAGGACAAGCTCGACAAGAGCGCCTATGCGCTTTCGGGCGGCCAGCAGCAGCGTCTGTGCATTGCGCGCACGCTGGCGCTCAATCCCGACGTGATCCTGTTTGACGAGCCCTGCTCGGCGCTCGACCCCATCTCGACCCTGGCGATCGAGGACCTCATGTCGTCGATCGTTGCCGACCGCGCCATCGTCATCGTGACGCACAACATGGAGCAGGCGTCGCGCGTGTCCAACCGCACGGCGTTCTTCTACATGGGCGATATGGTCGAGTACGACGAGACTGACGAGATTTTCCAACGGCCCAAGGATAAGCGGCTGAATGATTACCTCACCGGCATGTTCTCCTAGTCCGGGACATGCTTGAGGCCCGCGGCGGCCACGGTTGCCGCGGGACTGATTGGAGAGGCGGGCCATCTCTTTTGCGAGATGGCCCGCCTTTTTGCTCTGCGACCGAAACGACCACCACAAAGGGGACAGGCACCTTCGTGGTGGTTTGGGGTGGGGCTCGCTGCTATCATGGACAACGTTGAATTTCTACGAAGGAGCAGGGCATATGGCGATTCTTTTGGGATGCGATTCCGTCAGCCTAGAGTTTCCCACCAAGCATATTTTCGATAGCGTGACGCTCGGCGTGGGCGAGGGCGACCGTATTGGTATCGTCGGCAAAAACGGCGACGGCAAGTCGACGCTGCTGAGCGTACTCGCCGGCACGTTGGAGCCCGACGACGGCCGCGTGACGCATCGCCGCGACACGACGATCGGATTGCTCGGCCAAAAGGACAACCTGGTCGATACCGACACCGTGCATCATGCCGTCGTCGGCGACACGCCCGAGTATGAGTGGGCGTCGAGTCCGCGTACGCGCCAGATTCTGGCCGGTCTTATTAGCGATGTGCCCTGGGAGGGCACGGTGGGCGAGCTTTCGGGCGGCCAGCGCCGTCGCGTGGACCTCGCGCGCCTGCTGATCGGCGACTACGACGTGCTTATGCTCGACGAGCCCACCAACCACCTGGATATGCGCACCATCAACTGGCTCGCGCGTCACTTAAAGGCCCGCTGGCAGCGCGGCCAGGGCGCGATGCTCGTGGTCACGCACGACCGCTGGTTCCTGGACGAGGTCTGCACCAGCATGTGGGAGGTCCACGACGGCCAGGTCGATCCCTTCGAGGGCGGTTACTCGGCCTACATCCTGCAGCGTGTGGAGCGCGACCGCATGGCCGCGGTTACCGAGGAGCGCCGTCGCAACATGGCGCGCAAGGAGCTCGCGTGGCTGAGCCGCGGTGCCCAGGCGCGCTCCACCAAGCCCAAGTTCCGCGTGGACGCCGCTCGCGAGCTGATAGCCGACGTACCGCCCGTACGTGACGAGCTGGAGCTCAAGCGCCTGGCGGTGAGTCGCCTGGGCAAGCAGGTTATCGACGTGGTCGACGTGGACGCCGGCTATGCGGATACCGATGGCGCGCCCAAGCAGGTGCTCAACGATGTGACCTGGCTCATCGGTGCGGGCGACCGCTATGGCCTGTTGGGCGAGAACGGCGCCGGCAAGTCGACCTTGCTCGACGTGATCCAGGGCAAGATTGAGCCCACGCGTGGCCGCGTGAAGATTGGCCAGACAGTGCGCTTTGGCGTGCTGTCGCAGCAGCTCGAGGAGCTCGAACCCTACATGGGCGACACGATCCGCGAGGTGCTCGGCAACTATAAGAAGTACTACGTCATCGACGGTAAGGAGACTTCGCCCGAGAAGCTCTGCGAGCGCCTGGGCTTTACGACGCAGCAGCTCTGGAGCCGCATCGGCGATCTTTCGGGCGGCCAGCGCCGTCGCCTGTCGCTGTTGCTGACGATCCTGGACGAGCCCAACGTGCTTATCCTGGACGAGCCCGGCAACGACCTGGATACCGACATGCTCGCGATTGTCGAGGACCTGCTTGACGGCTGGCCCGGCACGCTGATCCTGGTGACGCACGACCGCTTCTTGATGGAGCGCGTGACCGACCAGCAGTGGGCGCTGCTCGACGGCCACCTGACGCATATGCCCGGCGGCGTCGACCAGTACCTGCGTCTGTGCAATGCCACCGCCGAGGGTGAACCCGTGGGTGCGCCGAGTGCCAAGACCGGCACGTTCGACACCGGTGCTGCGGCGGCTGCGGCCGAAAAACCCAAGTCGAGCGGCCAGCCCAATGGCCTTTCCAACGCCGAGCGCCAGAAGCTCCGCCGCGAGGTGAGCTCGCTCGAGCGCAAGATGGAGACGCAGCGCGCCCGCGTGGAGGAGGCCGAGGCCGCCATGGCTCAGGTCGATCCCACCAACTACACGGCGCTCGGCGAGCAGCAGGCAAAGATCGACGAGGCCCACGCCGCCATGGACGAGCTGGAGATGGCGTGGCTCGAGGCGAGCGAAAAGCTCGAGGGCGAGGAGTAGACGAGGATGATCAAAGCCGCGTTTTTCGATATCGACGGCACGCTACTGAGCTTTAAGACCCACCGGATTCCGGCGTCGGCGCAGCAGGTGCTCGACAGCTTTCACGAGCAGGGGATTGCGTGCGTGATCGCCACGGGTCGCCCGACCTACCAGATGCCGGACTGGCTGTTCGACTTGGGCTGGGATGCGTACATTACGCTCTCGGGCCAGCACTGCTTCGATGCCGAGGGCGTCTACCGTAGCTGCCTGATTGATCCGGACGACGTCGCGGTGATTGTGGACCAGGTGGCGCAGGGGCGCTATGACTCGCTGTGCATGCAGGGCGAGAACTCGTTTGTGAACCGCCTGTCCGAGCGTGTGGTGACGGCCGGCAGCAACGCGGGAATCGTCTACCACGAGGAGCCGTTTGAGCACGCCTTTGACGCACCGGTCTACCAGTTTTGCGCCTTTGTGGATCCGGCCGACGAACATATCGTGACCGATGCGGTGTCGCACTCACTCACTACGCGCTGGTGTGATCTGTTCTGCGACATTATCCCTGCTAACGGCGGCAAGGACCTGGGCGTGGCAGCGACGCTGGAGCGCCTGGGTGTCGACGCGAGTGAGGCGATTGCCTTTGGCGACGGCGAGAACGACCTGTCGATGTTTTCCGCCGTGGGCACGAGCGTGGCCATGGGTAACGCGCAGGACACGGTGAAAGCTGCGGCGACCTATGTGACGACCGCCGTGGACGACGACGGGATCTACAACGCCGCGAAGCACTTTGGTCTGCTGTAGCTGCGGATTCGGCACTTGGGGACGTTCCTTTTTCTGCCGGCAGAGGGGGACACTCCTTGCGCGCTGCGTGCCGTGTCGCCTTGCTTACCCCGCGCATTTTGTGAAACACGGTTAACTTTTTGAACAACGTAGTAAGACATGGGCAACTTTTGCGGTAAAGTAAATCAAGCAAAAGTATCCAAAGGCTAACTAGAAGCCATCGCGAAAGGCGGCCCATGGCCCTACGTGAATCCGGAGAAGACTATCTCGAATCGATCTACGTTCTGTCGGAACGTCAGGGCATCGTGCGCTCGATCGACGTTGCGGAGTACCTCGGCGTAACCAAGGCGAGCGTTTCCAAGGCCATGGCGACGCTGGAAAGCAACGGCTATGTCGAAATGGGCAAACGAGATGTTCATCTGACAGAGCGAGGGCTGGAGGTCGCTCGTCAAATGTGGGAACGTCACTGCTTTTTCGTGGGGCTGCTGGAGGATGCGGGTGTTTCGGCTGAGGTCGCGTCGCAAGAGGGCTGCCACATGGAGCACTGCCTGAGCGAGGAGAGCTTCGAGAAGCTACGGGCGATGTTGGGCCGGGAAGATGTAGCGGGTTCAACAACAGAAGCCTAACTGACCCACAGTAGCGCGGAGTTCGCGCAAAGCGCGAACCAGCGACCGGGATCAGTAGCCCCACCAACTAAGTCCAACTCAGACAAGGAACCCCGCCAGCAAGCGATGCCCAAGAACCACCAACAACGTCACCGCAGGCCGGGACCTGGCTTGATTTTGAAAACATTCCGCAGCGCGAGGCCCGCCTTTCCGTTGCTCCGCAGGAGCAGGAAAGGCGGGCCTCATGCGCGAGGACGTTTTCAAAACCAAGCCAGGTCCCGGCCGGAGGGACTACGGACGCTACAGGTTCTTGACACCCATCGCGCGCATGGCGTTCAGGATGGCGATGATCGCCACGCCCACGTCGCCAAAGACGGCGAGCCACATGTTGGCAATGCCGAGCGCCGCGAGCACCAGAATCAGCAGCTTAATGCCCAGCGCAAAGATGATGTTCTGCCAAACAATCGTCATGGTCTTGCGCGCCACGCGGATAGCGCGGGAGATGTTGGAAGGCTTGTCGTCCATGAGCACGACGTCGGCGGCCTCAATTGCGGCGTCCGAGCCCATGGCGCCCATGGCAATGCCCACATCAGCGCGCGTAAGCACAGGCGCGTCGTTGATACCGTCGCCGACAAAAGCGAGCTTGCCCTTGCCGCTTTCGCCCGCGAGCAACGCCTCAACACGCTCGACCTTATCGCCCGGCAGCAGATGCGCGTGGAACTCGTCGAGACTGAGTTGCTTGGTCACAGACGCCGCAACCTCCTCGCGGTCGCCCGTGAGCATGACGGTGCGCTTGACGCCGGCGGCGTGTAGGTCGCGAATCGTTTGCTCAGCATCGGCCTTGACGGTGTCTGCAATCACGATGTGGCCGGCGTACACGCCGTCAACGAGCACATGCAGAATTGTTCCGACGACCTCGCAATCGGGCGCTTCGACTCCGGCCGCGGCGAGCATCTTTGCGTTGCCAACGACGACGTGCTTGCCGTCGATGGTTGCCGTCACGCCATGGCCCGCGTCGTTGGTGGAGTCGCTTACGCGCTTGGGGTCGACCTCGCCCTGGTAGGCGACACGCACGGACTGCGCGATGGGGTGATCGGAGAACGACTCCGCAAGGGCTGCGACCTCGAGCAACGACTGCTCGGTATAGCCAGCCTCGGGGTGCACCGCGACCACCGAGAACGTGCCGTTGGTGAGCGTGCCGGTCTTGTCAAAGACGACGGTGTCCACATCGGCGAGCGTCTCGAGGTAGTTAGAACCCTTGATGAGGACGCCCAGCTTGGATGCGCCGCCAATGCCGCCAAAGAAGCTGAGCGGGACGCTAATCACGAGCGCGCACGGGCAGCTGACGACCAGGAAGGTCAGGCCGCGCAGGATCCAGTCGGACCAGGCGCCGGTGACCAAGCCGCCGCCGAGCGCGAGTACCGCGGCAGCGCCGGTGACGGCGGGCGTGTAGATGCGGGCAAAGCGCGTGATGAAGTTCTCGGTGCGCGCCTTCTTTTCGCTGGCGTTTTCTACGAGCTCCAGGACGCGCGCGACGGTGGACTCGCCAAAGGGCTTGGTGGTGCGCACGTGGATGAGCCCCGTCATGTTGATGCAGCCGCTGATGATATCGTCGCCGGACTTGGCGGGGCGGGGGACTGACTCGCCCGTGAGCGCGGCGGTATCGAGCTGTGTCTCGCCCTCGACGATGACGCCGTCGATAGGCACGCGCTCGCCGGGCTTGACGACGATGACGGTGCCCACGGCGATGTCATCGGGGAAGACCTGCTCGAGTGTGCCGTCGGGTTGCTCGACGTTGGCGTAGTCGGGTGCGATGTCCATCATGGCGCTGATCGATTTACGGCTCTTGCCCACGGCGTATGCCTGGAACAGCTCGCCGACCTGGTAGAACAGCATGACGGCGGCGCCTTCGGCCATGTGCGGATCGGTGTCGGGGAAGAGCACCATGGCAAACGCGCCGATGGTCGCGACGGCCATGAGGAAGCTCTCGTCGAACGCCTTGCCGCGGCGGATGTTGTTGTATGCCTTTTGGAGCACGTCGTAGCCGGCAATCAAAAAAGGCACGAGGAACAGTGCGAAGCTGGCGTAGATGTCGCCCGGGGTGCCGAATGCGGCAGTGAGGGTGCCGAGCTCATCGAGGGCGTACACCACGGCAAAAATGCCCAGCGCTACCAGGATGCGGTTGCGCTTATGCTCGAGTGACTCTTTTTTCTTGCGCTTCTTCTTTTTCTTCTTGGGGTCGGCGGTGGCCATGACTCGTATCCTCCCATTTGAATGTATGAACACTCGCTCATATAATTTCGCGAGCAAAGGCCGCGGCAAGCGCGGCCTTGCGGGTTGGCGTAAACCTTGGCTAGAGAATGATCTCGCAGTCCGGCTCGGCGTCGGCGGTGAACTCCACAACGCGGTCGAGGACCTCGTCGAACTCGGCTTCATCGGCCTCGAGCGTCAGCTTCTGGGTCATAAAGTTGACCGAAACGGACTTGACGCCATCGAGCTTGGCCAGCTCGTCCTGAAGCTTACGCGCGCAGTTGGCGCAGTCGATCTCGTCGAGCTTGAACTGCTTTTTCATGGTGGATTCCTTTCCCCGTATTTGCGGCTTGGGTGCAGGCCGCGCTGGTACCGTGGTTGGTCGCTATTCGCAGATGTGGCTCATGCCCTGGTTGAGCATGGTGTAGACGTGGTCGTCGGCGAGCGAGTATAGGATATTGCGCCCGTCGCGCCGGAATTTAACCAGGTGCGACTGCTTGAGTGTGCGCAGCTGGTGCGACACCGCGGACTGCGAGGTTTCGGTCGCTTCGGCGATGTCTGCTACGCAGAGCTCGCGGCCCATGAGGGCATAGAGGATCTTGATGCGCGTGGTGTCGCTGAAGACCTTGAACAGGTCGGCGAGGTCGTAGAGAAGCTCCTCGTCGGGAAGGTCCTCGGGCGAGCAGGTGGTGGGGATCGCGGGCTCGGTGGCCTCGATGTCGGGCTTCGTTTCATCAACGCGGATGCTCATTGCAATATCCCTTCATATGAACATGCGCTCATATAACTTGCTTCCGATTATATGAGTGTATGTTCATATGTCAATACAATTTGCGTTAATTTCGATGACTGCTTGCCGCTGCTTGCCGCTTCTGCGATTTTCTGTGGGTTGGGAGACATCGACGCAATGCTCGCCAACATATTTCGAGATGTTCGGCTAGCATGCTAAGAAAGCCACCTTGAGAAGCATTAGAACTGTTCATATTTGTACTTTATCGTGTCAAATACCGCGAGAATCAGTTCTTCCTCTACGGGAGTTTCTGCAGAATCAGTTTTATCTAAAGTTATATTGAGCATTGCTGCAGCCAATCTGGCACATCGGTGGCCGAATAAGTCGAAAAATGTAGGTGGACATCCGCAGAGATCGCCTTTAGAAGAGCGAATTCTCAATTAGATCAATAATCGTGTCGTCTTCCGTGCGGTTTTCATCGATTTTTGCGAACATGTCGCATTCCCAAGCCCCATTGATTTCCTCAGCAAGGGCCCCGACGTGTTGCATGTCGTCGGGTTCGGGCACATCGTTGATGCTCGGGTCATCAGCTTGCGGATATTGGCTTGCAATTTCGCGCTTGGCGGCCTCTTCTTCTTTGAGTGTCTCCAGGACGCGGCGACCGTATTCGAAGTAGCGCCGCAAGACAAATTGACGAAGAGTTTCTTGCAGGATGGCGAAGTTATCCGGGAGTCGACCGGGCCATATCTTCTCGCGAATGCGAATCGCTTCCATGACCCGTTTAAAAGCGGACTGCTTGAAAAACGAATGACGATTAACCGTGATAACGGCATATCCCATGTTTCGCAGCGTGTTTCGGCGCTCCTCGTCAATTGATTGCTGCTCGGGTTCGTCGTGGTAAAAGCCGTTGTATTCGATATCGGTCATCGAATTTTCGAGCAGCGCGTCGAGGTAGAAAACCGTCCGTCGCGTTAGGGCGGCGTATCTTTTGGGGACTGGGATCGGATAATCCGTTTTGATAGCGCGTATGGCTAAGCCACCCATTGACTTGGGCATTGTCAGCATCATGACAAACGCCGTTTCGAGTGGGGAGCGACAGCCTTCGTGTACATAAGAAAGTGCCTTAAGTGCTTTATTAGATCCACGATACCCCGGTGCCTCTGAAAAGAAGGCTCTGAGCTCTTCAACGCTGGTTAGGGCTGGGCGCTCGCGATATTGAGTTTCGTCGGACGTTCCAAGCGCGTAGGAGCCGCAGATTTCAAAGTAATACTCAACGAGCTCCGAAAGGTTGAGGTCGGCTGTTGCTTCTAACGCGCACAGCTTGATATCGACGATGTAGACGTTCGGCTCGAGTTCTAGGTAGCTTTCTGCATCAAACGTATAGCGCGTGCAGTGGCAGATGCAGCCCTTGCGGTGCCTTTTGGCATTATTGGAAAACGTCAGCACATGGATACGTTCAGAATCGACATTCTTTCTGTTGAGCCATGCTCGTGCCGCTTCCAGGTCGGACGTGGTCGGCGCAGACACCCTGATCTTTTCCATAGGTATGGGACCGGTCGCGTAGCTTGCGAGCGAGTTGGCTGTTTGGTATACAGCGCGTGCCGTGGTATGTGACAGAATGATTCCCATACGCGCATGATGGCATAGCGGACGCCGCATACGCCCGAAACTTCGGGCAACGGTATTGGGGCGCGGCTTATCTTCTGCGAACGGTGGGTTTTTGAGCTGTCGTATTGAGGGAGCAGCTTTGGCTGGGGAGGTTTCTGCCGGCTGCCCCTTTTTGATGAACTTTAGTTGCGGATTCGTAGCTTCTAAGCGTTTTTGCCGACCGCTCAGATGCCTCACCAACATAATTTGAGTTATTCGGCCTTATCCTATACAAATGGTGCGATCGCAACGTCCTATTCGAATTGATTCAGGTAGATTTATGGGGCTTGGTTGCGAAATTAAGGCGATTTTAGCTTCGATTGCGGTTCAAGGGGCCTTGACTAGTGGTTCAGCTGGCCGAACAACTCGAAAAATGTAGGTGGGCCAACCTGCCGACTATGTGAAGCACGCGTATTTGCTCGTTTTGATGAAAACTAGGGTGCAGCCATAAGGCTGCGCCCTAGTTTACTGCGTGTCGGTGTGCCCAGACGGATTGCGCTGTGCCTGGCAGGCGCTCCCGCAGATGGATCGGTTATTTCGCGAATAGGTTCTTGAGGTTGAACTCGGCCTGAACCGTGCGGAGCATGAGGTCGGTGTCGTCGAGGCCCAGGTGCTGCTCGTTGGCGTCGGCGGCGAGGGTTCCACGGCGGCGCGCCCAGTTCTCGAGTGCGGCGGGCGCGGATTCGCGGGGGAGCGAGCGGACGTCGGCATCCAGGCTGCGGCAGATCTGGCGCGAGTCGATGACGATGATCTTGCCGGCGCGGCGTGCCTCGGCGTAACCGTCCAGGTGGATCTTGAACCAACTGTCCTCAAAGGCGGCGTTGTGCGCCATGTACGGGTACTTCTTCATAAGCTTGAGCAGCTGCTTCTGCAGTTCCTTGTTCTCGCGGAATGGCTTTTTGCCGTCGATGTCGTCCCAGGTGATGTGGTGGATATTCGACAACGGCACATCCTCGCCGCGGTAGATGTCGGGCAAACCGCAGTAGTGCGCCTCGGCGTCGTGCGGGACGGCGTCGCTGGTGAGCTCCATGATTTCCCAACCCACATTGATGATATAACCGCGCTCGGGTGCACGGCCGGTGGTCTCGATGTCGATACCGAGCACGGTGCCCTGGATGGGCTTGCGGGCGTAGGCCACGCCGAGCGCGTCGCGGTCGCCGCGGATCTCGCGCATGACCGACGCGGCGGTGCGCTTTTGCATCTTGCCGATGGCGGCGCAGGTGTCGGCATCGGACAGGCCGCGCGAAAGCGTCGCGGGCGTCACGTTGCGCAGGCGCGCCTCGCCAATCTGGTCGCACAGGTCGCGGTTGCGGTCAGCCAGGTCGCGCACGGTGGCAAAGTCGAAGCTGGGGTCGCCCTCGGCGGTAAAGTACTCGGTTTCGAGCACCTTAAGGGCCTCCTCGCCCTTCTGGCGCTCGGACTCCATGGCGCCGTGATCGCCATAGATAAACATGGGAATAAACGGCTGGCGCTCGTATTCGAGTGCTTGTGAAACGTTCATATAACTGCTCCTTGGACGGGCCGTGTCGCGCGGCTCGGTGGCATTGAGTTATGGCGAGATGATAGTTTACCATGGGCAACTATTGGCATCGCGCCTAGGACAACTACAATACCCTAGTTGACCGCTAGGACTTTTACAATGCTGCCGAAAGACATGAAAGGTTCCATCCGTCATGGATTTGCTGATTGATATTCTGCTCGACGCCGGCAAGGACACGCTCTCGCTGGCGCCGTTTTTGTTGGTGACGTATCTTGCTCTCGAGACACTTGAGCACGTTGCGGGCGACCGCGTCAACGGCGCTATCAAGCGCGCCGGCGCTGCGGGTCCCGTGGCTGGCTCGCTGCTGGGCATTGTGCCGCAGTGCGGATTTTCGGCCATGGCAGCAACGCTGTACGCCGGCCGTGTCGTGACGCTGGGCACGCTGGTCGCCGTGTTCCTCTCGACCTCCGATGAGATGCTGCCGCTGTTGCTCGCCGAGCAGGTGCCCGTGCAGACCATGGCGATGCTTTTGGCTTCGAAGGCACTGATCGCGCTGGTCACGGGCTTTATCGTGGACGCGGCTATCCGCGGCCTTCGTCGTAATTCCCGCGCGCATGCGGCGATTCGCCGTACCGTGCTGGGGACCGCTGCCAATCCGGCTCATGTGAACTGCGCGCACGACGACCATACCGGGGGCGACATCATTGATGAAGTGGCCGAGGCGGGCGTGAGCGCCGACCACATCCACGAGTTGTGCGAGCGCGACCATTGCGGTTGCGATGATGATGAAGATGAACACGAGCGCGACCACGGACACAGCCATGACCACGGTCACGCAGGCGAGCATGAGCACCACCACGGCCATGGGCACGACCACGGTCACTCCCACGAAGGTGCGCCCGTCCTGTCGATTATCCGCAGCGCGATCTCGCACACCGTGCAGGTTTCGGTTTTTATTTTCCTGGTGACGCTGATTCTAGTTGCCGTGCTCGAGACCTTCGGAGAGTCCGCGATCGAGCAGTTCCTGCGTGGCAACGAGACGCTCGCCGTCTTGGGCTCGGCACTCGTCGGCCTGATCCCCAACTGCTCGGCCAGCGTGGTCATTACGCAGCTGTACCTGGAGGGCGCGCTACAGCTGGCGCCGATGCTCGCCGGCACGCTCATTTCCGCCGGCGTGGGCTATCTTGTCCTGTTCCGCACCAACCGCAGCGCTCGTGAAAACGCCGTGTTCCTGGTCATGATGTACGTCATCGGCGCCGGCTGGGGCCTTATCCTATCCGCCTTCGGCCTCTAAGTAGGCCTAAAAAATGGGCTTCAAATAGCCATGCTCGGCGCCTGCGCAATGCGGCGACGCATGGCATTTTGAAGCCCGTTTTTTGTTGAGCCATGGATTCCGAGCGCTCACACCGCGCAAAACAAAAAGGTAGATTTCCGGGCATGTCCCGAAAATCTACCTTGGTTAGCGCAGCAGCTCGGTGAGGCTGCGCTTAAAGCGGGCCCGGTCTTCGCTGGTAAATGCCGCCGGACCGCGAGTGCGACCGCCGGCGCGGCGCACCTTCTTTTCCTCGTGGCGAATAAACAGTTGCATGTCGATGGTCGCCTTATCGTAGACGCGCCCGCGCACGCCGATGGCGGCGGCATCGCGCCCGAGCACCATGCTCGCCAAGCCAATGTCCTGCGTCACGACTACGTCGCCCGCCTGCAGGCGTTCGACAATGGCAAAGTCGGCGCTGTCGGCGCCCACGCTCACATCGAGCGTCGTGACCCAAAATCCGCGTCGCGCATGCTCGACGTCGCGCGGATCGTCGCGGCGAATGTGGCGTTCCAGGTTCTGTGTGCTGTTGCCGGCGATAACGACGGCGACGCCCGCCCGCCGCGCGCAGTCAATCGACTCGCGCGTGACCGGGCAGGCGTCTGCATCAATAAAGAGCGTTCGCGGCATCTAGTGCACCAGTTTGCCAAATTGAATAGCGCGAACAATCAGCGTTACGCCAAACACCAGCAGTGCGGTGCCGCTAAAGATGACGAGCATCTTGGCCGACCACAGCGGATAGATAAACACGAACATGCCGGCGATGATGGAGAGCGCGCCGCTCAGGATGGCGAGGGCACGGTTGGACGAAAGCTCGGACTCCAGAATGGACATGACACCTTCGACGATCCAGCCAAAGCCAGCCACGATAACCACCATCGTGGTGAGCGTCGCGGTCGAGAAGGCCTGGTTGCGCAGGATTATGACGCCGCCCAAGATAATGAGTAGGTTGGAGATGATGCTCGTCACGCGCCAGCCGGTGGGCAGCAGTGGCTCGAAAACAGCGGTAAACAGCCTGATCGCGGCCGTGATCACAAAGTAGAAGCCCAAGACGGTCGTTAGGAAGACGAGGGACTTGGCGGGCGCAAACAGCAGTGCGATGCCGGCGACGAGCGCCAAGACGCCCGTGATGGCGTAAATCCAGCGCACGGCCTTGACGGCTTTGCCCGCCATGCTTTTCTCGTCAAATCCAAACTGGCTCGATTTTTGGTCATCGTTCTTAAAGATGCCCATAATGTCTCCTTTCCGTGCGGTGCACGTCGCGTTCATTGCTCTCCGTGCGGCGTACGCCAAAAGTGCTGCAACAAGTATCGCCCAAGGGCGCCGATGCATGGGGCGGGAAGGACGAATTGCCGCCCCACATTCCCGAATTGTTACTTTTGTTCCCGCTCCAGTGAGGATTAATCAACAATTGTAGAACATTACGCCGCTGTATGTAATTGCCAAGGTTTTAGGTTAGATTCTCCTAAGAACAATTGCCCGAAATTGGGGGTCCCTATGAACGAAACAGTTCCCGCGGCGCCGTCGAGCGCGGAGTCGATGGCAAAGCAGGGTTGCGAAAAGCTCGGCTTGGACGCGTTTGATGCGTTGGTTCGCTGCGCCCGCACGTGCCGTCGCTTTGACGAGTCCATGCGCGTGCCGCGTGAGCTTTTGCTTGAGCTGGCGGAGCTGGCGCACCTGACTCCCTGTGGTGCCAATGCTCAGCGTCTGCGTTTTCATGTGGTAAGCGGTGCAGAGGACTGCGCGCGTGTATTTGACGAGCTTGCATGGGCCGGTGCGCTCAAGGATTGGCCGGGTCCCGATGAGGGCGAGCGCCCGACCGGCTACATCGCGATTCTTGCCGAGCGCGCCGTTCCGGGTAAGCCCGCCGCTCCTATTACTGAGGTCGACACGGGCATTGCCGCGCAGACGATGATGCTCGCCGCCCGCAGCGCCACGCCCGAGGTGGCTGCCTGCATGTTCAAGGCCTTTACGCCCCACGCGATCGATGCCATGGGGCTCGATAGCGATAAGTATGAGCTCAAGCTGATCATGGCGTTTGGCGTTCCGGCCGAGACGCAGGTGATCGATGCGATCGATTCCAACCCCGACGGCTCAATTAATTACTGGCGCGACGAGGCGCAGGTGCACCACGTACCTAAGCGCCCGCTTGCCGACGTACTGGTGTAGCTGAGCGTCACCGCGGTGTGATCCGGCGGTAAACCACCACAAAGGTACCTGTCCCCTTTGCGGTGGTGCGAGGGGAGGACGTGTGGCAGATTTGTATTTGGTGCGGCATGGGCAGACTGAGCTCAATGTGCAGAACATTTTGCAGGGTGGGCACGATTCGCCGCTTACGGCGCGCGGGCGCGAGCAGGCGCTGGCGACGCGCGCGGCGTTTGAGGCGCGTGGCGTGACCTTTGACCGTGTGTATTCCTCGCCGTTGGGCCGGGCGCGGCATACGGCTGAGCTAATTGCTGGTGAGGGCCGCTCGATAGAGCTGGTCGATGACCTGCGCGAGTGGCATTTGGGCTCGCTGGAGGGTACATCAAATCGCGAGATGCCGCCGCAGCCCTGGGGTGATTATCCGGTGGCCTTTGGTGGCGAGTCTGAAGGCGAGCTCCAGTCGCGAATGGTCGCGGCGCTGTCCCACATCATGGCCAGGCCGCAGCACGACTGTGTGCTGGCAGTCTCCCACGGCTCTTCCTGCCAGGAGTTTCTTGAGTATGTGACTGGCAGGGGAGAGCTACCCGACAACGGTGCCGTGCTTCATTTTGGCTATTGCGACGGTGCGTTTTCGCTCCTTGATTGGTAACGAACGAAAGGACCCCTATGAATAAAGACCTGTATCTGGTTCGTCATGGGCAGACAATATTCAACCTTAAGCGCATTATTCAGGGTTGGAGTGACTCGCCGCTCACGCAGCTGGGATGCGACCAGGCGGCGCGTGCCGGCATGTTCTTACGTGCGCGCGGCATTGAACCCGATCATGCCTACACCTCCACACTTCATCGCACCGAGCAGACTATCGCCAACCTGTGGCCGGGCTTGGCGTACGAGCGCCTGGACGGTCTGCGTGAGTGGTTCTTTGGCGACTTTGAGGCCGAGCGCGTGATGCTTATGCCCGAGCGCCCGTGGCGAGATTTCTATCGTCAGTTTGGCGGCGAGGGCCAGATGCAGGTGCGCGAGCGCATGGCGGCGACGATAACCGATCTTATGCGACGTCCGGACCACGAGTGTGTGCTCGCGGTGAGCCACGGTTCGGCTATCAAGGAGTTTTTGGACCACGTGCGGGGCGCGGCGGCCGACGAGCGCGAACGCGTGCCGGGCAACTGCTCAGTGCTGCATTTTGCGTTTGACGATGCGGCCGATACGTTTGAACTGGTCGAAGTCTTTACGCAGGAAGACTACGCGCGCGAGCTGGGGCTTGAACCGCTCGTGGCTACTGCGGGTCCGCAGCGCGGATAACGCGAGCGCGGCGGCACGGGTCGTCGGCATAACTTCTCGACGCAAAAGGGGCGGAGATGCATGTACCTGCTGCATCTCCGCCCCCTGTTTGTTGGGCTGCCGATTTTTGTGCTGGACGGTCTGGTCTTGCTAGAACCGCGCGACCTGGTGCGTGAGCAGACCCGTCGGAACCTGCGCCGCGCCGCCGCTGACCTGCGCGGCGGGGAAGAGCGCAGCTACGGCAAAGTTGAACGGCTCTTTGCCCGTGTAGGTGCCGGCGGCACGTGCACCGTCGGCCAGGAGCTGTGATGCCTCGACTAGTGCGACAGCGTAGGCAGGGTCGTCGGCCAGTGCCGGCTCCGGCGCCTGGTCGAGCATGGCGCGGATGGCCCCGACGGCGTCCTCGCGCTTGACCTCCCACACGCGGTGCGTAATGCCGGCGGGGTCGGTGACGGCATAGAGTGAAGCGCCCTCTTTTGCGGCGCCGAGGATGATATCCATGACGGGAGAGGCTTCGTAGACAAGCGTTACGGGACGGGGCTGTACCTTGAGGTCGGCGATTGCGCGCGCAGCGGCGGTCGTATCGGCGGCAACCGCGTCGCCGCCCGCCAGCGCACCAACCGGGCAGATCGCCACGACACCTGTTACGCGCCCCGGCTCGCCCGAGCATTCGTACACGTAATACGCCGCGCCCGGGTCCTTGAGCATCAGGCCATCGGCAATGGCTCCGCGCAGAGCATCGTTGCCGCTCAGGATGCTGCCCATTGCAGGCAGCGCCTCGAGCACGCGGTCCTGAGCCGGGCGGATGCAGGGAAACGGAAGTGCTTTCATGGGCGGTCCTAACGCACGAGTCGGTTTGTTCGCGGCTTATTATGCCCCAACTTGGCCGCTCGCGTCCCAGAGCACGTTATCGGCGAGCGCGATCAGCACCTGCTGACAACGAACGATATCGGCATGGGGCACATATTCGTTGGGCTTGTGCGCGAGCGCGAGCGACCCGGGACCGTAGCTCATGCAATTGCGGTTACCTGTCTTGCCGGCAATGACAGCGGTGTCGGTGTAGCCGGTAAAGAAGCCGACGGCCGTGTCCGCCCCCGTCACGTCATCGGCGGCACGCTTGAGCGCGGCTAGAAGAGGAGAGCTTGGATCGCGCTCGATAGCGGGGCGGTCGCCTGTCACGGTGTAGCTTCCATGGCAGCCGGGGACCGCGGCTTCGGCAACGGCGATGGCCTGCTCTACCATGCGCGTCGCGGCGGCCGTATCGGTCGGCGGGGTCAGGCGCATGTCGACCCAGACTTTGGCGCGGTCGGGCACGACATAGGGGCGATATCCGCCCTCGATTTGGCCAAACGTGATGGTCGAAGGCCCCAGCTCATCGTGCGCGGGCAGCGCCACAAACGCGCGACGGAGCGAACACACGACCTCGGCCATGGCGGCGACGGCATCCGCGCCCTTCCACGGCTGGCTCGCATGCGCCGTTACGCCAGCCATTTCAATCTCGAGCCACGTGCGCCCCTTGTGCGCCACCTGGATCTGTCCGTCGGTGGGTTCGGTGTCCAGCACCCATTCGCGCGAGCCGACCCAGCCGGCATCGATCGCGGCCTCTGAGCCGCGCATAAAGTCCTCCTCGTCGACCGAGCAAATGAGTGAGAAGCCACGGCGGGGCAGCTCGCCTTCTGCCGCCACGCGCTCGAGCGTATGGACCAGTGCGGCAATGGCGCAGGCCAGACCACCCTTCATATCGCAGGCACCGCGGCCATAGAGTTTATCGTTGCGCACGATCGCTCCGAGCGGCGGAATGTCCGCGTCCCAGCCATCGCCCAGCGTAACGGTATCCATATGGCAGATATAGACGAGCCGTGGCTCGTCGCTCAGTCCCGGCACGGTGACCATAAGGTTGCGGCGCCCGGGCAGCACCTCGAGTTCCTCAACCTGCACGGCATGGAGCACCGGATGGCTCAGCCGTGCCACCCGTTCCTCAACCAACGCTTTGATATAGCGCTCAATCTCGTCCTCATACGCACCCGGGTCTGAGCTGTCGATCCGCACGAGTCCTTGCGTAAGCCGCCAAGCAAAATCTGTATCAACCATAGGCACCTCACAGATAGTTAGGTCAACATACAGATTGTATGTCAAGAAGCGGCTCGGTGTATTTAATGGAGTGCTCACAAAAACGGGGGCGCCTCTCGTGCGAAAGGCGTCCCCGCGGGCATTCAATGTCAGTGACGGGCAGGCCACATGGGGAACTGCCCGTCAGATCAGCCGGCGCTATTTGATCACGCGCACGCGATACATCGACGGAATCTGCTTGAGTGCCTCGATGGTGCTGCTGTCCAGGTGCTCGTCGGTGTCGAACATGGTGTAGGCGTTCTCGCCGGCGGACTCGTTGGTCATACGCTGCACGTTGGCGTTGTCCTTGGCCAGGATGGCCGTGATCTGGCCGATCATGTTGGGCACGTTGGCGTGCAGGCAGGCGATGCGGCTCGCGGCGCGCGCCTTGCCCATGCTGCAGGCGGGGTAGTTGACGCTGTGCGCGATGTTGCCGTTCTCCAGGTAATCCTTGAGCTCGCTGATGGCCATGTCGGCGCAGTTGGCCTCGGCCTCGCCAGTGCCGGCGCCCGAGTGCGTGGTGATAAACGTGTTGGGCATCTTGACGGTCTTGGGCGTGGCGAAGTCGCAGCTAAACCAGCTCAGCTTGCCCTCGCGCAGGGCAGCGTCGACGGCGTCCTCGTCAATGATGGTTTCGCGCGCGTAGTTGATGAGCACGGCGCCCGGGGCCAGCAGGTTGATCTGCTCGGTGCTGATCATACCGATGGTGTCGGCCTTGCTGGGCACGTGCACGGTGAGATAGTCGCAGCCGCGGCAGAGGTCCTCGAGCGTGCCCACGCGCTGCACCTCGCGGCTCAGCACCCATGCGTGCTCGACGGAAATGAACGGATCGTAGCCGTAGACGTCCATGCCCAGATCGACGCAGGCGTTGGCGACCTTGGATCCCACGTTGCCCAGACCGATGACGCCGATGCGCTTGCCCTTGAGCTCGCGGCCCACAAAGGCCTTCTTGGCTTTTTCGGCATCGACCTGGATCTCGGGGTCGTCGGCGTTGTCGCGCACCCAGTTCATCGATTGCACCACGCCGCGGCTCGAGAGCACCAGCATGCCTAGGACGAGCTCCTTAACGGCGTTGCTGTTGGCACCGGGGGAGTTAAAGACGACGACGCCCTTCTTGGCGTACTCCTCGACGGGGATGTTGTTGACGCCGGCGCCGCAGCGGGCGATGGCGCGGATGCCCTCGGGCAGCTCGTAGCCGTGCAGGTCAGTCGAGCGCATCAGGATGGCGTCGGCCTCCTCGGCGGTGCTCACAAATTCGTAGCCCTCGCCAAACTCGACTTTGCCGTCCTTGGTGATGTCGTCGATGGTCTTAATCTTGCGCATGAAAAACTCCTTAGCAGGTTTGGTTTAAACAGGTGGTTTGAAGTGGCTGGTCGGCCCGCGCGTTGCGGGCTAGTTAGATCGCGGGCTCAAACTACGCTGCGTTTCGAAGTCCTTCATGTACGAGGCCAGTGCCTGCACGTCCTCCATGGTGACGGCGTTGTACACGCTTGCGCGCATGCCGCCGACGAGGCGATGGCCCTTGACGTTTTGAATCTGGTGCTCGGCCGCGCCTGCAACAAAGGCCGCATCGAGCTCGGCGTCGCCGGTGCGGAAGGTGACGTTGGCGATGGAGCGGCTGTCGGCCTGCGTTGTGCCATGGAACAGCTCGCTGTGCTCGAGCAGGTCGTAGAGCAGGTTGGCCTTGGCCCAGTTGCGCTCGGCCATGGCGGCAAGTCCGCCGGTCTGCTCAACCCAACGGAACACCTTGCCGCACACGTAGATGCCAAAGGTGTTGGGCGTGTTGAGCATGGAGCCCTTGGCGGCCTGGGTCTTAAGGTCCATGTACTGCGGCGTCTGCGCAAAGGCGGGGCTTTCGGCGATAAGGTCGTCGCGCACGATGACCACGGTCACGCCTGCGGCGCCGGCGTTTTTCTGCGCGCCGGCGTAAATGAGCCCGTAGCGCTCAACGTCGAGCGGCTGTGACAAAAAGCAGCTCGAGACATCGGCGACCAGCGGCACATCGCCGCAGTTGGGCAGCTCGTGGTACATGGTGCCAAAGATAGTGTTGTTCTGGCAGATGTAGACGTAGTCGAGCCCGTCGCCCGCGGCCTCGGCGGCAATGCGCGCGTTGACGTCGGCCATGTCTGGGATGCGGTCGAAATTGGTGTCCTCGGAGCTCGCGAGCAGCACGGCCTCGCCGTACTTGGCGGCCTCCTTGTACGCCTTGTTGGCAAAGTTGCCGGTCACGACGTAGCCGACGCGGCCTCGGCGCATGAGGTTCATGGGGATGCCCGCAAACTGTAGCGTGGCACCGCCCTGCAAAAACAGGACGCGGTAGTTGTCGGGGATGCTCAGCAGGCGGCGCAGGGTTGCCTCGGCGTCGTCGATGATCTGCTGGTACATGCTAGATCGATGGCTCATCTCGAGCACGGACATGCCGCAACCGCGGTAGTCCATCATCTCGTCGGCGATCTCGGCGAGCACGCTTGTAGGCAGTGCGGCCGGGCCAGCTGAGAAGTTGTGCACACGTGCCATCTTCTAGTTCCCCTCGTAGTCGTTTGAGCGTTCGGGATACTTTAGCACAGTGGAGCGCCGGGCGCGACCGCATCACGGTAAAACTCGAGTGCGCCGCTATGATTTACAGGATGGTTACATGGGGGAGGGCGGTCGTTAGGTCTATATCACCGGGATATACCGTGACAAATACTCCTTGAGCGCTGGGTCGCATACATAAAGAAACGTTCCCAGCATGCCGCGCGTCATGAGAACGTAGTAGGCGTTGACGATAATCTTTCGTAGGTCGTCGTCGCTTGCTTTTTTCTTTGCGACGGTATCTTTGAAGTTTGCCTTGTTAACGCAGACGCCCCCTTTGTCGTTGTCGTAGTAAATGTCGGGACCCAGAATTACGAATCCGTAATTGAGGTCGTAGCCCTGCACTGTGTGGATACATCCGACTTCGTTGACGGCGTTGGGGGAGTTAACCCAATCCTTTTGACTCGAGTTCCAACGTTTAGGGATGCCCTCAATGACGATATCGAACGCGTCTTTGTTATTCTTCGTTTCCCACTTCCACGCAAAACCTGCCGTCATGCGGGATAGACCAACTTCTTCTTCCTTGGCTTGCTGCAGAGAACAGAAATCCTCAAATCGGTCGACGATGCCAAACTGGTACCTGGGGATATCGCTGTTCGGGTCGCCGGATCGCGAGTCGTAGGGCTGCGAGGCAAAGAGCTCATCAAACATCATGCCGGCATGCATGTATGCCTTGTTGTCGAGTAGATCGTATACAAAATCGAGATACTCATCGCCGCCACGCACGCGCATTTGGGTACTCAAGCTGAATTCTTCGGTCTCGATTCCCGCTTCTTCGAGTTGGTTGAGTCGCTGCTCGAGGTCGTCCCGATTAAGTCCGGATGCACGGACCTGCTGCTTGGGGTCATAGAACAGATAGGCCTTGTCGCAGCATTTAAAAATCCAATCCACCTGGCTGCTCGTGCGCGGCAAGTTGAGTCGTTCGCATGTGTTGTAAAAAGCTCCGATGCCGGCGCCGGCGGTCAAGTAGTTTCCCAGTCGGTGTGCCTCGTCGACAAGCAAGATGTCATACCGATCGTTTTTGGTGACATCGCTGGGGCTCAGGATATCGCTGGGCTTTAACCCGGGAAGGAAGTGCGTGAGCTTTTTGAGCGTCTTGCTCAAAGACTCCATGGGCGTCACGAAGCCGACCCGTAGACCGGAAAGGTTCGGTTCATTTTTGATTTTGAACATGAGACTGATGGCGAGGATTGTTTTGCCTGTTCCCGGAGCGCCATTCACGACGGTTATACGTTCTCTTTTTGAGCCGCCATGTTTTGCGTCTTCATGCTCCTGTTCGAGACGTTTATAAATCGTCTCGATCGTTTCGTATTGGTCGGGCGTAAGCGTCTTGAAAGGCGAGAACTTGAACAGATCGGAGTTCTCGAGCTCTTCAATCGGATGAATCGCGTAGTTTTCTTCGCGAAGCTTTGTCCAGAGGTCTCGGAACCTCTGGCGATACTGAGGCCGCTCATAATAATCGAATTGGGCATAGCCGTTGTTGGCATTGGTGACCTGGTATTTTTCGTCGGCACAGAACAGCTCAATAAGTCGATTCTCGAACTCGAACGTTGCGGATTGGTTGAAGGTGGGATTGTCGATCAGAAGGGTCCGGTCGAAGTCCTTGTCCACGTTTGCAGCGTGTTGTTTCATACGGCGCTGGTAGTTGGTTGTTTGGCCGATGTATGCCGTCTTGTTTCTGCTGTTGGTGAGAATGTAAAGGACGGGCCAACTCTCGTCATGATGGGCTCCAGGCTTTGGCGTGCCAAAGTCCTGAAGAGATTCGCTTGTCTCAAAGGGCTGGGGCAGGGGAAGCGTGTATTGCCGAAGGGCGAACTCATTACTCATGATGGTCCGCCTTTCTGTATTCATTAGATGATGCGTCGACGGGGTAGCGCTCGCCATTGCGCTTGAGCTTGGACGAAAGCGCCGCTGGCAGGTCGATTTCATTTAAATCTGCGAAACGCAGAAGGAAAAGGAGCGTGTCGGCGACTTCGTCTTCGATGGCTTGTCGTTGCTCGGTGTCTTCGAACATTTCTGCAATGCGCTCGTCGCTCATAAAACGAAAGAGCTGAAGGAGCTCGGAGGACTCAGTTGCCATGCCGATGGCGAGCTCTTTTGGCGTGTGATACTTGCGCCAGTCGCGTGCATCACAAAAGTCCCTGACTTGTTCCGTCATGGCATCGAGCTTATCCATCGTCCGCAACCTCCCTGATGTTCATTGTTTTATTATGGCGGTATCTGGGATTTATTGCACCTCATTTGGGGCATGCGGTTTGTTCGGTCGCGATTGCCGATAGGGGGTTTCACCATGAAAATCGAAGTTGATGTAGACCAACTGCGCGAGAGTCTGCTCGACCGCGCGGGGAGTGCGGCGGGCGTGGGTTTTCCGGCCGCCATGCTCGACGTGATGGATATCGAGGACGAGTCGCCCCAAGAGCTCCTAGCCCGAGCCGAACGCGAAGGCCTCGATCTCTGCGACTTTGCCGTCGATGGTGACGCGGACGATGACTACGGCGCAGACGAGGAATGGTAGCCGCGATTGAACTTCAACCCCATCCCTTCAATAAGAAGCGGTGAAATGGGGACTGTTTGGGCTGCTAGAAGGCCTATTCAGTCCCTATTTCACCGCAACTTATGGGTGGGGCTGGCTACGACGCTAGCGTGGCAATGACGGCTTCGTCGCCGGCATATATGAGGGTGTTGCCGTCGGGGATGATCGTTTGGCCGTCGCGTTTGAGCATCACCACGATAAAGGGGTGCTTGCCTTGTGGCACATCGCGCAGGCGCAGTCCTGCCAGGCGACCGTGGGGCGTCACGGTGACCTCGCGCAGCGTAACCTCGGCACGCTCCTCAAACGTTGGAGCGGCCATAACCAGAAGGTCGCCTTCTTCGATCACGGTATCCCCGTTGGGCAGCACCGGGTGCGCTCCATCGCGCAGCACCAAGACCACCAGCATGTCGGCGACGCTGCCAATATCGGCGAGCGAGCGCCCGGCAAACGGATGGCCCGCGCCTACCTTGAGCTTAACGAACGACATGCCGTCCTCGTCGCGGTAATCGTTAAAGGTGCGGCGCACGTCGCCTTCCGCGTCGATCATGTCGAGCTTTTTCGCCACTGCCGGTAGCAGCGAGCCCTGCACTACAATGCTCGACACGGCAATCACAAAGACCAGGTCAAATAGGTCGTGCCCACCGGGAACACCGACCACCACGGCAAAGAGGCTAAACACGACCGAAGCCGCGCCGCGCAGACCCGCCCAGCTTACGAGCGCGACTTGGCGAGGATTGGTCTTAAAGGGCGCCAACAGCAGGCCGACGGCGATGGGGCGGCTCACGAAGAGCATAAACGCCATGAGCGCCAGGCCCGGCAACAGCATTTGCGGCAGGCGCGCGGGCGTGACGAGCAGGCCCAGCAAAAAGAAGATGGTCATCTCGGCCATTTCGGTGAGGGTATCAAAGAAGTGCGCCATCTCGACCTTGCCGGTGATGTCGCTTGCACCCAGCACAATGCCTGCCAGGTATACGGCCAAAAAGCCGTTGCCGCCCAGATAGCTCGGCAGCGCGTAGGCGACGATCGCCACGGCGAACAAAAAGATAGTCTGCGCGCCTTCGGCCGTTGCGTGTGCGCGTTCGATTAGACGGCTGGATGTCCAGCCGATGGCAAGGCCCAGCCCCACGCCCAGGATGATCTGCTTGGCCAGCAGCACGGGAATGTCGATATTGCCGCCCGCCGCGAGGGTCGCGAGCACCGCGGTGAGCATGTAGGCGACGGGGTCGTTGGAGCCCGATTCCACCTCGAGCAGCGAGTCGGTGCCGCCCCTCAGCGACAGGTTGTGCTCGCGCAGCACGCTAAAGACGCTCGCCGCATCGGTCGACGCAACGACCGAGCCCAGCAGCAGGCCGCCGATCCAGTCGAAGCCCAGTGCGAAGTGCGCAAAGGCGCCCGTGATACCAGCGGTGATGATAACGCCGAGCGTGCTCAGCAGTACCGCGGGCGCGGCGACGGGCTTGGCGCGGTCGATGTTGGTGTTAAAGCCGCCGTAGAACATGATGAACAGCAGTGCCGTGCTGCAGACGGTTTCGGTGAGCGCGTAGTCGCTAAAGTCGATGTGCGCCGGACCGTTGACGCCCAGCACCATGCCCAGCGCGATAAAGATGAGCAGGGTAGGGAAGGGGAGCTTTTTTCCGACAGGTTTGATGGTCAGGCACAGAATAATGACGAGGCCGATAAAGAGAAGTATCTGGTTCATAGGGAGTGTCCGCTCCTGGGTGGTTGGCGTGGCACGGTCAGTTGTCTGCGGTAATTTGTACCCAAAGATGGTGGGTTTATGGGGTTGGGCCGTGTGTGTTCGCATTATCGACACGAGGCCGGGGCGGGGGGGGGTGCTGGGTGGAGCGTTGATGATGGTGGCGCGGTATTTCCGGAGCGTGCGGGCGGCCGCTTGTGGCCGTTGGCTGTGGTGGCACTTTCCACCGTTATTGCAACGGAGTACAATGGGTAACGTTTAAGTTCAACTTGAAGTTTTAGTCGTGGCATCGGGCTTCGGCCGTAATGCAGGGAAAGGCGTTCCATGGCGATCTATGTGACATCTGATGCTCACGGGCACGTGCGCGCACTGGACGAGGCCCTTTCCAAGATCTCGCTGACGTCCGACGACACGCTATATGTGCTGGGCGACATGATCGACCGCGGTCCCGATCCGGTCGGTGTCATCAACTTGGTGCGGTCGCTGCCCAACTCTCGCGTGCTTAAGGGCAACCACGAGCAGATTATGCTCGACGCGATCATTGGCCAGGACCCGCTCGATGTCGAGACCTGGGATATCAACGGCGGTTGGACCACGCGCCAGCAGCTCAACGAAATTGAGTTTGAGGCATACGAGGAGCTAGTGCGTTGGGCTGCTGCCCTGCCGCTCTATGCGGTGACAGAGACTGTCGAGCGGCCGTACCTGCTGGTGCACGCCGGTATTCAGACCGAGGCGGCGCGCGCGTTTTTGCTTGAGCATGGCGTCGATTGCGGCGACGGCAGGGGAGCGGTCGATGCCGATCGCGAGCTGCTGCAGCAAATGCTCGCCGTGCAGTCGTCCGATGACTTGCTCTGGATTCGCCATGGCTATTGGGATGCCCCGACGGGGCTGCTTTCTGCCGAGGGCAAGGGTCCGGTCGTGGTGAGCGGCCACACGCCCACGGTGTCGCTGGGGCGCTATTGCGAGGTTGGCGGCCTGGCAGGGCTCGATGAGGAGTCGGGCCGCGGGCAAATGGTGCGCTTGGGTGGCGAGGATACCGCCGGTGTGCCCGATCGCATCGATATCGACTGCGCGGCGGCCACCGGTTCCGAGTTCGGCCGCGTAGGCATCCTGCGTCTGGATGACGGGGCGGAGTTTTATGCGAACATCAACCCGGGCGAATAATCGCTGCAAAGGGTAGCTAATTTGGGACGGGGCCTTTTTGACTACTTTTGCCCTTCTGCCCGCTAATTGATTTTTCTGGGACGGGGATTAAATAATCATTTGGCCGCCCGCTGGCTAAGTGAGTAGACTTTTTTGGAAATGCCGAGCACTCAACATATTTGCCTCAATAAAACCGCAGGTCACAGACTTGTGCTTTGTCGGTGTGATCGGGGATTCGGTAAAAGTCTACTCACTTAGTTTTGCGTGATGCATATTGTCCGCAACGAGACCCCGGCCGGGGTGATTCCATCGCAAATTCCGGTGACCGGGGGCAGCTAATTAGGCGCCGTACGGGTTGCGGGCTCGTTCTATGCGCTGGCGGATGTGGGCGTATTCGACAATCAACAGCACCAGCAGTAGGGCCATGATAGCCAGGTAGCTTACGACGGCACCCATCAGGCCAAGCAGGTTGATCAGGATCACCGGGAGCACTACGCTCACGGCAAAGCAGATCAGGTAGATCTTGGTGACGTCTCCAGCGTGGCGCAGCACCGTGATGATGGCATAGATAAAGTCGATGGCCGCGGTTACACCGCCGGCGACGACCATCAGCAGTGCCAATGTGCGGTAGCGCTCAAAGTTGAGGCCGTACATAAAGCTCATGAGGGGAATGCCGGGACCGGCCATAAATGCGGCGCACACGCCGGTGATGGCCACGATTAGTGCCATAACGGCAATAATAATCAAGTCAAAACGGCGGCGTTTGCGCGGGTTCGCCCAAATGCTCGACAGACGCAGGAGCTGCGGTTTATAGACAAATCCGATGCTCAGCAAAATAGCCTGCGCTGGAAAGAACAGGGCATTAAAGTACAGCTGGTATTTGTAGGCCAGCGTGCCTTCCATCACAAACTTGGGCATGCTCTCGATAAGGTTGAATAAAAAGAGCGCGCCAAAGAGCGGGGCGCACTGGACAAACAGGTGGCCGACCTCGCGCAGACTCACGTGGCGCGATTTTTCGGTCTCGAGCAGAGCGAGAGGCGCGGTGACCAGCATGAGCGAGGCGATGGCGGTGACACCCGTGGCCATCGCCGCGATGGGCATGCTGCGCGTAAGGAACAGCGCCACGCTAAAGACCGCGATGACGCCGACGGAGCGTAGCGTTTGGCTCATGCCGGCCAGGTAGAGTTTGTCGGCCTGCTGCAGGCGGCCCTCGTATACGTCGGCGACGCCGTCGACCACCTTATAGAGGTAGACGCCCAGGCCGATCGTCGCCATGTGCGCGTCGTAGCCGCGGGCGCTGCTGTATGCAAGGCCGCAGGCCAGCGCGATCGCTCCGCAAAGCCAGCGATTGAGCTGGTAGGAGGCAAAGGACGTCTTCTCGTCGATATCCGAGACCTGGAAATTGCGCACGCCGTAGTTGCACGCGATCATGATGAGCGTGCCGGTGACAAAGGCGATGGAGAACTTGCCGGCTTCCTCGGCGCCCACAAGCTGCGTGGACACGATGGTGAGCAGCGGAAACGCCATGCCCCATACGGCGGTGCCGAGGGTGTTCCAAAGATAGTCGCGACTGGTGGCGTGCTCTTCGTATTCGGCTTCCTGCGTGGAGAAACCGCCGCCGTAGACAGCGCCGAGCAGGCGGTTCCACCAGGCGTTGACCATCCGGTGGATGGGGCCGGGCTCGCGATCGCGCTCGCGCCGGCGACGTGTGGCCTGGCCGCTGTCGGGGCCGCCGGCGTTGCGCTGACTCAACTCCTGGATACGTGCGAGCTCCTCGGCGGTATGCGATGCGGGGAACAGGCCGTTCTCGATGCGTCCGCCCTGCCCGTGCGCCCCGCTCGATACGGTGGGGTCGGTGACGCCGTTGCGGCGGGCGATGGCGCGGCGGATGCTATCGAGGGGCGTGATGCTCAAGGCGGAGTCCTTTCTATTGCTGCGCTCTAGTATAGACGCGGCGGTGTTTGCTCGTGTTTTTGAACGGATTGTTCAATATTTCGGCAGGCGGCAGAAAATTGTCGGTAAGCGTGCGGTATCCTGTTCAAGTTTTATGACACCCCCGATGCCGCCCTCGCGGTACCAAGGAGCTTTTACCCATGGACGTCGCCGCATTTTTGCTGGCTCTTGTGCCTATCATCTGGCTTGTCGTGATGCTGCTGTGCTTTAAATGGCCGGCCTGGAAAGCCGCGATTGGTTCGTTTGTTCTTTCGTGCGTGCTCGCCTTTGCGTGGTGGCATTTGCCGGTGGCGCAGATAGCCACGGCCTCGCTCGAGGGCTTTTTGATGGCGCTGTGGCCCATCGTGTTGGTGATTATCGCCGCGGTGTTCACGTATAACCTGTGCGTGCGCACGGGCGCCATGGACGTGATCGGCAGCATGATCACCTCCATCAGCAGCGACCGTCGTCTGTTGGCGCTGCTCGTGGCCTGGTGCTTCGGTGGGTTTATGGAGGGCATGGCCGGCTTTGGCACTGCCGTTGCCATTCCCGCCGGCATGCTCGCGGGCCTTGGTTTTGAGGCCGTGCCTGCCGTGCTGATCTGCCTGCTGGCCAACGGCGTGCCCACGCCCTACGGCTCCATTGGCATCCCCACAGTGTCCGTTGCCGACCTGGTGGGTCTGGATTCCCTGCATCTGGCGACCGTTCAGCTGGTGCAGCTCGCGCCCTTCTTTGTGGCGATGCCGCTGCTTATCGTGCTGGTTGCGGGTCGTGTTGCCGATGACCAGGGCAATGTTGCAAGCGTTGCCGAGCGCCTGAACGGCGTTGCCGGCGTGGCACTGCTTTCCGGTGTGTCCTTTGTTGGTGCGGCCCTGGTCTTCGCCATGTTTGTGGGCCCCGAGCTTGCCGTGGTCGTGGGCTCCATCGTGTCGCTCGCGCTGACCGCCGCGCTTGCCATGCGCGCCGAGAAGTCCGGTCACCTGGACGCGCGCTTTCACATGAATATCGAGGCCGGTGAGCAGCTCACCGCTAAGTTGGCGCTTTCTGCCTGGTCGTGTTTCATCCTGATTTTTGTACTGCTGTTGGGTACGTCCAACCTGGTGCCCGCCGTGCATGCCGCGCTTGCGCCCTTTGCGAGTCACGTGCAGGTGTATTGCGGCGAGAACCCCGGCACGCTCACGTTTTCGTGGATTAACACGCCGGGTGTTTGGATCTTCCTGGCCGCGTTTATCGGCGGCGCCATTCAGGGGGCTTCGCCGCGCATGATGGGCGAGGTGCTGGCCGCGACTGTGAAGCAGATGATGCCGACGGTAATCACGATGCTTTCGGTGCTGGGCTGTGCCAAGGTGATGGGCTATGCGGGCATGATCTCTTCGATCAGTGCGTTCTGCATTGCCGTCGCCGGTGGTCTGTACCCGATTCTGGCCCCGTGGATCGGCGCAGTCGGTGCGTTTGTGACCGGCTCGGGCACGTCCTCGGGCATGCTGTTTGGTCCCATTCAGAGCCAGGCCGCTTCGGCGCTGGGCGTGAGCGACTACTGGATGGTTGCGTTGAACGCCCTGGGTGTCGCCGCCGGTAAGATGGTCTCGCCGCAGACGCTCGCGATTGGCCTCGCTGCCGTGCACGTGCGCGGTAAGGACGCCGAGCTCCTGGGCGCAGTGCTGCCCTACGCCGCCGGCATGCTGATCCTCATGAGCGTCATCGCCATGCTCGGCCAAGGCCTGCCGCTGTAGTCGGCACTTTGGGAACGTCCCTAAGTGCCGGCATCTAGGGACACTCCTTGGTTGTTGCCTGTTTAAGAGTGTCCCCAACGACTGGTCCATAAGTGTCCCCAACGATTAGTCGATTAAGAACGTCCCCAATGATCAGGCCGCTTGCCTGTGATTTTTGACCGTTGGGCGGGCGCTTCGCCGTTGCCGCAAAAACGTTTTTGCATATCGGGTACAACGGGCTTTACGTGAGTAAAGTGCGCGCTGCGTCCGCGTGTCGCGTTTTTAAAGGAGGCCCCATGCCTGGTGTTACCCCTGCAGAAGTTCTGTCCAACTTTGGTATTACGCTGGTCGAAGATCCCGCCGATAATCAGCCCCGCCTGCTGGTTGATCTACCCGCCGCGGAGCTCGTCGAGTACGCTATCCGCCGCGAAGAAGGCCGCATGGCATCCAACGGCGCGCTGGTGATCGAGACGGGGGAGCGCACCGGCCGTTCACCCAACGATCGTTTTATCGTTGACACCCCCGATGTTCACGACAAGATCGCCTGGGGCGCCGTCAACCGACCGCTTTCGATTGAGAGCTACGAGACCATCAAGGCCGGTATCGTCGACTACCTCAACGAGCGCGACGTGTTTGTCACGCGCGGCATGGCGGGCGCCGACCGCAACCACACGCGTCGCCTGCTCGTCGCCTGCGAGCGTGCCAGCCAGGCGCTCTTTATTAAGCAAATGCTCGCTCGTCCGCTTGCCCGCGAAATTGCGCGCACCGGCGAGCCGGACTTTTGCGTGCTCGCGGCACCTGGCTACCAGTGCGACCCCGCCATCAAGGGCCTCAACTCCAGCGCTGCCGTGGTCATCAACTTCCAGGAGCGCGTGATTCTGGTTGCCGGCACCGGTTACTCCGGCGAAATCAAAAAGTCCATCTTCAGCGTTATGAACTACCTGCTGCCTGTCGAGGACGACGTGCTGCCCATGCACTGCTCGGCCAGCATGGATCCCGTCACGCATGAGACCGCGGTGTTCTTTGGCCTCTCCGGCACGGGTAAGACCACGCTTTCGGCCAACCCCACGCGCCTGCTGATCGGCGACGACGAGCACGGCTGGTCCGACATGGGCATCTTTAACGTCGAGGGCGGCTGCTACGCCAAGTGCGAGGGCTTGGATGCGTTCCACGAGCCCGAGATCTTCAACGCTGTTCGCTTTGGCGCCATCTGCGAAAACGTGGTGCTCGATGAGAATCGCAAGCCTAACTATGATGACATCTCGATCACGCACAATACGCGCGTGGCCTATCCCGTCGAGCACATTCCCAACGCGTGGACCAAGGGCATGGGCACCACCCCGAGCGTTGTGCTGTTTTTGACCTGTGATGCCTTTGGCGTGCTGCCGCCCATCTCGCGCCTGACGGCCGACGCCGCCATGTATCACTTTGTGACGGGCTTTACGGCCAAGATCCCCGGCACCGAGGTCGGCGTCACCGAGCCCACGCCCACGTTCTCCTCGCTGTTCGGAGAGCCGTTTATGCCGCTCGACCCCATGGTCTATGCCAAGATGCTCGGTGAGCGTATCGCCGACGGTCGCACGCGCGTCTATCTGGTCAACACCGGCTGGATTGGCGGCGGTTATGGCGTGGGCCATCGCATCGAGCTTGCCTACACGCGCGCCCTGGTGGCCCGCGCCCTCGACGGTACCATCGAGGACAGCGAGTTTGTGCACGACGATATTTTTAACGTTGACATTCCCACTACGTGCCACGGTGTGCCCGATGGCATCCTGGTGCCGCGCCAGTACTGGCAGAGCACCGCTCGCTACGACGAGGCAGCGCACAACCTGGCGGTGATGTTTGAGGAGAACTTCGAGAAGAAGTACTCGCACCTGCCCGAGTCCGTCAAGGCCGCCGGCCCGCACGCTCAAGTGCCCGCCGACGCCCGTCATCGCGGCCGCGGCCTGCTGGGACTCCGCCGCTAGCGTCGCCTCAGACCCAAAACCACCATAAAGGGGACAGGCACCTTTGTGGTGGTTTTGCTCGCGCGGATGACTCGGGTTACAATACGCCTGACATCTCGCCCCCTTCTCCGGATGGGGGCAGCGTAAGCGCTCTTGTGGCGGCACCGTAGGACTTTGAAGGTGGCCGTCGTAAGGGCGCTTTTTGTTTGGGTGCCCTCGCTCGGGCGCGAATCGTGAAGGGAGCATGTATGAAGAGCTTTATTGCCGAGGATTCATTTTGGGAGCTGTTTCCTCAGGCGGCGGTCGGTGTTGTGGTCGTAAAGGGCATGAAGCCTGCGGCTCAGATTCCCCAGGAGGACGTGGATGCGATCGCCGCGCTACTTGACCGCGCCAACATCGATGCGGAGCGCCACCTGACAAGCGATACCATTAGCGAAAACGCGCCGGTTAAGGCATGGCGCGAGGCGTATCGCCTGTTCAAGACCAAGAAGGGCGCGCGTTGCTCAGTTGAGAACCTGCTCAAGCGCGTGCTCAAAGGCAAGCCGGTCGGCCACATCACGCCGGCGGTGGATATCTACAATACGATTTCGTTGACTTATGCGTTGCCCGTTGGCGGTGAAGATTTGCATGCTATTGAGGGCAATCTGCGCCTGGCGGTGACCGACGGCGGCGACGCGTTCTTGCCACTTGGCGAGGAGGCAGATGATCCGACGCTGCCCGGTGAGCTTGCCTATATCGATGATGCGGGCGCCGTGTGCCGTTGCTGGAACTGGCGCGATGGCGTTCGCACGGCGCTGTCCGACGATTCGGCTGACGCATTTCTGGCGATTGAATGCGTGGAGCCCGAGCGGATGGGGGACTGCCAGGCCGCGATCGATCGCTTGGCCGAGCTGCTCGAGCGCTATCTGGGAGCGACGGTCGTCGTTAAGACGCTTGTGACCCGCGACAATCCCTGCGTGGAGCTATAGCGGCGCCTAGAATCTATTGATGCCCCAAGCCACCACAAAGGTGCCTGTCCCCTTTGTGGTGGTTTTTATGTTGATGGGTTAACAATTGGGATATTTGGGTACGGGGGTTCGGACATGCGGCTAAGATGTTTACCCGTTAGCATCATGTAAGCGAAAGGTGGTCGTCACCATGCAGTGGAACGACGAGACACGTTTTGAGGACTTTGTCGGACTGATCAGCGGCCTCTACAAGGAGATTCAGCGCATCAAGACGTCCGAAGGTGCAAGGCTGGGCCTCAAGGGCTCCGACGTCATGTGCCTGTACTATCTCGAGCGCAGCAAGGACGGCCTGACTGGCGCCGACCTCGCCCGCATGGCCGGCGTTACCCGTGCCGCCGTTTCGCGCACACTGGCACACCTGGAGGAGGGCGGCTACGTCGAGGTCGATGATTCGGGTGATGCGGCCGTCAAGTACCGTGCCCCGGTGCGCCTGACTGCCCTGGGCGGCGAGAGCATGAGCGAGGCCGATCGCATCATTCGCGAAGTGCTCGACACCACCGGTAAGGCCATGGGCGTGGAGCAGCGCGAGCAGATGTACGCGTCGCTGCGTACGATTCTCAACACCCTGCGTGAGATCTAAGACCGCCAAGGCATTTGCTTCCCATTAACAACTGCATCGTCCCGTTTGAGCGCGTCTACCGTGCAGGGGCATTGCTGTCAAAATTCCCCGCGCGAGGTCTGCGCAAGAAAGGATTTGCTATGTCCATTCGTATTATTACCGATTCCGCGAGCGATATGACGCCGGCTGAGCACCCCGCTCTGCGTGTTCTGCCGCTGTCCGTCACCTTTGGCTCCGACGTGTACATGGATGGCGTCGACATCGATCACCAGCGCTTTTACGAGATGCTCGTGGAGCGCGACGAGCTGCCGAAGACCGGCCAGGTCAACCCGTACGCCTTTTCGCAGGCGATTGCTGAGGCGCGTGAGGCCGGCGACGAGGCGGTGATTATTACCGTGGGCGCCAAGCTTTCGGGCACCAATCAGAGCGCTCGTACGGCACTTGCCGAGGCGCCGGGCGGCGACGTGTACGTGGTAGACAGCAATAACGTCACCTTGGGCGAGCGCGTGCTGGTCGAATATGCGCTGCGCCTGGTGGACGAGGGCCGTAGTGCGGCCCAGATCGCGACGGCGGTCGAGGCCGTGCGCGACCGCGTGGTGGTTATCGGCCTGCTCGAGACGCTGGAATACCTGGTGCGCGGCGGCCGCCTGTCTGCTGCGGCGGGCGCTGTGGGTACGCTGCTCAACGTGAAGCCGGTCGTGGCCGCCGAGGACGGCCTCATCGTGCAGTTGGGCAAGGCGCGCGGTTCCAAAAACGGTCGAAACCTGTTGAACCAGAAGGTCGAACAGGCGGGCGGCGTCGACTTCTCCATGCCGCTGGCGCTTGGTTATACGGGTCTTTCGGACGCGGTGCTCAAGAAGTATATCGAGGACAGCGCCGCGCTGTGGGCCGGCCATGCCGAGAACGAGCTGCCCATCCACACCATTGGCGCCACCATCGGCACCCACGTGGGTCCCGGCGCCGTAGCCGTAGCCTTCTTCCGCCCCGCCAACTAACTATCCGGTCAAAACCACCACAAAGGGGACAGGCACCTTTGTGGTGGTTTATGCTGGTTCCGGTTGAAAGGAGCATGCGATGGCATCTGAGGGCTTTTTTGAGCGTGTGTACGAGGTGGTCGAGCAGATTCCCGAGGGGATGGTCGCCACGTATGGTCAGGTGGCGCTGCTTGCCGGTCGTCCACGATGTGCGCGGTACGTGGGGTATGCGCTGCACAGCAATCCGCGCCCTGGTCAGATTCCCTGCCATCGTGTGGTGTTTGCCGACGGGCGCATATGCGAGGGTTTTGCTTTTGGCGGCCCCGATGCTCAGCGTGAGCTCTTAATGGGGGAGGGCGTGACGTTTACCGATCCCATGCACGTCGACTTGGCCGCCTGTCGCTGGCCAGTAGGGCTCTAACTGCTCTGCCGTGGCCAAAACCACCACAAAGGTGCCTGTCCCCTTTGTGGTGGTTTTCCGTTGCAGGTTTACCGGAGCTAACTTATGGAGAAGGTATGGCGGCGCATATTGACGCTAGAAAGTAAACCACGGTGAACTATATTGGTTTCAGCAACGGAGCAGGCAATAGGCGATGAAAAAGCCTGCCCTGTTGAGTTTGATTCGCATTCCTCCCCTCTGTGCGATTCAACGGTGTACTTCGGGAACAGGCCCGCTGGCAACTAACTGCCAGCGGGCCTGTTCCTGTTTCGGGGAGAAATCTAATCTCACCGTCTATGTTGTGCGAAAGCGCTTTGTCTAGTACACCATGCCCATGGCGTCCCGAACCTCGGCCAGGGTTTGCTCGGCGATCTCGTTGGCGCGACGGTTGCCCTCGTGCAGTACGTCCTTGACGTAATCCAGGTCGTTCTCGTAGCGCTGGCGACGCTCACGGATTGGAGCGAAGTACTCGTTGACGGCCTCGGTCACGAACTTCTTGAGTTGGCCGGAGCCGCCCATGCCGATCTCCTCGGCAATCTCGACCTCGGAACGACCGGTGCAGATGGCAGCCGTCGAAAGCAGGCCGGATACGCCGGGGCGGTTCTCGGGATCAAACGTGATCATGCGCTCGGAGTCGGTCTGGCTCTTCTTGATGCGCTTGGCTGTCTCCTCGGCGGTCATCGAAATATTGATGGCGTTGCCGTAGCTCTTGCTCATCTTGCGACCGTCAAGGCCGGGCAGCAGCGGGGTCTCGGACAGAAGCGCGTCGACCTCGGGGAACACCTTGCCGTAACGGTTGTTAAAGCGGCGTGCAATGGTGCGGGTGAGCTCGATGTGCGGCAGCTGGTCGCGACCGACGGGCACCACATTGCCCTTGCAGAACAGAATGTCGCAGGCCTGGTGCACCGGGTAGGTGAGTAGAAGGCCGGTAAGCTCGTGGCCCGAGGCCTCCATCTCGGCCTTGACCGTGGGGTTGCGTGCCAGCTCGGCCTCGGACACCAGCGACAGGAACGGCAGCATGAGCTGGTTTGCGGCGGGCACGGCGGAGTGAGCGTAGATCATGGTCTTGTCGGGGTCGATGCCGCAGGCAAGGTAGTCCATGACCATGTTGTACACGTTGTCCTGGATGTGCTCGGTGGTGTCGCGGTCGGTGATGACCTGGTAGTCGGCGATGAGCACGTTGGTCTTGGCGCCCATGTTCTGCAGCTCCACGCGGCCCTTGAGGGTGCCGAAGTAGTGGCCCAGGTGCAGGCGGCCGGTGGGGCGGTCGCCGGTGAGCATGGTGAACTTCTCGGGCGTCTTGGCCAGGCCCTCGCGAATGGCGTTGCTCTTTTGCAGCGCGACTTCGTAGCTGTTCTCGTTTGGCATGATTGCTCCTAACGTATGTTCATGGCTCAAGATGATAACGCGTTTATTACAGGGGCGGGAGAGGGGTGGCTTGTGGGATGGGTGCGGCGCAGCTGCGCTTGGCCAACGGTGCCTGGGCACATCCTCGGCAGCTTGTCCTAGAGCTCGTGGTGGCGCTCTTCTTTGCGTTCCTCGGCGGCTTGCTCCTCCTGCTTAAAAGCGGGGTCGTCGGGGGTTACCAGCTCGTCCTCGTGCGTGCGCCTGTTGTAATGGTGGCGTAGCACGGGTTCAAACAGGTGCAGGCGCTTGGCGAAGGCCGTCGAGCCAATGGCGAGCACGGTAAAGATGAGCACGCGTATGGGGACCTCGACCTGATTGATGGCCGCGGCGCCGGCCGAAAGCAGTATGCACCAGGCGTAGATGAGCAGTACGGCTTGCTTTTGGTTGTAGCCCTCTTGAATGAGGCGGTGGTGGATGTGGCCCTTGTCGGCCTGTCCAATGCTAATGTGGGCGCGCTTGCGGCGCACGATGGCGCTAAACGTATCGATGATGGGCACGCCGGCCACGAGGAGCGGGATGATGAGCGAGGTGAGCGCGGCGGTGCGGCTCACGTTGAGCAGCGAGATGGAGCCCAGCGCAAAGCCCAGCAGCAGCGACCCCGAGTCGCCCAAGAAGATGCTCGCGGGGTTGAAGTTATAGTGCAAGAAGGCGAGGCACGAGCCAAAGAGCGCAATGGAGAGCGCGGCGGCATCGATGCGGCCCGAGAGAACGGCCATCGAGAACATCGTGAACGATGCGATGCCGCAGATACCCGTCGCCAGGCCGTCAAGGCCGTCGATAAGGTTGATGATGTTGGTGAACGCCACCAGGTAGACCACGGTAATGGGGTAGGCGAGCCAGCCGAGCATAATCTCGCCGGGGGCAAACGGGTTGACGATGACGCCGATTTTTAGGCCGCCTACGCAGGCGATGAGCGCGGCGAGGACCTGGCCGGCCAGCTTTTGCTTGGGCTGGAGCTGGAAGACGTCGTCGATCGCGCCGGTCGCAAAGATAACGGTAAAAGAAAGCGCAAGGATGGGGTAACTGATGTGCAGACGAGGGTGGGGCACCAAAACGGGCGGCCAGCCCAGGTACCAGGTGCCTAGGATCTGAACAATGCAGGCGACGACGAGGCCCAAAAAGACCGCCGCGCCACCCATGCGCGGGATGGGTTTAGTGTTGATGCGGCGCTTGGAAGGATAGTCGACGGCGTCGAGCTTGATTGCCAGGCGCTTGACCAGGGGCACCGCAAGGAAGGTCGTGATAAAAGCCACGACCGCCACGCAAAGGTACGGTATGAAGCTCGTGGAGGAAGCCATGAATCGATAAACCGCCAAGCGTCGAAGGAAAAGGTCAAATGATGCCACGCCGCAAAGGGTATAGCTGACCCATGATACTCGACCAAGGAGGGTGTGAGGAATTGCACGGGGCGATAATCACGTGCTTACCAGATATTCGAGTGATGGTGGGGTTCTGCCTGGTGCCTTTTGGGGATCCTGGCGGGATTTGCGATGGCGATTTTCGGCAAAAGAAAACCACCCCCCACGTTACGAAAATGAACCCACCTAAAACAGGTGGGTGCCCTCATCGACTGTTCCAGCGTCCTTAACAACGAAGGATACCTGTACTAGGTACGACTGTGTGGGCTCCCTAAATAAACGCGACGGTTCACCCAGTTGCTCCGCGGGGGGCGGAATACCTACATCATAAAGCGGCACTTTGTGGATTCTAGTCTTGACATTACAAAAATCGTGTCGGACGATTACGGCGCCTTGGGCTCGAGCCGTCTGTGCGGTTGGTCCTTTTGCGTTTGAGCTGCTGAATCGTTGTTTTGGAGCATGTTTTTATGCCGACGTCGTTGACTGAACTTTTTTCGCCCGCCTGCCATTTGTGTCCGCGCCGTTGCGGTGCGGCGCGCGATGAGGGCGCGCGCGGCGTATGCGGTGCCGACGACACGCTCAAGGTGGCCCGCGCCGCGCTTCATATGTGGGAGGAGCCTCCTATCTCGGGTGAGGCCGGTTCGGGCACGATCTTCTTTAGCGGCTGCTCGCTCAAATGCGTCTATTGCCAGAACCACGAGATTTCGACGGGCAATTTTGGGCTTGAGATTTCGCCCGAGCGTCTGGTCGAGATTATGTTGGAACTGCAGGACCAGGGCGCCAACAATATTAATTTGGTGACGGCGACGCACTACGCGCACCTGCTGCCGGCTGCGATTGCCGCGGCGCGGGCGCGCGGGCTGGTCATCCCAATCGTCTACAACACGAGCGGTTATGAGCGCGCGAGTGCCGTGGCGGCGCTCGGCGATCTGGTCGATGTGTGGCTTACCGACTTTAAATATGCCGATGCGGGGCTTGCGCAGTCGCTCTCCCATATAAAGGACTACCCGCGTGTGGCTGTGTCGGGCCTGGCCCAGATGGCGCGCGAGATCGAGCGCCGCGGGGGAGAGCTGGTGGACGAGGACGGGCTCATGAAGCGCGGCATGATCGTGCGCCATCTGGTGCTGCCGGGTCATGCGGACGATTCGTGTCGCGTGCTGGACCTGGTGTGGCAGACGGTGGGCGATGTGCCGATCTCGGTCATGAACCAGTACACGCCCAATGCGCTCATGCGCGAGCAAGGCGGCGACCTGGCACGCGCCGTTACGCGCGAGGAGTACGAGCAGGTCCTCGACCATGCCGACGACCTGGGCTTTACGACGATGTTCTGGCAAGAGGGCGGCGCGGTAGACGAGAGCTTTACCCCGGCGTTCGACACCACCGGTGTCCTCACCAGCGCAAAGTAGTGCGTTTGCCGATGATTTTTCTGGGTCGGGGATTAAAAAATCATCGAGAGGATCGCTTGCTCGAAAGGTAGGCAAATGGCCCCGTCCTAAAAAGACTGGTTATTGGGCGTTGACAGTTGGCGAGCCGTAGGTAAAATATCAACTTGTCCTGGGGACGTAGCTCAGTTGGGAGAGCGCTGCCGTCGCATGGCAGAGGCCGAGGGTTCGACTCCCTTCGTCTCCACCCTTGGATTTGATAAGCCGCTGACATTGTGTCGGCGGCTTTTTTTGAAAGAAAGGGCTGTACCATGGCCGAGCTTGAGTCCCAACCATTGTCCGACGAGGAGCGCGCCGAGTTGGAAGAGCTCCGCGCCGAGAAGGCTCGTCGCGAGGCCCAGGAAGAGGCCCGTCGCGAGCGTGAGGAGCTGACTGCCCTGCGTGCCGAGCGTGCGAAAGCCGAGGAGGCCGCCGCGAACGCCGCGCCCAAGCCCGCGCCCGCGCCTGCGCCCAAGCCCGCCGCCGCGAAGCCTGCGCCTGCCGCGGCCAAACCTCAGCCTAAAAAGGCCGCCCGCCCCAAGCCCGCCGAGCCCACGCCGAGCCGTGACGAGATGACCTTTGCCCAGCGCATGGTCACCTCCAAGGAGCCCACGGGCGAGGGCGAGATCCCCGGCATGGCTCCGGCTCAAAAAATCATCATCGTGCTCGCCTTGGTCGCATTTGTCGTCTTTATGGGCTACACGATTTTGACCAGTATGGGTCTGCTCTAGCCGATTCGCGCTGGGCGCCATGCCTGAACACTCTGCCTTGTCCAACCCTCAACTTCTGCACAACGCATCCGAAAGGTCGCCCCATGGCTTTGACCGACATCTCGCATCCCACCGACATTGCAATGCTCACCGATCTGTACGAGCTCACTATGGCCCATGGCCTGTGGGAGAGCGGCAAGGCCAATGAGCAGGGTTGTTTTACCGCGTTTTACCGCGACCATCCCTTTGGTAGCGCCTACGCCGTCATGTGCGGTACCGCCGAGCTGCCCGAGCTGGTCGAGAACCTGCGCTTTACGTCCGAGGACATCGAGTACCTCGCCTCGCTTCAGGCTCCCGCCGGCGGTGCGATGTTTAAACCCGTATTCCTCGACTACCTGCGCAACTTCCGCGCGCACGTGAACATTGACGCCGTGCCCGAGGGCGAGCTCGTCTTTCCGCGCGAGCCCATGGTGCGCGTCACCGGGCCGGCGCTGGAGTGCCAGCTGCTCGAGACGGCGCTGCTGAACATCGTCGGCTTCCAGACGCTCGTCGCCACCAAGACGGCACGCGTGGTGTTGGCGGCGGACGGCCGTCCCGTGGCCGAGTTTGGCCTGCGCCGCGCCCAGGGTCCCGATGGCGGCCTGGCCGTCGCGCGCGCGAGCTACGTTGCCGGCTGTTCCTCTACGTCCAATGTGCTCGCCGGGCGCCGCTACGGTATTCCCGTCTTTGGCACGCATGCGCACAGCTGGGTGATGAGCTTCGATTCCGAGCTCGAGGCCTTCCGTGCCTTTGCCAAGTCGAGCCCCAAGAACTGTACGCTGCTCATCGACACCTACGATGTGCGCGAGGGCTGCGAGCATGCCATTACGGTTGCCAAGGAGATGGAGGCGGTGGGCGAGCGTCTATCGGCCATTCGCATCGACTCGGGCGACCTCGCTAAACTCTCCAAGTATGTGCGCGGCCGTTTTGATGCCGAGGGCTTGCCCTATGTGGGGATCTCGGTTTCCAACGATCTGGACGAGTACACGATTCAGTCGCTGCTCGACCAGGGCGCGCCCATCGATAGCTTTGGTGTGGGTACCAAGCTCGCGACCTGCTACGACCAGCCGGCGCTGGGCGGTGTGTATAAGCTTTCTGCCCGCCGTGCGAGCGAGGCGGACCCGTGGACGCCGGTGGTTAAGCTCTCCGAGCAGCCCTACAAGCGCACGATCCCGGGCGTGCAGCGCGTACGCCGCTATTACGACGGCTTTGGCGGCCCGATCTGCGACATGATCTATGACGAGGATCATCTGTCGGGGGAGGGCACCGCGCGTGGCAATACCCTCGTGGCCGTGAACGATGCCGCCCTGGTGACCGACGTTTCCGAGCTTGAGTATCGCGAGCTGCTGGCGCCGATCGTGCGCGATGGCAGCGCCGTTGCCCCGCGCGAGAGCATTGAGGACGCACGCGAGCGTTGCACCTGGGCACTGGACCATCTTGATCCGGTCTACAAGCGCTTCCTGTACCCGCAGACCTATGTGGTGGGCATGGAGCAGGGCCTGGCAAAGGTGCGCGACGAGCTCGTGCGCAAGAACATGGCCGCGGCTTCTGCCTTTCCCTGGGCTCACTAATGGACTTGGGCGGCAGGGGCGAATCGCGTTCCCTCGGCCGCCAGCTCGCCGGTTCGCTGAACAGTTGATTGGTTTGACGTATGACGACTTCTTATAAAACGATGGTGGTAAAGATCGGTTCGTCCACGGTGGTGGGCGCCGACGGCAAGGTCAACCGTGCCTTTATCGGCGGGCTTGCCGACCAGGCCGCAGCCCTGCGCAAGCTCGGCTGGCGCCTGGTCGTGGTGAGCTCGGGCGCTATCGCCTGCGGCTATCCCGTGCTGGGCTTCGACCGCAAGCCGGTCGGTGACCTGCCGAGCCTGCAGGCCTGCGCCTCGGCCGGTCAGTGCATCATCTCGTCGGCCTACGACGAGGAGTTCCATGCGCGCGACCTGCTCACCTCGCTCGTGCTGCTCACGCGCCACGATACGGCCCGCCGCACGTCCTACCTGCACGCGCGCGACGCCCTGCTGCGACTGGTGGAGCTTGGCGTGGTGCCGGTTGTCAACGAGAACGATACCGTTACCGTCGACGAGATCAAGTTTGGCGACAACGACACGCTGGCGGCGCTTGTGAGCTGCCTGGTTTCTGCCGATCTGTGCGTGACGCTCTCGGACATCGATGGCCTCTATACCGCCAATCCGCACGAGGACCCCACGGCCGAGTTCGTTCCGGTCGTGCATAAGATCGATGCCAAGATTATCGCCTCGGCGGGCGATTCTTCCACATCGGTGGGCACGGGCGGCATGATTACCAAGATTCGCGCGAGCCGCATTCTGATGACGGCGGGCATTCAGAGCGTGATCTGCTCGGGCGAGGAGCCCGATGCGCTCGTGCGCCTCGCCCGCGGAGAGAGCGTGGGTACGCTGTTCGATCCGCCGGCGGAGCGTCTGGACATTGCGCCCCGTAAGCTGTGGATCGCACTGGGCGACAAGGCGCATGGCTCGGTGACGGTCGATGACGGCGCCGCGAAGGCGCTGGTCAGCCGTGGTTCTTCCTTGCTTGCGGTGGGTATTCGCGAGGTCGATGGCCAGTTTGCCGAGGGTGATGTGCTCGACGTGTGCGACCCGAGCGGTATGGTTGTCGCCCGTGGTATCGCCGAAGCCGATTCGGACGTGCTGGAACTTGCGGCAGGACGCCGCCAGGACCAGATTGCCGGCAACCGTCTGCTGGCAGACCTGTCCGAGAAGCCCGCGATCCATCGAGATAATTTGATCGTCTTCGCCTAACGGGTCGACGCTGCGCGCCGCCCAGAGCGACAATTTGTCATTCAAAAGGCGAGGCATGACCATCAGGTCTATGCCTCGCCTTTTTCATGCCAACTTGTTCGCTCTGGGCGGCGCTCGCTTCTTTTGTTCGACCTACGATTTAAAGCCACTCGCTTAGGGGCGTTTTCGCTTTCCGTCCTCTTTCTACAATGACTTCATTAACTTGGCACTTGGGGGCGTTCCTTTTGTGCCGGCAGGTGGGGACACTCCTTTGCTAGAAGATCTGGCGCAGGTCTCCGCGATTGAGGGCTTCGTCGAAGAGGTGCTTGAACACCACGCTGCCGTGCAGACCATCGTGCTCAAACTCGTTGGTCACCCAGGCATGCGAGTTGCCCACGCGGCCGAGCGTATCGAGCTGCAGGCCCGAATCCACGTACATGTCATCGAAGTACACGGCTGCCTGGAGTGGCACCTCGTTGCATGCCAGGCGCTGCGGGTCGTAGATCTTGTCCCAGCTGGTGTCTTCCATCAGCAGATCCATCGCGGGCTTAAAGGGCTTAAGCTCGGGCATCTGCTCAAACATCCACGGGAACATGGCCTCGCCGGTAAACATGAGCGGGCGCGCGAACGTGTCGAACTCGGCGCGGTGCGCCTTCTCTTCTGCCGCGGCCCAGCGGATGGGCATGGTGTCGCCATCGGCGTAGATGAACTCCTGCAGCGTCCAGTACAGCGGGTTTGTACGCGTGTTGGTGCGCTCGAAGGTGCGCATCAAAAAGCTGTCGGATACCGAGGAACCGCAGCTCAGTGTACCGTCGCCATCAACAAACGCGTGGTCGATAATCCAGTGCATGCGCTCAAAGCTCGGCTTCATGCCAAAGTCGCTGCCCATGAGCTGCAGGCGCTCGACCGTCATCGGCGAGCCGTCGGGCAACGCGGGCTTTTGCTCCTCGATCGCATCGGCCAGCGCAGCCACGCGCTCAACGTCGGCGGGGTAGCGGTCGTAATACTGCTGGGTCTTGGCCGCCATGCGCGGGAAGGTGTGCGCGTAGACCTCGCTGGCACGTGCTGGCACGTGCGGAATGCCGCCGCAGGTAAAGCTTGCCGTTACGCCCTCGGGGAAAAGCGATAGATAGCTCAACGTCAAAAAGCCGCCGTAGCTCTGCCCGAGTGTGGCCCAGGGCTTGCCGCCAAAGCCCACAAGGCGCAGGTACTCAAAATCGCGCACGATGGAGCTGGCGAGGTGGCGCTTAAGGAAATCCGCCTGCGAGCGGGCCGCATTGGCTCCTGCTGCCTCGGCGCGATCGCCCAAGGCGGTAATCGTGCGCCCGTCAACACAGCTGCTGCGCCCGGTGCCGCGCTGGTCGGGCAGCACGACACGGAAATGCTTGACGGCCTCCTCGATCCAGCCATCGCTTGTGGGCGACAGTGGGCGCGGGCTTTCGCCGCCGGGGCCGCCCTGCAAAAAGAGGAGGAGCGGCAGATCGTCGTTGATGCGGTCGGGTGCGCAAATCACGCGGTAGAAAAGCTTGATGCTCTCGGGTGCGCCGGCGATGGGTGCCGGCATGGCGCCGCGGCGCATAGTGCTGCCGACGGCCAAAAGCATGGGCTCCAGGCCGCGCCAGTCGAGGGGGACGTCGATGCTGTGGTCCTCGACATACAGGCCGGGGACGTGGTACGAAGTGATGAGCGCCATGTGATGCTTCCATTCGTTGCGGTGTTTCGGGTTGACCAATTCTACCGCCGTCGGCGAGGATGCGTGCAAATCGGCTACCATGGTGGGCAAACATCTAAGAGAAAGGGCCGTCCATGTCGGTCGATATAGCCAGCTACGTTCACGATCTTGCCGTCGAGGCCAAGGCAGCTTCGGGTGCGCTTGCCACGGCGAGCGATGCCCAGCGCCAGGAGGCCGTACGCGCCATGGCCGCGGCGCTGCGCGACGGCGTCGATTCCATCGTTGCCGCCAATGAGCTCGATATGTCTGCTGCGCGTGATGCAGGCACCTCGGCGGGGCTCCTCGACCGCTTACTGCTGACGCCCGAGCGCATCGAGGGTATGGCCGCCGGTTTGGAGAAGCTCGCCGAGCTGCCCGACCCCGTCGGCCGTGTGCTCGATCACCGCGTGCTTGCAAGCGGTGTGGACCTGACCCGCGTGAGCGTGCCGCTGGGCTTGGTCGCCATGGTGTATGAGGCTCGTCCCAACGTGACGGCAGATGCCGCGGGCATCTGCATTCGTACCGGCAACGCCTGCATTCTGCGCGGCGGTTCGCTGGCCTATCACTCGTGCGCCATGATTACCGAGCTGCTGGCCGATGCCCTCGAGGCACAGGGTTTCCCGCGCGAGGCCGTCTCGATGATCGAGTCTACCGACCGCGAGGCAACCGGCGAGCTCATGAAGCTCCGCGGCATCGTCGACGTGCTCATTCCGCGTGGCGGTGCGGGCCTGATCCAGCGCTGCGTGCGCGAGTCGCTTGTGCCGGTGATCGAGACGGGTACAGGTAACTGCCACATCTACGTGCATGAATCCGCCGACTTTGATAAGGCACTCAACATTATCGTCAATGCCAAGACCCAGCGCGTGGGCGTGTGCAATGCCGCTGAGTCGCTGCTGGTCGACCGCGCCGTGGCAGATTCGTTTTTGCCTGCGGTCGTGGCCGTGCTGCACGACCACGGTGTACTGATTCACGGTGACGATGCCACGTGCGCCGCGTGCGTCGATGCCGGTCTTACCGAGGGTGATGACTTTGTTGCCGCAACTAAGGAGGACTGGGGCCGCGAGTATCTGGCGCTCGAGATGAGCGTGAAGGTCGTGGCGAACGAGGGCGAGGCCATCGCGCACATCAACCGCTACGGCACCATGCATTCCGAGGCCATCATCGCCGAGGACGCGGACGCCTGCGAGCGCTTCCTGGATGCGGTCGATGCCTCGGCCGTGTACGCCAACGCCAGCACGCGCTTCACTGACGGCGGCGAGTTTGGCCTGGGCGCCGAGATTGGCATCTCAACCCAAAAGCTCCACGCCCGCGGCCCCTTTGCCGCCGAGGCCCTCACCACCTACAAATACAAGCTCCGCGGCACCGGCCAGGTCCGTCCCTAAACCTCTCGTAAACGAAAACCACCACAAAGGTGCCTGTCTCCTTTGTGGTGGTTTTAATGTTAGGCCTGGAAGGTATCGCGATCGGGCGCGAAGGATTGCATGGCCGCGATGGTACGGTCGAAGAGCTCGGGGAGCTCCCAGCCCAGCATCTCGGCGCCCTGCGTAATTACGTCGCGCGAGCAGCCGGCGGCAAAGCGCTTGTCCTTGAACTTTTTCTTGAGCGACTTGGTCGTAAAGTCCATGACGCTCTTGCTCGGGCGCATGATGACGGCGGCGCCGATCAGGCCGGTGAGCTCGTCGCAGGCAAACAGGATCTTTTCCATCTGCAGCTCGGGCTTGGGCAGCGAAGAGTTGAAATCGGACGTGTGCGTCTGGATGGCGCGGATGAGCTCGGGAGAGGCGCCCTCGCCCTCGAGGATCTCGGCCGCATAGATGGTGTGGTTCATGGGGTCATCCTCATGTTCCTCCCAATCCAGGTCGTGCAGCAGGCCGACGATGCCCCAAAACTCCTCGTTCTCGGGGTCGAACTCGCGTGCAAAGTAGCGCATGGTGCCCTCGACCGTCTCGCCGTGCGTGATATGGAACGGGTCCTTGTTGTGCTCGTTGAGCAATTCGAACGCACGGTCGCGGGTGATTCCGGCGGAAAGCGGCTCTGCCATAAAAAACTCCTTGTGCTCGTAGGTATCGCTAAGAATGAATACTACTAGAACGACTGGAACGAAAAAAACCACCACAAAGGTGCCTGTCCCCTTTGCGGTGGTTTTGGCGTGGGCAGGTTAGTTGAGGGCGGCTTGGGCTAGACGGGCTTCGGCGGCCTCTTCGGTGACGCCCAGGGCCACGGCGAACTCCTCAATGGAGCGACGCTTGGCCTCCTTGAGCACACGCATGTAGTAGGAGCTGGGCTTTTTATCTGCTTCCTCGGCCTGGCGAATACGGTGCATCATGGTTTTTGCCACGCGAACCGTCTCGGGCGCGCCCAGCTTGAGCTGCTGCTTAAAGTGTGTCTCCTCGAGCGAGCTGTTGCGTTCGGTAAAGGTGTCGCACTCCAGCTCGTCGTAGTGGCTCAGCAGGTGCTCGGCATCTTGCTGGGAGATGGCGGCATGCAGACGGTCGGCCTGCGCCACGGGGTACATGAGAATCGTCTGCGCATGTCCCTGCTTGGTCTCGAGCAGCAACATGGGCTGCGGCGTGTCGTCCCTAAAGCCGACGACGGTGCAGACTCCCTGACCCGGATGAATGACGTGTTGACCGATTGAGAACATGCTACCTCCAACTTATACGAATTTGCGTATGTTAAGAATACCACGCTGACGTGCGCAAACCATTACTTTATGCAGGAAAAGCACACAACTCTGATAGGTTAGAGTATTCGATATATAGAACGGCTTATTCATACGTTTATGCATTTCTAGAACGTGTATAAACTGCAGGCAAACCGCCAACTTTGTACAGCTGCGCAAGAGCGGTAGTCATTTTTGTGCATATGCAATATCTATTAGCTTTACCCTGCGACAGTAGTTACAGCTTGTGATAGAGTGCTACAAACTCTGGCTTTTGCCCTACGAGTGACCAAGAGCTCGGGGGCTTTAACACAAGGAGGATCTATGCCCGAGAAGATTGAAGAGCTGGTACGCGCTGCGCTTGCTGCGGCCCAGGAGGCCGGCGACCTTTCCGCATTTGAACTTGACGATTGCGCTATCGAGCGACCGGCTGACACTTCTCATGGCGAGTGGACCTCCACCATGGCCTTGAAGTCCGCCAAGCTGGCTCACTGCGCCCCGCGCAAGATCGCCGAGGCCGTCGTCGCCCATATGCCCGAGGATCCCGCGATCGAGAAGGTCGAGATCGCCGGCCCTGGCTTCATCAACTTCTACCTCTCCGTTGCCGTCAAGAACGCCATCTTTGGCGAGGCCCGCGAGAAGGGTATGGACTTCGCTAAGTCCAACGTCGGTGGCGGCCTGAAGACCCAGGTCGAGTTCGTCTCCGCCAACCCCGTCGGCCCCATGCACATCGGTCATGGCCGCTGGGCCGCTCTGGGCGACTCCCTTTGCCGTGTTATGGATCACGCCGGTTACGTCATCCAGCGTGAGTTCTACATCAACGACCACGGCTCTCAGATGAACACCTTCGGCAATTCCATCAGCACGCGCTATATGCAGCTTGCCGACATCATCGCCAAGCAGGGCGTGGATATCGACGAGGCTCACAAGCTGCTGATTGCCGACCGCGACGCCTTTGTTGCCGACGAGAACGACGAGCATCCCGAGACCCATCCGTATCAGGACAACTTTGCCGAGACTCTGGGCAAGGACTCCTACGGCGGCGACTACATCATCGACGAGGCCGCCGAGTTCTGGCGCACCGACGGCGATAAGTGGGTCGACGCCGATCCGCAGGAGCGCATGGAGAGCTTCCGCGAGCGCGGCTATGTAAAGATGGTCGACAACATGCGCGACCTTTGCCATGCCGTTAACTGCGACTTTGATCGTTGGTTCTCCGAGCGCTCGCTGTACGTAAAGGACACCGAGGGCGAGACCGCAGGCACCTCCGCCGTCGACCGCGCTTTTGAGAAGCTCGACAAGATGGGTTACCTCTACACCAAGGACGGCGCCCTGTGGTTCCGCTCCACCGACCTGGGCGATGACAAGGACCGCGTCCTGATCAAGTCCGACGGCGAGTACACCTACTTCGCCTCCGACGTTGCCTATCACTGGGATAAGTTCCAGCGCGTCGACCACGTCATCGACATCTGGGGCGCCGACCACCACGGCTACATCGACCGCGTCCGCTGCGTCTGCGACGCTCTTGGCTATCCCGGCAAGTTTGAGGTTCTGCTGGGCCAGCTCGTCAATCTGCTGCGCAACGGCAAGCCCGTCCGTATGTCCAAGCGCAAGGGCACCATGGTGACCCTGCAGGAGCTCGTCGACGAGGTCGGCTCCGACGCCGCTCGCTACACGCTCATCTCCAAGAGCTCCAACCAGATGGTCGACTTCGATATCGAGGCCGTCAAGAAGCGCGACAACTCCAACCCGGTGTACTACGTGCAGTACGCTCACGCTCGCGTGTGCTCCATCCTGCGTCGTGCCGCAGACGTTACCGCCGAGCAGGCCGCTGAGATGGGCATGAAGGCCGTCGCCGCCAAGGCCATCGGTGAGAACGTCGATTACTCTCTGCTGACCGACCCGACCGAGCTCGCCCTTTCGCGTAAGCTCAACGAGCTCACCGACCTCATCGCCAGCTGCGCTCGCGATCGTGCCCCGTTCCGCCTGACTCACTTTGCCGAGGAGCTCGCCGGCGACTTCCACAGCTTCTACGCCGCCTGCCAGGTTCTGCCGAGCGAGGGCCGTCCCGTCGACCCCGAGCTCTCGCGCGCCCGTCTGGCCGCCTGCGACGCTGTCCGCGTGACGCTCGCCCTGGTGCTCACCCTTGTTGGCGTGACTGCTCCCGAGCAGATGTAAGCGCTGGCCGTTTGACTGCGCGGGCTTGGTTTAACTGAGCCTTGAAAGCCCGATCTCCCATGCGGATGTCGGGCTTCTTGCGTTTGGCGGTGCTTTTTGGTGTGTTGGGAAATGCTACCAAATCGCAACTATACCGGTTTACGGGGCTGAATCACCAACTGGCGACCATGGCGCCAATAGCGAAATTAAACCCGCAGGTAGATGGCTTATTGCTTCTTGATAATGCAGGGTATGGTTGGCTTGCAGCATCCTGGCCCCGTAATCCGGCGTAGTTTTGAAAATTGTCCCTTGGGGACGGAGGGAAACGGATCATTTTGTCTCGCGGAGGGGTGGCGCGGCTATTCCGGGTGCCACGGCTTCACTCCTCTGGCGCGACATTTCAAGGCGCTTTTGAGGAGGAGTGTCCCTTTTGACTAGTCGTTTATGAACGTCTCCGATGACTAAGTTGCAGGTGGCAGCGGTTGTGTTACACTTACGCTGCGTATTTGACGCAATCATCTCGATACAGATCAATGGTGCCCGTCGCTTTTTGGACGGAGCTAGACTGTTTAGCCGCCCTGAAGGTATATGCAGGGAGCATGTGATCGCAGGGCTTGAAAAGAAAGTTGAGCAAACACTGTGTCTGATCAACAACAAGAAAACGAAATAACGACGACGCAAACGGCTCCCGCTGCACCGGTTACGTCGGACCAGGCCGTGGTGCCCACGCCGGCGCAGGTCTCGGCTCCTGAGGCGCCTAAGGCCGCCGCGCCTGCCATGCCCGTTGCTAGCGAGGAGGCTGCACCCGCCAAGCCCAAGCGCACGCGTCGTGTGGCCAAGCCTGCTGTGGACGGCGAGGAGGCCGCAAAGCCTAAGCGTCGCACGACGCGCACCACGCGCGCGAAGCGGCCCGCTGCCGCCGATGCGTCGGCCCCCATTTCCGATGAGGTCGCGCAGGCCCGTGCGCTGGCACAGATCAGCGAGGCCCAGGTAGTGCGCGCCCGCCGTCGCGCTGCAGAGCGCGAGGCCGCGGCACTGACCGAGCTTGCCGTGCCGGGCGTACTCGAGGCTCCGGCGGCCAATGAGGCTCCTGCTGCCGAGCAGATGGCCGAGAAGCCGGCGCCGCGCACGCGTCGCCGTGCGGCAGCCAAGACGCAGCAGCCCGCTGAGCAGCCGACTCCTGAGGTCGCTGAAGCTCCGGCTCGTTCCGCGGCAGGGGAGGATGCTCCCTCCGCTGAGCCCGTCGTGCCCGCTGAGGCCAACGAGGTTCCCGCCGTTGACCCGGCTCTGCGTCCGCATCGTCGCGGCCGCAAGCCCAAGGCGTTTGTTGAGGCCGAGAAAGCCGCTGCCGCAGCAGCTGCTGCTCGGAGCGCAGCGGTGACGGCCGAGCCCGCGGCCACGGCCGACGCGTCGGTCCAGGACGCTCCGTCCACCGAGGCTCCCGCATCTGTCGATGCCGAGCCCGCCGATGTCCGCCCCGGCCGTAGCCGTCGCACCGCGGCAAAGCGTTCGACGAAGTCCAAGGCCAAGGCCGACGCCAAGCCCGTCGACGACAAGTCCTCCGAGGCAACCGCCGATGCCGCTTCCGAGGCCGAGAACTCCGATCAGCCGCCGACTGATAAGTCCAGGCGTACGCGCAGGAAGTCTGCAAAGGCCAAGGTTGCCGAGCAGCAGGGCGACGCCGAACCCAGCAACCATGCCAACACCGACACCAAGGCAGAGGGCGAGGCTCCGTCCGGTACCGATGCTGCTGCCACGGCTGCCGAAGGCGTCGAGACCGAAGAGGGCGCTCGCCCCAACCGCCGTCAGCACAAGCGCAACGACGAGCGCAACGACCGCAAGGACGATCGCAACAACGATCGCCGCGGCCGTCAGCGCGACCGCAAACAGCGCAACAAGGAGCGTAACGCCGCCCCCACCGAGCCCACGCTTTCGCGCGAGGAGCTTGCGGCCATGAAGGTCGCCGAGCTGCGCGAGAAGGCAAAAGAGTTCGAGATCGAGACGACCGGCAAGAAGAAGGCCGAGCTCGTCGAGGAGATCTACACGACTGCCGCGAAGGCCGAGGGCTTCCGCGATATTAAGGGCATCCTGCAGATTCGCCCGGACAGCTCCGGTATCATTCACGCCCACGGTTACATGAAGTCCAACGAGGACGCCTTCGTCCCCGCTTACCTCATCCGCTCCGCGCGTCTGCGCACGGGCGATGTCATCGAGGGCTCGCTGCGCCCCTCGCGCGGCGGCGACAAGCGCGCCGGCCTCGCCAAGATCACGACCGTTAACGGCATGGATCCCGAGCAGATCCGCAACCGCCCCAAGTTCGGCGACCTTACCCCGGTCTATCCTAACGAGCCGCTGCGTATGGAGCACGGCAAGGATTCCATTACCGGTCGCGCCATCGATATCGTGTCGCCGATCGGCAAGGGCCAGCGTGGCCTGATCGTGTCGCCGCCCAAGGCCGGCAAGACAACGATCCTTAAGAAGATCTGCCAGTCCATCTCGATCAACAACCCCGAGGTGCACCTCATCTGCCTGCTCGTCGACGAGCGCCCCGAAGAGGTCACCGATATGCAGCGCTCCATCAAGGGCGAGGTCGTTGCCTCGACCTTCGATATGCCCGCCGACAACCACACCCGCGTGGCCGAGCTCGTTATCGAGCGCGCCAAGCGCATTGTGGAGCTGGGTGGCGATGTCGTGGTGGTGCTCGACTCCATCACGCGTCTTGCCCGTGCCTACAACCTGGCGGCACCTGCCTCGGGCCGTATCCTCTCGGGCGGCGTCGATTCGGCAGCCCTCTACCCGCCCAAGCGTTTCCTGGGTGCAGCCCGCAATATCGAGAACGGTGGCTCGCTCACCATCCTCGCCTCCGCCCTCATCGACACCGGCTCAAAGATGGACGAGGTCATCTTTGAGGAGTTCAAGGGCACCGGCAACATGGAACTCAAGCTCGACCGCGATCTTGCCGATCGCCGCATCTTCCCGGCCATTGACCCCGTTGCCTCCGGTACACGCAACGAGGACCTGCTGGTCGACGAGCAGATGCGCCCGTTTGTCTTTGGCCTGCGTCGCATCCTCGCCGGCATGAACAACACCGAGCGCGCGGCGGCGTCGTTTATCAAGGGTCTTAAGGGCACCAACACCAACCAGGAGTTCCTGGTGCGTTCGGCCAAAAAACACAGCGACTACGAGCAGACGTTTTAGACCATAAGCCGCACGCTATATCGCCATAAGAACGGGCAATCGGGCCGGGGTTTATGCCCCGGCCCTTTCTTTATGGCGCCACTCGGCAACAATTTTTGACCTTATGACCGACAAGCAGCGGATTTCGGGTCACAATCCGGCCTCATCGCTTGCAATCGGAGGGTCGGTTTCGCATAATAACTTTTAAGCTTCGCGACGGAAAACGCAGATGAAACGAACCATATACCGTTGCTTTGGGACGCATGTCCCGCTTCATCTTCTCTCGCGCAGCCAACTAAATGATGCGATTTGGGTGCTGGAAGATGGGGAGAGCTCATGGCTTCTTCTGATGCAACACAACGAGCAGTCCTTGCCGGACTTTCCTGCGGGATCGGCCTTGCCGCCCCCGTGGTGATGTATGCTGCGACGTTGCCGTTCTCGTCGGTTAATGAGACGGTTGTCGCGGGCGCGGTTCCCTTTGCCGTTGGTGCGGTGGCGGGCGTGGGCATCTATGCAGTCTCGCTGGGCATCTCCGAGTATCGTGCCGAGCACGATGGCCGCCTGTTCGAGCCCGATGCTGTGGGCGGTGCCGCTCAGTTTGGCCGGACCCACAGCGAGTTCAAGACCGCTTCGATTCCCGCGCAGCAGCAGGGGGCGGCATCTCAGCCTGCGGTCCCGGCCGATCAAGCCAATGCCGCACAGCCTTCTCCCGCATTTCTCTCCGGCCTGACCGGTGCGTTCCAGCGCCGCCACGCCGACGATGGCGTTCCCACCATCGCGCGCGCGGCTAACGCCATGGATGAGGCCGACGCCTGGTCTATGATCGACAGCATGCTCGATGACGATTCCCCGGTCAGCTGCGATCCTGCGCGTTCGCGCGATGTCTACCAGGTCGCAATCGACGAGCTCACCAACGGTGGAAAGACCGGTTCTTACAATCGCGATGACATTGCCGCTGCCGCACGCGCCGTCTCGGGCTCTCACGCCGCCCCTGCGGGCAGCACCGCAGCTTTCGTGGCGCTTGTAGCCAATGCCGCCAACAATGCCGCCTATAACGGCGCGTCGTCGGCTGCGTACACCTCTGCCGCGGCTGCTGCTTCGGCCGGCCAGCAGAGCACAGCTCAGCCGGCTCCTGTCTCCGATCCCTTTGCCGACGAGCCCCTGGCTGTCGATGAGGAGACCGTCGCCGCTCGCCGTGCTGCCGAAAGCTCGCTTTGGGGCGCTTCGGCCCAAATGCAGGCCGCGGAGGCGGCGCCGTACAACGCCAAGCTCGCCAGCATGCCCATCATTTCCGATGCCAAGGGTGTGGATCTCGCCGATCTGGACGAACCCGCCGCCATCACTGCCTCTATCGATGCACAGGATCGCGTGGACACCGACAGTCTCCCCGATGCCTCTCTTGAGGAAGATATCCCCATGGCCGATTATTCGGGCCACGAGGACATGTGGGCCGCTGCTATGGCGATCATGGCCGAGGTCGCTGAGCCCGCCCCCGTGGCGGTGCCCACGCCTGCAGCCTCACCCGTCTCGGTTGCTCCCGTCTATGTCGGCCGCCACAGCTCTGTGCTTCCCGAGGATACCGCGCGTATCTCGCGCGAGGGTATCGAGCGCGCCGAGGCTATCGCTGCCGGCGTTATGGAAAACCGTCGTCATGAGCGCGTCAATCAGATTCTCGAGGAAGAGATCAACCGTCTGCAGTCTGCGGCCGTCAAGCGCACGGGCCGTGCCTATCTGAGCGTTATCGAGGGCGGTACCGCCAGCTTTACGCCGCTGCGTGCGGAGGCATAATTGCCGCATGGTTAAGGTCGATCGAAAATGGGCTCTTGTCGCCTGCGCCATGGTACTCTTCATTTGGGGCAATTCGCTGGTTCCCGGTACAGGCTCTGGTTCGTTGAGCCTGTCGATCATGGAATCCATTCGCGGCTTTTTGCAGGCCCTGGGGCTTCCATTCGATTGGGTGACCAACTTCGTCGTACGCAAGTGTGCTCATTTTACCGAGTACATGGTGCTTGGCATTTTGGCGACGCACGCCTTTGACCTCGAAGGCCGGCGCACGTTTGATGTGTTGCTGCCCACGGCGGTGTTCTTGCTGCTCGTCCCCTCTATCGACGAGACGATCCAGCTTTTTGTGCCCGGTCGCGCCGGCATGATTACCGATGTGATGATTGACTGCTGCGGGGCGACGACAGGCGTCGTGCTCCGATATCTCTTACGTTCGCTGATGTACACCAAAAAGGCCGCCTAGGACGTTTTGCTTGGTCCTAGGCGGCCTTATGCGTTTGAGGGCCTCTGCGGGGCGTGACGGCGTTGTCCGGGCGTTTTGCGAGTTTGGCTACGCCGCGCCCCGTTGAGGTGTCCTTTACTGGAGCGCCTGTGCGCCCAGGGCGAGACAACCCATGATGCCCTGCTTGCCCTCGAGGCTGTTATTGACAATGTAGGTATCAATGTCGTTGACCTCGGGCGTGACGATATAGCCGTTGAGTATCTCGGCGCACTTTTTGCGTGCGAGCGGCACGATGGGGGTGTGGTCGGCCACGCCGCCGCCGATGATGATCTTTTGCGGCGCGTAGCACAGCGTGTAGGTCATGAGCGCCTGTGCCAGATAGCCTGCGAGCAGGTCCATGGCCTCCGGGTCATCGGCCATGTCTCCGGCGCTCTTGCCATCCCAGCGCTTTTTAACGCCGGGGCCGGCGATGAGGCCCTCGAGGCAGTTGTCGTGGAAGGGGCAAGCGCTATGCTCGCCGATGGTGTCGCGCGGGTCGCGCGTGACCAGGATGTGGCCGGCCTCGGGATGCATCATGCCGTGTACGAGCTTACCGCCCGAGAGCACGCCGGCGCCCACACCGGTGCCGATGGTCAGGTAGACCACGTCTGTGAGGCCCTGGGCGCAACCAAAGGTGACCTCGCCCAGGCAGGCAACGTTGACATCGGTGTCGTAGCCGCAGGGAATATTGAGCTCGTTTTGGATGGTGCCCAGCAGGTCGAAGTAGCGCCATGCCGTTTTGGGCGTCTCCAGGATCTTGCCGTATTGGGGCGAGGCGGGGTTGACCGCGGTGGGGCCAAAGGCGCCGATGCCCAGCGCGGCGATGCCCTTGTCGGCAAACCATGCATTGACGGCCTCAACGGTCTCCTGCGGGGTCGTGGTCGCGATCTGCTCGCGCTCCAGGACCGTACCGTCTGCATAGCCCGTGGCGCAGACCATCTTGGTGCCGCCGGCCTCGAGCGCTCCGATAAGCTGCTGTTCTGCCATAGTATTCCTCTCTCTGGGACGAGTTGCTCCGTGCCTAAAGTATAGGGCTCTAAACCATTTAAGAAAGCGCTATAAAAAGAAGCCTCGCAACGCGGCGGGCGGTGCGAGGCTTCTTTGGTTGCTTTAGTTGCTGGGCCGTCCTTACCCGCGCGGCTTGATTTTATCACGTAACGACTTGAGGTTCTCCAGCGCTGCGTTGAGCGTCTCGTCTCGCTTGGCAAAGTGGAAACGAATCAGATGGTTGACGGGCTCGCGGAAGAAGCTCGAGCCGGGCACGGCGCCCACGCCCACCTTAGACGCGAGATCCTCGCAGAATTCGAGGTCGCTGTCATAGCCAAACTCAGAGATGTCCATCATGACGTAGTAGGCGCCCTGCGGCACGTTATGCTCAAGACCGATGCTGTCGAGTCCCTGGCAGAACAGGTCTCGTTTGGCGGTATAGAGATTGAGGACCTCCTGGTAATAGCTGTCGTCGAATTTGAGGGCGGTGACGACAGCTTCCTGCAGGGGAGCGGCAGCACCCACGGTGAGGAAGTCGTGGACCTTTTTAATGCGCTCGGTGATCTGAGCCGGGGCGATGGTGTAGCCCAGACGCCAGCCGGTGATGGAGTACGTCTTAGACAGCGAACTGCAGCTGATGGTTCGATCGAACATGCCGGGCAGCGTGGCCATATAGACGTGCTCGTGGGGCGCGTAGACGATGTGCTCGTATACCTCGTCGGTAATGCAGTATGCGTCGTACTTTTTGCAGAGGTCGGCGATAAAGGTGAGCTCCTCGCGCGTAAAGACCTTGCCGCAGGGGTTGGAAGGGTTGCACAGGACGATGGCTTTGGGGTCGTTGTCACGGAAGGCTGCCTCGAGCGTCTCGCGGTCAAAGTCGAATGTGGGCGGGTTGAGCGGCACGTAGATGGGCTCGGCACCCGAAAGGATGGTGTCGGCGCCGTAGTTCTCGTAGAACGGCGAGAAGATGACGACTTTGTCGCCGGGGTTCGTGACCGTCATCATGGCGGCCATCATGGCCTCGGTGGAACCGCAGGTGACCACGACGTTCTGGTTGGGGTCGACCGGCATGCCCATAAAGTGCTCCTGCTTGGCGGCGAGCGCCTCGCGCATGGCCTGGGAGCCCCAGGTGATGGAGTACTGGTGATAGAGCGGCTTGGGGTCGCTGGCGATGGCGCACAGGCTGTTGAGCAACTGCGCCGGGGGATCGAAGTCAGGGAAGCCCTGCGAGAGATTGACGGCGTCGTACTTATTGGAGATGCGTGTCATGCGGCGGATGACCGAATCGGTAAATCTTGCCGTGCGGTTGGAGAGTTCTTTCATGACGGTCCTTTCGAGGATTTGCAGTGGGGCAAGTTTACTCCTATGGAACCGGTAGGATTTGACCGAAATGGATCCAAAAAACTCTTTTCAAAATTCTTGAAAATTGGGGCTTGCATCGCATGGCGTTCCTTGCAATAATAGTCGAGCGCGAAGCGCACAGGACACGGTGGGTGTAGCTCAGTTGGCTAGAGCGACGGGTTGTGGTCCCGTAGGTCGAGGGTTCGAGTCCCTTTACCCACCCCAATTCTTGCTTCGTGTTGATATCGGGTCGTTAGCTCAGTTGGTAGAGCAGGGGACTCTTAATCCCAAGGTCCAGGGTTCGACCCCCTGACGGCCCACCAAAGAACGCACAGGTCAGCGCTTCGGCGTTGGCCTTTTTTGTTTACCGAGAAGTCGAATCATAACCGTCCGTTACCGTTCACGTTTTACGCCCCCTGCCGTTTATGCGCGGCAGGGGGCGTTTTATGCATTTCGCTGGTGGCGGACCTAGAAAACGCAAATCAGAGCGTCTCGGCGTCCAGACCGGTGCCATTAAAACCGCCGCCCGCGCCGCCGCCCTCGACGATCTGCAGAGCGCGCCCGACCTGCCTGGCGGCCTTCTCGCGCTCCGCGAGGCCCGGTTTGATGTAATGGCGGTAATCTGTCCCCAGGTCCGTATGACCGTGCAGATCCATGATGCTCAGCGGGTCGACCTCGGTCGCCGCCATGATGGTCTCGGACGTGTGGCGCAGGGCCTTAGGAGGGATATACCGCAGGTCATGGCGCACGCACATGCGCCGCCACGCCCGCACGAGATTATCGCCGCGCATATTGACGATGCGCTGTCCGCTCCACTCCCGCACCTGCTCCGTAACCGAAGTGCCGCCCTCGACGGTTATGCTCGGGCGCAGCTCGTCCATGATCTGGTGCAGGCGCTCGCGGCCCGCCAATAAAACCGGCACGGTGCGCACGGAATGGGCGTTCTTGGTCTCCTTCACGCCGTCCTCGTCCGTGTACGCGCGGCAGACCTCGATGTACTCCGACACGGTCGGCTGCCCAGTGGCGAAGTCGTAGGTCGTGGTGACCTTGAGGTCGCACGGGCGCACGGCCAGCGCCTCCTCCTTGCGCAGTCCGCTCAGGCCCAGGATGAGGTAGGCGTTCATGACCAGGTCCGCGCGGTCGTCGCTGGCGGCGAGCCTGCGCAGCGCCTCGGCGGCCTCGGGGATGCTCCACGGCTCCACGGGCGCCTGCTTGGCCTTGGGCGCTATGACGCGGCGGCGGAAGGGCTCCACCGTCACCCATCCGTCATCGAAGGCGCGGCGCATGACGGCGCGGAGTGTCGTCTTGGTCTTGGCCGGCGCGCCCGAGCGCTCGATGCAGCTTCGCATCATATCGTGGGTGATCTCGGAGATGTCGACCGACCCCAGGACGGGGGAGATGTAGTTGTCCATCTGGCCGTCGTACTCGCGTAGGCTCGCCTTTGAGCGCGGCTTGCCGCGGTTGCTGGGCGAGTCGCGGAACACGCCCCAGTAGTACATGTCGAGCGTCACGCCCGCGTGCGCCGCCTGGGACACGCCGAGCTCGCGGGCGAGCTGGGCGATGGCGACGTCGGCCTCGGTCTCGGTGCCGTGGACGGTGCGCGACACGCGCCGCACGTGTCCGTCCGCGCGGAAGCCCGCCTGCACGCGGATCACCCACTTGCCCGGAGCCACCTCGCGCTTCGAGCCGAGTTTTGACCTGGAATTGTCGTTGGTTGCCATATAATGGTCCTGCCTTTCCCTTATTTGCCGGAGGGCATGCCCCGTGCGGATCCGCCAAGATTGCCGCACGGGGCTTTTTTGTTTAGATGCCGAGCCCGCCCTGCTGGGGCTACGCCTCCGCCGCGGCCTTGCACGGACGGCCCGCCCCGGGCTTGGCCGCGATGCGGTACTCGATGGAGTCGCGCGACACCATGCGGGTGTTGCCGACCCTCCAGCTGCTCAGACTCCCGTCGCGGCAGAGCTGCGCCACGCGCGCGGTGCTCACGCCGAGCATCTCGGCGGCCTCGGCTGCGGTTACGGCCGGGATGTCGGACAGCTCGACGCTGGTCGCGACGGTGACGATCGTGCCGCCGTGGGACGGCGCATGGCCAAGCCCGCCGCCCTCGAACTCCGCCCCGCGCTCCAGCGCCGCCAGGGCATGGACGCGCAGCCAGTCGACGGCCATCTCCACGGCCTCCTCGTAGGTATCGCCCTCGGTGGCCCCGGCGAGCCCGCACGGCTCCACGGCGTAGCCGCCCTCGGGGTCGGGGTAGACCTCGAACTCCTGCATGACGATCATGGTGGTCTCCTTTCCTGCGGTGAAGGGGAGGGCGGGGCTAGAGCAGCCCCGCTTCCTTCCTGATTCCCCTCGCGGTCGTCTCCTTTATCTCCCGGTGCCTGGGCACTGTCACCGTCACGTCCCCGCGGCGGAACTTGTCGTGCTTGGCGCCGGTGCCGCTGAGCTTTACGTAGCCCGCTTCGGTCAGCTCCCGCTCGAGGTCCCTCTTCTTAGTCACCGCCTAACTCCTTTCGACAATTAAATATTAGCACAGCTAAGTAATAAAGTATATAAAAGATTAGCGCAATTAAGGATTAAATCAAATCAGCGGCTGGTTTTTCGGAGCCCGAGCCGTTGGAGGTTTTTCGGAAAATCCTAAAACCCTGCCGCGCCGCGGGTCATAATCGTTATGAACACCACTTACGCTCCTGGAGGTACCCATGGCTCGCTGCAGCGTCGGCGCATATACGTACGAGGACGATTCCTGCGACACGATGATCTACGACGGGCTCACGGGCATTCCGCTGAGCCTTGGGTACGAGCTCGTTTCGCAGGAGCGCGGAGACACCGTGAGGGTCGTCGCCCTTGGAGTGAAGGACGACGCTGCGGGCCCTGTCCCGTTTGCGACGCTCAGGCCGTGCGCATACTCCCTGGCATCCGAATATGACGTGCGCGCCGTGAGGTGCCCGCAGACCGGTCAATGGGTCCTCATCGGATACATGGGCGTCTAGAGGAGCCCTGCGATCTTCCCGCCGACGGCGAGGATACCGGCCACTAGTTCCCCTCCCTTCTTCGCAATCTCCAATCCCTTGATCATGCGGTCGGCCAGCGATGCCTGGTCGCCGCGTTTTGCTGCCAATTCCATCTGAACGAGGCAGGCGGCGAGCATGTCCTTGTCTTCCGTGGTGAGCATCCGGTCCGCGGCGACCGTCTCCATCAAGCTGTCGACGGATGCCCTCAGGGAAGATGAGGACGAGGAGCTTGAGCTTGATGTCGCGTTGCTGTCTGCGTGCTGCTCGACTTTCACGTTTGTCCCCGCTGCCGAGGACTTCATCTTCTCAATCTCATAACTCATGCGCCTTTCGTCGGCATACAGCCTAGCCTTCGACTGGAGCCGCCTTATGTCCTCGGCGGCATCCCTTCTCCCGTATGACGAATGACCGGCGACCGACGCGCGAAACATCTTCAGGCCCACGCGGACCTTGGGCACGACCGTTTCTAGCGCAGACTCGATTCTCTTTGCCTCGCTCACGAGATTGTAGGAATCGGGGTCCGCGAGGATCTCCTCGCATTCCGCTATGAGCTCGTCGATTGCGTTATCCATGACTTGCACTCCTAAATGAAAAAGGCGCCCGCCCGTTGGGACAGCCGCCTTTCTATTGGACGCGGGCCCCGTGGGGTCCCCGCGTCAATACCGCTGTCCAAATTACCGTTTGTCCTCGGCACGGTCAAGCCGATCAGCCCATTTTCGTGGGGTTACGAAAATGGGGGAGTAGCTTGCGTTTTGGTGCCCGTTGCCTACGCGGACTTTACTTGATCCGCTTCCAGCCCTTCGATCTCAGGCGCTGCAGCCTGATTTTGGGACAGCTCGGCCTGGTCGCGTGCCGTCTCCAGGATCTTCGAGCGCCTCTTCTCGGTGCTCTGCCGGTAGCAGGTGATCAGCTCGCCCTCCGCGCCCGCCGGCGCCGCCGGCCTGTCCTCGGGATGCTCCTCGTACCATCCGAGCAGGTCGTTGGGGTCGGTGTGCAGAACCTTCGCGCACTTCCAGAGCTGCTCGATATCGGGAAGAGTCTTCCCTCGTTCCCAGTTGCCTATCGTTTTGATGTCAACGCTCAACGCGTCTGCCAGATCGGCCTGCGAATATCCGTTTTCTTTCCTAACCTGCTTTAGTTTTAGGTTCATCGGCACCTCCAATTTAGGGAAGTATTTACCGAGGATTCTATAGATAGGCAAAAGAAAAGGCAAGAAAAGCCCTAGTTTGCTATTGCAATCGGGAAAAGATTCCCTATACTCTGATTTGCACAGGGAATAAGTTCCCTATTTCAGAAGGAGGAAGCCATGAAGTTTTCAAAGGACGAGTTTGGCGCAAACCTGCGCGCCGCCCGCGCCCGAGCCGATATGTCTCAGGAGCAGCTGGCCAACAAGGCGGGGCTCTCGGCATCTTCAATCATCGGATACGAGAACGGCTCGATGGTCCCAGGTGTCGACAAGGCGTATGCCATCGCCCAGGCCCTCGGCTGCACGCCCAACGACCTGATGGGCTGGAACACGGACGAGGCTGCGTAGCCGCGGCCCGCTAACGAACTGCTGAAAGGAGAAGGTCATGATCGATCAGGTGTTCACGTTCAGGGAGAGGGACGGCGTCCTCTACGAGACGGAGGAGAGCCTCAGGCGCAGGATCCGGGCGGAGTTTCTCTTTCCCGAGGACCTCGATATCGACCTCGTCGAGACCTCGACGGCCGAGCTGGGGGAGCTCCACGGCTGGGCCTACTCGGTCTTCAGCGAGGCAACCGTCAGGGTGAAGGGGAAGGGCTACCGGTGGAGCGGCGGCATGCTCGTGCGCGTGCTCTCTCTCGACGAGGAATGGTGGGGCGTGCCCATGGAGGATCTGGAGGAAGAGGAATGACGGGGAAGAGGCGGGCGCTGCTGGCCTCGGCCGCCGTCATGGACGCCGCCGGGTGGCTATGCGTCGGCCAGGGCGCCTACGGCCTGGCGCGCTGCTGCTTTGCCGCCGCGCTGCCGTTCATCGCGGCGTGGGTGGTCGGGTCGCTATGGGCGCGCTAGGCGAGCCATTCGGAGCGGTGCCCGGCGATCGCCCTGATCACCGCGGGCCTGATGGAGAAGTCGGTCGCGGTGAGCATCGAGCCGACCGGCGGCGTGCCGAAGATGCCGAGCTCGCACAGCGCGAGGGCGTCGGCATCGAGCGGGGAGAGGCTGACGGAGCCCTCGTCGAGCGCGCGGGACACCAGCTCCTTCCGCCTCCTCGACATGCCGAGGAATACGGCGGAGAGCCGTTCGTCCATCCTCCGGCGCTTTGCCCAGGCGCTCCTCGCGGAGACGATGCGCGCGGTCGCGTACCCGAGCATCGCGGCGGCGCCGGTCAGGAGGAGGCACGAGGCCGGGTGCTCGGCGATCATCTGGCGGGCGTCCTCGGCCATCGCGGCGACCGAGCCGAACCCGACCGCGCCCGCGATGGTGACCAGCAGGTCGATGTTCTCCTTTGCCGCCCTGAGCGCTCTGTTCATCTTCAATTCCCTTCCAAGGAGGTTTCCATGGGTTTCATTCTCGCACTTTCCTTCGCGTTCCTGTTCGGGGTCGGGCTCGGCCTCATGCGCCGCTGACGGCGGAGTCAGCCCCCGTCGCGCCACGGGTTCCGCACCGCCCCCATTCCACGGGGCCCGTGGCGCGACGGGGTCGGACTCCCTACATCCGACCCATAAGGTGTCCGCCGCCGACTTGGCGGGGCGGCGGCACCGCTCCCTTTGGCGGGGGAGCGCCCTCCGGCCGCATCTATCGGCGCGGCCCTCCGGCAAGGGATTGGCTCAACGAATGAAAGGAGAAGGCCATGTGGATGTCTATAGCCAAGGGCGCGCGTTACGCCTGCTGCGACAACGTCACGTTCCGCGCGATGGTCATGCAGGGCGTGATACCGCGCTACCCGTCGCTCAACCCCAACAGCTCGCGCGAGGTGGTGCGCAGCGAGGACATCGATGCCGCCATCATGGCGCGCGGGGCGGTGCCGGCGCTGCCGTCGCCCGACTGCGTGCCGGCGCGCCGACCGAGGCGGGTGGCGTGATGGGCGACCTTATCTGGGATGCCGGCTGCAGGCTCGGCGAGTGGTGGGAGTCGCTTCCCGAGCGTGTGCGCAGCGTCGCGTGCGCCGTGGCGCTCATCGGCCTGATCGCCGTCGCCGGCGCCATCGAGGGGACCGCCCCGAGCGGGATGTACTACTAGGAGGAATGACATGCAATTCGAGAAGAGGCAGGTTCGCCTGGGCGACATCCGCCCGAGCGAGCAGAACCCGCGCGAGGACTTCGGCGACATCGGCGCCCTGGCCCGCAGTATCGAGGCGACCGGCGGTGAGCCGCTGAACCCGCCCGTGGTGGTGGCGGACGGCAACGTCTACCGCATCGTGGACGGCGAGCGCCGCTACCGCGCGCTGTCGTCCATCTACGGGGAGGACCGCGAGGTGTCCGCGCTGGTGGCGGAGAGCATGGACGAGGCCAACGAGCTTGTGGCCATGCTTGCCACCGATGACAAGCGCCAGCTGACCGAGGCCGAGCGCGCACGAGGCGTGCAGCAGATGCTCGTGCTGGGCATCGACGAGCAGCGCATCGAGCGCGCGAGCCGAGCCACCGCCGGGCAGATCCGGGCTGCGCGCAGGCTGCGCGGGAGTATCGAGGGTCGCCAGGTGACGCTCGATCAGCTCGAGGCCGCGAGCGCCTTCGACGACGAGAAGGATGTCGAGGCGGTTCTCGCCGCCGGTGACGGCTGGGCGGGCAAGGCCGACAGCATCCGCCGCCGCGTCGAGCGCGAGGAGGCCAAGGCCGAGGACTACGACGCCTTCGGCGATGCGGGCATCCCGGTCGTGAAGGAGCAGCCCGAGGGTTTCAACTACACGGACTGGGTCAACGTCGGCCTCGCCGCCCAGAAACTCGAGGGGAAGGAGTTCGCCGCCGGCACCGTCGCCGTGTGGAAGGGCAGCTACTGGGATCTCTACGAGCCGGATGACGGCTCGGGCGCCGCGCCCGAGAAGACCGAGGAGGAGATCCGGGCCGAGCAGGAGGCCGAGCGCGAGAAGGCGGCGCTCGAGGAACTGTACAGGAGCCTGATCGGCTTCGTGTCGTCCGGCGCCTTCGCCATGTCCAAGGACCTCATGATGGAGGTGCGCGTGGGCCGCGAGGACCCGCCCGCGCTGCTCATGGCGATGGGCGGCGACAGCCACCCCGAGAACGAGGGGCGTTTCGGGCTCGTGCGAGACGAGTTCGCCCGCAACCTCAAGGCCTGCAGGCCCAGCGAGTACGAGGCCGGCTGCTGGCTCATGGCGGCAGCCAAGGACATGGCCCAGCTCAACAACCGCTGGGGCGGCGACGACGCGGAGGCGTGGCTCGACCACTATGACATCTTCTGCTCCGCGGGCTTCGAGCCCGGCGAGGAGGACGTGTGGCTCATGGAGAGGGTGCAGGCGAGCGCCAAGGAGGAGGAGAAGGATGAGTAGCGAGAAGAAGGTCAGGGTGACGGTCGAGGCGTGCGGCGAGGTCCGCGCTTTCGAGTGCCGCTGCGCGACGGTCGCGACCGCCAAAGGGGACGGCTCCGGCGACTCTTGCTTCCTGGGCCCGACCGACATCAGCGACCTGTTCGCGCTCGCCTGCGAGTGCACCGACACGCTCTGCGCGGCCTTCAGCCAGGCGGGCGTCCCGGACAGGAACGCGCGCAAGCTCGTGCTCATAGCCGCGCTCGGCGCGAACCCCCATGGGCACGCCGACAGCATCCAGACCACCGACCTGGACGCGCGCAGGGAGATCCGCGACATGGCTGCGGAGCTGGGCGTCGATGCAGACATCTAGCGACCGCCGGGCGGTCGTGCAGCGCGGGGCGGACGGCAGATGGTTCGCCCGCCCCTACATGGGCACCGACCGCGTGACCGGAAGGCGGATCAGGCCGTACAGGTCGTGGGACGCGGAGCTGACGCGCGAGCAGGCCCAGGTCGAGTGCGACAGGTGGGCGGCCACGTTCGACCCGTCGTCGGCCCGGGACAGCTCCAAGCGCCTGTCCTCGATGCTCGAGACGTACATCTCCGACCCCGTCAACGGCCTGTCCGACAACTCCGTGGCCACGTACCGCAGCGTGGTCAGGACGATGGTGGAGCCGACTATCGGGCGCCTGCCCTACGACCAGCTTGAGCCTTGGAACGTGTCGGCCGCCTACCGTATGCTGCTCGCCCCAAGGACGGGCAAGGGGCTGTCGCCCAAGACGTTGCTCAAGATGCACGCGCTGGTGAAGGGCGCCTACCGCTCGTGGCAGCCGGCGCTGGGGCGGGACATCATGCTCGACGTCCCCGCGCCCTCGCCCGACCCCGTCGAGCCCTTCGCGCTGTCCGAGTGCGATACCGACGAGCTGTCCCGCGCGCTGGTCTCCGCCATGTCCTCGCGATCCGCCTCGGGCGCCAACATCTCGCGGCGCACCGAGGCCATGGCGGTCTACCTCGCCCTCAACACGGGACTGCGCTGCGGGGAGGTCTGCGGGCTGCAGCGCCGAGACTGGCGCCGCGCCCTGCACGACCTGCACGTCGTGGGACAGGCGGTCGAGCACCCCGAGCTGCACCGGCAGGCCTACACCAAGGGCAGGCGCGTGCGCAACGTGGCGCTCGCCCCGGCGGTGGAGGCGCAGCTGCAGCGCCACCTGGAGTGGCAGGACACGTGGCTCTCGCGCAAGGGCCCGGCGGCGCTGGTGGTGACCTTCGGGCCGGCAGGCGGCATCGCGCGCCCGTCCACCGTGACGAGCCGCTTCAAGTCGCTCGTGAGGGACCTGGGGCTGCCGGAGGAGACGGTGTTCCACTCCCTGAGGCACACGCACGCCTCATGGCTGCTCATGAACGGGTTCGACATGAGGACCATCCAGGAGCGTCTGGGGCACGCGAGCGTCAAGACGACGCTCGACATCTACGGCTCGGTCATGCCGGGCCGCGACCAGGCCGCCGCCGCGGCCTTTACCGATTCGATCTGCGGAGGTGATACGGATGAATAACTTCAACTTCAACAGGGACTTCTACGAGGGCTGCCGCGCCCTGGGCGACAGGGAGGGCATGGCGCTCGCGTGGGCGATGCTGCGCTACGGCTACGAGGGCATCGAGCCAAAGCTTAAGCCCACCACCATGGCGGCGTTCACCTTCGCGAGGGGCCGCATCGACGCCATGGTCAACGGCAGCCTCGGGGGGCAGGCGAGGGCCGCCAAGGCAGGCGGCATCGCAACCACCCAAGGGGGTAGCCAAGGGGGTGTCCAAGGGGGTAGCCGACCCAGCGGGCGAGGGGGTAGCCAACAGAAAGAGAAGGAGAAGGAGATAGCCCTAGCGGGCTATAGCGCGGCCCGCCAAGCACCCGATGACTTCGAGCCCCCGTCGGCCGAGGACGTGGAGGCGTACTTCGCCGCCAACTGCCTCCGGGGCGACGCCCGCCAGTTCTTCGACCACTACGCCGCGCAGGGGTGGACGCTGCCGAGCGGCCTGCCCGTGACCGACGTGTGGGCGCTCGCCCGCAACTGGAGCCGCAAGCAGGTCGGCTTCGACGCGGACCGCAAGGCCCGCGGCGGGCAGACCTCCCAGGAGGTCGAGCGCGCCGCCGTGTGGCAGCCCGTGAAGACCGATGACGAGCTCATAGCCGAGCTCGATCGCCAGATAGCGGAGGCGTCATGATCACCCTCATGGAGATGCTCAGGAACGAGAAGGCCGACCCCTCACACGGCCGCCCGCTCAGCCTGACGAAGGTCTACATGACCAACGTCATGTCGCGGAGGGAGGCCGTGCTGCTGGCCAAGATCCAGAAGCGCGACGCGGCGATTGCGCGCCGGCAGCGCGAGAAGGACCTGTACGAGGAGATCGCCAAGCTCGCGAAGGGCGAGGACCCGAAGGGCGAGGACCCGAAGGGCGAGGACCCGAAGGGCGGGAAGCCGAAGCGCGGGTGTGCCAATGGTGTGCCAACGGCGGCGGGGCAGCTGGGGCAGCAGGCGATTTGGTTCCCGCCGCTAGACGGTGGAGACGGCGCCGTCGGGGAGGCTCCCGGCGCAAAGAACACCTAATTCTTTTGAGATTGGAGAGTGAGAAGGTTTTGACCGAGATCTCAGCGGTGATGAGGGCCTACCGCGACGCCCTCGACAGGCACCAGATCCCCTGGGCCGACGACACGTACGACACGGAGCGGGTGGGCGGCTACAGGTTTCGCGTGGAGCGCACCGAGACCATCCTGGACGAGCACAGGGTGAGCGTGGCCTGGGGCTACCAGCTCCTTCCGGGGCGCGAGCCCACGGGCGTGACGATCGGCTACCCGGGCTACCTCGAGGTGACTTACGACCCGATCAGCCCCGAGCCGTTCGTGGCATCGCCGGGCGACATCCTGGCCGACATCTTCGGCGTGAGGGGTGAGTCCCGATGAGCTACGTGTGCGGACCCGCCGACTGGATCGACCTCGCCATCGGCAGGCTCGAGGACGCGAAGAGGTCGCTCAGGGAGTGCGACAGGCTGCGACAGGGGTGCGACATCTGCGAGGAGCTGCGCCAAGCGAGGCGATGCCTCAACAAGGCGCTGATCATGGTCGCGGAGGAGAAGGAGATCGTGAAGGAATGGAGCGAGAAATGAGAGATAGGAACGAGTGGTTCAAGGAGGCCAAGGGAGCCCTGCGGCATCTCGAAATTGAGGTTGTGGAAAACCCCTTCGCTTGGCCGACTGTCACGTGCGTCGCAGATGGGGAGGATGTCCTGCATGCACTTGGGCTTCATCCGTCTCGTGATGTTGGCGGCATAGTGAACGTCGATGAGAGCGAGGTCCTTGAGCTCGCCGAGCTCATCAGCCCCGAGCCCGTCACGGGCTCAACGTCGGACGGGTATCACACGTTCGACGAGCTCTACCATCACCGTGCGGTGCTGTTCTCGGTGATCGTGGCCACGTTCCCCGGGCGTTCATGGAAGTCACTCCATCACCATGACGGGACGATGTACGACGGCATGTTCATCGTGGGTATCGACACGCCCGCCGGCCCCGCCACCTACCACTACGACGTCGAGCCTTACTGGGACATGTTTCCGTGCGAGGTGCTTGACCGCGCGCCCGAGTGGGACGGCCACACGCCGGACGACGCCATCGAGCGTATCGGCACCCTGCGGGACGTCCTGCAGGCGGAGGTCAATGAGGAAGGGAGCGAGAAATGAGTGAGCGCCTTGCGGTCGATAGCTTAATGACTGCGGACGGGGAGGTGGTGCAGCTGCCGACGCTGGGGCGGCTGCACCCAGTCGACGCGGAGGGCGGTCGTATTCCGCTGGATACCGTGAAGCTGTTCGACGCGGAGGGGAGGTTCCTTAAAGTTGAGTCGTACGAGTTCTCGACCTGGTCTCAGCGGTGGGTCGTGCACCTTGGTTCCGGTAGGGACGCGTATGCCGACTGCTGCTATCTCCGCAGGCCCGACAGCTTCGAGAGGCTGCTGGAGGATCTCGGTGAGGCTTTGCAACGGGACGCGCGCGGTGGACATCTGGAGTGCGGCTACAACCTCGCCGTGGGCCTGTGCTGTGAACGTATACCTGAGGACGATGTGTGCAGGCGTTCTCACTGTGCGGGGTATGGTGCGAGTTGGATGGTCAACGATATCAGGGACCGCATCGAGCATCTATGTGCCGGTACTGTCGAGAAGGATAGGGGTGAGAACAAATGAGTTGCTATTTCTGCGGCGGGTCGCGCATCGCGTCGCTGCACTCCGCGCCCGACCGGGACATCCGGAACTGGTCCGTGGGCTCCATGGCCCTCGCGCGGCGCTATGACGGCCAGCCCATCATCGCCGTCGAGCTGGATACCGACGTGGCGCTCGACATCTCGGTCAACGGCTCGGCCGGCGACTGCGTCAGCGCCGATGTGACGGCGACCGCCTACATCGAGGACATCAAGTACTGCCCGTTCTGCGGAGAGGAGCTTTAGGTGAACGAGGAGCTGAAGATGTACACCTGCGAGCGGTGCGGGAAACCGACGCCGAACTACCGCGAGTACTCGCCCTCGCTGGCAGCCATTGTGGGTGTCCAGGGGCGCTCGTGGTGCGATGAGTGCCGAAGGGAGCTCCACATCTTGCACGAATGGGAGAACGAGCAGGAGACCGATGAGCGCATGGTCTGCCCCTACTGCGGGGGTTCCATTAGCGATCCGTGGGAGTACGAAGAGGGCGAGGACGAGATTGAATGTCCCAACTGCGACCGCACGTTCGAGGTTGAGATCAGCTCCGTGCGCACGTATCGGACACACCGCCGTATCGAGGACATGCCCGACGGCTGGAACGGGGAGGAGCTTTGATGAGCCGAGGATTCATTGAGCTGCGCGACGAAAACGGCTACAGGTACATCGTCAACATGGACGAGATCGTAGCCGTCAACGTAGCCGGCAAAAAGATCTGGTGCGGCAATGCCACGCTCGACATCTGCGGCGAGAGTATGGGCCGCCTTTGCGACAGGCTTGTTGGTGATGGCGAATGAACCGCAGCGATGTGACCGAAGAGCTGTCCGAGAAGGTGCAGAAGAAGCTCCGCACGCAGTTCGCGCTCGTCGCGCGGGAGGTATGGGTGGACCCTGCCCACAGGGTCGACTTCATGGCGTTTTCCCCGGGCGTCGGAGGTCGGAACATGAAGCTCGAGCACGGGCGGTTCGTGTTCGTTGAGGTCAAGTCGTGCATGGCTGACTTTAAGAGCGGCCACGGCCTCACGTTCCGAGGCGACGATAACTGGCTCGTGTGCCCTCGCGACCTTGCTGACGAGCTGTACGACAAGATGCTCCTGCCGTTGGGCGTGCAAGTCTACTGCCCCGACAACGGAGGCTCCCTTCGGCTGAGATACGACCTTGGTATGCGAGGCGCAGGAAGCTTGAGAGAAGACTCAACGCTCTGCCTGCTCTGGGCGATGCTGATGGACTCGTACTCGAGATGGCGCACGACTGGCGCTGTATTCGTCGAAACGGGGGAGGACGGCAGGTGATCCGCTCGGCGGTGGAGCTGTACCGCGCGACCGCCTGGCGCACGGTGCCCGATCTTGTGTCGGGTCCCGCGCGCCGGGCGCTCGTGCACGGTCGTGCCGACGCGCCGCGGGTGACGGCGGCGCAGATCGGGGAGACGGAGCGGAGGGCGAGGGCGCTGCAGCGCGACCGCGCCCGCGCGCTCAAGAGGTCGAGGAAGGCTAAGCGATGAGGTTGTTTGAGAAGCTGTGGCGGATGATTATCGAGAACCGCCGCGTACGCAAGAGCATCGAGGCACGCCGCGCCCGCAGGTGCAGGAGGTCGACGAGATGAACGTGATGTGGGACGTGCAGGAGAGGACGTGCGCGATCTGCGGGAGGGTCTTCATCCCGAAGGCGCCCCACGCCAAGTACTGCTCGGAGGCGTGTCGGCGCGAGCACGACCTGCGCCGCGTGAAGGAGGCCCGTCGCAAAGGCACCAAGCCGAAGCGCGACAGGGTGGACCGCTATCTGGCCGGGTCGGGGTCGGCGCACGACGAGATCATGGCCATGCGGCGCGAGGTCGCGATGAGATATTGAGTTTCCGCAGGTAGATATATAATTAAGGCCGCTGGCGTTGGAGCGCCGGCGGCCTTTGGCAAAGACGCCTCCCGGCATCCTCTATGTGGCGTAGAGCATGGTACCACGCGGGAGGTCACATGGATGCACGGGAATATCTGGAGACTGTACGGGCCGCCCAGCGCGGCATCGACCGCAGGCTGGCGGTCATCCAGTCGATGCAGGCGCGCGAGCAGGTGCGCGCCCAGCGCTACGACGCCGTGGGCAAGGGCGCGCACGGCACGGACTTCATGCGCTCGACGGACGACCGCATAGACTACGAGCGCCGCAGCGGCGCGGAGCTGTCCGAGCTCCGGCACGAGGTGGAGCGTGGGCGCGAGCTCTGCGCGGGCGTGCGCTCGGCCAACCCAGGCAAGCGCTGGGGCGACGTGCTGGAGCTGCGCTACTGCGAGGACCGCACCCTGCAGGAGATCGCGGGGACACTGGGGGTGTCGGTGAGGTCGGTGCATTCAGATATGTCATCGGCCCTGGACTGGGTCGATATGGTGGGCATCGCCACCGCAAGGGCTGGCGTGGGCCGTGCGGCAATATAATTGGATGGCTGGTTCGCGTCAGCATGTCGGCCCCGATCGCCATGTGCGGTCGGGGCCTTTTGTCTTTATGGGACTGCATGCAATTGCAGACGATTGCACACTTCTGCAGACAATTGCAGATAGTTGCAGACGATTGCACACAATTGCAGACCGTTGCAGGTTTCTTCTGGGATATAACTAGGGTGTCGATTCGCAGCGCCGCCCGCGCGGTGTGCGGGTCGGATGTGCGTGGAAGCACAGATGAGTGGCCGGAGTTCCCTTCAGCAGTTCAGGGACTCCGGCCTTTCTATTGCGTTTAATTCAATAGGGGATGATGCCCGTGGTCAGCCGAGAGTACATCGCGCGATCCGCCCGCCGCCACGACACGGTCATGGCGTGGGCGTTCCGCCGCGCCCTGGGGGTCACGGCGGCGCCGCGCCGCCGACCTGGGGGTGCCGGGGGCGTGCGCCTGGAGGCGCTGCGCTACGGGGGCATCGAGGCGTGCATGTCCAACCGAGGGCGCTCCCCGGTGGAGTGGTAGGGGATGGGCAACCCGCGCAAGGCCAACGGCGCCCGACGCCGCCATGTCGTGCGGTGGCTGCGCTCACAGGGTAGGCCCTGCTGGATATGTGGGCTACCCATAGACTACGGGGTGCCTGCGGGCGACCCCCGGGCTTTCGAGTGCGACGAGCTCGTCCCGGTCAGCCGCGGCGGATCGCCCTTCGACCGTGACAACGTCGCCGCCGCACATCGTTGCTGCAACAACTGGCGCCGCGCCCGCAGCGTCGCCGAGGTCTCGGCCGTCCGGTTCGCGCTCGCCTCGCGCCGCGCCGCCTGGAACTCGCCCGAGACGTTCGTCGCGCTGTGCAAGGCACTCAAGGACGATGGCGCATCGGTTATTAATCCCCCGTCCGTGCCCGACAGACAGCCTCGGGCAACGACCTCGTGGTAGGGGACGCGCCTCGGCACACGACCCCACGGGGGTCTTTTACCGGATGGTGACAGGCCACCATCCCGCGCCAGGGCCGCAATACCCCCGAATACGCTTTTTTACAGAAGTCAAGCCAAAACCGCAGCTAAACCGAGAAAAACTAGGCGGGTGTGTACGTGAAGATACACGACATCGTCCCATATGAGCGAAATGCCCGGCACAACGCCTCCGCCGTCCCCGTGGTCGCCGACTCCATCAAGGAGTTCGGGCTGCGCGGGACCATCGGCCTGGAGAGCCGCGAGCGCCCGGTTATTGTATGGGGGCACACGCGCGTCGAGGCGTGCAGGAGCCTGGGGTGGGACGAGATTCCCGACTCCAAGATCGAGTACTGCGACGACCTGACGGACGAGCAGATCAAGGCCTTCCGCATCGCCGACAACAAGACCGGCGAGGTGGCGACCTGGAACAAGTCGATGCTGCGCGAGGAGGTCCGCAGCCTCAAGGACTTCGACATGTCGAGGTTCGGGCTCGACTTCAAAAGCAAACGGCTCGACTACGGCCACGAGCGCCTGAGGACGGACGATGCGTACAACCTGCGCCTCGTCAGCCGATCCGACTGCGGCCGCGACGGCATGCCCCGCATGAAACGCTGCATGGCCAAGCCGGCGGACATGATCGGGTTCAACTACGCCAAGAGCACGCCCGAGGCCGACAAGGCCGACCGCTGCTGCCACTTCTTCATCGACGACTACCAGTTCGAGCGCGTGTGGGCCCGCCCCGCGGCCTACCTCGAGTGCCTGCGCGGCTTCGACTGCGTGCTCACGCCCGACTTCTCGCTCTACCTCGACATGCCCGACGCCATGCAGCGATGGAACCGCTACCGCTCCCAGGCGCTCGGGCACTGGTGGCAGGAGCAGGGCCTCCGTGTAGTCCCGACCCTCTCGTGGGCGCAGCGCCGAAGCTTTCTCTTCACGTTCGACGGCGTCCCGCGCCGCTCGACCGTCGCCGTGTCGACCGTCGGCGTGAAGGGGGACGAGGGCGCCCTGGCCGTCTGGCGCGAGGGCATGGCGGAGGCCATGAGCCGACTGGAGCCCGCTCGCGTGCTGCTCTACGGCGGCGACATAGGTTTCGACTTCGGTGCCTGCGAGGTCGTCGAGTACAAGGGAGGCGGGTTCCGTGGGAGGCAGGGGCGCCAGCAGCGGGTGGAGCGTAGATAAACGCGGAAACCCGAAGAACCCGTACGGCAGCCAGTACCATTCGGTGCTGACCGTCGGGAACATCAAATTCGTATCTAAGAACGGGCGCGGCAGCGAAACCCTCATGGAGACGATGACGCGCGGGCGCGTCTACGCCCATGTCGAGGGGGACGACTTGAAATCGATCGTCTATTTCGACAATGAGAACAAGAGGTCGAAGCAGATCGACGTGGACCACTCGCATAATGGGGAGCGCCCGCATGCGCACCACGGCTACAACCACAATGAGAACGACTCGGCGAAGGGCGCGGCAAGGCTGACGCCGGACGAGCAGGCCATGGTTGATAAGGCTGTCAGCATATGGGAAAATAGGAAGCGCGGAAAGTAGCACAGTACGAGGAGTGCCCTTGATTGAGGAGACGTAGGTGCAAATCCTACCGCCGCGCAAGCCGTCCTTCGGGGCGGCTTTTTTATGCCGATTGGAGGTGGCGGATGCCCCTCGAGAAGCCCGCCGCGGTCGCCGGCGACCCCGTGAAGAGCGCCAAGTGGGACGAGCTCACCGCCGGCCGCTCGTTCACCCAGGCCGACGCGCCGACGCTCGCGCTGCTTTGCCAGTGGTACAAGATCGTCGAGCTCGCCCAGGACGAGCTGGACAGCTTCGGCGAGCAGACCGCCTACCAGAACGACATGGGGGACCTGAAGTCATTCCCGCAGATAGCGACCCTGAAGACCGCTTCGGCGGAGATCAGGCAGCTCAACAAGCAGCTCGGCATAACCGACGGCCACGAGGGGGCGCCAGATGTCCGGAACGTCCAGACCAAGCTCTTCTCGATCGCCGAGCGCCACGAGGCGCGGAAGGCAAGAGCCGCGGTATAGGGTCGCCGTGGGCGAGGTCGCCTACTCCGAGGGAGAGGACGCCGCCGAGCTGGGCGGGGACCTGGGCATGGAGCCCATCGAGTGGCAGTCCCTCGTGCTGTCCGACTGGTGCGCGTGCGATGCCGAGGGCCGCCCCGCCTACGTCACGTGCGGCCTGGACGTGCCGCGCCAGAACGGCAAGAACGCCGTCATCGAGATATACGAGGTGTTCCGCCTGGCGGTCTGCGGCTGGCACATCCTCCATACCGCGCACCGCGTGAAGACCGCCAAGAAGGCGTTCAACCGACTCGTCCGCTACTTCACGGACAGGGAGCACCCCGAGCTCTCGTGCCTCGTCGAGAGGATCCGCCGCACGAACGGCGAGGAGGCCATCTACCTCACCAACGGCGGCTCCATCGAGTTCTCGGCGCGCACCAACGGAAGCGCGCGAGGCTTCGATGACATCCAGCTCGTCGTGTTCGACGAGGCGCAGGAGCTCACCGACTCCCAGTACGACGCCATCATGTACACGCTCGCCGCGTCCGCAACCGGAGAGCGCCAGATCATCTACACGGGCACGCCGCCCAACGAGGACTGCCCCGGCACCGTGTTCGCGCGCACACGCGCGGCCATCCTAGCCGGCGACATCCCGAGCACCGAGTGGTGCTCGTGGGCCACGGACGAGTGCCCGCGCCAGGACGCCACGTTCGACGACGTGGTGGACCTCATCTACGAATCGAACCCGAGCATGGGCATCATCCTGTCGCTCGACTTCACCCGCACGGAGTTCGCCGGCGGCTCGATCACCGGCTTCGCCCACGAGCGCCTGGGCTGGTTCAGCCCGGCCGCCATGCTCACGAGGGCCATCCCGCGGGAATCGTGGGGCGCCGCCCTCATCGACGCCATCGGCGACCGGTACCGCGGCAAGAAGGCCTTCGGGGTGAAGTTCTCGAGGGACGGGTCGACCTACGCGCTGTCGGGCTGCAAGCTCGGCCAGCGCGCACTCAAGGGCAAGGCCGCCGTCGAGCTCATCAGGGTCGGAACGACGGCGGGCGGCGCCCGCGAGCTCGCCGAGTGGCTCTACGACCGCCGCACGACCGCGTCGGTCGTCGTCATCGACGGCATGTCGGGCGCCGACGCGCTCATCGACCGCCTCGCCGAGATGAAGCCGCCGCGCGGCTACGTCGTGAGGCCGCAGACGCGCGACGTGGTCGCCGCCGCCGTCGGCTTCGTGGACGCGCTCAACGACGGCACGCTCGCGCACACCTACGACCCGACGCTCGAGGATTCGGCGAGGAAGTGCGTGCGCAGGAAGATCGGGTCCCGCGGCGGGTGGGGCTTCGGCTCCCCCGAGGACGCGACCGTGTCGCCCGAGCCACTCGAATCTTGCTCGCTCGCGCTGTGGGGCGCGAGGAACACCAAGCGCAACCCGCGCAGGAAGCAGAGGACACTGTGATCCAGAGAATTGGGCAGAGGGCCTCCGTCGAGACGCCGAACCTCGACGCCGTCCCCGAGCCGTACCGAGCCGCCGTGGAGGACATGTTCGAAACCTGGGGCGACGTGTCGGCGCGAAACACCGTCCTCAAGCGCTACTACGACATGAAGAACGAGATGAAGAGCCTCGGCATCTCCATCCCGCCCATGCTCGAGATGGTCAACTGCGTCACCGGGTGGTGCGCCAAGGCCATCAAGGCGCACTCCGTGCGCTCCGTCTTCGACGGCTTCGTCTTCGACGGCGCGGAGGACCAGGACCTCAAGCGTCTCGTGCGCGAGAACCGCCTGAGGTCGCTCTACCGGCAGGCGTGCGCGAGCGCCCTCACCTACGGCGTGTCGGCCATGACCGTCATGAGGGGCGGCCCCGGACAGCCCGAGGCGATGGTCCGCGTGTTCAGCGCGAACCAGTTCTGCTGCCTGTGGGACAAGGACGCCCGCCGCATCCGCTGCGGCGTCGTCCTCGCCGACGTCGACAGGTCGGGCAACGCCTCCCGCTACGTGTGCCACTTCCCGGACGCGGTGCTCACGCTGGTGCGCATCGGCTTGGGCAGCGGCCCCTACGAGTGGGATTGCGAGACGGAGCCGAACCCCATGGGTCGCCCGCTCATGGAGGTGTTCACCTACGACCCCGACCCGGACCGCCCGCTCGGCCACTCCATGCTCACGCCCGAGATCCTGGGCATCGTCGACAAGGCCATGCGCGACGTGCTGCGCATGGAGGTCGGCGCGGAGTTCTTCACATTCCCCCAGCGATACATCCTCGGCGCCAAGGACGACCTCTTCTCCGTGAAGGACGGGGACGGCGGGGAGGGCGATGACGAGGACGAGGACGAGGGCGGCCCCGCCACCCCGCCGTCGCCCATCGCCAAGTTCAACGCGTACGTCGGGTCGTTCCTCGCCATCACCAAGGACGAGGACGGCGACGTCCCGACCGTAGGGCAGTTCGCCGCGCCGACCGCCGACAACTTCACACGCGTCTTCGAGAACGACGCGCAGCGGTTCTCCGGCGCGACCAACGTCCCGCTGGCGCAGCTGGGAGTGCTGTCGAACACCTACACGTCCTCGGACGCCCTGGGCGCAGCGAACGACCCGCTCATCCTCGAGGTGGAGCAGATCAACGAGCACAACGCCGAGGCGCTCGAGACGGTCGCGCAGATGATGATGGCGGTCAAGGACGGCGTCCCGATATCCGGGCTCACCGACGAGCAGCGCGCCGTCCAGGCGTACTTCAAGGACCCCTCGATGCCGACCATCGCGGCGCGCGCCGACGCGTGGACGAAACTCGCCGCCGCGGACGAGAGCATGCTGGGCACCCGCGTCTACTACGAGGGCGTGGGCCTGTCCCAGCCGACCATCGACCGCCTGGAACGCGAGAAGCAGCAGAGCGGGGCCATCGCGGCGCTAAACGCCATGGCGGAGACGATGGCCGCGCAGGCCGCGAAGGCCGCGGCCCTGCCGCCCGCCGGCGGTGAGGCGGAGTGATACCGCGCGAGGACTTCGACCGCTACGCCCGCGCGCTCGGCATCAACGCCGACCTGCTGCAGGCGGCGGTCGCGCAGGCGATAGACGAGTTCGCCGGACTCTACGGCGATGAGCTCTACCGGGCGCTGGCGCGCACCTACGCGGCGCTCGTGGCCAAGTTCGGCTCTTTTGCCGCCGCAGCGGCCGTCGAGTTCTACGCCGCCATGCGCTCGGGCGCCGGCCCGGCGCAGGGATACGAACCGCGGCAGTTCGACCCCGGCCACGGCGGGCTTCTCGCGAGCGACGTCGACGAGGCGCTGCGGACTTCCGCGGCCGCCACGGCGCTCGCGGCGACCGCCGTGCAGCGCGCCATGGGCTATGCGGACGCCACGATCCAGGGCAACGCCATGGCCGACCCCGCGCACCCGCGCTGGGCGCTGGTGCCGCACGCGGGCGCGTGCGACTGGTGCCGGATGATCGGCTCTCGCGGCTTCGTCTTCAAGAGCTCGGCGACAGCCGGAGCCGAGCGCCACCCGAGCTGCAGGTGCATACCGGTCGCCGACTTCTCCGGCAGCCCCGCGCTCGACGGATACGACCCGTCGGCGCTCTACGACGAGTACCGCGGGAAGCACCCCGAATGGGGGTCCAGGCGCTCGGGGTCCCGCGGCCACCACAGGGGCGGCAAGGTAGTCGCCGCGTTCGTGGACGGGAAGAGGTTCGGAAGCATCGGCGACATCCAGAGGTACATGGAGGGGGCGTCGTCCCCGGATGACCTCAAGGCACGCATGACCACCGCGAACAGGGCGGGGCTGGCCATGGGCTTCAAGCCCGGGAGCCCCTACGCCAAGTCGCTCGCGCAGACCGCGGCGAGCGTGAGCAAGAGGCTCTCGGCCAAGTGAGGACGCCCCGTGGGAGGGCGGGCGCGACGCGCCATCAAGCGTCGCCGGCGAAGACACGCAACGCGCCGGCAGGAACACGAGGCCGCAGCCCGCACGGGAGGCGGCCTTTTCCATGCCTAAAGACCGCCAGCGCCGCCGCACGGGGCGCGAAGCGAGCCCCGCACGGGGCGGAAGGAGTGCAAGATGCCGACCCAGCAGCAAGCCAACAACGTGACCGATCCCGTCGAGCCCCCGCAGCCCGCCGCGCCGGCGGAACCCGGCGCCGGCCAAGAGCCCGGCGCGCCGCAGGAGCCGCCCGCGATCGACTGGAAGGCCGAGGCCGAGCGATTCAAGAAGGAGTCCCGCAAGTGGGAGGCCCGGGCCAAGGAGAACAAGGGCAAGGCCGACCTGTGGGACGCCCAGGGCGCGCAGGCGCCCACCGTCGAGTCCCTCAACGACGAGCTCAACGACCTGAAGGGACGCCTCGCCGCGTCCGAGGCCGAGCGCGAGCGCGAACGCACGCTCGCCCGCGTGTCGCAGGCCACCGGCGTGCCGGCCGCGCTCATCCACGGCGACGACGAGGAGTCTATGACGGCATCGGCAAAGGCCGTCGGCGACTTCGCCGAGTCGCGCCAGCCGGGCTACCCGCTCGACAAGGGCGGATCCGGTGGAGGAAAGAAAGTGAACAGGGAGTCCATCGAGTCCATCAAGGACCCCGCCAAGCGCATCATGGCCCGCGCCGCGCACATGGACCTCTACAAGTAAGAAAGGGGCAAGCATGCCCGTACCCGCAAACATCTCCGACTCCAAGGCCATCAACGCCTCGATGGACCAGGAGTTCATCCGCAACTTCGAGGGCGACCTCGACCGCCTGCTCGAGGTCCTCGGCATCTTCGGCGCCGAGACCATCGCCGCCGGCACCACGCTCAAGATGCTCAAGGTGACCGGCGAGCTCAACGACTCCAAGACCGACGGCTCCAAGGAATCCGCCACCGGCGACGCCGCCGTCCAGCTGGGTTCCAGCTCCGGCACGTCCTACGTCGAGGGCGACGAGGTCGCGCTGTCCAAGTTCACCGCCACCTACGAGCCCGTGGGCGAGGCCGAGGCCTTCCCGTACCGCCGCATGACCACGCACAAGGCGATCCAGCAGTCCGGCTACGTCAACGCCGTGCTCAAGACCGACAAGCACATGGCCTCGCTCGTGCGCCGCAGCATCGTCTCGCAGTTCTTCTCCTTCCTGCTCAAGGGAACGGGCACGGCGACCGGCAAGGGCCTGCAGGCATGCGCCGCGGCCGTCGACGCCAGGCTCGGCAACACCCTCGAGACCAACGGCGACGCCGCCGAGCGCGTCGTCCACTTCATCAACCGAGACGACGCCGCCGACTACCTCGGCACCGCGACCATCACCGACCAGAACCTGTTCGGCCTCACCTACCTCGAGAACTTCCTGGGCCTCTCGGGCGTCTTCCTGACCAACCAGGTCGCCAAGGGAACCATGATCGCCACCCCCGCCGACAACATCCGCATCTTCGGCGTGGACTTCGGCGAGCTCGCGACCTCGGGCCTCACGTACACGGTCTCCGACTCCGGCCTGATCGGCGTCGCGCACACCCCGGCGTACGACCACGTGTCCGTCGAGACCAACGTGCTCGCCTGCGCGACGTTCTTCCCCGAGGTGAAGGACTACATCGTGAAGGGAACCATCACGACCAAGTAAGGAGGCCGACGTGGACGACTACGCGTTCGCTACGGTCGACGAGTACCGCATCGACACGGGGGACGCGGTGACCGACGAGGAGCGCGTCGCGGCCGAGCTGTCGCGGCAGAGCGCGAAGCTCCGCGCGACCCTCGGCATACCGCGCTACCGCTCCCTGACGGGCGACGCCCGCGAGCTTGCCCGCGACCTGGTGACCGACGCGGCCCGCAAGAAGCTGGTCCAGCCGGCCTGCGCGCCCATGGGCGTGGAGGACCTCACCGGCGTCTCGCAGTCGAGCTTCACGGCCAACGGGTTCCAGGGGAGCTTCACGTTTCAGAACCCGAGCGGCACGGCCTACTTCGACCGCTCGACGCTCGCCGCGCTCAAGAGGCTGCTCGGGTGCGGCCAGCGCATCGGCACCGTGTGCCCGAGCTACGGGGGCAGGCCGTGATCGGCGAGGAGGTGACGGTGCTGTCGAGCACGGAGACGGGCAGGGACGCCATGGGCGAGCCTGTCGTCGAGTGGGAGGCCACCGTCGTCACGGGGTGCCTCGTGCGGCCCCTGGCGGGCTCTGATGTGGGGGATGCCGTCCGGCCTGACGGCATCGAGGCGAGCTACTCCATCGCGTTCCCCAAGACGTACGCGGGGCCGCCGCTGGCGCGCTGCCGCATCGCCCTGACGGGGCGCGGCATGCCAGCCGACCCCGACACCGCGCTGCTGGTCGTCGGTTCCCCCGACATCACGAACCCCTGTCCCACGGCGTGGAACATGACGGCGACGGCGGGGAGGGTCCATGGCTGACAAGATCAAGTTCGGGCGCTTCGTCCACAGCGACGCGGGAGTCATCGCCGTCACGAAGGGCGCGGGCGTCCGCGCCTGGGTGGCGACCGAGACTGCCCGCCTCGCGGCGAGGGCCAACGCCGAGGCCGCATCACACCACGTGCCGTCAGGCTACCGCAGGTCCCTCGAGAAGAAATACCCGGGGACATTCGACAGCGCCCCCTACGCGGGCGTCGTCAAGTCGGGCTCCTGCGACACCTTCGGCGTCGTAAGCGCCGCGACCCCGGCAGGCGCCTACGACCAGAACCGCAACCACACGCTCGACCACCTGCTCTAAGGAGGAAACGTGCCGAGACTCAACGTGATGGGCGAGCTCAGGGCGATTCTCGAGTCCGTCCTGGGCGGCGTGCCCGTTCAGGTCGGCCTGCCCGGGGAACGGCCGGGGACCGTCGTGGTGGTCCGCCGGTGCGGGGGCGCGCGGCAGGACGCGCTCGTGGATTCGCCGCAGGTCGAGGTCATCATGTGGGCCCCGACAGAGGCCAGGGCCGAGGAGCTCGCCGAGCTCGTGGGCGACGCGATGTCGCACCTGCCGTTCGCGCGGGGCTTCTGCGCCTGCGAGGAGCTCGAGATGCGGACCGACTACGACTACCTCGCCCGGTCCCCGCGCTGGTACGCGCTGTACCGACTGAAGACATACCAACCGAAAGAAGGATAAATGGCATCCAACAACGAAGAGGCCAAGATTGCCCTCGCGTCAGAGGACGCGACCCCCGCGGCCGATATCGACCCCTCGCTCGTAACCACCGGCTCACCCGTCGAGGGCGGCTGCGTGTACACGAGCTTCAAGGCCAAGCCGACGCTCCCGGCCGACGCCATGACCAAGATCTCCACGCTCACCGACCTCGTGTCGCTGGGCGACCTGTCGCCCGACGGCTTCACGGCCTCCAAGGGCGTGACGGTCAACGAGTTCAAGGGCTGGCACCAGTCCATCGTGCTCACCAAGGTCTCCGAGGAGAAGCACCAGTACAAGATGGTCTTCATCGAGTCCGTCCGCTCCTCCGTCGCCAAGCTGCGCTACGGCGCCGACAACGTCGAGACGAACGAGGACGGAACGTTCAGCCACATCAAGGCCGTCGCCAACTCCGACGTGCGCGTCCCGCTCGTCATCGACGAGCTCGAGGACACTGGCAACCTCCGCCGCACCGTCATCCCGCGCGTCTCCATCGACTCCTACGACGACGTCGAGCACAAGCCCGGCGGACTGGTCCAGTACGGCTTCACCTTCACGGTCCTCAAGACCGCGGACAAGCCGCTGTTCGACATCTACCGCGCTAAGCCCGCCGCGTAGACAGGGCCATAACGAAAACGCCGCCCCGGTTTTGCCGGGGCGGCCCTTTATCTGGGAGGAAAGATGAACAAGGACTACCTGGCAATGATGGACGAGGGCGAGCTCGAGGCATACGCCAAGGTCCTCGGCTTCACGACCGCCGCCGCGCAGACGGCGGCCGACAAGGCGAAGCTCATCGAGCAGAAGCGAGGACGCTGCGCCGAGCTGACCGTTCTCGGCATCGCCATGAGCATTCCCGTCAAGCGAGCGCACGACCGCCGCTTCATCGACGCCATGAACAAGGAGGACCGCACGACCGAGGAGCTCGACGGGGCGTTCCGCTTCCTCCTCGGCGACGAGCAGTACGCGAGCCTCATGGAGGCCGTGACCGAGGACGACGGCACGCAGGACGACGATGCGCTGGGCTACGCCTACAACAAGCTGCTCTACTCGGCCGAACTAAAAAACTTCTAGAGCTCGCCGACCTTGAGGAACGCCACCTGCCCCTGCTCAGGCACGACTTCAGGGTCTTCTACGGCTGTTGCTACGACGAGGTCGGCGCCGCCGAGGCGTACGACCTCGTGAGGACGCTGCCGGACGGGTCGCTCACCGTGGCGGCCCTCCACCCGGAGCGCAGCTGGACCCAGGAGCAGCACCTGACGGCGGACGTCGTGGACAGCGTCTACGCGGCGGCGACCGCGCTGTGCGGCGGCAAGGCATCGGAAGCCCCGAGGGTGCCCCGCCCGCGGGACGTGGCCGCCGCCGGCGCCGCGGTAGAGCGCGCGGCGTCGGTTCGTGCCCGCATCGAGAACACCGAGTGGGTGGAGGTGACGGATGGCTGAGATCGGACGCGCGGACCTGCTGATCGTCCCCAGGTTCGACAACCTTACCAAGTCGGTCGAGTCCGCGCTCGGCAAGTGCGAGGGGCAGGCGAGCAAGTCCGGCTCCAGCCTCGGCAAGAGCACGGGCTCCGGGTTCGGGAAGGGGCTGGCCGGCTCCGGCGCGATGATAGGCGCCTTCTCGACGCTCACGTCGAAGGCCATGGACTCCATCTCGTCCCATGTCGGGTCGGCGATCAGCCGCTTCGACACGCTTAACAACTACCCGAAGGTCATGCGGTCCCTCGGGTACTCCGCCGATTCCGCCAACGCGTCTATCGGCAAGATGTCCGACCGCCTGTCGACCCTGCCCACCAGGCTCGACGACATGGTCTCGGTCGTCCAGGGCATCACCGCCACGGTCGGCGACCTCGACAAGGCCACCGACGTCGGACTCGCGCTCAACGACATGCTCATCGCCTCGGGCAGCTCGACCCAGCTGTGCGCGGCGGCGATGGAGCAGTTCCGCCAGATCCTCTCCAAGGGCAAGCCCGAGATGGAGGACTGGCGCTCGCTTACGACGGCCGCGCCTGGCCAGATGGACCAGCTGGCGAAATCCATGCTCGGCCCCACGGCAAACGCCAACGACCTGTACGCAGCGCTCGGTGGCAGGGGCAAGGACCCGACCATCACGCTCGACCAGCTCATGGACAAGATGGTCGAGCTCGATACGCAGGGCGGCGCGAGCTTCGCGTCCTTCAAGGACCAGGCCGAGACCGCGGCCGGCGGCGTCCAGACGAGCATCCAGAACATGTCGAACTCCGTGACCAAGGGCGTCACCGGGACGTTCGAGGCGATCGGCAGAAACAACATCGCCGGGGTGCTCGACGACGCGAAGGGCGCCGTGAACGGCTTCTTCAAGGTCGTCAACGGCGGAGTCTCCGCATCGATGCCCCTGGTCAAGCAGCTCTACGGCGGGTTCAAGGGCCTGGCGCCCGAGATCGTCTCGGGCGCGGCGGGCATCGCGGCGTGGCAGAAGGCGGTGCCCGTCCTCTCCGGCGTCGCGAGCGGCGTGGGCAAGGCCACCGAGGCGTTCAAACTCGCTCGCGGGGGCGCCGGAACATTCGCCGAGTCGCTCGAGGCGGTGGGCATCGGCTTCAATCCGGTCGCGATCGGCTGCACCGTCGCGGCCGCCGGCATCGGCATACTCATCGAGAAACAGGTCGAGTGGCAGGCCCGCACGGACGCGCTCAACAAGGCCACGACCGGCCTGGTCGACGCGGCCTCAAACACCGTGGCGCTCGATTCCTACGCCGGCAGGGTCGAGAATGTAGGCAAGAAGTCCAGCTTATCCGCCATGTCCGTCGACGAGCTCGCCGAGTCGATCGGCAAGCACGTCGACGCCATGAACGAGAACACGAGGGCCGCCGAGTCGCAGATCGCGCAGCTCAACACCGCGCAGCAGATCATCGACAACTATGCCGGCAAGACCGACCTGTCCACCGACGCCCAGGGCAGGCTCACGTGGGCGCTGCAGCTGCTCAACGACCAGCTCGGGCTCAACATCTCGGCGCAGGACGTGGCGAACGGGCAGTACGTCGACGCGGACGGCAACGTCAAGAACCTCAAGCAGTCCATCGACGAGCTCGTCGCATCCAAGAAGAAAGACGCCGAGGTGAGCGCCCTCACGGCGAACCTCACCGAGGCGTACCAGGCGCAGTCCGAGGCGGCAAACACGCTCGCCTCCAAGACGAAGCCCTACCAGGACCGCCTGAAGGAACTCGCCAAGACCTACCCGGAGCTCACCAAGGGCGAGCTCGAGGCGCTCGCCTGCACCGAAAAGGTCGGCAGGGAGTACAACGAGGCGAAGAAGCAGTTCGACTCCGCCTCGGAGAGCATCGACGTGCTCAACGGCAAGCTCGGAGACGCCGCGCTGACCTCGCAGGAGGCCGGCAGCACCTTCGAGCACTTCGCCCAGGCGCAGCTGACGCTCTTCCAGGCGCAGCTCTCGGCCAACGGCGAGACCCTGTCCGCCGTCTCCGGCTCTCTCACGCAGCTCGGCGTCGACACCGAGCAACTGGCGAGCCTCAGCGACGACCAGCTCGCCAAGCTGGCTCAGGACTACGACGGTACCGCCCGCTCCATCGTCGACGACCTCGACGGGTGGGGCGTATCGATGGACGAGGGCGCCGCCTCGACGGTCCGCGCCGCGAGCCAGATCCAGGCCGCGCTCGAGGACATGGGCGGCAAGTTCAAGAAGGCGTTCTCGAAGGAGAACATCGACTTCGGCGCGTTCTCGGACGCCTGCGCCGCCGCCGGCGTGTCGACCGAGACGCTCAACAGCATCGGCTCCGCCAACCTCGCCGCGCTCGCCGGCAACTTCAACGGCAACATCGACCAGATGGTGTGGGCCGTCCAGAACTACAACGCGCAGCCCATCGTCGACAAGAACGGCAACGTTACCGTCAACCAGGCCCAGCTCATGGACGCCCAGGGCAACGTTTACACCTGGAACGGCTCGCAGCTGATGGACAAGAACGGCGTCGTCGACGTGAGCGTCGGCGACCTGCGCGACGCCCAGGGCAACCTCGTGACTTGGAACGGCACGGCTCTCCAGTCCAAGAGCGCCAAGACAAAGGTCGACAAGAAGGAAGTCGACAGGGCGCAGACCTCGGTGGACAAGCTCAACGGCACCAAGCTCAAGAGCAAGGAGATGACCGCCAAGGCGAGCTACGGGACGCTGCCGAAGTGCCAGTCTGCGATGCAGGCGGTGATGAACGAGCCGTTCCACTCAAGGTCGGCGACGATCACCACGACCTACGTGACCGTCAACAGGACGCGCAACGAGAAGGCCGCAGGCGGCATACGGCACGCCGATGGCGGCATCCGCATGCACGCGCACGGAGCCATCGTCGACGCGCCGGTGACCGGCTACCCGCTCGACTGGGTGGGCGAGGACGGCGCCGAGGCAATCGTGCCGCTTACCAACCGAAAGTACTCGGAGCCGTTCGCGGCGACCATCGCCGAGCAGATGGCAAAGCTCGGGGGCCAGCGCGGCGACGTCTACAACATCTACCTCGACGGGTCGGCCCTCGAGGTCGACGAGCGCGTCGCGGAGGCGCTCAGGGCGCTGGTCTCCGAACTCAAGAGGACCGTCAGGACCGGAAGGGGGTAGCAGATGGCATCAGCGCAGACGACCAGGGGAGGCGTGACGTACTACACCGTCAACCTCTCCACGTCCGTGTCGAACGTGAACGACACCACGGCCCGCATCTACTGGACCGCCACCGTCGACTTCGGAGACTGGTACTACTACGGCGTGCGCCTGCACGTCAAGGTCGGCGGCGTCTGGCGCGCGTCGGGCGACGGCTACACGACCTCCTCCTGGAAGCGCGCCGTCACCGTCAGTGGGTACACCGACGCGGAACGCAAGGACAACGACTACGACGTCTGGGTCGAGGCGTACACCGAGTCCGTGGCAGTCAACGGCTACGGCGGGGTCGGCGCGACGACCTCCTGCGGCGAGGGCGCCAGGATCGGCAAGGTCCCGGCATACGAGCCCGCGGCCCCGACCGACCTCAGGGTCACGCGCTCGACCGACGGGACAACCGAGCTCGAGTGGGTCAACCACCCGGACGACGATGCTAGGAAGTACTACGACGGCATCAACGTCTACCGCCATACCAACGGCGGCGACACCGAGAACCCCTACAACAGCGTCACGATCTCCAACTGGCGCGACACGTCGACATCGGCAAACAATTACTACGACTACGACGTAAGGGCGCGCTGGCGAGGCGGCACGTCGGAGAGAACGAGCTCCGTGCGCGTCTACAAGACGCCCTCCCCACCGGCATCGGTCTCGCTATCGCGCTCCGGCGACGGCGAGGTCTCGCTGGTCGTTAGGGGTCCCGATATCCCGTTCTGGATTAGCGGCTTCGATGTCCGCGCGACCTCCGACGGCGGCAGGACCTACAAGCCCCGCGCCCTTACCGCCGACAGACAGGAGCCGGGCGTCTGGACCATGACCGACCCGTCTGCCGTGGCGGGAGAGAAGGTCGTCTACGAGGTCCGCACCTACCGCGAGGAGCCCGTGGCGGGCGCGGGGGACACCGTCTTCTCCGCGTGGACGGCATCCAACGCAGTGGCGACGATCTGCCCGCCGTACGCGCCCGCCGTCTCCGGGGTCGACCCCGCCTACCCGACTGGGTCGACGGCGACCATCGGCTGGACGCGGAACCACCCCGACGGGACAGCCCAGACGGCGGCGCAGATTGAGCTGGTCGGGCCCGATGGCAAGACCGTCCCGCACCACATCACCGGGCCCGCGTCGACGACATCCCTGACCCTGTCCGCGAAGGGCACCTACCGGCTACGCGTCCGCACCAAGGGCGCCGACCCCTCATGGGGAGCGTGGTCGGAGTACGCGGTGTTCAGGGTCGCCGACCCGCCGCAGGCGTTCTTCACGACCCCCGCGGAGGACGGCGAGGCCGTCGTCGAGCTCCCGCTGCGCGCCGCCTGGACCGCTGTCGACGAGACCGGCATCACCTACCAGCGCCTGAGGCTGCTGCGCGGCGGCTCCGCGGTCATCGACACATCGGTCGCCGCGGGCGCGCGGTCGCACGAGATCGCCTCCGGCCTGGAGAACAGGTCCGCGTACGTCCTCGAGCTCACCGTCCGCGGCGGCTCGAGCCTGTCCACGACCGTCACCCGCTCGTTCTCGACCGACTGGCTCGTGCCCGCCACGCCCATCGTCAACGTCTCCTACAGCGACGCGCTCGCAGCCGTCGTCACGGTGCGCGACGGCATCTCGGAGTTCTCCGTCAGGGACCACAAGCTGCGCGGCCCCATGGCCATGACGCCCGAGGGCAACATCCGCATCAGGGGCGGCATGTCCATAAAGGGGACGCGCGCAACCGTCCACAGCCTCCCGCCGTGCGCCTCGTTCGATATCGAGCGCGTGCTCGCGGACGGCTCGAGGCTCCTGCTCGCGAGCGGCCTCAAGTCCGGGCAGAGCGTCATCGACCGCCTGCCGCCGCTCAACGTCGGGTTCTCCTACGTCGCGCGCGGCTACGCGGCCTCCGGAACCACCTCGACGACCGAGGTGGGGACCGTGTGCCCGTGCGACGGGTTCGCCCTCAACTTCGGGCCGGACGCCTCCGAGGTCGTCGTGGGCGACAGGAACATGGGCGGCCCGCCGCAGTACTCGGCGAGCCCCGAGCGCGAGCGCGACCAGTTCCACTTCGTCGGCGGCGGCCTGCCCATGGGGTTCGAGAGCGGCAACCTCTCGATGAAGGAGTCGATGGAGTTCACGATCGAGGAGGACGACTACCTGCGCGTCCGCGGCCTGTTCGGCCGCTACGGAAGCGCCTGGGTGCGACCCCATCTGGGCGACCGCGGCTTCGCCGCCGTCACGGGGACGCTCACCAGGTGCGCGCCTGAGGACTACAGGGTGTCCGTATCGACGAAGAGGGAGCGATGGAGGGAGCCCAACGGTGTCGGATGATATCTGGCTCGCGTCGTTCAGGACCTCCTACCGGTACGCCCGCGTTTCGCGGTCGACCGGCCTGGAGGCCGGCGCCATCGAGTGCTTCACCGGCGGGAGCATCAGCCGCAACCAGGACACGGACACCTATGAGTCCGCATCGCTGGACTACGTCGGCAGGCTCGACATGGGCAACGACTTCGTGCGCATCTACCTCGACGCGGAGGACCCGATCTCGGGCGCGTCGCGCACCGTGTGCCTGGGGACCTTCGAGTGCTCGACGCCGTCCCGCACGGTGAGCGGCGAGGTGGCGACCGGCATCGCGACGCTCTACGGCAGACTCCACGACCTCGCGAAGGACGACTTCGACGAGCCGTACACCGTGCCGGCCGGCGCAAACGCGGTCTCCGCGGCCAAGGCGATCGCGGAGGGGTGCGGGCTCGAGGTGATCGCGGAGCCGAGCGACTACACGCTGTCGACGGCATGGGTCTTCGGGATCGCCGCCACGGCGGACACGCCGGACAACAAGCTGGGCGCGGTCAATAGGCTGCTCTCCGCTGCAGGATTCAGGAGCGCGTCGACCGATGCCTACGGGCGCGTGCTGTTCAGGCGTTACCTGGAACCGGCGGCGAGGCCGATCGACCACACCTTCTCAGAGGGCGAGGACTGCCGGGTGCTTCCCGACCTCACCGACGAGCAGGACGACTTCGACGCGGTGAACGTGGTGCACGTCGACTTCGCTACCCAGGGCGAGAGCGTCAGGGGAACGGCCTCGGACGACAGCCCGCAGAGCGAGTGGTCGACCGTCTCCACGGGCCGCCGCATCGTGAAGCGGTACCAGTACAGCGACCTCCCGTCAGGGGAGAGCGTCATCGCCGGCGGCTCCTACCCGCTCGCCGGAGACGGCACCCACGACAGCGCGACCTTCAGGTGCAGCGGCGGCGGGGGGACCATCGAGACCGTCGGCGTTTCCGGGTGCCCGATCGGCGGCATCAGCCAGGCGATCCGCATCACGAAGGGGTCGGGCTCCGGCGAGATCGGCATCGCCCAGGACAAGATATTCCTCAAGAAGGGCCAGCCGTACACCGAGTCCGTTTACCTCTACGCGTCGCAGAGGGTGCAGGTGAGGGTCCAGCCAATCTGGCGCGAGGACGACGGGGGAGAGACCGCGACGGTCGCCATCGGGCCAGGCTGGACGAGGCTGTCGCTCACGGCCACCCCGGCCAAGTCCGAGGAATACAGCGCGGGCTACATCTACCTTGCCGCTAGCGCGCCGACCGGATCGTACATCGACGTAGCGCAGGTCAAGGTCGAGGAGGGCGTTGTGGCAACGCAGTTCGCGGTCGAGGCTGCGAACGAGAAGGCGGCGAGCCTGCTCGCCACCGAGTGCTCGGTCATCCGCCGCCCGATCATCACGGCGATCTTCAACCCGTCGGCGGACGTCTACTCGGCGTGCGCCATCAGGCTGCCGTCTGTCGGGATCGAGCTCGCCCGCGCCTGCATCCGGAAGATGGACCTCGAGCTCTCGATGGGATGCCCCATGAGGATCGAGCTCCGCATGTACATGAGGGGTGATGCCTCGTGAGCGCCATGCCGTCCCTGGCCGCGGACCTTGCCGATATCGTCGCCGGCCCTTCGGCGCCCGGCGTCTCGATCGCCTACGGCACCGTCGTCGCGGCGGACTCCAGGACCGTCGACGTGCGCATCGGGGGCTCGGTTGTCGCCGGCATCTGCATGACGACGTCCTGTCGGGGCGCGGCGCCCGGTCAGCGCGCCATCCTCATCGGGTCGCCGCCGCTCTGGACGGCGATCGGGATCATCGCTTGATTATCGTGCGGGCGCAGGCCCGCGGAAGGGAAGCCGCATGGCCAACAACAGCGACGGGTCCGCCGTCTACGAGGTGAAGGTCGGGGAGGACGACTATATCGACGGCCTCGACGTGACGGAGAGCGACGGTAGCATCACCACCTACCTGTTCCGCCCGGCAAACTACGACGAAGTCGAGGCGGCGCGAAAGAGGGCCGAGAGCGCCGCGTTGCTGGCGAGCAGCGCCGCAGGCACCGCAAAGACTCAGGCATATGACGCCAACGTCGCCGCCGGAGCTGCCAGAACGGCCGCCGCGAAGTGCTCGACTGCCACCGAGAACGCCAACGCCGCCGTTCAGAAGGCGAATGCCGCGAACGATACCGCAAGCGCCTCGACTGCGCTGGCGAGCAATGCGGCCGCCGCGGCCAACGGCGCGGCGTCTCATGCCGAGGCCGCCGCGAACCAGGCGCTGCAGATCGCGAACTCGGTGGCGCAGGGCGCCGGCGGCGAATCCGATATCGCGGAGCTGCGCCGTCAGAACGGCCAGCTCGCGACGATGCTCGCCGACGCGACGGGGAAGTTCATCTACATGGACGGGACCGTCTACTGCCCGGCATCCAAGGCGTCGGTGTCCGGCGACACGGTGTCGTTCGGCGGCACGTGCTCGGTCTCGGGCAGCACGGTAACCCTTGCCTAAGGAGGATAAATGGCAAATGCAAAGACACTGGTCGTCGGCGGCCAGTCGCTCAACGTCATCGACGATACCGCGCGCAGCAACGCGCAGACGGCGCTCAACAACGCCGAGTACAACCGCCAGGGCCAAATCGGCAAGTACGGCGGGCAGAACATCGCCACCATCTTGGCGGGAGAGATCGGCAGCGGCAGCGTGTACGACGCGCTGCACAAGCGAGCGGCGGTCGGCAACTTCGCGGGCCTTCGCGTCGGGGACTACATCGACGTGCCCCTCGTGAGCGCATCCGCCGTCGCGGCCCAGCAGTCCGTGCGCTTCCTGCTGGCCCACATCGACCCGTATCTTTATTGCGGCGACAACAGCAAGGGCCACCACATCGCCTTCGTGGCCTCCGCGCCCATCGCCGTGGCCAAGACCGTGACCGGCGTTGCCAACGACAGCTTCCTGATGTGGAACACGACCAACACGAACCAGGGCACCGCCGACCAGAAATGCCCCTACCCCAACAGCAACCTCAAGGCGTGGGAGACGGCCTTCGAGGCGTGCCTGCCCGAGAGCCTGACCAAGTACCTGCTGACCCAGCGCGTCCTGCTTGAGGAGCGTTACAGCGCCAGCGGCGCGCTCAACGACTCCAACTCGTGGAGCTGGCAGGATATCGGCAAGGTGTTCTCGCTGTCCGAGATGGAGGTGTACGGCTGCCCGGTGTGGGGCACCAAGGGCTACAGCGTCGGCTTCGACTGCCAGTTCGACCTGTTCCGCGACACGGCGCACCGTCTCAACGGAAATCGGTACAATTGGTGGCTGCGTTCCGTCATGGGTGGCTCGTCGTCCAACGTGTG
>UQHV01000006.1 GCA_900540895.1 uncultured Collinsella sp. | reverse complement strand
AAGAAGCCCTCGCTGCGCACTTCGTGCGGCGAGGGCTTCTTGCGTCCTGCGGAATGCGCCGGAAAGAAAACAAACGGCGGCCCCTACGATGTCCGGTCTTCGGTGGATTACTTGCTGGGGAAATAAAGGCGCGCTTCGCGCGTTTGGAAAGGGCTTCGTGCTGCGGAATGCATTCAGGGGGAGACCCATCGGGCCCCTTCTTCCTCGGTCTTCAGGGATTAAAGCTGATGAAAATAAAGTGCGCTTCGCGCCTAATGTGGAGTGCGGCGAGGGCTTCTTGCGTCCTGTGGAGTGTGCCTAAAAGTAAACCTATGGCGGGCCCTGCGATGTCCGACCTTTGGCGGATCAGCCGCTGGGTGAGGGTGGTGCTTGGGGCGACGTGCAAAAAACGGAGTTCTCAGCAGCCAAAGATTGATGCATAAGGCCATAGCCGGCTTTCGCTGCCTTTGTTGATGCTTTTGCACGACAATTGGGCCTTGGCGATGCCCGTATACGGCTGGTTTCTCGCCGCATGCTATCCAGATGGGACGAGTCATGAGGACTATCTACCTTTTGAAAGACTTTTGACACCAAAATCTTATCCCGCGATGCTGAATACTCGCAAAAATGCACGCTCCGGAGGGTACTACCCTGTTACGGCTAGAAATCCATGCGCCATTATATGCAATTAGTTGACGTATTTATGCAAGATGACTTACGCGCGCATGCCATCGGGGTGGACGTTCGTCTCGGCATTGCGTTGACCATCCTGCCCATAGTGTCTTTTACAGGCGGCTGCGGTCCCGTTTGGGATCGCGGCCGTTTTGTTGTGGGCCAAATATGAACGTTGTGTTAATGAGTCGGTGGACGGTGGTGTTTTTCGGTGAGCGGCGTATCCTTCCAACGGTTTATCTAGTGTGTCAGTTGAAAGGAAGAGGGCGCTCGTCATTGTTTGAATGTGAACTGCCGTTTGACCACAAGACGTTGCATTTGGAGCTCGAGGATAAGAACTTCGCTGGTGTGATGGAGGGTCATCAAAACGAGTTTAAGACCACGAAATCGCAGGAAGAGCTGGTAGAGGAGTCGCTTGCCAACCCTTATGGCTCGCCTTCGCTCGAGGAGCTTTGTGCTGGCAAGAAGGATATTGTCATCATTAGCTCCGACCATACGCGTCCCGTTCCCTCGCGTGTAACGATGCCTATTCTGCTGCATCACATCCATTCCGCTGCGCCCGAGGCTCGCGTGCGTATTTTGGTTGCTACGGGTATGCACCGTCCGTCGACGCACGAGGAGCTCGTCAACAAGTACGGCGAGGAGATCGTTGCTAACGAGGAAATCGTTATGCACGTTGCGACTGATGACAGCATGATGAAAAAGATTGGCACCCTGCCTTCTGGTGGCGAGTGCATCATCAACAAGATTGCCGCCGATTGCGATCTGCTGCTTGCCGAGGGCTTTATTGAGCCGCACTTCTTTGCAGGTTTCTCTGGTAGCCGCAAGTCCGTCCTGCCTGGTATCGCCAGCTACAAGACCATCATGTACAACCACAACGGTCAGTTTGTGAACGATTCCCATTCGCGTGCCGGCAACCTGTGCCACAACCACGTGAGCGAGGACATGTTTGCCGCTGCCGAGATGGCTCACCTTGCCTTTGTGCTCAACGTGGTGCTCAACGGCAAGCACGAGGTCATCGGCTCCTTTGCCGGCGACATCCACAAGGCGCACGAGGCTGGCTGCGAGTTCGTGAAGAGCCTTGCCGGCGTTGAGCCCGTCGAGTGCGAGATCGCCATTACCACCAACGGCGGCTACCCGCTCGACCAGAACATCTACCAGGCCGTGAAGGGCATGTGCTCTGCCGAGGCCACGCTTCCCGAGGGCGGCGTGATCATCGATGTCGCCGGTTGTGCCGACGGTCACGGTGGCGAGGGCTTCTATCACAACATCGCTGACAACGATCCTGCGGAGTTTGAGCGCGCCTGCATCGACCGTCCTAAGGACGAGACCCTGCCCGACCAGTGGACGAGCCAGATCTTCGCCCGCATCCTGGCGCATCACCCTGTGATTATGGTCACCGACCTGTGCGATCACCAGATGCTCAAGGATATGCACATGACGCCGGTCAACACTATCGAGGAGGCGCTCAAGCTCGCCTTTGAGATGAAGGGTGCCGATGCCAAGGTTGCCGTTATTCCCGATGGCCTGGGCGTTGTCGTCGCGCAGCACTAGTGCGCGGCCTAAACGAATCGTTTTTAACCGACAAGAAAGATAAGGTTTTATGCTTACCAAACTCCTCTGCGAATTCGGCGCAACTGCCCTCATGATCATCTTTGGCGTGGGCGTGCACTGCGATACGGTGCTCAAGGGCACCAAGTATCAGGGCTCCGGCCACATGTTTGCCATCACCACCTGGTCTTTTGGCATCTCGGTCGCTCTGTTTATCTTTGGCGGCGCCGTGTGCATGAACCCCGCCATGGTGCTTGCCCAGTGCATCGTAGGCCTGGTGCCGTGGAGCAGCTGCATTCCCTTCATGATTGCCGATATGCTCGGCGGCTTTGCGGGTGCCGTGATCGCGTGGTTGATGTATGCCGATGAGTTCAAGGCTTCCGACGGCGTCGTCGACCCCATTGCCCAGCGCAACATCTTCTCGACCAACCCCACCACCGAGGGCACCAACTATGCCCGTAATTTCTTCTGCGAGGCTATCTGCACCTTTGTGTTCATCAGCGCCATCCTTGCTGCTGCTAACCGTGCTGGCGAGAACGTCCTGATGCTCGCCATCTGCGTCGGCCTGATCGTTTGGGCCGTTGGCATGGGCATGGGCGGCATCACCGGCTTCGCCATGAACCAGGCCCGTGACCTTGGTCCTCGCATGGCCTATCAGGTGCTGCCGATCAAGAACAAGGCTGACAACAACTGGAAGTACGGCCTGCTCGTTCCTGGCATCGCACCGTTTATCGGTGCCGCTCTGGCCGCGCTGTTTGTGCATGGTTTCTTGGGCATGTTCTAGTCCAAAACAATTGATATAACGCCCGGGTCCGGCATAGGTTAACTTTCCGCCGCGTCCTCGGACATGCAAGAAGCTCCCGCTGCGCACTTCGTGCGGCGGGAGCTTCTTGCGTCCTGCGGAGTGCGGCGGAAAGTTAACCTATGCCGGACCCTGCGGGAATCCAGTTGCGTTCGAACAAGCAACCAACATATATATCTGAATTTGGATGTGGTGGGCACTTTGTTGTTAGGCGCTTTGAGGTGCGAGTGACACTTTGGGATGCGTGGCGGCCTGGGTTGGGGCGATGCTTTGGGATGAGCTTCTTACTTAGTTGAAGAGGGGTTTTATGGCTGATAGGTAGTCTTTGGCTACGTCCTCTTTTGGGGCTTCGAAGTTGTGCCAGGCCCACCATTGGACCATTCCTACGAAGCTTGAGGCTATGTGGTGTAGTAAGAAACTGCGGTCCATGGTGCCAGCGGGGCCCGTGGGGTCGGCGGGGACGGTTTCGGCTGCTCGTGACATGATGGTCTTGCGTAAACAGTCGGCGAAGACGCGTGAGCCGGCGCCGGCTACGAGGGCTCGGACGCCCTGGCGACGCTCCCAGAGATTGTTGAGAATATGCTCGATCTGCACGAGTGGGTCGTCGAGCGGTGTGCCATCGTCGTCGAGGGCATGGGTGCAGATGTCGCTCACGAGCTCGGACAGTAGGTCGTCTTTGCTCTTAAAGAGGCCGTAGAATGTCGCGCGGCCTACGTGAGCGCGCGCGATGATGTCGCCGACGGTAATCTTGCCGTAGTCCTCTTCGCGTAGCAGCTCGGAGAACGCCGCAACGATGGCAGTGCGGCTTTTTTCTTTGCGGGCATCCATGGCTATGCATCCACGTGAACGAGCAGACAGCGGAGCGTGCCGGAGCAACCCTCGTAGGGGCGCTTGCCGGCGCCGTAGCCGACGGCTTCGATGCGGTAGCGTGAGGGCAGTTGGTCGGACGTGCGCAGCGCGGCGACGATGGCGGCGCCCGTGGGCGTCACGAGCTCGCCGGCGACCGGTGCAGGCGTGAGGGCGATATTGCCCGCCTGGCACAGGTTGACGACAGCGGGGACGGGAATGGGCATGAGGCCGTGGGCGCAGTGGATGGTGCCGTGGCCCTCGGAAAGCGACTCGACCACGATATCCTCAATGCCCAGGTCATCGAGGCAGATGGCGACAGAGCAGACGTCGACGATGGAGTCGACGGCGCCCACCTCGTGGAACATGACGGTGTCGGGCGTTTTGCCGTGAGCCTTGGCCTCGGCGGCGGCGAGCGCGGTAAAGATGGCGAGCGCGCGACGCTTGGCGCCGTCACTCAGCTGAGAGCCGACGATAATCTCGGTGACGTCGGCCAGGGAGCGGTGATGATGGTGGTGGGTGTGGTGATGATCCTCGTGCTCATGGGCGTGGCCCTCATGGTCGTGCTCATGGCAGTGCTCGTGTTCGTGCCCGCCATGATCATGATGGTGATGCTCATGCTCATGCCCGTGCTCGTGCTCGTGCGTGTGCTCGACAGCTGTTTCGTTGCCGTAGAGCCAGGCCATATCGTGGTCGTGGTTCTCGAGCTCCTCTGCAAGCTGGACGTCGAAATCGCAGGCGTCGATGCCATGCTTGTTTACGCGCGTCACGGAGATCGAAAAGCCGTCGACCGGCAGCGTGGCGAGCTGTTCGCGCAGGTGCTCCTCGCTGGCGCCCAAGTCGAGCAGGGCCGCGACGGTCATGTCGCCGCTGATGCCCGAGGTGCCGTCGATGATAAGCGTGTGCTGATGGTTGGACATGGAATGCTCCTTAACGGGCACAGGGCGTGCCAGCGCTCAGATGATTGATAAGACTTGCCTGGTAGGCGGCGCCAAAGCCGTTGTCGATATTGACGACCGAAACGCCGCTGGCGCAGGAGTTGAGCATGGCGAGCAGCGCGGCTACGCCACCAAAACTTGCGCCGTAGCCCACGCTGGTGGGAACGGCGATGACCGGACAGCTCACCAGACCGCCGATAACGCTCGCCAGTGCGCCTTCCATGCCGGCGATGGCGATGACCACCTGTGCCTGGGCAAGTTCCTCGGCATGTGCGAGCAGGCGGTGCAGGCCGGCGACGCCTACGTCGTAGAGGCGGTCGACCTCGTTGCCGTAGAACTCGGCCGTCAATGCGGCTTCCTCGGCGACGGGCAGGTCGCTCGTACCGGCGCAGGCGACGACGATGCGTCCGTTGCCAGTGGGGGAGGGCTTGCCTCCCACGAGGGCGAGCTGTGCGTCCGGGACATATCCCAGGTCGATGCCGTTGTCGAGGAGCTCCGAGGTGCGGTCTGCCTTTTCGGCGTCCAGGCGCGTGACCAGGATGCGCTCCTGGCCGGCATCGTGCAGCGCTTCGATAATGGCGGCAATCTGCTCGGCGGTTTTACCGGCGCCGTAGACAACCTCGCCGACTCCCTGGCGCACCCCGCGCGAAAGATCGAGCTGCGCAAAACCCAGATCGGCGGTTGGCGCCGTCTGGATGCGCGTGAGGGCATCGGCCGGCATAATGCTTCCGTCTGCCACGTCACTTAGCAATTGCTCAAGATCTCGTTTGTCCATATAAGTTCCCTTCGACGCAGAAAAGTTTAGCACGCGAAGGGTTGTTTCCGAACATTAGAGCATAATTGTTCGGAAATCTGACATGTCAGATTAGATGAAGTTGTGAGGCAAACTGACTAGTCGCGCAGGATGATGTCCATGGCGAGCATCAGGTTGCGCTCGTCGATGGCAAACGGGGCGGCTTCGCGCGTTTTGGGCTTGGCGCAAAACGCGATGCCAGTGCCCGCGGCCTGAATCATGGGGATGTCGTTGGCGCCGTCGCCGATCGCGACGGTGTGGGCCATGTCGACACCGCACTCAACCGCCCAATCCAGCAGCTGGATGAGCTTGGACTCCTTGGTCACGATGTCTGCCGCCAGCTTGCCGGTGAGCTTGCCGTCCACGACTTCCAGGCGGTTAGCGAGGCAAAAGTCGATGCCCGCGGCGGCCACGATCTTATCGGCGACCTCGTGAAAGCCGCCGCTTACCACGCCGACCTTCCAGCCCTTGCTGTGCGCCGAGCGCACAAGCTCCAGCGCGCCGGGGGTAAACGTCACGCGCTCAAAGGTGCGCTCGAACACGCTCTCGTCCAAGCCGGCAAGCAGCCCCACGCGTTCCTCGAGCGCCTGCTTAAAGTCGAGCTCGCCGCGCATGGCGCGCTCGGTGATCTTCGCCACTTGCTCGCCTACGCCGGCCTCCTCGCCCAACAGGTCGATGACCTCCTGGTTGATGAGTGTGGAGTCGATATCCATAACGATGAGGCGTGCAGTCATGGCGGGCCTTTCCGAGTGCAGTTGTATTGGGGCACATTGTCGCACGTGGCGCGCCTTGGCGACGGCCACGGTGCGTCAATTGTTTCGTCTCCGTCAAGTCTTTGGGCAAGAGTTACTTTTTCGCGGCACATCGACACAGGTGCGATAAGATAGAACGCCATGTCTGGCTGCGCGGTTTACGCAGGCTGGGCAAATCTGTACGACGCCGCCCGGAACGACACGGGGCGGCACAGATCCATAAAGGAGGATCACTGGTATGAGCCAGACCCGTCCCATTGACGAGCATTCCATGCACACCCGTACCTGCGGCGAGCTTCGCTTCGAGAACGTGGGCGAAGAGGTCACCCTCACCGGTTGGGTGAGCCGTCGCCGCGACCACGGCGGCCTTATCTTCTGCGACCTTCGCGACCGCGAGGGCATCACGCAGCTCACTTTCGACCCCGAGCACTCCGACGGCGATGCCTTTAAGATCGCCGAGACCATGCGTCCCGAGTGGCCCATCAAGATTCACGGCGTCGTGCGCGCTCGTGGCGAGGAGACCACCAACACCAAGCTCGCGACCGGCGAGATCGAGGTCCTGACCGACCACGCCGAGGTGCTCAACACGTCCGTCACCCCGCCGTTCCAGATCGAGGACGGCATCGAGACCAGCGAGGACACCCGCCTGCGCTATCGCTATCTGGACCTCCGCCGTCCCGAGATGATGGCCAACCTCAAGCTGCGCTCCGACTTTACCTTTGCCATTCGCGAGGCGCTGCACAACCGTGAGTTCATGGAGGTCGAGACGCCCTCCCTGTTTAAGTCCACGCCCGAGGGCGCTCGCGACTTCATCGTTCCCAGCCGTATTCAGCCGGGTAACTTCTACGCCCTGCCGCAGTCCCCGCAGCTTCTGAAGCAGCTGCTTATGGTCGGTGGCGTCGAGCGCTACTACCAGGTTGCCAAGTGCTTCCGCGACGAGGACCTGCGTGCCGACCGTCAGCCCGAGTTCACTCAGGTCGATATCGAGATGTCCTTCGTGGACCAGAACGACGTTATGAGCGCGCTCGAAGAAGTCCTGTCCGATGCCTTCGGTCGCATGGGTGTCGAGATGCCCACGCCGCTGCGTCGCATGGACTACTGGGAGGCCATGGACACCTATGGCTCCGACAAGCCCGATACCCGCTATGGCATGCACCTGGTCGACCTGACCGACATCTTTGCCAACTCCAAGTTCAAGGTCTTTGCGACCGCCGCAAACGAGGAAGGCTCTGTCGTCAAGGCCATCAACGCCAAGGGCGCCGGTGCCTGGGCACGTGCCAAGATCGATAAGCTCGCCGGCGTGGCCTCCACGTTTGGCGCCAAGGGCCTGGCCTGGATCGCCTTCCGCGAGGACGGCTCCATCAACAGCCCCATCGTCAAGTTCTTCTCGGACGAGGAGATGGCGGCTCTGCGCGAGCGCATGGACGTCGAGCCTGGCGACCTCGTGATGTTTGCCGCCGGCCCGCGCCTGCTCTCTGACGAGATCCTGGGCGGCATGCGTTCGCACATGGCCAACGCACTCGAGATCAAGCGCGAGGGCCACGACTTCCTGTGGGTCGTCAACTTCCCGCTGTTCCATTGGGACGAGGATCGCAAGGCCTATGCTGCCGAGCACCAGCCCTTTACCCTGCCGACCGAGACCGACATTGCCAAGATCGAGGCCGACCCGTTGGCAGCCGGTTCCTGCACCTACGACTTTGTTATGGACGGCTTTGAGGCCGGCGGCGGCGGTATGCGTATCCACAACGCCGAGATGCAGATGTCCATGCTCAAGCTCCTGGGCTTTACCGAGGAGCGCGCCGAGTCGCAGTTCGGCTTCCTCATGGAGGCGCTCAAGTTTGGTGCGCCCCCGATGGGCGGTTTCGCTTTGGGCCTGGACCGCGTGTGCATGCTGCTCACCGGCTCCGACTCCATCCGCGACGTCATGGCGTTCCCCAAGACGGCCAGCGGCTCCGACCTCATGTCGGGCGCCCCGAGTGCCGTTTCCGGCGCCCAACTCAAGGACGTCAGCCTGCGCTTGATGTAGGCGAGCGGCTATATAGTGCCCGCAACGAGGGAAGGACGCGTGCCTTCCCTCGTTTTTTATGGGACGGGGGTGCGCCGGTAACGTACAATAACTACCACGTGGCTGGGTTTGCCGGCCGAATGTGCGATGTCGTGGGAGGGGACATGGTCGAGTTTACAAAGACGATTAAAGATCCGTTGGGATTACATGCCCGCCCGGTTGCGCTGCTCTATGACATCATTGCCAAGCATCGTAGCGACGTGTCAGTCAGTATCGGCGATCGCCACACGGATGGCCGCGACGTTATAGGGCTCATGGCACTCTGCGGCGAATGTGGCGAAGACGTCGTGTTCCGCGTTTCGGGCGTGGATGAGGCCTCCTGCGTCACGTCGATCAGAAACCTCTCGCTTTAACCTCAACAATGTGACAAAGGGGCAGTCCCCTCTGTTGCATAAATTGGTATCAATAGGCACTGCAAAGAGACGGTCTTTGCGGTGCCTTTGTTTCATATAGGAAACTTTTTCGAAAACTGAATAGAGACCCTTTCCAAAAAGTTAACCACGTGCTAGTTTACTAAAGCGAACATAGACGTGGTTAACTTTTATCACGTCGATGTTGAGGACGAACTGACGTTAGGAGCAACTCATGTCTTGCGGACCGCAGATGCCGGCCATACCGCTTTCGATGGTAAAAGCGGGCGAAACCGTGCGCGTGTCTCGTGTAAAGGGCAATGAGGACATGAAACACCACCTCAAGGACCTCGGCTTTGTCGAGGGCAACGAAATCCACGTGGTGAGCTCGAGTGGCGCCAATATCATCGTCACGGTGCTGGGCGCACGCTTTGGCATCGATTCCAAGGTTGCCATGCACATCATGACCGTCGGTTAGTCTGCAGCATTTCATAAAAACCGAAAGGGGGACAAGAGGATGAAGACGTTGGGTGACGTTAAGGTGGGCGAGAGCTCCACCATCGTCAAGCTTCACGGTGAGGGTGCGCTTCGCCGCCACCTTATGGACCTGGGGCTCATCAAGGGCACTTCGTTCAAGGTCGTGAAGGTTGCACCGCTCGGTGATCCGGTCGAGATCAACGTGCGCGGCTACGAGCTTTCCATCCGCAAGGAGGAGGCGGCTGTCGTCGAGGTCCAGTAGGGCTCGCGGCGTATATTTCTGCAGATAAAGTTAGGTATTTCTAACTTAATGCAGCAACTTTGAAGCACATTATCCAGCCTGCGCGGAGAAAGCAGCGCAGGCACACAAGGAAGAAGGATTGAATGGCGGATTCTCAGATCCATGTCGCGCTGGCGGGTAACCCCAACTGCGGCAAGACCACGCTTTTCAACCTGATCACCGGCGCCAACGGCTACGTTGGCAACTGGCCCGGCGTCACGGTTGAGAAAAAGGAGGCCAAGCTCCTAAGCGACAAGAACGTTACCATCACGGACCTCCCCGGCATCTACTCGCTTTCCCCCTACAGCCCCGAGGAGCAGTGCTCGCGCGATTACCTCATGAGCGGCGAGCCCGATGTGGTCGTCCAGGTTGTCGACGCCACCAACCTCGAGCGCAACCTGTACCTGGCGCTTCAGGTCATCGAGACCGGCCTGCCCGTGGTCGTCGCCCTCAACATGGCCGACTTGGTCGAGAAGAACGGCGACAAGATCGACACGGACAAGCTCTCCAAGAAGCTCGGCTGCCCGGTCATGATGATCTCGGCCCTTAAGAACAAGGGCATCACGGAGCTGTTCGAGCAGGTCAAAAAGTCCGCTGCCTCCAAGGGCCAGGTGCCGGAGCACAAGTTCGACTCCTCCATCGAGGACGTTCTGACGCACATCGAGAACAACCTTCCGGCGAGCGTTCCCGCCAACAAGCGTCGCTACTACACCGTCAAACTGTTTGAGCGCGACGCGGACGCCTGCAAGCTCATCAACCTCACCAAGGAGAAGGCCGCTCGCGTGGAGCAGCTGGTCGCCCAGTGCGAGCAGGACTGCGACGATGACGCCGAGTCCATCATCACCGGTGAGCGCTACGGCGTGATCGCACACATCATCGACGAGTGCCTCACCAAGGCCCCGGCCAAGATGAGCACCTCCGAGAAGATCGACCGTGTGGTTACCAACCGTATCCTGGGCCTGCCGATCTTTGTGGTCATCATGTTCTGCGTGTACTACATCGCCGTTTCCACCCTGGGCGGAACGGTGACCGACTTCACCAACGATCAGCTCTTTGGCACCGACGGTTGGTATGTGCTCGGTCAGGGCCGCGATGCTTACGATGAGGCTGTCGAGGCCGCGGGTGACGACGCCGACTCGGTCGACCCGGCACAGTACGGCCCCTATGTCCCGGGTATCACCACCATGGTGCACGACGCCCTCGTGGCGGGTGGCACCGAGGACGGTGGCCTGGTCGATTCGCTGGTCTGCGACGGTATCGTTGGCGGCCTGGGCGCCATCTTCGGCTTTGTGCCGCAGATGTTCCTGCTGTTCGTGATGCTGTCCTTCCTGGAGGACTGCGGCTACATGGCCCGCGTCGCCTTTATCATGGACCGCGTGTTCCGCCGCTTTGGCCTGTCCGGTAAGTCGTTCATCCCCATGCTCGTGTCCTCAGGCTGCGGCGTCCCCGGCGTCATGGCCACCAAGACCATCGAGAACGAGAAGGACCGCCGCATGACGGTCATGACCACCACGTTCATCCCCTGCGGCGCCAAGCTGCCGATCATCGCCCTGCTCATGGGCTCCATCATTGGCGATTCTTCCACCACGGCCGCATGGATCAGCCCGCTTTTCTACTTCCTGGGCGTCTTTGCCGTCATCGCCTCGGGCCTCATGCTCAAGAAGACCAAGCTCTTCGCCGGCCGTCCGACCCCGTTTGTCATGGAGCTTCCTGCCTACCACTTCCCGGCGATCCGTTCCTGGGCGCTGCACGTGTGGGAGCGCTGCTGGGCCTTTATCAAGAAAGCCGGCACGGTCATCTTCGCGTCCACCGTCGTCGTTTGGTTCCTCTCCAACTTTGGTAGCTATAACGGTTCCTTTGGCTTCCTGCCTGCGATGGACGGCATCCCCGAGGAGTTTATGGACTACTCCGTGCTTGCCATGCTGGGCAACCTGGTCGCTTGGATCTTCGCCCCGCTCGGCTTTAGCACCTGGCAGGCCACCGCGCTGACTGTCTCTGGCCTCGTCGCCAAGGAGAACGTCGTCGCCACCGCCGGCTCGCTGCTGTCCGTCGCCGACGCGGGCGAGACCGACCCGAGCCTGTGGACCGCGTTTGCCGGCATGTTCCCCACCATGGGCGCTTGCGTTGCCTTCGGCGCCTTCAACCTGCTGTGCGCTCCGTGCTTTGCCGCCATTGGCACCATCCGCAACCAGATGGATTCCGGCAAGTGGACTGCGATCGCCATCGGTTACGAGTGCGCCTTCGCTTGGGTGATCGGCCTGTTCATCAACCAGTTCTACAACTTGCTTGTTCTTGGACAATTTGGTATCTGGACGATTGTGGCCATTGTGCTGCTGGTTGCGATGCTCTTCCAGATCTTCCGCCCCATGCCCAAACATGCATGGACCGACGAGGACGAGACCAACACTGCTTCCGCCGCAGTTTCCGCTTAAGTCCTAATAAGGATTAGCCCCTTTTCACGAGCCCGGGTGTCCCAGCGACACTCGGGCTTTTTGGTGGGGGAGATGTGGCGTTTCCGCAGATAAAACCGACCAAAATAAACCTGTCCCTTTTTGGTAGGTGGAGGATGGGGTAAAGTAAGTGGTGGTTAACTAGAGGAGGCTTGCTATGGCACCTATCGATATTGTTGTACTGGCTGTTATCGGCGTTGCGTTTGTCGCGGTATGCGTGCGCATCTACCGCAAGGGCACCTGCGCCGACTGCGCTCAGGGTGGCGTTTGCACGGGGCATTGCTCCAACAAAAAGACGTGCGCCGCGCTGAAAGGCGTCGACAAAATCGCCGAAGACTTGGGCCGCGGTATCAAGTAAGGCCCAGACATCTAAGCGCCTCGCGAGCATCCGTTCGCGGGGCGTTTTTCACTTTTGTGGGGTGGGCTAGAGACGCTGCATGCGGTACCCGACACCCATGTGCGTCTGAATCATCTTGGGGTGAGAGGGGTCTGCCTCGATCTTCTTGCGCAGGGTGCGCATGAACACGCGCAGGCTCGCCAGATCGCTGTCCCAGCTCGTGCCCCATATCTCGCGGGTGATGAAGGTGTGGGTGAGCACCTTGTCGACGTTTTTCGCCAGAAGGACGAGCAATTTGTACTCGGTTGGGGTGAGCGAGAGCTCGCGTCCGTCTTTCGTTGCGTATCCCGCGGCGTAGTCGATATGCAGCGGACCGTTGTCGAACGTGCTCGCTTCTGTCGACTCGCTCGACGCCATCGAGGAGCGCCTCAAATTCGCACGGACGCGCGCGAGCAACTCATCCACAGAAAAGGGCTTGGTGAGGTAGTCGTCTGCCCCTGCGTCAAGTGCTGCAATCTTGTCGGAATCTTCGGTGCGCGCCGAAATGACGATAATGGGGACTGCCGACCAGCTTCGGATCTTCGTGATGACCTCGATACCGTCAATGTCGGGAAGGCCGAGGTCGAGCATGATGAGGCTGGGGCCGTGCGACACCGCATCCATGATGGCGGCCTGGCCGTTGCAAACCTTGCTCACGACATAGCCGTGGAGGTCAAGCGCGGTCGAAACGAGGTTTTGAACGGTCAGGTCATCTTCGACCAGGAGGATGCGTGGCTTAGCGGCATTATTCATGAATCTCAATCTCCTCGGCGGGCAGGGTAAAACGGAAGACGGCCCCATGGGGGTGGTTGTCGCGAACCTCGATGACGCCGCCATGCGCCTCCACGATGGAGCGGCAGAGCGACAGCCCAAGGCCGATGCTTCGGCGTGAATCCACGGGCCGCGTATCGCTTGAGGTGAAGAAGCGCTCAAAGATATGAGGCTTGTCGCAGTCTGCCACACCCGGCCCATCGTCTGCGACGTCCACCACGACGAACGCACCCTCGCGACGTGCGCTGATGGTGACAGTCGAGTCCTCGGGCGTGTATTTGAAGGCGTTCATGATGAGATTCGTAAGCACCTGCATGATGAGATGGACGTCGATGCGTACCAGCAGGATGTCGTCAGTGTGCTCGATGGTGACGGCGCGTCCATGCGATGCTTGGGCGACATGGCTGAGGGCGGCCTCGATGACCTCGTCGATAAGCTCGGATGTTAAGTTGAGGCGAATGGTGCCGTCCTCGACGCGTGTGATGGCGAGGAGGTTCTCCACGGTATCGATAAGCCAGAGGGAGTCGTCGTAGATGGCATCGGCAAGATCGCAGCGTTGTTCGAGGCTGAGCTTCTCGTCGCTCTTCCGAAGGATTGCCGCAGATCCGGATATAGCCGTGAGGGGTGTCCTCAAATCGTGGCCGATGGAGCGCAAAAGGTTGGCGCGCAGCTGCTCGTTTTTCGCCAAGACCGCAGCCTCTTCGCGCTCTTGCGCCGCCCGGTCGCTTTCGAGCGCCAAGGCGCATTCACCCACGATAGATAGGACGATCGAATGCTCGAAGGCTTCGATCTCGCGCCCCTCCAGGTCGATGCCGATGACACCGAATACCTTGTCGCCGGTGCGAACCGCGAGGTAGAGACAGCGCGCCTCAGGCAGGGTCCGCGTGCTTGCGCCTGCGCGCTTGTTGTTGGTGTAGGTCCAGGTTGCAACGGCGCGCTCGTAGTCGGTGAACAGCGACGCGGATCGGTTTTCGGTGCCAGCGGACTCATAGAGCGTCTTGCCGAGCGTGCCGTGTTCGGCGGTGTAGAAGACCACGTCGAGTTTTAGCAGTTTGATGAGTTGGTTCATGGCGACGCGGGCGCACTCCTCCGCGCTATGGGCTTGCTGCAAGAGCTGGTTCGTTTCGAGGAGTACGCGCGTTTTGAATGCGTTCTCGGCGGAGGTACGTGCGTTGTCGGCGATGCGCACAGTTAACTCGCCGGCGACCATAGCGGTAGCGAACATGATGCCGAACGTGACCAGATAGCTTCGGTCATAGCTGGCGAGCGAAAACAGAGGCGTGACGAAGCAGAAGTTGTAAAGCACTACAGAGAGCACGCTCGATACGATCGTGCAGATACGCCCCGTCGTGGTGACGGCGGTCAGCAGGGCCGTGAGGATATAGAGGGATATGATGCTGGAATCGGCAAATCCCAGATGGCGGAAAGCCGTGCCGATCGCCGTGGCGACAAGAGAGAGGGCCAGCGTGCGAAGCACGTCTCGGCTGCTGGGCGGCTGCGGGGCGAGCGCACGGCGGCGTCCTTTGGGCCGGGAGGGCGGAGTCGACTGGTCTGGAATGATGTAAATGTCGAGGTTCGGGGCGAATGTTATGAGCTGTTCTACGAGAGATTTGCGGCCGAAGAGAGCCTGACGGACGCTGCTGTGCTCGCCCGTGCGCCCCATGACGATCTTCGAAATACCCGACAGGCGCGCGAACTCGGAGATCTGAAACGCGACGTCGTCGCCATAGACGGTTTCCATATGCGCTCCGAGCTGCTCGGCTAGGGCGATATTGGCTGCAAGCTTGGCGCGCTCATCATCGCTCATGGCTTGCGTGCGCGGGCTCTCTACGAACAGGGCGACGAGCTCGCTGCGAAACGCTTTCGCCATGCGTGCGGCGGCACGGACGATGCGGGGATTGGTCGGCGCCGGGGAGACGCAGACTAAGATACGCTCCCTGGTGTAGTAGTCACGGTTTCCCAGCACGCGTGCGGCGTCTGTGAGGCGGCCGGTGCGATCGGCGCAGCGGCGCAGCGCGATTTCTCGTAGTGCGGTGAGGTTCTCGACGGTAAAAAAATGCTGTTGCGCTCGGTCGGCTTGTGCGGGACGGTAGACGAGGCCGGCGCGAAGGCGCTCAAGTAGGTCTTCGGGCTCTATGTCGACGAGCTCGACCTGGTCGGCATCATCGAAGATACGGTCGGGGATTCGTTCGCTCACGACAACGCCGGTGATGGATGCAACCATGTCGTTTAGGCTCTCGATATGCTGAACGTTCACGGTCGTATAGACGTCGATGCCCGCATGTAGAAGTTCCTCGACGTCTTGATAGCGTTTGTCGTGGCGAGACCCCGGTGCATTCGTATGGGCGAGCTCGTCGACGAGGATGAGCTGAGGGGCGCGTTCGATAGCCGCATCTAGATCGAACTCGTTGAGCGTAATGCCGTTGTACTCGATGAGTTTATAGGGCACGTTCTCAAGCCCTTGTGCAAGATGGGCAGTTGCCGGACGTTCGTGCGGCTCGATGTATCCCGCGACGACGTCGACACCTCGCCGCTTGGCGGCGCGGGCGGCTTGAAGCATTGCATAGGTTTTGCCCGTGCCAGCAGCGTAGCCAAAGAAAATCTTGAGGTGTCCCCGGCTGGTTCGAGCGTCATCGGCGACCTCGTCTTTCTCAATTGCCTTGAGGATGAGGTCTGGATTGACGCGAGTGTCCGATGCGTCGCGCTGCATAGCGTAACCTTTCTGAAGTGTTGTCCATGCGTGCATACGCGGTGAGGACGCCACTGTATGCTCGCGAGGTCGAGTATAGGCGCACTGCAGCAGCAATAGTGCTTTCTACCTGCATCTTTACGGCATCTTAAGGTCGTGAGCCCCAGCCCTCACGCCTCTTTAATCCCTAGAAGCGTTTACTGTCCCCAGGCGCTTGCGAGAGCAGGCGTCCGAGGCATCGGACCGCGCGTGAAAGGGGCGGTGAATGAACATCCTCATTCCCATCATCGGAGTCGTCTGCATTGGACTCCTTATCTATTACATCTACATTCTGATGAGGAGTGATTCGTAAACTATGGGCGCTTCGATTCAGTACATCTTGTACTTTGCCGTGCTCGTCGTCCTGGCCGTTCCGCTCGGTCGGTTCATGGCCCATATCATGGATGGTGAGCATACGTTTCTGTCGCCTGTGATTGCTCCTGTGGAGCGTGGCGTCTATCGTCTGCTTCGCATCGACGCGGCAGAGCAGATGGGGTGTAGGCGCTATCTGGCGAGCGTGCTGGTCTTTTCGGGGATCGGCCTCGTGGCTCTTGTGGCACTCCAGGCGCTTCAGTCCTTCTTGCCAGGCAATCCCCAGCACCTGCCGGGTGTGCCATGGGACCTGTCGTTCAATACGGCTGCTTCCTTCATAACCAACACCAACTGGCAGTCCTACTCCGGTGAGACCACCCTGTCCTATCTTGTGCAGTTCATGGGCCTCACCGTGCAAAACTTCTTGTCCGCTGGCACCGGTATCGCGGTCATGTTCGCGCTGATCCGCGGCTTCCGTCAGGTCAAGGATCAGGGTCTGGGTTCCTTCTGGGTCGACCTCACCCGCACCGTCCTGTATGTGCTCATCCCGCTGAACCTCGTGTTCGGCATCTGCCTGGCTGCTGGTGGCGTCATCTCCAACTTCCAGCCGGCTCAGAAGGCTGAGCTCGTAGAGCCCGTCGCTGTCCAGCCTAATGCAGACGGCGGCTGGAGCGTCATCGACGGCGCCCAGATCGAGGGCGACACGGTCAAGGTCGACGGCAAGGTTGTCGAGGGCGCGCGCGTGGTCACCGAGCAGTTCCTGCCCCAGGGTCCCGCGGCTCCTCAGGTCGCCATCAAGCAGTCCGGCACCAACGGCGGCGGCTTCTTCGGCGTGAACTCCGCCCATCCGTATGAGAACCCCAGTGCCTTCACCAACATCATCGAGATGACCAGCCTGCTGCTGATTCCGGTCGCCTGCTGCTTCACCTTCGGCATCGGTGTCAAGAATGCCAGGCAGGGCAAGGCCATCTTCGCGGCGATGCTTATCCTGCTCGTGGTCTTTACCGGCATCATCGTCGTTAACGAGCATATGGGTACGCCGCAGCTGGCAGATGGCGGCGCGGTCAACATCGAGATGACCGATGGCCAGGCGGGCGGCAACATGGAGGGCAAGGAGAGCCGCTTTGGCATCGCCTCCTCTTCCACCTGGTCCGCTTTCACGACGGCTGCTTCCAACGGCTCGGTCAACTCCATGCACGACTCCTACACCCCGCTCGGCGGGTTTGTCCAGATGCTCCAGATAGCACTGGGCGAGGTGGTGTTCGGCGGCGTGGGCTGCGGCCTGTACGGCATGATCGGCTTCGCCATCCTCACGGTGTTTATCGCCGGCCTTATGGTTGGCCGCACGCCCGAGTTCCTGGGCAAGAAGATCGAGCCGACCGAGATGCGCTGGGCGGTGGTTCTGTGTCTCGCAACTCCGTTTGCCATTCTGGTGTGCTCGGCCATCGCCTGCATGGTGCCCGGTCTTGCCGACCAGCTCAACAATGGTGGCGCGCACGGCTTCTCCGAGGCGCTGTATGCCTTCACCTCATGCGGCGGCAACAACGGATCGGCGTTTGCAGGCATGAACTGCAACATTCCCTGGATCAACGTCATGCTCGGCCTCGAGATGCTGTTCGCCCGCTTCATGCCCATCATCGGTACGCTGGCTATCGCCGGCTCGCTGGCCAAGAAGGGTAAGGTCGCCGAGAGCGCCGGTACCCTGTCTACCACCAACGGCATGTTCGTATTCCTGCTCGTGTTCATCGTTCTGCTGATCGGTGCCCTGAGTTTCTTCCCGGCTCTGGCGCTTGGCCCCGTTGCCGAGTTCTTCCAGATGATTGCGTAAAGGAGGGCGCAGATTTATGGCTATGCAAAAAGACATGATGGGCCGCGCGGTCCGCGACTCGTTTGCCAAACTGGATCCTCGCGTCCAGATTCAAAACCCGGTCATGTTCCTGGTGTGGCTTTCCGCCGTCATGACCTCCGTCCTGGCCGTCGCTTCCATCTTCGGTGTGCAGGACGCGGGTGTGCCCACCTACTATGTGGTCGCCATCGCGGTCATCCTGTGGCTCACCGACCTGTTCTCGAACTTCGCCGAGGCGCTTGCCGAGGGCCGCGGTAAGGCTCAGGCCGATTCCCTGCGTGCGGCCAAGAAGGATGTCGAGGCCCATCGCATCGGGTCCGTTAAGGACAAGGAACACTTCACCGTCGTTCCCGGCACCGAGCTTACGCGCGGCGACCTGGTGATCGTACGCGCCGGCGAGCAGATTCCCGGCGATGGCGACGTCATCGAGGGCGCTGCCTCCGTTGACGAGTCCGCCATCACCGGTGAGTCCGCCCCCGTGGTCCGCGAGGCCGGCGGCGACCGCTCTGCCGTTACCGGCGGTACCGCGGTGCTGTCCGATTGGATCATCGTCAAGATCTCCAGTGAGCCCGGCCAGAGCTTCCTGGACAAGATGATCGCGATGGTCGAGGGTGCCGCGCGCAAGAAGACCCCTAACGAGATCGCTCTGGAGATCTTCCTGGTGGCCCTCTCCATCGTCTTTATCCTGGTCACGCTGGCCCTGTATTGTTACTCCTGCTTCTCGGCCGGTCTTAACGACATGGTCAACCCCACGGCCGTGACCACGCTCGTGGCACTGCTCGTGTGCCTGGCTCCCACTACCATCGGCGCCCTTCTGTCCGCCATCGGCATCGCCGGCATGAGCCGTCTGAACGAGGCCAACGTGCTGGCCATGTCCGGCCGCGCCATCGAGGCCGCCGGCGACGTCGACATCCTCATGCTCGACAAGACCGGCACCATCACCCTGGGTAACCGCCAAGCCGCCGAGTTCATCCCGGTCGATGGCGTCGATCCCGCGGAGCTGGCCGATGCCGCCCAGCTTTCCTCGCTGGCCGACGAGACCCCCGAGGGTCGTTCCATCGTCGTGCTCGCCAAGGAGCAGTTCGGTCTGCGCGGTCGCACGCTCGAGGATAAGGGTATGGAGTTCATCCCCTTCACCGCGGCAACGCGCATGTCCGGTGTGAACTACGAGGGCAATGAGATCCGCAAGGGCGCTGCCGATTCCGTGCGCACCTATGTGGAGGCAGCTGGCGGCGTGTTCTCCCAGGAGTGCGACGAGGCCGTCGAGCGCATCGCCAAGGCCGGCGGCACCCCGCTGGTCGTGACCAAGAACTGTCGCGTGCTGGGCGTTGTGTACCTCAAGGACATCATCAAGTCCGGCGTTAAGGAGAAGTTCGCCGACCTGCGCAAGATGGGCATCAAGACCATCATGGTGACGGGCGACAACCCGCTCACCGCCGCGGCAATCGCCGCCGAGGCCGGCGTTGACGACTTCCTGGCCGAGGCCACCCCTGAAGGCAAGCTCGAGAAGATCCGCGAGTTCCAGCGTGAGGGGCACCTGGTCGCCATGACCGGTGACGGCACCAACGACGCGCCCGCTCTGGCCCAGGCCGACGTCGCCGTGGCCATGAACACGGGCACCCAGGCTGCCAAGGAGGCCGGCAACATGGTCGACCTCGACTCCAGCCCCACCAAGCTCATCGAGGTCGTGCGTATCGGCAAGCAGCTGCTCATGACCCGCGGTTCGCTCACGACCTTCTCGGTGGCCAACGACATGGCGAAGTACTTCGCTATCATCCCGGCCCTGTTCTCGCCGATCTACCCGGGCCTTGGCGCGCTCAACATCCTTGGTCTGGCAAGCCCGCTGTCCGCGGTTCTTTCGGCCATCATCTATAACGCGCTCGTTATCGTCGCGCTGATCCCGGCCGCGCTGAAGGGCGTTAAGTACCGCGAGGTCCCGTCCGGACAGCTGCTGACCCACAACCTGCTCGTGTGGGGTCTGGGCGGCATCGTTGCCCCGTTCGTATTCATCAAGCTCATCGACATGCTGCTCGCGTTCTGCGGCATTATGTAAGTGGAGGTTTGTATGTTCAAAGGTGTTGCATCGCGCGCACTGGGCGTGTTCGCGCTGTTTACCGTTGTCTGCGGCCTGGGCTATACGCTCGTCGTGACCGGCATCGCCCAGGTTGCGTTCCCGTACCAGGCGAACGGATCGCTCATTACGGTCGACGACAAGATCGTGGGCTCCGAGCTGATCGGCCAGAACTTCGAGGATGAGGACCACATGTGGGGCCGCATCCAGAACGTGACTATCGTCGAGGGGGAGGACGGTGGGCTCATGGCCTACGGCACCCCGTCCAATTTGTCCCCGGCGAGTGAGGAGTACCGGCAGCTTGTGGACGCGCGCGTCGAGAAGATTCGCGCCTCCAACCCCGATGCCGATATGGACGCTGTGCCCGTCGACCTGGTGACGTGTTCCGGCTCAGGCCTCGACCCGGAGATCTCCCCCGATGCCGCCGAGTACCAGGTCCCGCGCCTGGCGAAGGCCACGGGCAAGAGCGAAGGCGAGGTGCGCGAGATCATCGCCCAGTGCACCAAGGGCCGTTTCCTCGGCGTCTTCGGCGAGCCCACGGTCAACGTGCTCAAGGTGAACCTTATGCTGGACGGCGCGCTGTAGGTGAGGGAGTGGCGGATGAGGGCATGACTGACTATCTGAGCCCTCAATTCCACCCCGCCCATCAGTTGCGGTGAAATACGGACTATTTTGGCTGTTAAAAGCCTCATCTACTCCGTATTCCACCGCAACTTTTTTTGAGGGTCGGGATTGAAGGTGGGGAGTGCGAGCGAGCGCGAATGCGGCGGGTACTGATACGATAGGGGTGTCTGCAAGTGCCGCCGAGCGGCTTAAACGAAAGGAAGCCTGTATGGAGTCATCCGCCTACCCGATGCTCTTTAGCCCGATCAAGGTCGGTACGACCGAGGTCAAGAACCGCGTCTTTATGCCGCCGGTGTCCACCAACCTGGCCGATCATGGCTATGTGACCGACGATTTGGTCGATCATTACCGTGCCCGTGCCAAGGGCGGCGTGGGCCTCATCATCACCGAGGTCGTGACGGTCGAGCCTACCTATACCTATCTGCCGGGTGACATGTGCTGCTACGACGATACGTTTATCCCCGGCTGGGAAAAGCTCGCCGCGGCCGTCCACGAGTATGGCTGCAAGATCATGCCACAGCTCTTCCACCCCGCCTACATGGCCTTTAACATTCCGGGCACGCCGCGCCTGATTGCTCCGTCCTTTGTGGGCCCGTCCTATGCCCGCGAGGCGCCGCGCCCCATCACGGTCGATGAGATTCACGAACTTACGCATCAGTTCGGTGACGCCGCCGTGCGTATGCAGAAGGCCGGCGTCGATGGCGTCGAGGTCCATGCGGCACACGCCCACGGTATGCTCGGCGGCTTTTTGACTCCGCTCTATAACAAGCGTACCGACGAGTACGGCGGCTCGCTCGACGCCCGCATGCGCTTTTTGCTCGAGGTCATCGCCGAGATTCGCGAGCGCTGCGGTAAGGACTTTATCATCGACGTCCGCATCTCGGGCGATGAGTACACCGATGGTGGCCTGACCCTCAACGACATGATCTACGTCTCGCGTCGCCTGGAGAAGGCTGGCGTCGACATGATTCACGTGTCGGGCGGCACCACCATCAAGCGCGGCTCTGCGATTCCCGCCGCCGGCACGCAGCAGGCCTCGCACGCCGCTTGCTCGCGCGAGATCAAAAAGCACGTCAACATCCCCGTCGCTACTGTCGGCCGCATCAACGAGGCCTGGATCGCCGAGGAGCTGATCGAGGACGGCGCTGCCGACATCTGCATGATGGGCCGCGCCAATCTGTGCGATGCCGAGTTCTGCAACAAGGCCGCTGCCGGCAACGCCGACGACATCCGCCCCTGCATTGGCTGCCTGCGCTGCCTGAACGGCATTATGTTTGGCAAGCGCATCTCCTGCACCGTCAACCCCGATGTTGAGCGCGACGAGGCCGGCTACGAGCCTGCCGACGAGGTCAAGAACGTGCTCGTTGTGGGCGCCGGTCCTGCGGGCATGGAGGCAGCCTACATTGCTGCCAAGCGTGGTCATAACGTGGTGCTCGTGGATAAGCAGGACGAGCCGGGCGGCGAGATGCGCATCGCAGCCGTTCCGCCGGCAAAGCAGGAGCTCACCCGCGTGATCAAGTATCAGTACCGTCGCCTGGCCGAGGCCGGCGTGAAGTGCGTATTTGGCACCGAGCTTTCGGCCGAGGACATTCAGCGCGACTACGCAGGTTACGAGGTTGTCCTGGCTTATGGCGCCGAGCCCATCGCTCCGGCCTTCATGCAGGGCTTTAAGCAAGTTATGACAGCTGACGACCTGCTGGGTGGCAAGGCTTTCCCGGGCAAGAAGATCGTCATCGTGGGCGGCGGCACCGTCGGTTGCGAGACGGCCGATTACCTGGCCCCGCTGGTCAACGACCTCTCGCCGGCCAATCGCGATGTCACCGTTATCGAGATGACCAAGACGCTCGCCGCCAACGAGGGCGGCGCCGGTCGCGCGGTGCTCATCACGCGCATGCTCTCCAAGGGCGTTCACGTGCTGACCGAGGCCAAGGTGACCGAGATCACCGAGGACACCATCAGTTACGAGAAGGACGGCGAGGTCCGCACCATCACCGGTGCCGATACGCTGGTGCTTGCCATGGGCTATCGTCCCAATACCAAGCTGGCCGACGACCTTGCCGCTGCTGGCGTTGCTGCCCATGTACTGGGCGATGCCCAGAAGTGCGGCAACATCCGCGACGCCATCGGCGACGGCTACAAGATTGCCTGCGAGCTCTAGTCAACCCCTTGGTGCGTGGGGGACAGGTTGGTTTGCACCAAGTTGGTGCATGTAAACCTGACCCCATTGACGAGGTTGCCGCCATCCCAGGGCGGCTTCATGGAGTAGCGTCCGTACGCATCGAATTTCTTCTCTCATAGATGTGCGGCACAAAGAGCCCCGAGTTCATACGAGCTCGGGGCTCTTTTCGTTTGGATTGCAGACGTATTGACAGACGAAAACAGTCTGCGTCCGGTATTGAGCCATACGAAAGCGAAATGATGCGTCTTAATTCCGTACGCAAATCAAGACGAAAACCGTTTGCGTCTTCTATAAATCAGTACGCAAACGGTTTTCGTCTTATAATACGGTTATGAATGGTACGAAACGAGGGGGTTGTGCATATGGTTGTTAGAGAGAGCCCTACAGTCGAATACAAGGAAAGCGTTACGCCGACGTTTCTTAAAACGGTGAGCGCCTATGCAAACTACGGGACGGGCAAGATTGAGTTTGGCGTTGATGACGAGGGTGTGGCTGTCGGCCTTGCGGATCCGGTTGCAGAATGCCTGCGCATCGAGAACATGATTAACGACAGTCTTGATCCCGCACCCCGTTATTCGCTTGAGCCCGATGAGAAACACGGGATCGTAATCCTTACGGTTTATGAGGGGCAGGACAAACCCTATCGAAGCAAGGGAAAGGCCTACAGACGAAACGATTCGGCAACGGTGGAGGTCGACCGGTTTGAGTATGGCAGGCTGACGCTCGAAGGCAGCAACGTAACGTTCGACGCGCTCACGTCGGCTCGCCAGGACTTGAGCTTTCATACGCTCGAGCATAAGTGTGTTGAACACCTCGGCATTTCCGAGCTAACGTCGGATATCTTGCGTACGCTCCGCTTGCTCGGCAAGGATGGCTATACCAATGCCGCGGCGATTTTAGCGGATAAGAATGATTTTCCGGGCATCGACTGCGTCCGTTTTGGCGATACCGAGGATGTGATCTTGGATCGCGAGGCAGCGACAAATGTATCCGCAATTGAGCAGGTGGACAGGGCGGTAGCTATGTTTGCACGCTACTACCGTTATGAGCGTATCGAAGGGATGGAGCGCGTCCAAACCGATCGAATTCCTCTCGAGGCGTTTCGCGAAGCTGTCGCAAATGCTTTGGTGCATCGGACGTGGGACGTTCGAGCGAACGTTCAAATTGCCCTGTACGATGATCGTGTCGTTGTGACCTCCCCCGGATCGCTGCCCGCCGGTTTGACGACGGAACAATACCTGTATGGGCAGATATCCGTGCTCAGAAACCCCATCGTTGCAGAGGCCTTCATAAAGCTGGATTACATCGAGAAATTTGGTACGGGAATCGCGCGCATTAGACGTGCCTATCGCGATTCGATCAATCAACCAATTTTTGATGTTCGCGGCGGCATGGTGGCCGTCACATTGCCCGTTACCGATGCCCTTGAAGGGTCCGAGGAAGAGGTCCAGGTTCTCAAGGCCTTGTCGGGCGGTCGAATTATATCGCGAAGCGAGATTGAAAAACAGACGGGGCTGAGCCGCATGCGGACGTTGACGGCACTCGAATCTCTGCTTGAACGGAATGCAATCGTAAGGCAGGGAACCGGGCGGGCCACGAAATACGAGCGCTCATAGTCAAAAAGAGCCATGGTACAAGACGGACCCCAAGCCAGCGTTGGCTTGGGGTCCGTTATGTCCCGGATGGTAACGGGCCGATTATTGTCAAGTTATAGCAAAGTATGGCGACGTACAGCAAAGTATAGTGAGATATAGCAAGCCGTATAGCGCGCCTTGATTATCAACCGTCCGTATTTCACAGCAACTTATAACAGGCTCGGGGTGCCAATTTGGGGTGCAGTAGTGCTGCGCCACGAAAAGGGCCTATCTACTACGTTTAAGCCGCAGAGGTCAACCATAGTCGGCTTTTTCGAAAATCGACAAGCTGTCTACCTGCGGTTTTGTTTTCACGGTTTTCGGTATGGCCGAGGCTATCCGTGTTAATGTAGTAGATGGGCCACTTTTGTGGCAAGGGGGCCGATCTGCGGGCCAGGGTAGCTAAAAGAGCCCCGACCCAAAAAGACTGATTGGGAGCTGGGGCGTGTCGATGCGATAGTATTACGTGGTGAAATTCGACAAACCGTGGGCTTCATCCGAGGGCTTTATGGAACAACACCAGCATTATCAGAGCCTGCAAGACCAGGCATACAACGCATTGCGCTCCAAGATCATCTATGCCGAGCTCAAGCCCGGCACGCGCCTTTCGGCGATTGGTCTGGAAAAGGAGACGGGAATCGGGCGCACGCCCATTCGCGAGTCCTTTGTGCGCCTGCGTGAGCAGGAGCTGGTGGAAACCCGTCCCAAAAGCGGCACCTATGTCTCAAAAATCAGCATGGAGCGCGCCGAGAACGCCTGTTTCTTGCGCGAGAAACTCGAGAGAAGCGTGCTTATTAAATGCTGTTCGGCCGCCTCGCCTGAGCAAAAGCATCGGCTCGAGCAGATTCTTGCCGAGTCTGAGTCACTCGACCATGGCGAAACGCGTCGCTTTTTCGATCTGGACAACCTGTTTCATGAGACGTGTTTCGTGATTGCCGGTCGTCACATGCTGTGGGATTGGATGAAGAGCGTCAACACGCATTTTGAGCGATACAACTGGTTGCGTATGGTGTCGCAGGACCTGGATTGGGAGCCGATTCGCCGGCAGCATCGCCGGATTCTCGAGGCCATTAAGAGGGGCGATACCGACACGGCGAGCTATCTGGCAGAGACGCACTTGCATCTGATGCCCGAGGAGCAGGGCCCGGTTATCGCCTTGCATCCCGACTACTTTGAGCTGCCTAAAGACTCGTCAGTCTAGTCCATCATCGCATCTGCTCGAGGCGCAAAAACGATGCCGCTCACCTACAGCGTTTTGCAACCGAGAATGTTAAAAAATGCCTAAAATGGCTCAGACTGCCGACATTGGGAAACGGGGTGCGCTATGGCGCAGATGAGAATCAGGGACATTGCCGTCGAGGCGGGCGTGAGTCCGGCCACGGTCTCGCGCTATCTCAATAACCGCCCCGGGCAGATGACCGAGGAAACCCGCGCTCGCATCGCGGCGGTTATCGAGCGCACTGGCTATCGCCCACGTGCCGCCGCACGCAATCTACGCAGCTCACGCACCAACCTCATCGGCGTGATTCTGGCCGACATCGCCAACCCGTTCTCCAGTGCCATGCTCGAAGGGCTTTCCGCCAGTGCCGCCGCGCGCGGCTGCTCGCTCATGACGGCCATTAGCGGCAACGACCCCGCCAAGGAGGCAGAGTCGCTCACCAGACTTATCGATGCCGGCGTGGACGGCCTGGTCGTCAATACCTGCGGAGGCAACGACGAGGCGATCGCCGCGGCAGCGGGACGACTGCCCGTTGTACTGCTCGACCGCGATGTTGCCGACGGCGGCATCGACTTGGTGACGTCCAACAACCGCGAGCTGGTCGCCGGCTTGGTAGACGCCTTGGTTGCCGCTGGCAGCGAGCGCCTGTGCCTGCTCATCGAGGCAAGCGACGACAGCCCCGTCCATCGCGAGCGCGCCGAGGCCTTTGTCGACGAGCTTTCGCACCGCGGCCTTGCCGGCGAGGTTATCACCTTGGCCGATGGCGGTACCACGGGCGTCGGCTGCTTGGATGAGACCATCCGCGGCTATGCAGGCAAAAAGCTCGGCCTTATCGCCGTTAACGGCCTGGTTTTCCTGCGTCTGACCGAGGCGCTAGCACAGCTGGGGCCCTCGTTGCCGGCTGGGCTCAAGATCGCGACATTTGACGATTACCCCTGGAACCACGTGCTCTTTGGCGGCGTGACCACGGCCGCGCAGGATACCCTTACCATCGCCGAGCGCGTAGTCGAGCGTCTGTCCGAGCGCATCGACGTCGTTACCACTACGGTAGGCGATGCCGCAAAGCTCGCCCCCAAGCGCATCGAGATCCCCGGCCACATCGAACACCGCGCATCGACCTTGCGCTAGTCGCCCGTCCGAGTCGGTCTGTTCGTGCTTGGCACCCGCCTGTTCGCGAACGTTTTTTGAGCGCTTGATACGCTTTAACCCTGCGGAAACATTTTTCTGCGATAGTATCTGCGATATAGACCAGTCGAAACCCGCCCGAAAGAAAGGGGAGCGACATGAACCAGCAGAACATCGATTACGTACTCCGCTCCGTAGAGCAGCGTGACATCCGCTTTGTGCGTCTGTGGTTTGTCGACATTCTCGGCCGCCTCAAGAACTTTGCCATTAGCCCCGAAGACCTCGAGGTCGCTTTTGAGGAGGGTATTGGCTTTGACGGCTCTGCCATCGAGGGCTTTGCCACGCCCGAGGAAGCCGACATGCTGGCGTTCCCCGATGCTTCGACCTTCCAGATTTTGCCGTGGCGCCCGAGCCACAACGGCGTCGCCCGCGTGTTCTGCGACGTGTGCACTCCCGATCGCAAGCCATTTGCCGGCGACCCGCGCGATGCCCTGCGCCGCATGTTCCACAAGGCCGAGAAGGCTGGCTATCTGCTTAACGTGGGCGCCGAGCTGGAGTACTACTACTTCCCCGACGAGCACACCCCCGAGCCGCTCGACAACGTGGGCTACTTCGATCTTTCGGTGAGCGATGCCGCTCGCGACCTGCGCCGCAACACGGTCCTCACGCTCGAGAAGATGTCCGTGCCCGTGGAGTACACCTTCCACGCCGCCGGCCGCTCGCAGCACGGCATGAGCCTGCGCCATGCCGAGGCCCTGAGCATGTCCGACGCCATCACCACGGCCAAACTCATCATTAAGCAGCAGGCCTACGAGAGCGGTTGCCACGCCTCCTTTATGCCCAAGCCGTTGGCGGGCGAGGACGGCAGCGCTATGTTTTTGCATCAGTCGCTGTTCGACCACGACGGCAACAACGTCTTTTGGGGCGAGGACGACGAGAAGTACCATCTCTCCGATACCGCCAAGCACTATATGGCCGGCATCTTGGCGCACGCGCGCGAGATCAGCGCCATCACCAACCCCACGGTCAACTCGTACAAGCGCATCACCACGGGTGGCGACTCCGTGCCGCAGTACGCCACGTGGGGCCTGCGCAACCGCGCGAGCATGATCCGCATCCCGGTCTACAAGCCCGGCAAGCAGCTGTCCACGCGCATCGAGCTGCGCAGTCCCGATCCCATGGCCAATCCGTATCTGGTCAACGCCGTCACGCTGGCGGCTGGTCTGGACGGCATCGAGCGCAAGCTGGAGCTCCCGCCCGAGGCAACGGCCGAGACGCTCAAGCTCACCGACCGTCAGATGCTCGAGGCCGGCTACGCGCCGCTGCCGCGCTCGCTCAAAGAGGCGCTCGACGTCTTTGAGGACTCGCAGTTTATGAAGGATGCCCTCGGCGAGCACATCCACAGCTTCTTCCTCAAAAAGAAGCGCAACGAGTGGCATAAGTTTGAGTCCACGATTACCGAGTGGGAGATCAAGCACTACCTGGCGAACTCCTAATCGCGCTGGCTTGTTCCAGTACGATTGAGCTCATTTCCTTGGAGGCCGATATGTCCGAAAAGAGTGCCCTGTTCATGGCGCGCACGACGCGCTTCCACGAGTTTGCCCGCAGCTTGACGACCACTCTGGGTGTCGAGGTGAGCCTGGCTACCCCCGATTCGCCGACTGCGGCGCACGACTTTGACCTGCTGATCCTCGATTCCGACGGCATCCGCAGCGACCGCATCGATCAGATTGCCAAGTGGCTTGACGATCGCGGCGGCGTCCCCATGCTGGTGATCGTCGACGACGAGGCGCTCGGTACCCTGCGTCTGCCCAATCACGCGCATGCCGACTTTGTATGCCCCACGGCGACGCCCAACGAACTCAAGGCTCGCGCGCAGCGCCTGATGGGCGAGGAGGAGACCGTCGCCGCCGACGATGTGCTCAACATCGACAACCTCGAGATTAACCTGGCTACCTACCAGGTGACGCTCGATAACGAGCCTATCGACCTGACGCTGATGGAGTACTCGCTGCTGAGCTTTTTGGCGACGCATCCCAACCGTGCCTACAGCCGCGAGGTGCTGCTGCACCGCGTGTGGGGCTTTGAGTACTGCGGCGGCACGCGCACCGTCGACGTGCACATCCGACGCATCCGCTCCAAGGTGGGCCCGCAGATTGCGGCACATATCACCACCGTCCGCGGCGTGGGCTATCTGTTTAAGGACTAGATTTCCACCACAAAGGGGACAGGCACCTTTGTGGTGGTTTTGCCGTGGGCCGGGTCCTTTTAGGGCTGCAACAGAACTTAAGCCTTCCTAAAAGATTGCGTTCTCATACACGTTCACCCGCATATTGGGGTACAACTCAACGTGAACAATGATGGCCCGCCACATGTTTGGCGGGCCTTTGGTTATTAGACGAAAGGATCGCAGCCATGAGCGAGAACGATTCCCAGCGTCCTCAGGATGCGGGCAACGCTGGCGAGACCCAGCAGCAGCCGCGCGTGCAGGTGGAGTCGACGCCTGCCGGCGGCAACATTCCCTACGTGCAGGCTTACGACACACAGACCGGCAAGCCGCTGGGCGGCCAGCAGGTTGTAAACAAGCACACGGTGGTCAAGACCAAAACCAAAAAGCTGCCGATCTTTATTACGGCACTCGCCGGCTGTGCCTGCGGCGCCCTGCTGGTCATCGCGCTCATTATGAGCGGCACGCTCAATATTGGCGGCGGAAAGAATGCCGTGACGGCGGGTGCTTCGGGTTCTTCGACGCAAAAGATCACGATCGACTCTGAGGACACCACGCTGGCCGAGGCCGTCTCTGCCAAGGCGTTGCCCTCCGTTGTTTCCATCACCGCCACTTCGAGCGGCAGCCAGAATGGCTCGCTTTCGCAGTCTGCTGACGAGTCGGATGGTTCGGGCAGCGTCGGTTCGGGCGTTGTGCTCGATACCGAGGGCCACATCCTCACCAACAACCACGTGGTCGATGGTTACGACCAGTACGTGGTGACCATGGACGACGGAACCACGTACGAGGCCGAGTTCGTGGGCAACGACGCCTCGAGCGACCTGGCCGTCATCAAGCTCAAGGACGCCGATGCCTCCAAGCTCACGCCGATCGAGATTGGTGATTCCTCCAAGCTCAACGTGGGCGAGTGGGTTATGGCCATCGGCTCGCCGTTCGGCAACGAGCAGTCCGTCTCCACGGGCATCGTGTCGGCGCTCTATCGCTCCACGGCCATGAGCTCTACCAGCGGCAACACCATCTACGCCAACATGATCCAGACCGATGCCGCCATCAACCCGGGCAACTCCGGCGGCGCGCTTGTCAACGACAACGGCGAGCTCGTGGGTATCAACTCGCTCATCGAGAGCTACTCGGGCTCCAGCTCGGGCGTTGGCTTTGCTATTCCCGTTAACTACGCCAAGAACATTGCCGACCAGATTATCGACGGCAAGACGCCGGTGCATCCGTACATGGGCGCTACGCTTTCGAGCGTCAATGCGCTTAACGCCCGCACTAACAAGCTGAGCACCGATAGCGGCGCGTATGTGGCAAGTGTCGTCGAGGACGGTCCTGCTGCCAAGGCCGGCATTCAGGAGGGCGACGTCATCACCAAGCTGGGCGACGACGAGATCACGAGCGCCGATGGCCTGATCATCGCACTGCGCAGCCACGAGGTGGGCGAGAAGGTCGAGATCACACTCATGCGTGGCAAGGAAGAGAAAAAGGTCACCGTTGAGCTGGGCTCCGATGAGGAGCTGCAGAACCAGCAGCAGGACGACAGTTCGACCGACACCGGCAACGGCGGTATTACCGACGAGCAGCTGCGCCAGTACCTGGAGGAGCTGTTAGGCCAGCAGGGCCAGGGTCAGGGCTACGGCCAGGGTTACTAACGAGCCGTATCGCACATGCCGATGCCAGAGGGGGCTGTCCCATCAACGTGGGGCAGTCCCCTCTTTTCTTATTGATCCGTTGGGGACGGAGGAAAATGGATCATTTAGAGTTGATAAGAGCATGGTTTAATCGCGCAATCCATCCCGGTGCGTCGACTGCCGATTCGATGCGGTTCGAAAGGGTTATTCGGCGCCATGGTGACCGGTGGTACTCTAGTATCCGTTTGAAATCGAGCGAAGGAGTGCCGCTATGGAGCAATCGAGCCTGTTTGGTGACGGCGTGGACATCGATACCGAAACGCCCACGAGCACGGATACCGTTGCGCCGACCGATGCCCGTGCCCAGGCGGCAGCGCGTGCGGCTGAGCTGCGCCACGAGCTCGATTACCACGCCTATCGCTACTACATGCTCGACGCGCCCGAGATCACGGACGCCGCCTTTGACAAAATGCTCGTTGAGCTGCAAGAAATCGAGGCGACCTACCCCGACCTGGTGACGCCCGACAGCTATACCCAGCGCGTTGGCGGCTACGTGAGCGAGCAGTTTACGCCAGTCACGCACATGGCGCGCATGTATTCCATGGACGATGCCATGGACCTGGACGAGCTCGACGCATGGCTCCAGCGCACCGAGGATGCGCTCGGTGCCGGCAGCGTCACCTATACCTGCGAGCTTAAGATCGACGGTCTGGGCGTGGCACTTACCTACCAAAACGGCACCTTTGTGCGCGCCGCCACGCGCGGCGATGGTACCACGGGCGAGGACGTGTCGCTCAACGTCCGTACCATCAAGGACGTGCCTATGCACCTGTCCGAGCCGGCGCTCGCTCACATGGGTGCCGACCGCGAGCGCACCATCGAGGTGCGCGGCGAGGTCTATATGCCCAAAGGCAGCTTTGTACGTCTGAATGAAGAGGCCGATGCCGAGGGCCGCGACCCCTTCGCCAACCCGCGCAACGCCGCTGCTGGCAGCCTGCGTCAGAAGGATCCCAAGGTTACGGCGCGGCGCGACCTGGCCACCTTTATCTATGCCATCGCCGATACCGATCCACTGCACGTCCACAGCCAGCGCGAGTTCCTCGATTGGCTGCGTAGCGCCGGCTTTAGCGTCAACCCCAACGTGGCTCGCTGTGCCACGCCGGCCGAGGTCCACGAGTTCTGCGCCCAGGCGCTCGAGCATCGCGGCGACCTGGACTACGACATCGACGGCGTGGTCGTAAAGGTCGACAGCTTTCAGCGGCAGCTCGACCTGGGCTTTACCGCCCGCGCACCGCGCTGGGCCATTGCCTTTAAGTTTCCGCCCGAGGAAAAGCAGACCGTCCTGCGCGAGATTCGCATCCAGGTGGGTCGCACCGGTGTGCTCACGCCGGTCGCCGAGTTCGATCCGGTGACGGTTGCCGGCTCCACCATCGCGCGCGCCACGCTGCACAACATCGACGAGATCCGTCGCAAAAACGTGCGCGAGGGCGACACTATTATCGTGCACAAGGCGGGCGACGTAATCCCCGAGGTCGTGGGTCCGGTGCTCGACAAGCGCCCGGCTGATTCGGTCGACTGGCACATGCCCGAGGTCTGCCCCGTGTGCGGCAGCCCCGTGGTTCACGAGGATGGCGAGGTCGCTTACCGCTGTGTCTCCATCGACTGCCCCGCGCAGCTCAAGGAGCGCCTGCTCCACTGGGTGAGCCGCGGCTGCATGGACGTCGACGGCCTGGGCGATGAGATCGTCGACAAGATGATCGCCGCCGGGCTGATCCATGATGTCGCGGACTTCTACCAGCTCACGGTCGACGACATCGCCGGCTTGGACACGGGGCGCGTGTACGCCAGCTCCAACAGCAAAAAGGGCGTCAAGAAGGGCGACCCCATTCCGGTGGGCCTCAAGACGGCCGAGAAAATCATCGCCGAGCTCAACAAGTCCAAGAGCCAGCCGCTCGGTCGCGTGCTGTTTGCCCTGGGCATCCGCCATGTGGGCAAGAGTGTGGGCGAGGTCATCGCCGAGCGATTCCTGTCGATTGACAAGCTCGTCTTGGCGAGCGAAGAGGACATCGCCGAGTGCGAGGGCATCGGTCCTAAGATTGCGGCGAGCGTCAAGCAGTTCCTGGCCGTGCCCGAGAACCTTGCCGTGCTGGAGCGCCTGCGCCAGGCGGGCCTGTCGCTCGAGGTCGATTTGAGCGCCGCGCACGCGCAAGCCGCAGCCGACGCTGGCGTGGCAGGCGAGCTCGCCGACGCACAGCCACTCGCGGGTCTGACCTTCGTGCTCACCGGCACGCTCGTCAACCGCACGCGCGACGAGGCGGGCGCGGCGCTCAAGGTGCTCGGCGCCAAGGTTTCGGGCAGTGTGTCAAAGAAGACGAGCTACCTGGTTGCCGGTCCCAAAGCAGGCTCCAAGCTCACCAAGGCCGAGCAGCTGGGTGTACCCGTGCTGGACGAGGACGCACTCGAGCAGATCTTGGCTACTGGTGAGGTGCCCCAGGCTTAGGACATCGATAATCAAATTAGAAAACCTCCCGGAAAGGTTGATACTTTCCGGGAGGTTTTTATTTGGGCGTGGTGGCGGGCAGCATGATCTGCGTCATGTAGGTTGCTGAGGGTGACCCTGCGGAGCGGTGTCGTTCCGGAGCGATAGAAGATTCATACAAAGCAAAGGGGCCCCGCAGTGAGGTTCCACAACGGGGCTGCCCCATTGTGATGAGTTTTATACACTTTAACATTAACATTAACGTGTATACTTAGCAGTGAAGATATATGTTGAGAGGAGCAGTTATGGTTACCGTCGCGTTTTCGGAACTGCGCCAAAACCTTACGCAGGTGGCCGAAAAGGTTGCCAATGAGGGCGAGGAGGTTGTGGTCTTCAAGCGGAGCAAGCCGTTGTTCAAGATCGTGCCGCTCGACTATCAAAGCCCGGTTGCAGTGGAATATGACGCTGCCCAGGAGCGCGGGGGTGCAAAGCCGACGTGCGGCTCGGACAAGCCCAAGCGCGACGTGGGTACGATGTGGCATCCCAAGATCACCTGGAAGGAGATCCGTGAGATGCTCGCGGAGAATGAGGACTACCAGGAGTATCTCGATATCGTAGCCAAAATGCCAAAAGGAACGCCGCTCGATACGATGACGGTTGAAGATGAAAAGCGCGTCGCGAGGGAGCGCTACCTATGAGAGCATTTCTCGATACCAATTTTCTGCTCGATTGCGTGCTTCCGGGCCGGCCGGAGCACGCAGCGGCGCAAACGATCAAGGGGCTCGTCGACGTGGGGCTTATCGAAGGCGTTGTTTCGGCCTGCTCTCTCAAGGACGCGTATTACATTCTCACCAAACAGGCCGGCGAGGCGCGCGGGCGCGAGGTAGTGCGCGACTGCCTTAAGAGCTACTCGGTAGAGTCTCTCGACCAAGAGGCTTGTTTTGCCTCCGCCTATTCCGATGAGCCGGACTTTGAGGACGGCTGTATCCGTGCGATGGCCGAGCGTGCCGGCGTGGACTTTATTATCACGCGTGACCGCGCCGCTTTTGTGCGCTCGACCATCAAGACCTTCTCGCCTGCAGAGTTCATCCGTGCGTTTCCGATTCCGGAGGAGTAAAACCGCCACACCGGGGACTGTCCCCGGCGTTTGGCGAGCTTGTTGGGAGGCTCCTGGTCCAGTGACTGTTACAAAAAACGGCTATAGCAAATTTGTTGTACTTCGGTCTGAAGACTATGACTTCATGGTTCAGGAACAGGCTAAGGCTCGTCTGATGGCTCGTATAGCTGTGGCCGAGCGGGAGCGTGCTGCTGGCATGGCGCGTGATGCCTTTGAGGCTCTCGATGACCTTGAGGCAAAATATGGCCTATAACGTCAAGATTCTGCCTTCAGCCGAACGTTTTCTGGGCAGTTCTTATTTGGACGGGGCAACCGGCACCGTGATCTGCGTCACGTAGGTTGTGGGGTCGTCGCTGATGATGTCGTCGATAAGGGCGATTTCGCGTTGCCCCGCTACGCTGCCAACTTGTCAAAAGCCCCGCGTCGGTTGAGCACGGTAAACGCGACAACACAGATGACTGCCGACAGAATCGACCCGCACGGCGAAGCGATGCCCATGGGAAACAACGTATCGGAATAGGCGTTCGACAGCAGCCACGCGCCCGGCACGCGAATGAGCGCCACGGCCAGCACGTTGTGCGCAAAGCCGATGTAGCTCTTGCCATACGCAGCGAAAAAGCCGCTAAAGCAAATGTGGATGCCGGCAAAAATCGCGTCGAAAATATAGCTGCGCATATAGCCGGTGCCGGCCGCGACCACCGCAGAGTCCTTGGCAAAAAAGCCGATAAACGCCGGCGCCACCAGCCACATCAGCACCGTGATCAGGCAGCCGTACACCACCGAGATCGTCATGGCGTCTTTAAGCACCTGACATGCGCGGTCGCCCTTGCCCGCGCCGGCGTTTTGCGCCGTGAGCGCGCTGACGGTGGCACCCATGGAACTCGGCACAATGAACAAAAAGCTGATCATCTTCTCGACCAGGCCCACGGCGGCGGCGTCGACGAGCCCTCGGTGGTTGGCAATGACGGTGATGAACATAAACGCCACCTGGATGCAGCCGTCCTGCACGGCCACGGGCACGCCGATCTTAAGAATGCTGCCGAGCACCTCGGGCTGGGGGCGCAGGTCGCTGCGCTTAACGTGGATGTTCGTGCGGCGGCTCTTGAGCCACACGAGTGCGAGGGCAACGCTGGCCGTCTGGGCGGTTACCGTGCCGAGCGCCGCGCCCACGGGGCCGAGCCCCATGTGCCCGATAAACAGAAAATCGAGCGCGATGTTAATGATGCACGCCACGCCGATCACGTACATGGGCGAGCGCGAATCGCCCAGCCCGCGAAAGATAGCCGAAAGAATGTTGTATGCGGCGATAAACGGAATGCCGACAAAGCAGATACGCAGGTAGGCGGCGGTTCCTTCGACTGCCTCGGCCGGCGTGCCAATGAGCGCCACGATTTGCGGGCACAGTGCGAGCAGGATAGCGGCCAGCACCACCGAGACACCCATAAAGAGCGTGATGGTGTTGCCGATGGCGGTCTCGGCGCGGTCGAAGCGACGCGAGCCCACGGCGTGGCCGACGATGACCGTCGTTCCCATGGCCAGGCCCACGAGCGTCACGGTAATGATATAGAGCGTCTGCGCGCCATTACCCACGGCGGTGATGCCGGCGGCGCCGCTAAACTGCCCCATCATGTACAGGTCGGCCATGCCGTAGAGCATCTGCAAAAAGTACGAGAGCATATAGGGCAGGGCAAAGACCGCGATGGTCTTAAGGACATTGCCGCGTGTGAGGTCGTGTTCCATGGGCGGGGCTTTCTGGCTTGGTTCGTTTAGCTACCAGTGTAGTGAAAACCCTACAACGATTGTAGAGTCAAGGTTTGTGTTGACGCCGGAGCGAAAAAAGTCTCGTGCACCATTATTCCGAGTGAATATGGACACACATCACGAGAACTCGCCGCCGGCGCTAACCTTGCAGAAAACGATTTCGGAATACTTGACGCCATTATTCGGCGCGCAATAATACGTGCGTTTGCGAACAACGTTTGATGGGGGTTGAACCTGCGTGCGCAATCTCAAAATACTGTTTTCCTATCTAGGGGCATACCGTCGCGATGCCATCCTCGGCGTGTTCTTTGTGTCGGTCGAGACGGTGCTCGAGCTGTTTATCCCGGTCATCATGGCCAACATCATCGATGTGGGCGTGCCTGCGTGTGATATCAACTACATGCTGCTACAGGGTGCGTACATGTTGGTGTGCGCTGCGCTTTCGCTGGTACTGGGCTTGGGTTATGCCCGCACGTCCGCCCGCGTTGCCTCGGGCCTAGGCGCCAACCTGCGCGAGGCCGAGTACAAAAAGATTCAAACGCTCGCCTTTGGCAACCTGGACAACTACGACGCCAGCTCGCTCGTCACCCGCATGACCACGGACATCACCGTTATCCAAAATGCTGTGGGCAACGGCTTTCGCCCTATGGTGCGCGGCCCGGTGACGCTTATCGTCGGCCTTATCTACGCGCTGATGCTGTCGCGCCCGCTCGCCACCGTCTTTGCGATCATCTTGCCCGTGCTGGCAATCGTGCTGGGCGTCATCACCTATCGCGTGAGTCCGCTCTACCGCCAACTCCAGACCTCGATGGACCACCTCAACGGCGTGGTACAGGAGGACCTCACCGCCGTGCGTGCCGTCAAGGCCTACGTTCGTACCGAGCACGAGGAGGCCAAGTTCGACACCGTCAATACCGAGCTCGCGCGCACTGCGACAAAGACCTTTGGCAGCGCGGTGCTCAACCTGCCGGTGTTTCAGCTGTCGATGTACGTGGCTGCGCTCTCCATCCTGTGGATTGGCGGCCGCATGATTCTCGCCGGCAAGTTGGGTGTAGGCTCTCTCACGGGCTTTATGAGCTACGTGCTGCTGATCATGAACTCGCTCATGATGATTTCCAACGTGTTTTTGCTGCTCACGCGCGCTCTTACGAGTGTGGGCCGTATCGCCGAGGTGCTCGACGAGGAACCCTTTATCGCCAACCCTGCGGGAGACCTCGCGACTGCGGCGCCAGCGGACGGCAGTATCGAGTTTCGCGACGTTTCCTTTAAATACCGCGCGGATGCAGCCGAGGATGTGCTCGAGCATATCGACCTTCGCATCGAGAGCGGCTCGACGGTGGGCATCCTCGGCGGCACGGGCTCGGGCAAGAGCTCGCTTGTGCAGCTGATTGCGCGCCTGTACGACGCCACCGAAGGCGCCGTGCTTGTGGGCGGACGCGACGTGCGCGACTACGACCTCGCCGCCTTGCGCGACGCTGTGGGCATTGTGCTGCAAAAGAATGTGCTGTTCACGGGCACCGTGCGCGAGAACCTGCAGTGGGGCAATCCGCAGGCGTCGGACGATGAGCTCCTCGCGGCTTGCCGCGCGGCGTGCGTGGACGAGTTCCTTGATCGCATCGGCGGGCTGGACGGCGAGTTGGGCCAAGGCGGCGCCGGTGTCTCGGGTGGCCAGAAGCAACGTCTGTGCATCGCGCGCACGCTGCTCAAGCATCCGCGCGTGCTCATTTTTGATGACTCCACCAGCGCGGTCGATATGGCGACCGACGCAAAGATTCGCGAGCACATCGCTCGGATTCCCGATACGACCGTGCTCATCATCGCCCAGCGCATCGCGAGTGTCATGGATGCCGATCGCATTGTGGTATTGGACGACGGTCGTGTCCACGGCGTGGGCACGCACGAGGAACTGCTAGCGGGCGACAACATATACCAGGAGATTTATGCCTCGCAGATGGAGTTTGCGAGGAACGCGGACGCCGGCGACGGCAGCGACGATGGTTGCGCGAATGATCCGTTTTCCTCCGTCGCATGCGGATCGCCCTTGGAAGGGGGTGAGCGTCATGCCTAAGACCGCAGCCCAAGCACGCCCGGCCGACCTCAAGCGCACTGTGCGCCGCTTGCTCTCCTACATGGGGCATGCCAAGTTCTCGTTGCTCGCGGTGGGCGTGCTCGCCTCCGTCGCCGCCATCGCGAGCCTCGCCGGCACCTACATGGTGCGCCCCATCGTTAACGGTTTGGCCACGGGCGGGGAGGAACTGCTCGCCAAGCAGGTCATCCTGACGGCGATCATCTACACCGCGGGCGTGCTCTCGGCCCTGGGCTACTCACAGATCATGGTGCGCGCGGCCCAACACGTGGTGTCCGATATTCGCCGCGACCTGTTCGCGCACATCCAGACGCTGCCGCTCAGTTATTTTGACAGCACGCGCTCGGGCGACATCATGAGTTTTTTCACCAACGACGTCGACACCGTCTCCGAGGCGCTTAACAACAGCTTTGCCAACGTGATTCAGGCCGCCATTCAGGTTGTGGGCACCACGGCTATGCTCATCATCCTTAACTGGCAGCTCACGATTATCACACTCGTGTGCGATGCGGCCATTGTGCTGTATGCGCGCTACTCGGGCGCGCGCTCTAAGCGTTTCTTTGCTGCCCAGCAGGCATCGCTTGGCGACCTGGACGGATATATCGAAGAAATGGTCTCGGGCCAAAAGGTCATCAAGGTCTTTAACCGTGAGGCAGCGAATGTCGCCGGCTTCACCTGCCGCAACGACGAGCTTCGCCGCACCGGTACCGCCGCCGTGAGCTATGCCAACTCCATGGTGCCCATGACCGTCGTGATTGGCTATGTCAACTATGCCATCGTCGCCGTGGCGGGCGGCATGCTCTGCATCAAGGGGCTCGCCGATGTGGGCGCACTTGCAAGCTACCTGGTCTTTGTGCGCCAGGCCGCCATGCCCATCAACCAATTTACGCAGCTCGGCAACTTCTTGCTCAACGCGTTGGCCGGTGCCGAGCGCCTGTTTGCGGCTATGGACCTTGAGCCCGAGGTGGACGAGGGCTGCGTGGAGCTGGTGCAGACGGGCGACGCCGCGTGGGCGTGGAAGATTCCCGAGGGCCAGGGCGTGGGCGCGTACGGGCACTTGCATGACGTGGCAGCCGTTGATGAGTCGGGCCGCGCGGTGGCCGCCGACGGCACCGAGCTCACGTGCGGCTTGGTCCCGCTTGCCGGCGACGTGCGCTTCCATGCCGTGGACTTTTCCTACGTGCCGGGCGCCTGCGTGCTCACGGACCTCAACCTGTTTGCCAAGCCGGGGCAAAAGATTGCGTTTGTGGGCTCCACGGGCGCCGGCAAGACGACCATTACCAACCTCATCAACCGCTTCTACGAGGTCGATGACGGCGAGATCACGTACGACGGCATCGACGTCAAGCACATTGCCAAGGCCAGCCTGCGCGGGTCGCTCGGCATTGTGCTGCAGGACACGCACCTGTTTAGCGGCACCATTGCGCAGAACATCCGCTTTGGCAAGCTCGACGCGACCGACGAGGAGGTGCGCGCCGCTGCCGAGGCCGCCTGCGCCGACTCGTTTATCCGCCGCCTGCCGCGGGGCTACGACACACCGGTCACGGCCGACGGCGCCAACCTGTCGCAGGGTCAGCGTCAGCTGCTCGCCATCGCGCGCGTGGCCGTCGCCGATCCGCCGGTGCTCATCCTGGACGAGGCCACGAGTTCCATCGACACGCGTACCGAAAAGCTCATCGAGCGCGGTATGGACCGCATCATGCGCGGACGCACCACCTTTATGATCGCGCATCGCCTGTCCACCGTCCGCGATGCCGACGCCATCATGGTCCTCGAACACGGCCGCATCATCGAGCGCGGCACGCACGAAGAGCTGCTCGCCCAGCACGGCGAGTACTGGCAGCTGGCGCATGGCTTAAAAGAGCTGGATTAACCCGTTCGAGCACGATGCTTTGATCCCTCCGTGCCCCTCACCTCGACTCAAACCATCACAACATTCGACGTTTTTTGCCAAAAACGGGAAAAGCATCGAATGTTGTGATGGTTTTTCTGCCACTCGACCGGGTGGAATCGCTTTCTTGCGCACGAAGGTGTGCGGACCCGTGGGCAGGGGAATAAGGTTGGTTATCCGACTCCATTGGAGGGCTTATGGACCTGCCGATCGTCCTGTCCCATAAGACTGCCTGGCTGTACCACAACGTGGCGCGCCCGTCCGAGCCGCTCTCGCGAGCAAGCAGCCTATACGATGAGGACTCGCTTGCTAACGAGGCGGAGCCGATTGCGAGCCTGCCCAAATTGGGACTCGATGCCAAGGGGCTGAGGGCTTCAACGGCAGTTGGGATCGTTGCCGACTATCTGGTTTCGCTTGGTATTCCACGAGAAGAACTCGATCATATCGACACGCTCGTCAACTTCGATTTTGAGCGCTCGACGCCGGCTGGATTTAGGTGTCACGTGTTTGGGGCGCCGGTACCTCCAGGCCATCTTATCGAAGTGGCAGAGGGCCTTCTGGTGGTTGATGAGGCCATGTGCTTTGTCCAAGCGGGTTCGTGGATGAGCGAACCCGAGCAGCTGGAATATGGCTACGAAATCTGTGCCCGATACCATTTGAATCATCTGTCGACAGGCGATTATATCGAGATGGGGCAGAGGTATACCGTTGCCGACTTGATTGCTTATTGCAATGAGAACCGATCTCGTCAGGGGGCTATACGCGCGGCCGCCGTTCTCAAACGCGTGCACGATGGCGCGCGGTCGCCCATGGAGACGGCCACCGCAATCATGGTCGTAGCAAAACGTTCCCAGGGAGGGCTGGGATACGCCAAGGTTGAGCTCAACCATCGGGTCGATGTTCCCAACGAGTTCAAGTATCTCGCAAAGGCCGGGTATTTCGAGATTGACGTATATGCGCCTGCGAGTGGTACGGGGATTGAATACAACGGCTCGGACCATCTTGATAAACAGCGCAGCGCGTCGAATGCGGAGCGTATGACCGTGCTGAGCGCGCTGGGCTTTAGGATGATCGTCCTCACCGGGACTCAGTTTGCCCATCAGCTGCAATTGCACCGGGCGATGAACGCCATCGCGCTCGCTATGGGCCTTAAGTGCGACCGAAGCGAAGCGTTTCAGAAACGTCAAAACGACCTGCGAGAATTCGTGATTCGACACTGGGACGGCGGCCTTTAGGGACGCTTTGGTCCTTCTACGGGGTGCCGTGGGCAGGCAGACCATCACAACATTCGACGTTTTTCGCCAAAAACGGGAAAAGCATCGAATGTTGTGATGGTCTGTGCTGAGGATGGGCTCGGGAGGCCGGTCTTTTTCGCAAAGGCCTTTCGTGTCGTACGTATGTCGACCCATTCTTCCCGTGCGGTACTATATTTCCTGAAGAATAATGGCCTGTGTGAGGGGAGGGATGCGTGGACGGGCGCGTGCAACATGACGGCTTTGGCCGCGATATCAACTACCTGCGCATTGCCGTTACCGACAAGTGCAATTTCCGCTGCATCTATTGCATGCCGGCCGATGGCGTGGCGCCCCGCGCGCATGACGAGCTGCTCAGTGCCGAGGAAATCGCCCGCTTTGTGCGCCTGGTGGCGGGGGAAGGCATTCGCCGCGTACGCCTGACGGGCGGCGAGCCGCTGGTCAGCCGCCGTATCATCCCGCTCATTCGCGACATCCGCGCGATTCCGCAGATCGAGGACATCTCGCTCACCACCAACGGCGCCCTGCTGCCCAAGCTGGCGCCGCAGCTCAAAGATGCCGGGCTTAACCGCGTCAACATCTCGCTCGATGCGCTCGACCCTACGCTCTTTGGAAAGATCACGCGCCTGGGTCGACTCGAGCAGACCATGACTGGCATCGACGCAGCGCTGGCTTGGGGCTTTGAGCCCGTTAAGGTCAACTGCGTTGTGGTGCGCCGGCTCAACCAGGATGTGGCGGCCCTCGCGAGGCTCACGCTCGACCGCCCCATCCACCTGCGCTTTATCGAATACATGCCCATCGGCGACGAGCACACGAGCTCGCATTGCACTGTGGACCCGCATGCGCCCGCGCTCAATCCCGAGCTGTGGGACGCGAGTGACACCGTTCCGAGCGACGAGCTGCGGGAGCGCATCAATGCCGGGGCCGCCGCGGCGAGACTGGGCGAGCTCGAGCCGCTCGACATCAACGACGCCCCTGCCGGCGCGGGCCCTGCGCGCTATTGGCACTTTCCGGGCGCGGCGGGAACGGTCGGTTTCATCAGTGCCATGTCCAACCATTTTTGCGCGAACTGCAACCGTCTGCGCCTGACGGCCGATGGCAACGTGCGTCCGTGCCTATTCAGCGATGCCGAGTATTCGGTGCGTGAGGCGCTGCGCCGTGGTGATGATATGCAGGTACTTTCGATTTGGCGCGATGCCGTGGCCCACAAACCGCAGGAACACGCGATAATTGAGGGCACGCAACGATTTATGTCCCAAATCGGAGGATGATCATATGGCCAAGAGCAGGTACGCCGATGCCACCAAGGCCGCTCGCAGGGCCGCGATGTCTGCCCACAAAGCCGCGGCTGCGGCGAATGCCGGCAACGCCGACGCGTCCGCACAGCCGACTGCCAGCGCTGCCGCTGAGCCCGCCCGTGACGCCCGCCGCGACGAGCTGACGCACGTGGACGCCAAGGGCGAGGTGCGCATGGTTGACGTGTCCGACAAGGCCGAGACCCATCGCATTGCCATCGCCGAGGGCACCATCCTCATGCACCCCGAGACGCAGGCCATGGTGCTGCAGGACCGCGCCAAAAAGGGCGATGTGCTTGCCTGCGCGCGCGTGGCGGGCATCATGGCCATCAAGCGCACGAGCGACATCATCCCCATGTGCCATCCGTTGCTCATTACCAAGAGCAAGTGCGACCTTGCGCCCATCGCTGCGGCGGGGACGCCTGTCGAGGACGTGCCCGAGGGCTGGGCGCCGGCGCGCGCGGACGGGCAGGTTGGCTTTCACGTGCTGGTTACTGCCGGCGTGACGGGCAAGACGGGTATCGAGATGGAGGCCCTGACCGGCGCGAGTGCCGCGTGCTTAACGATCTATGACATGTGCAAGGCCGTCGATCGTGGCATGGAGATCGTCGACGTTCGCCTGCTGCACAAGGAGGGCGGCCGCTCGGGCATATGGGATCGTGCCAAACGCCAGGCCGCTGCTGTTGAGGCCGTGGCCGCTGACGGTGCCGCGCCCGCGAGCGCACCCGTCGCCGTCGCGCCCGCAGCTCCGGCACCGGCCGTCCCCGCGATCGCGTTTATCGGCTACCAAAACTCGGGCAAGACCACGCTCGTCGAGAAGGTTATCGCCGAGCTCACCCGCCGCGGCCTGCGCGTGGGTTCGCTCAAGCATCATGGGCATCACGGCTTTGATATCGATGTGCCCGCTAAGGACACCTGGCGCCATCACCAGGCCGGATCCAAGCACGTGGGCCTCATCTGCGCCACGCGCTGGGCGGAGTACGCCGACACACGTGAGGAGGACGAGATGCCCGCGCGCGAGCTGCTGTCGCGCTACAACGATGTCGACGTGGTGATCATCGAGGGCTACAAGACCGAGGGCTTCGACAATATCGTGGTCGCGCGCTCCGGTGTCGACCGTCTGCGCGGCAAGAGCTCGCTCGACCTGGTTGACGGCCGTACGCTGGCCCTTGCCTGCAACGAGGCCCTGGCGCGTCAGGCCTTCGACGCCGGCTTTGCGACCCGAGCCATCAACATCAACGACGCCCGAGCCATCTGCGATCTGATTCAGGACCATCTGGCCTAAAACCTGCCAAAAAGGGACAGGTTTATTTTGGTAGGTTTTATCTGGGCAAACGTTGTTTCCACCACAAAGGGGACAGGCACCTTTGTGGTGGTTTTTGCTTTGGTAGATGCGTGGGACATGCCTTACAATCTACCAAGTAGTTCATGACGGGCGAAAAACGGAGAGAAGGGGCTTGATGCGTCCTTAATGTTTCATGCGGATAGATTGATTTGACAGACAGTGGCGAATGCCCGCCGTCCGCATTCGTATGAAACAAGGAGTCTCCATGTTCGCCTCCCTTTTCTCAAAGCCTCAATCATCGCTGTCCGTGCAGGCCAAGCGCCTGGTGGCGATGCGCTTTCTCATCTACACCGGTTTTCAAACTAGCTACTTTATCGGCGTTATCGGAACGCTCACCTATGCGGACGATGCCTCGGTCGTGGCGACATCGTTGGCCGTTCTGTTTATGAATGTTTTTGTAATCCTGGGATCCTTTGCGGGTGGCGCGGCGCTCGACGCCTGGGGCCCGCGCCACCATTTCTTGCTGAGCATCGTGGGCACGCTGACAACCGGCGTGGCGATTATTGCCTTTGGCAGCGCGACCGGCATCGTCCTGCTCGGCGCGGTGCTCCTGGGCTTTGTGATGGGGTTCGCCCAGCCCATCGCCACATCCTATCCAGCCTACCTCACCGACGACCCCGTCGAGCTTAAAGACATCAACTCCGCTATCACCATGTTCTCCAACGTGAGCATTATCGTCGGCCCTACACTGGGCGGCTTTGTCGCGGCGGCTGCATCGTCACGCGCGGTGTTCGTGCTCATGATGATCTTTACCGTACAGGCGCTCGTCGCCGGTTGGGGCTTTAGGCCGCAGACCAGCCATGTCGCCGGAGATGCGGATGCCGATTCGGCAGAGGAAGGGGAGCGTGCGGGACAAAGCTCCAACCCCAGCACATCCACCCGCGCAACCTTCGCGACCAGCATCAAGACAGTCTTTACCAACAACGTTCTCGCGCTACTTTTCTGCATCATCTTCCTCTCGAACTTTGGCTACGGCGCCTTCGATCCGCTGGAGTCGTTCTTCTACCGTGATATTCTGCATGTCGGTGTCGAGTGGATGGGCTGGCTCTCGTCGGCCAGCGGTGTGGGCGCGGTGCTGGGCGCCGTGGTCGCGCTCCGCTTGCCGCCGCACCTGGTCAACCTTAAAACGCTGCTTGTGGCGCTTATGTCCGTGGGCCTGGGAAGTTTGCTCTATGTGGGGACACCGTACGTGGGCGTGGCCCTCGTCGGCCAGATTGCCCTGGGCATAGCTTGGGGCATCGTCAACCCGCTCCACAACACGATCGTGCAAACGACGGCGCCGCTCGAGCGGCTCGGTCGCGTCAACTCGGTCATGGGCTTTGGCAATATGTTTGCCGGCGTGGCGCCGCTGGCGATTGCCCCGTGGCTGGCGGCGACATTTGGCATGCAACAGACGCTCATCGGAGCGGGCGCGGTCGTGACGGCGGTTCCCGTGGCGCTGCTGCTGTTTGGCCGCCGGCATTTTGATCGTGCCGCAAGGCAGTAAAAACCATCACAACATTCGATGAAAATCGCGATTTTGCCGAAAAGCGTCGAATGTTGTGATGGTTTGCGCCCCGGGCCAGGCCGCCCTTCGGGTTCGGCCACCACAAGGGGGAACGGGCACCTTTGTGGTGGTTTTGCACCAAGGCGCCCCGTGCGCGCCTTGGTATACCATGTACACCACTTCCGACCACACCCCACATCGCCGCACAACCCAGAAAGGCCCCCATGGACACCTCCTTCAGCCACATTAAAGCCGTGTTCTGCGATATCGACGGCACGCTGCTCACGAGCCGGCACACGGTGTCCCCGCGCACCGTGGCGGCGATCCGCGCCCTGCGCGAGCGCGGCGTGCTCTTTGGCCTGTGCACCGGGCGCGACGCCCACGCGACCGAGGCCATGTACGAGCTCTGGGGCATCGAAGGCCTGGTGGACGTGATGGTGGGCTGCGGTGGTGCCGAGGTCATCGACCGCGCGCACGACATCAACGAGCTGAGCTATCCGCTGCCGGGCGAGACCATCGCGCGCATCTGCAAACACATGGCGGACCTTCCGGCAACGCCCGTCTGCCCCCGAGACGGCGTGTTCTACGTGCCCGAGAGCAACGCGTGCGTCGAGCACCTGTCGCGCGTCGACGGCGTGCCCTACCAGGTGGTCGATTTTGCCGAGTTCTTGCGCGAGCCGCAGCCCAAGGTGATGTTTACCATGGCGCCCGAGGTGATGCCGCAGGTGATTGAGCGGGCGTCGACGTTTGCCGACGACACCGTCAAGGCGGCGGCTCTGCAAACCACGCAGCGGCTCTACGAGTTCATGGATCCGCGCGTGTCCAAGACGCGCGGCCTTGTGCGCGTGGCGGAGCTCAACGACATGGAGCTCCAGGACATCTGCGTGTTTGGCGATGCGGACAACGATACCTGCATGGTGGCTGACGCCGGCGTGGGCGTGGCCATGGCAAACGGCAGCGACGCCACCCGTGCCGCCGCCGACTTTGTGACCGCGAGCAACGACAAAGACGGCATCGCGATCTTTATCGAGGAGCATCTGCTGTAGCGCCGGGGGAGAACCACCGCAAAGGGGACAGGCTCCTTTGCGGTGGTCTCAGGCGATTTGGGCGAATTGATGCCTAAAATCTGCGCGAAAAACCAAATAACGTTGTCCGAACATTACGCTTCTAACCACCGATGAGCTAAAGATATTCCCATCAATTTGGTAGTCTATTCCTCCCGGTTAATGACCTACCGCTCACGGTCGATTTTCAACCGTTCACAGGATATTTTCTCTTGAGCAAAATGTTGTGCAAATAAATAAAATGCTATTAAAAAACTGATAACTGGCTTAATTACCAGTAGAAATAGATATTTCATAGCGAATAAACGAAGGTTAATCCGAGCAAATGTCAAGAGAATTGATAATTCGCTACAAAACTATCGGTATTTTTGCTTAGATGTTCAAACAATCGTTACAATATGGATTACTAAGCGTGCGCAATTAAAGGTTGCGCAGATACGTTTGATAGTGAAAGAGCAAGATCGCGGTCTCTTGGGGAGGAGACATCGATGAAAGCGAATTCAGAAAAAACTAAGCAGAGTAAAAAAGCGACGCGCCGTGTACTGGCAGGCGTTTTGTGCGGAGCCTCCGTGTTGAGCCTGGTACTGTCGCTCGTCATGCCTCCGATCTCGCAGGCCATTGCCAACGATGCCCAGGCGGGTTCTACCGAAGAAACTGTGACGGCGGGTGGTTCCTCAACTGAGTCTACTGATGTAGAAAACACCAACAACGGGGATACCGAAAACCAGAATAGTGACGACGCTGAGGGTGGCGAAGCCGACCCTTCAAATGGTGTTGAGCAAGGTCAGCTTGAAGGTAAGCTGCAGGCCGAAGATGGCGAGTTGTCGGATGGCAATGCCGTAATGCTGGCTGCGGAAGGCGGGCAGACTAAAACGGCATCCACTGAAATACGAACAGCTGACGAGTTGAAAAAACTGGCGAATGCAAGCGGTGTTGCTAGCTTCAAGCTTATGAATGATGTCGGGACCAGCGAGACGATCACGCTCAACAACGGCAGCAATATCACGCTGGATCTAAACGGCTGCAAGATTAAGCATGCGAGTCAAGATCAGTCTTTGTTCAATATCACCGGTGGCACGACACTTACAATTAAGGATACTGATCCTGAGAAAGCGAGTGAAAGTGTCGACAAGGTCAAGCAGCTAAATGATCAGGATCAGACTTTAGATCGCGACAATTATGGTAAAGAAGCAGTGTTGTCTTACGACAATGGCATTCCGTCTAACCTTACCTACTATGTGACCCAATCGTCCCCGAGTGCAACAGACACAACCAAGACAACCGAGACGCTTTACAAACATAGCGTCGATATTAAAGGCGCCATCGTGGCATGCGGTGGCAATGAAAACCTGAAGCTCATCAACATCAATGGTGGTCATTTCAGTCTTGAGAACGGCGTGCTCACACAAGAGAAAGACTGCCATGTCCGAAACCTGGTGTACGCGGAGAATGAGTCGACCGTCAATATGAACGGTGGTTACGTTTGTGGAGGTTATTGTCGGTGGAGTGGTGCCGGTGCAGGAATATCTGTCAATAATAATTCGACTCTTAGCATTTCTAACGGCGTAATTGCTGGCAACTGCGCTCCTAGTGGCGGCGGTGTATATGCCAATAGATCTGCAGTCAAGGTGACCGGCGGCGTAATCTCCGGTAATAGCACTAACAGTAACGGATATGGTGGCGGCATCATGGCCGAAAATGGCGGCAGCGTTACTGTTTCCGACGGTTACATTACGAACAATCGCTATGCTAACTTCTGCTATAAAGATGGCGATGGTTGTCATGGCGGCGGCGGACTTGCTGCCATTAAGGGCGTCCATGTCACCATTTTCGGTGGCCAGATTACTGGCAACTATTCCGAGGAAGCTGGCGGCGGCGTTTACGTTACCAATATTTTTCAACAAGATAGTAGGGCATGGCTCGACATTAAAGGAGGAAATATTGCCTCTAACGTGAGCTATCGATCTGAAGGTGCCGGCATCCGAGTGGGCCAGAGGGTTGACGCGATGATTAACGGCCCTAAAGATAGTAACGGCACTAAAAAAAGTACAGTCTACATCACAAACAATCACTGCATGTCTCGCTTTGACTGGGGTGGCGGCGGCATCTTTGTTCAGGGTGATTCGAAAGACGCGACTAACGCAGGCAGACTGTTTGTATACAACTCGTATATAAGCAGCAATACCGCTGGCGGCTATGGTGGCGGCGTTGCGGTCTGCCCATCGGGTAAGACCTTGGTAACGAACACTGAAGGCACGGCAATCTTTGGCAATAAGTCTGCCGGTGCTGATGATCATGGCGAAGATTATCCTAAACCTGCTTACGACAAAGCGAACAATTCCGGCAATGACAATGCGCCCCATCTTTCTGCCGGCAACGACGGTAAGGATCAAGACAAAGCCGCCTATTTGAAAGACGTTTTTCGTAACAACGGCCATGCCGATTTCTTCCTCGCAGCGCATGATCACAATACGCCGATCGCAGTTGTGACTGGTGAGATGCTTGGTGGTGGAGACGCCCGGTACTCGGGAAGCATCGAACTTGAAAAAGCTATCAACATCCCCGCCAACGGTGCTGTTGGGGTAAAAAATAGCATCGGCCTGACCTCGGGTGTTATGGCCGAGGATGAGGCGGCGATTAATGCGCGGAATCAAGCGCAGAATGAAGCGACAACTTTCATCACGGGCAACTATTCCTGGGACCATGGTGGCGGCATCATGTCGAATGGCGACCTGTACTTAGGCCAGCCTGCTGATACGTATGTCTATCCGAGTCTTAAGCTGAAAGCGACCAAAGCCCTGTCCGGCCGTGCTCTCAAAGAGGGGGAGTTCTCCTTTGCGGTTTACCGTAAAGATTCAGACAGCGCGACAGCGCCTTATTGGAATAACAAGACATTCAACAATGGTGACTGCACCTTTGTTGGGTCTGCCAAGAATAGCGCTGACGGTAACATCACCTTTGACCTTGGCGAACAGTTCTTAGCGAGTGGCACTGGCGAAATTACGTACTACTTGGTCGAAGATGCGGGCAAGGATCCTGATGTCGACTACGATCATGCTGTATATGAGATTAAGGTGACAGTCGAGGACCACACGACCGTGCTCATGTCTGTTCCGACGCAGAACGATCCGAATGCGACTAAAGACCTTAAGGTCCATAACTACACGATTAAAAGTGTGAATGTTAAGAATCTTGGGGCTTCAACTGCCTTGTCGAGCACTGTGCCAGCAGATGCTGACGGCTATTATTCGATTGCCAACTCCGATGGTTCAAAGACTTTCAACAACACGTACACTCTGTACACTTCCGACGGCTCCTGGACTCCTAAGGCGACTAAGGTCGTTAAGGGTGGCGAGATGAAGGAGTTTACGCTCGAGTTTGCGGATAACGAGAAGTTTGAAGACGCCAAGACGGTGAAGACAACGGCCGACGGTACCAATAACCCCCAGACTCTGAGTTTTGTCGATAAAATCACGTACAAACTTAATGACCTCAACAAGGGCGAGGACCCTACTGGTCGTGGCGCTTCTAAGACCTTCACCTATTACGTTCGCGAACAGCAGCTGACCACACCGTTCACGAACTACAAATACGACAAGTCGGTCTACAAGATCACGGTCACGGCAACTGATCAGTCTGATAAGACGATCAAGTGCGATGTGACCTACACCAAGATCGTCAATGCCGATGGCAAGGATATCCCCGAGAAAGAGCAAAAGCCGGTCACCTACGTTCCAGCTAAGGACGAGGCCACTGGCAAGGAACAGAGCGTTCCGGTCTTCACCAACACCTACTCCACCTCTTTGCCCCTTTCTGGTATGTCGGGCGTCACTCTGACGTACCTTGCCGGCGCGGCGGTGCTTTGCGCTGCTGCGGCCTGGATGCACATTCGTCGCAAGGCGAATGCGAAGGGAGGTAAGCGTCGTGAATAAGAAAGTTTGCTCCTTCCCGATCTTGTTTGCGCTGCTTGCCCTCGTGATCGGCACCTGCGCGGTTGTGTTCCCCGCTTCCGCGCAGGCCGCGCCGACCTCGACCGGTTCCATCACGGTGAGCGGCACCGTGGCGCGCAGCTACGACGCCTACCAGATCTTTAGCGCCAACGTCGTCGACGGCGACAGCGACGCCAAGATCGCCACCGACCTCGTCTGGGCAAGCGGCACCGCGCGCGACGCCGCGCTGCCTGTGCTGCACAGCGCCGGCATGCCCAATTCCCAGGCCACCGCGCAGGAAGCTGCCGAGTGGCTCAACACCGATTCCCACCTTACGAGCGCGCTGAGCGCACAGCTCGCTCGTTCCCTCCAGAGCTCTGGTGCCGTGTCCGTGGCCCTTAACGCGGGCACAGCGGCCGAGCTACCCTGCGGCTACTGGCTCATCGTCGCCGACGACGACGCCATCGCCCAGGGCGAGGCCGGCACCGCGCCGATCATGGCCCTGGTCGGCGGCAGCGCCGTCACCGTCAAGCCCAAGGCGGCGACCCCCAAGGTGTCCAAGCACGTGCTGGAGGACGGCACCGCCGCCTGGCAGAAGGCCGCCGACGCCACGGTTGCCGACGACCTGTACTGGCGCCTCTCTGCCACGGTCCCGGCCGGGCTCACCGCCTACGACACCTATACGGTGCAGTTCGTCGACACCATGAGCGCGGGGCTCGACCCCTCCAAGGTGGCCGTGAGCATGCGCGTGTACGTGGCGGCGGGCGCGGACGGCGGCTTTGACGCGGTCCAGACCGGCAAGGACGGTCGCGTCGGCACTGAGCCCGCGAAGGGCTGGACCGACATCACGGCCCAGTGCGCCACCAAGGTAGCGGCGGACGGCAAGACCTTCACCGTGCGCACCGGCGACCTCATCGCCGCGCTCGGCGGGGTAGACGCCTTTACCGCGGGCGCCCGAGTGGTCGCCGTGTACAATGCGCCGCTCAACAGCGCATGCAACCACGGCATCGCGAAGGGCAACCCCAACGAGGTCTACCTGCGCTACCCGCGCTCTCCCTTTGCCGACCAGTCCGGCGACGCCGGCTTCACCCGCACGCCGAGCGACGATGCGTGCGCCTACACCTGGGATCTCGCGCTCACCAAGCGCGGCAGCGACGGCGACAAGCCGCTTGCCGGGGCGGTCCTGAGCATCGCCGACGACCGCGGTCGCACGCTGGCGGCCGACGGCACGTGGGATGCGGAGGGCAAGGCCACCGTCACCACGGGCGAGGACGGCCGCGTGACCGTCTCGGGCGTGGACTCGGGCAAGCTGGAGGTCCGCGAGCTCAAGGCGCCCAAGGGCTACACCGCCTTTGAGGGCATGCGCTCCGTGACGGTCAAGGCCGAGGGTCTGGACGTCGACCAGGTGGCCGCCGCCAAGCCCAAGCTCACCATCACGGCCGAGTCGCCCCTGCGTGCCGACAGCGCGGATGGGTCGACGGGCAGCCTGGAGGCGTCGCTCATCAACACGCCCACCGGCACACCCCCTAGCATTACCACCGGAGGCTTTATGCCCTCGACTGGCGATATGGCAATGTACGCCGTGGCCGCCGCAGCGGTCGCCGGAGTCGCGCTCATCGTGGTCGCGCTCCTGGTCAAGCGGGGAGGTGGCAGCCATAAAGAGTAGCTGGCAGCCCCACAGAGAGCGGGGCGAGACGTAGCGAAGCAGATGCTAAGACACAGACAAATGATGACCGATCGAATGAGAACCAAACGGAAAACGGAGGAAAAGAAGATGAGCATGAGCAAGAACATCGCACGCCTGGCAGTGACAGCAGGCCTCACCGCAGCCCTGAGCTTCGGTGGCGTGATGGCCCCGGTGACCATGGCGTTTGCGGCCGAGGGTGACGGCAGCATCACCATTAGTCAGGCCGAGAAAAACGATGGCACCACGTTCAAGGCGTACCAGATCTTTAAGGCTACGGTGACCGACACTGAAAACGGTGGCAAGACCGCTCAGAACATCACGTGGGCGAGCGATACGGTTAGCACGAAGGTGATTGATGCCATTAGGAAAGACTGGAAGGGTTATGACGGCTTGGAGGTTAAGGATCAGCTGTCTGACAAACCTACTGCCCAGGAAGTAGCCGACTTCCTCATGGCACATGCGGGTTCCACTACTGCAGGATCAACATCGACTGATGGAACGCGAATCGCTACCAACAATGTTCTCTACGCAGTTGCGAATGCCGTTAAGAGTGAGAAACCTGCCGCGACTAACATCCCTACTGGTAATTCTTGGACTCCTAATCTGGCGAATGGCAACGGTTACTACCTGTTTGTGACCAGCGATCTCGATTCGACCAAGCCGAACACTGGCACGTCCCCGATCTTTGCAGTCGTGGGTGGTAGTGCCGTGACTGTCCATGAGAAGACCAGCATCCCCACGGTTGAGAAAAAGATCCTCGATGATTCTAAGGTGAAGGGCGGTGACATTACCGGCGAGACTGACTGGGTGGACGCTGCCGACTCCCAGATCGGCCAGGAGGTCAACTACCGGCTCACCGGTACGATTGCGGACAACTACGATAGCTACGACACCTATTCCTACAAGTTCAAGGATCAGCTGACGGACGGTCTCGACTACATCACTGACTCGATCAGCGTTTATGCGCTGAATAATGGTGAATACACCGAGATTAATCCGACTAGCTACGATGTGGATGCCCCTTCTGAGTCAAATCAGCGTGTTTTGACAGTTAACTTTAATGGAACCAATGGGCTGAAGTCAGCCACCGCGAAAAATGGCGGAACGCTTACGATCAATGCCAACACCAATATTGTTGTCTTCTACAAGGCAAAGCTCAACGCAAAGGCGGTTATTGCAGGGGCTAACAACAAGCTGGAGGGCAACCCCAATACTGTTACGCTCGAGTATTCTAACAACCCCATGGTCGCAGGTACTGGCACCTCGGAATCCGATATGGTCAAGGACTACACCTACGGCCTCAAGATCAACAAGGTTGACCTTGGCACTGAGAAGGCGCTGGAAGGTGCTACGTTCACCATCGCAGCTGGTGACACAACTAACGGTGACGTGAACAGCGCAAACGTTAAATATGTCAAGAGTGACGGCACTTTGAGCGACAACAAGGTTGAGCTTTCGATGAACCCCGATGGTGTCATTACGCTTACCGGTCTCGATGCTGGCGTCTATACGGTCACGGAAACTTCTGCTCCCGATGGTTACACCAAGGTCGAACCCTTCACCTTCGAGATCAAGCCGACCATGAACGCCATTGATCCGAACGCTGGTCTTGCTGCGCTCTCTGGCACGCTTGATAGCAAGAACCAGAGTGACAAGGTCATCGCTGGCCTTACCGATGAGAAAGCCGGTGATAACAGGCTAACGGCGCAGGCCGGCTCGGACAAGGTCACCGATGGCTACTTCAACATCACCGTTGGCGATACCAAGCAGGTTGGCCTCCCGCTGACCGGTCTCAACGGCGTGACCTTCACCTGGATCGCTGGTGGCGCGGTGCTGTGCATCGGCGTGGCGCACCTCATCCGCAGCCGTAAGCAGGCTGAAGAGTCCGAGCAGGAGTAACGCTCACTCACCCATCCCTTTGGCAGGTGGGATGTGATGGCCATGAGACTTGCGGACACTTTTCTCGTCCATCCACGTTCTTGCTTTGCCATTCTCTTTTCGGGGCAGACTCCGCACTGGAGTCTGCCCCGTTTTTTTGGATAACGCAGCCAGGTTCCATTGCCCGATGGATCGAGCGTATGACTATCGAACAGATGTTTGCAATTATTGCGTTTACCAGCTGTGGGTGCATAAACTCGCAGTAAAATGGCTTTGCGACGCATTCCGTGCGCGGGCGGCCGACGACTCGATCGGAGGTCCCCAAATGCTGAAATTCCTTAACGCGCTCGCTGCCCTCGCGGCGGTGGGCACGTTCGTCATCGCGTTTCTTGACTCGTATGAGGTTCGGTTTAAGGTCCGTAGGCGCACGCGCGGTGCGGACGGTAGAAGGCATTTGCGCCGCAACAAGCGCAAATAAGAATGCCCGGGGTTAGAGGCCCGGGCATTTAACAACGTCGGAAACTGGTCGCCCGCGCTCCTAAGTACTTACGCGGGGTGCGTCGTTTCCTGTAGTTATTGTATCCCGAATCGCCCCGCCGATTCGGGACATTCTGAAAACTCAAATGCTGGCCTAACCTCGACCGGACGGTGCAGTCAAGCTGTGTTGTCGGACGGGGGAGCCTGCTAATCGGCTATTATTTGTTTAGACAACCTGAGTTGTAGAGGAGTGACTGGCGATGGTGCAGGGCGCCAAACATATGAAGAGCAATAACGCCGCGGCCAACGGTGGCTCAAGCCCTCAGCCCAAACCTCAACCAAAACCTAAGCGCCGTCGCAAGCGACTGCCGCGCTGGGCCGACCGGCTCATCACCATCGTCATCATCCTTATCGGCGTGGGCCTTATGACCTGGCCGTGGATCTTGGACCGGCTCGAGGCCTCGGGCGTGTTCAACCAGATCAGCACCGTGTCCAGCACCGTGGACGCACTTTCGGAAGAGGAGCGCGAGCGCATCTTGCTGCAGGCGCGCTCCTATAACGAACAACTGGCGGGCGAGGCCACCGAGCTTCCCGCCGACCAGATCGAGCCCTACGCCCAGCAGCTCATCTTTGACCGCGACCCCATGATGAGCTGGGTCGAGATCCCCTCCATCGACGTGAGCATGCCCATCTACCACGGCACGACCGAGGAAGTCCTTATGGCGGGCGTCGGCCACCTGGAGGGCACGAGCCTGCCGGTGGGCGGCACCTCGACGCATTGCGTGCTCACCGCGCACTCGGGCATGCGCAACCTGAGCATGTTCGACGATATCCACTCGCTGGAGCCCGGCGACCTGGTGCTGCTGCACACCATGAACAAGACGCTCGCCTACAAGATGGTGGACTCCGAGGTCGTGCTGCCCGAGGAGATGGAGTCATTGACCATCGAGCCCGGCGCCGACAAGGTGACGCTCGTCACCTGCACGCCCTACGGCGTGAACGACCATCGCCTGCTGGTGCATTGCGTGCGCACCAAGTACAACAAGAAGGACGTCGACAAGCAAAAGTCGCTGGCCAGCCGCCACTGGGGCAAGCGCGAGTTTGCCGTGCTCATCGTGGTCGTAGCCATTGTGCTGTTGCTGCTGGATATCGTGATCCACGCGGTCCGCAAACGTCGCAAGGCTAAGGTCTCGGCATAAGACATTCTCCAGAACCACCGCAATGGGGGCAGGCGCCTTTGTGGTGGGCGGGACTTCCAAACCATCACAACATTCGATGAAAATCGCGATTTTGACGAAAAACATCGAATGTTGTGATGGTTTTCGTTGCGGGCGGGACGGTTTTCGCTGTGGACGGTGCGGTTTCGCTGCAGAACCGCCAGCCTGCCGCCTGCCAACCGCCGCCCTCGTTACGTTTTCGCTGCATTTAGGTAAAGCGCCTGCTCCGAGTCGGCGCTGCCCTGTATACTAGAGCGGTTTAACTGTTATGCGGAAGGGAGCGCCTATGGCACTCAGCGAGAAAGATGTGCGCGGCATCGCCGAGTACGCAAAGATCGCACTGACCGATGACGAGCTCGCCCAGATGACGTCCTACATGAACGATGCCGTCCAGATGCTCGAGCCCGTCTTGCAATATGACTTGCCCGACGTGGAGCCCACGTTCCATCCCATCGGAAGCCTGTCCAACGTGATGGGCGATGACCTGCGCGAGCCCGAGCGCGACCTGCCGCTCGACGTCGCGCTCGAAAACGCCGGCAGCGCGCGCGACCGCTACTTCCGCGTGCCGTCCATTTTGGGAGAGGGGGAGAGCGAGTAATGGCGCTAAGCTTCGATTCCCTTACCGCCGCCCAGATTGCCGCGGGCGTTGCCGCCGGCGACTTTACCGCTACCGAGGTGGCCCAGGCCTCTCTCGCCGCCATCGAGGCGCGCGAAGGCGGGGTCCAGGCATTCCTGCAGGTATCGCCCGAGCTTGCGCTCGAGGCCGCCGCGCGCGTGGATGCCGACCGCGCCGTAGGCAAGCCGCTGCCCCCGCTCGCGGGCGTGCCGCTGGCCATCAAGGACAACATGAACCTCGTAGGCACGCGCACCACCTGCGCTTCCCGCATGCTCGAGGATTACCAGAGCGTCTACACAGCCACCTGCGTCCAGCGCATGCTCGATGCCGGCTGCCTGCCCATGGGCAAGGCCAACATGGACGAGTTTGCCTTTGGCAGCTCTACCGAGAGCTCGGCGTTCCACCGCACCAACAACCCCTGGGATACCGAGCGCGTGCCCGGCGGCTCCTCGGGCGGCTCCGCTGCCGCCGTCGCCGCGGGCGAGGTCGCGCTCTCGCTGGGCTCGGACACCGGTGGTTCCATTCGCCAGCCGGCGTCGCTGTGCGGCGTGGTGGGCTTTAAGCCCACGTATGGCGCCGTGAGCCGTTACGGCGTGGTTGCCTTTGGCTCGTCGCTCGACCAGGTGGGCCCCTTTGGCCGCACGGTCGAGGACGTCGCGCTGGCTATGAACGCGCTTACCGGTGCGGGCCACGATCCGTACGACTGCACCAGTCAGGATTGCGCCGTCGACTTTACTGAGCATCTCAACGACAGCATCGAGGGCAAGCGCGTGGGCATCATCCCTGCGTTCATGGAGACCGAGGGCCTGACGCCCGAGGTCAAGGCCGCTGTTCAGCGCGCCGCCCAGGAGCTGCAGAATCAGGGCGCCGAGCTGGTCGAGGTCGACCTGCCGCACCTGGATGCCGCCATCGCTGCCTACTACGTCATCGGCCCGGCCGAGGCGTTCTCCAACCTGGCCCGTTTCGATGGCATTCGCTACGGCTATCAGGAGGAGGGCTGCGCCAACCTGTCCGACCAGAGCTCGCTTTCGCGCGCCCACGGCTTTGGCGCCGAGGCCAAGCGCCGTCAGATGCTCGGCGCTTACCTGCTGAGCTCGGGCGTGTACGACAAGTACTACTACGCCGCGCAAAAGGCCCGCACGCTCATCACACAGGACTACGACGCCGCGTATGCCAAGGTGGACACCATCCTCATGCCCGCCTCGCCGCGCACGGCCTTTAAGTTTGGCGAGATTAGCGACCCCACGCAGATGTATCTCTCCGATCTGTACACTATCTCGCTCAACATTTGCGGCAACGGTGGCATCTCGGTGCCGCTGGGCCTGGGCGAGGATACTCAGCTGCCCGTTTCTGCCCAGCTGGTTGGTCCGGCGTTTAAGGACCGTCAGCTGCTCACGTTTGCCCGCGCCCTGGAGCGCGGCTTTGCCGATGCCGCCACGGGTGCGCCCGCGCTTTCCGTCGCGCCCGATTTTGCCGGGAAGGGAGGCGAGCTGTAATGAAGGAGCTTTCCGAGGTCCTGCAGGATTGGGAGGCCGTGATCGGCCTGGAGATCCATACCGAGCTCACCGCACTCGATACCAAGATGTTCTGCAACTGCAAACTCAGCCACGATGACGAGCCCAACGCCAACGTGTGCCCGGTGTGCCTGGGACTGCCCGGCGCCCTGCCGGTGCCCAACAAGCGCGCCATCGAGAGCATCGTCAAGGCCGGTCTCGCCACCAACTGCGAGATCCAGCGCCACTCGATGTTCTACCGCAAGCACTACTTCTATCCCGATATGGCCAAGAACTTCCAGACCACGCAGGGTCCGGTTGCCTTTGCCATGTACGGTCACCTGGATCTGGACGTGACCGGTCGCGGTGCCGCCGAGCGCCCCGACTGCGCGTTTGGTGAGGCCGAGGCCCAGAGCCTGGCGAGCGCCTCGGCCAACGCCGAGGGCCTGTCCACATCCATGACGTCGACCATGCGCGAGGGCAATCAGCGTGCCGGCCACCTGGCCAGCTATGATGCGTCCAACCTGCAGATGCCCGAGCGCCGCGAGGACGGTTCCTACACGGTGCCCATCCGCATCCTGCGCATCCATATGGAGGAGGACGCTGCCAAGATGGTGCACGTGGGCGGCGCCGAGGGCCGCATTACCGCCGCGGCCGAGTCGCTCGTCGACTACAACCGCTGCGGCACGCCTTTGATTGAGCTCGTGACTGAGCCCGATCTGCGCACGCCCGAGGAAGCGCGCCTGTTTATGGAAAAGCTCCGTCGCATCTTTGTGACGCTGGACATTTCCGATTGCTCCATGGAGAAGGGTTCCATGCGCTGCGACGGTAACGTGTCGCTGCGTCGCCGCGGCGAGACCAAGCTGGGCACCAAGACCGAGCTCAAGAACCTCAACTCGTTCAAGAGCCTGCACGACGGCCTTGCCTATGAGATTTGCCGTCAGGCCGAGGTGCTCGAGGAGGGCGGCATCATCTACCAGGAGACCCGCCACTGGGAGCCCAGCCGCAAGCGCACCGTGGTCATGCGCGTGAAGGAGACGGCCGACGACTATCGCCTGTTCCCCGATCCCGATCTGGCGCCGTTCGATCTGGACGACGAGTTCATCGACCGCTGCCGTGGCGAGATCCCTGAGCTGCCCGATGCCAAGCGCGCCCGTTTTGAGGCCGACTTTGGCATTAAGGCGGCCGACGCCGAGCAGATTGCCGGCGACCCCGAGTTTGCCGAGTTCTTTGAGGCGGCCGCTGCCGGCATGGCTGGCAAGGAGGCCCAGACGGTCGCAAACCTGCTGGTGAACGAGATGATCGCCTACCTTAAGGGCGCGGGTGTGTCGCTCACCGAGTCCGGCATCGCGCCGGCTCAGGTGGCAGCCCTTGCCAAGCTGCTGGCGACCGATGCCATCAGCTCCAACCAGGCGCACGAGGTCTTTGAGGCCATGGCCCAGACCGGTGATGACCCCAACAAGATTGTCGACGAGCGCGGTATGCGTCAGGTGAGCGATGCCGGCGCGCTGCAGCCGATTGTGGACGAGGTGCTGGCAAACTGTGCCGATCAGGCGCAGCAGTATCGTGACGGCAACCAGAAGGTCATCGGCTTTTTGGTGGGCCAGTGCATGAAAGCGAGCCGCGGCAAGGGCAACCCGAAGCTCTTCAACGAGTTGCTGAGAACGTCGCTCTCGTAGCTGCGAGGCCGGGGAAGCCCCGAGTCGCCGGGGTGTTTCCTCCAAATTTCAAACAGTCCTATGCAAGACGAAGGCCACATTTAGTGGCCTTCTTTGCATGCGGAACTCATTTGGAGCAAACACCCCGGCGACTCGGGGCTTCCCCGGCCAGACGACTCGGCCGTTCGGGTCAGGCGGGGCTGAATGGAATTTGGTGAATGAGGGTGCCGTTGGCGCCCTCATTTTTTTGATGTGGCGCAGGGACGGTCCCCTTGGTCACATCGCGCCTCAAGATTTCCAAAAAGTTAACCTTTGTTGACCTTAATAGTTAGATAAACTAAACTATTTTCCAAAAGTGTGCTCGAGCAAACTTGTTTACTCGGGTGCTGAGGCACCGTGCCGCGTCCAATGCGGCAAAAGGGAGAAACAACATGAAGAAGTCGACGTTCAATACCCTGCTTGTCGGTGGCGGTTTTCTGCTTGGCACGGCCGGCATCAAGCTGCTTACCAGCGCTCCGGTCAAGAATGCCTGCGTGCAGGGCATCGCGTGCGGTATGCGCGTCAAGAACTGCTACCAGGACATGGTCGAGCAGGCCAAGGCTAATGTCGACGACATGGTTGCCGAGGCGGCCTACATCACCCAGAGCGAGGCCGCTGCTGACGAGGCAGCCGAGTAACGCTCCCAGGCACAAACTATGAGATTCTCGATTATTAGCGAGATCCCCGGCAGGACCCGTCTTCAATTGGCGGGTCCTGTGCCAGAGAGCGATCTCGATGCGCTTCTTAAGCTCAGCGGCGATATCGACGGCGTGCACAAGGTGCGCGTTTATGGCCGTATTGGCCAGATGGCGCTGGAGTACGACGAGCCGCGCCGCGCGAGCGTGCTCGACGCCCTGGGCGCACTCGATGCTCAAGCTATCGCCGATGCCAAGTCGGGTTACGTGATGCAGCTTGAGCCACGCAAGCACAAACTCGTTATGGACCTGGCGACACTCGTCGGTGCCCATTACGCACGTCGCTGGTTCTTGCCGACGCCGCTGCGTGCCATCTTTGTCGTGGCCGGTTACATGACCTTTTTGCGTGCTGCCCTTCATGAGCTGGCGCAGCCGCGTCTGACCGTTCCTGTGCTCGACGCTTCGGCCATCGGCATTTCGTTTGTCAAACGCGACGTCGACACCGCGGGCCAGACGATGTTCCTGCTCAACGTGGGCGAGCTGCTCGAGGACTACACGCGCGCCATGAGCGAAAACGAGCTCATCAACTCGCTGCTCGACGTGCCCGATAAGGCACAAAAAGTGGTCGGTGACACCGAGGTAAGCGTTGCCGCCACCGAGCTTGAGCCCGGCGATCTGGTCGCCGTGCGCACCGGCATGTCCATCTGCATTGACGGCGTGGTCGAGCAGGGGAGCGCCATGGTCAACCAGGCGACCCTGACCGGCGAGCCGCTGGCCGTTGAGCGCAGCGCAGGCGACGACGTGTTCGCCGGAACCGTCGTGGAAGACGGCAGCATCTTGGTGCGCGTGCGCGCCAACACGGCGCAGACCAAGCTGCGCTCGATCGTCTCGCTCGTGCAGACGGCCGACTCGCTCAAGTCCGAGGGCCAGTCGCATATGGAGGACCTTGCCAACAAGATCGTCCCGTGGAATTTCCTGCTTGCGGGTTTGGTTGCGCTTACCACCCGCAGCCTCATCAAGACCTCGGCGGCGTTGATGGTCGATTACTCGTGCGCACTCAAGCTCACGGGCTCCGTCGCCGTTATGACTGCTATGAGCGACGCCGCCAAGATGGGCGTCATGGTCAAGGGCGCTAAGTATTTTGAGTCGTTTGCCAAGGCCGACACCATTGTGTTTGATAAGACCGGCACGCTCACCGAGGCGCAGCCGCGTCTTGCCTGCGTGCTGACCACCGATGGCTGGAGCGAGGACGAGATTCTGCGCCTTTCTGCCTGTCTGGAGGAGCATTTCCCGCATCCGGTGGCACGCGCCGTGGTCAATGCCGCCCGCGAGCGCGGGCTCGAGCACCGCGAGCGCCATGCTGCCGTTGAGTACATTGTGGCGCACGGCATCGCTTCGTCCATCGAGGGGCGTCGCGCCATCATCGGCTCCGCTCACTTTGTGTTCGATGACGAGGGCGCACAGCTCGAATCCGACATTAAGGAGCAAATCGAGTCCCAGATGCAGGGCCTGTCGCCGTTGTATCTGGCGGTCGACGGCACAGTTGTGGGCGTGCTCGGTATCGAGGACCCGCTTAAGCCCGGAGTGCGCGAGGCCATCGCCGATCTGCATGCGCTGGGTGTCAAGCATGTCGTTATGCTCACGGGCGATTCCGAGCGCACGGCCGAGCGTATTGCTCGCGCGGCTGGTGTCGATGAGTTTAAGGCCGAGCTGCTGCCCGAGGACAAGTACGCCTATGTGGAGCGGATTAAGCGCGAGGGGCGCCACGTTGCCATGGTGGGCGACGGCGTCAACGATTCGCCGGCGCTCGGTTTGGCCGACGTGGGCCTGGCCATGGGTGGCGGAAGCGACATCGCCAAGGAGGTCGCCGACATCATCCTGACCGATACGGATCTGGCCGCAATCGTGCGTCTGCGCCGTATGAGTCAGGGGCTTATCGACCGTCTGACGAGTTCATATTCCAAGGTGATGCTCACCAACTCGGCGCTGTTGGCATTGGGTATTACCGGCATGATTACTCCGCAGACGTCGTCACTGCTGCACAACGGCTCGACGATCGCCTACAGCCTGAGCAACGCAAAGGCATATCTGCGCTAGCGCTTTTACTTAAGTTTTTGGCCTGCATTTGGGCGGTGTTGCAGCCGCCAGAATGCAGGCCTTTTGCGTTTGACCATGTGCTAGCAGAAATATATAGTTGTGCTAGCTTAGATAGCAAAAGTCGAAGGTGAGGTTGAGATGGGTGCTGTTAGCGGCATGGCGCAGGTGAACGTTCGCGTGGATCGCCAGGTCAAGAACCGTGCCGAGGAGGCGCTGCGGCTTTCGGGCGGGTCGCTGCCCGAGCTCATCAAAAAGGTGGTGGCCAAGGTCGCGCAGGGTGGCGGGCAGTGCGAGGAAGTGCTTGCGGCCGTCGACAACCGGCAGCAGGCCGTCGCGCCCGATACTCCGTTCGCCGCATCATGGGCGGCGGCGGATCAGCTTTATGCAGATTTGGGCATCGCTACGTCGCCCGTATCCGACGATCGCGATTGGGACACAATCTATTCCGAAGCCATGGACGAGCGCTATCGCCAAAAGGGGATGATCCTGTGAGCGGGGCTCTCCTCAAAATAATGGTGGATGCCAACGTATGGGTTGATTCGTTTTGCGCCGACCATGCCGAGTCGCTTGCCGCACGTGCGTTTATTGGGCAGGCGACGGAGGCGGGGGCATTGCTGTTCTTTCCGGTGCATATCGCCAAGGACGTGCTGTACGTTGTCCAACACGAGCTGAAGCGTAGCGTTCTTGCCAGTGGGGGAGCGCTCGACGAGGCATCTGCCCGCGCAATTGGCGATGCGGCGTTGGCGTTTATTCGGAACATGACCGAAAACGCCACGGCCGTGGGCGCTGATGCATCCGATCTGTGGCTAGCCGACAAATATCTGACGCTCCATCGCGATTACGAGGACAACTTGGTGCTCGCCGCGTGCAAGCGCGCACAGGTCGATTACTTGGTGACCAACGATCCCAAGCTGCTCGAACATGCCGATCTTGCAGCAAAGACCCCGCGCCAAATGATGCCGATTCTTGCTTTAGCCGAACACGGCGGCGCGGCTATCGGTTGACGCGAACTGTTTGCGGGCCTCTTGGACGACGATGCGCCAAGGGACCCGCGTCTGCTATTTACAAAAGCTCGGCCTTAATGGCGGGACTTTCTGCGAGCTGCTCGGCTGCCTTTTCGTCGGAACCGTTTAGTGCTGCCAGGCTGCGGTAGACCCACTCGTTGACCTGGGTGTTCTTGACGCCTGCGGTCTGCATAAGGGCGCCTGCCTCGCGGATTGCTGCGAGCAGATCGGCTTTGGGACCCGCGAGCTCGACCTCGATGCCGTGGTAGGCGGTCACGCCGCGGTTCTCACTCACGTGGTCGATAAAGCCCTCGACGGTCTCAAGCTGCTGGGCGAGAGCTGCATCATCGTCAGCGTCCAGCGCGACGAGTGCGTTCGATACCGTGAGAGCGGGATGTCCGCAGGGGACAAAGCCTTCGATGACATCCATAGCTTCGGTAATGGTTGAGCCCAGACCTGCGAGGGCATTGACGAGTTGCTGCTTGGTATCCATAACGGTCCTTTCGACGGGCAATTTTGCTTGGCGAAAATATACGTGACGCGATCGGTAGCAAAAATGCGAAGTGCGGCGCACATTGGGGTCTTCACAGCTCGTGCATAGAACAACTGTCCGCTTTCAGAACGTGGTAAGATAACTCATCACAAGCGGGGCTCGCCCCGTATGTTCCTTGAAAAGTCGACGGGTGTTGGGTGCTCGTGCCCAATGCCATCCAGACTTCCCGACATTCGGGGGCGACTGGTTTCGACACGATAGCTCTGAGAGAGGAAGCAAGCCGAGGTCTCCTCGCCTCGTTAAACAGGGGTACCGTCAAATTGAATTGACAACAACTCTTCTTTTGAGCCTATGGCTCTCGCTGCTTAGTTTATAGCGGCGCGTCAACCCGGTGATTTCCCCGACACCGGCGCGACGTCATTTTAGGGGAATGCTCCCGCGCACGTAATCGGTATGGCGCGGGCTAAGACCGAACCGGTTGGGATGCCGCGAGCGTGTCGCTGCGCGCAAAGCGTCCGAGACTAAACCAGCGACTGAGCTTGGAGATGCCAATCAGGGGGCTTTCGTGGACCGGAGTTCGATTCTCCGCGCCTCCACCATAAGTAACAGGCAGGTAGAGAAGTGTCTCTACCTGCCTTTTTATTTCTAGTCCGCACCGCGGAGAATCGAACTCTATGCAGGGCGCGAGCGTTAAGCAAACGCGAAGCGTTTGTAGCGAGCGGGCGAGGGCGCCGGCAGGCGGCCGAAGCCGGTGCGGATTTGCGAAGCAAATACGCGGATTCTCCGCGCAAAGTCGCGACCAGATATAGATGCGATGCCGATTAAGCTCCGGCTGCCCATGCCCCGCACCAACGCAAGCCCCAAACCGCGGAGAATCGAACTCTGAGCAGGGCGCGGGCGTAAAGAAAACGCCTTGGCAACGCAGACCGGGACACGCTTTCCCGATGGCAGCCCAGGCGGAAAGCACGTCCCGGAATCCGCGCTCAGACTGGGACGTAGTTTCCGGATGATGCCTCAAGCGGAAACTGCGACCCGGAATCGAGCCGTAGAGTGGGATATGCTTTCCCAATGGCAGCTCAAGCGGAAAGTACATCCCGGAATCCTCGTTCGGAATGGGATGCAGTTTCCAAATGAATGGCTAGCGGAAAGTTCATCCCGGAATCCGCGCTCAGAACGGGACGCGCTTTCCCAGCGGCGGTCCAAGCGGAAAGCACGTCCCGGAATCTCACCTCAAACTGGGACACACTTTCCGCTTCACCTACCTCCTCGAAAAACCCGCGCTCTCGCCATCCTAAAACTGGGTAGAAGAAAGCCAAAACGCAATCGCAGGAGGTCAACATGACTGCAGAAGATAAGGCAAAGAACGCCGGCAAAGTCGCGCTCGTTTTGGAGGGCGGCAGCTTCCGCGGGCAATTTACCGCAGGCGTGCTCGACGTTCTCATGGAGGCCGGCGTCGAGATCCCGGCGGTATATGGCGTATCGGCAGGTGCCCTCAATGGCGTGAACTACAAGTCGCACCAGATCGGCCGTGCCAATCGCATCAACCTGGCTTTCTGCAACGACAATCGCTTCATGGGCGCCGCATCGTTTGCGTCCACGGGTTCCATCGTCGGCTACGACTTTATTTTCAACGATGTCCAGGACCGCCTGGATCCCTTTGACAACGAGACGTTCGACGCGAGCCCCATCGAGATGTATGCCGTCGCGACGGACATGCTCTTTGGAACCGCCGCGTACCTGCCGGTCAAAAGTGCCGTGCTCGACCTCGACGCCGTGCGCGCCTCGACGTCGCTGCCGCTGGTGACGCCGCCTGTCGAGATTGACGGGCACAAATACGTCGACGGCGGCGTAGCCGATTCGGTCCCCATCGAGCATGTACTGGAGGAGGCGGGCTTCGATCGCGCGGTCGTCATTGTCACGCAGGACCGCTCGTACGAGAAAAAGCCCTACGAGTTTATGCCCGCCGCGCGCGCCCGCTATGCCGACTACCCCTACCTGCTCGAGGCTATCGAGACGCGCCACGACCGCTATAACATCCAGCGCATGCACCTGTGGAAGTATGAGCGCGAGGGACGCGCGCTGGTCATTGCTCCGCAAAAGCCGGTCGAGGTCGGCCACGTTGAGCACGATCCGGCAAAGCTCCTCGACCTGTATATTCAAGGTCGCCAGGAGGCAAAGCGTTTGCTGGGAGATATCGAGGCGTTTGTCGAGCGCTAGCGTCGCGACGTCATGACCCATGGACGACATGTGCAGAAAGTCTGGTCAGAGCCAAAATATCTGTTGACTCGGACGACGAGCGGGGTAATATGGACGGGTTACTTGCAGAGCCCCGTGAATCTCTGTAACAACACGTACTGTACATGGAGGAGTCTAAGTGATTTCGAAATCGACTCACTACGCCAAGCAGGGCGAGGTCCAGCGCAACTGGGTTCTCGTCGACGCCGATGGTGCTGTCCTGGGCCGTCTTGCCACCCAGATCGCAATGATCCTGCGCGGTAAGAACAAGCCCCAGTTCACGCCCAACAGCGACTGCGGCGACTTCGTTGTCGTCATCAACGCCGATAAGGTCCAGCTTACCGGTAACAAGGCCGACACGAAGACCTATTATCGCCACAGCGGCTACAACGGCGGCCTCAAGGCTGAGAGCTTCCGCCAGGCTATGGAGAAGCACCCGGAGAAGGTCATTGAGCGCGCCGTTCGCGGCATGCTGCCCAAGACCACCCTCGGCCGTGCCCAGATGACCAAGCTTAAGGTCTACGCTGGTGCCGAGCATCCGCATGCTGCCCAGAACCCCACGAAGATTGAGCTGGAGGCTTAAAGATGGCTGAGAACACCGTTGTCTACCAGGGTACCGGCCGTCGTAAGAACGCCGTCGCCCGCGTCCGTCTCGTCCCCGGCACCGGCAAGGTGACCATCAACAAGCGTGACGCCGAGCAGTATTTCGGCCGTCATCAGCTCGTTGAGAACGCCCTTGCTCCCTTCAAGGTGACCGACACCGCCGGTCAGTTCGACGTTATCGCTCTGTGCGATGGCGGCGGCATCTCCGGTCAGTCCGGCGCTCTGCGCCTGGGCATCGCTCGTGCTCTTCTGAACGCTGGCGATTACCGTGCTGACCTCAAGAAGGCCGGTTTCCTTACGCGCGATGCTCGCGTGGTCGAGCGCAAGAAGTACGGCCTCAAGAAGGCCCGCCGCGCTCCCCAGTTCTCCAAGCGCTAAGGTTTTATCTCCTTACGAGATACAATGTACAAGCGGGGCCTGCCGATTGCTCGGCGGGTCCCGCTTTTCTTTTTCGACTAGGGTGGGCGACTGCGTTTTGCCCACTTGGGAAGGAGCGATCCTATGCCCCAGAACATCTTCGGTACCGATGGCGTCCGTGGCGTCGCCAACGCCGACCTCTCGTGCGACCTTGCATTTCGTCTGGGCCGCGCGGCGACCAAGTTCCTTGGCCCGGACATTTGCATCGGTCGCGATACGCGTCTTTCGGGCACCATGCTCGAGAGTGCTCTGACCGCCGGCATTATGGCCGAGGGCGGTCGCCCGCATTGCTGCGGCGTTATCCCTACGCCGGCCGTGGCACTGCTCACCGTTCAAAACGAGCTCGACGGCGGCATTGTCATTTCTGCTTCGCACAATCCGCCGGAGTTCAACGGCATCAAGTTCTTTAGTCGTAAGGGCATGAAGCTTCCCGACGCGGTTGAGGAAGAGATCAGCGCCTGGGTCATGTCCGAGGAGGCCATGGCTGCCGACACGCTGCCGACCGGCGCCGGTGTGGGTCACATCATCAAGATGAAGGATGCCCGCAAGGCCTATGTCGATCATGCCATCAGCACGCTCGACGGCCTTAAGCTCGACGGCCTGGTCGTTGCCGTCGACTGCGGTCACGGTGCTTCCTGCCAGACCACGCCTGCCGCGCTGCAGCGCCTGGGCGCCACGGTGCATGCCATCAACACCGATTTCTGCGGCACCGACATTAACGTCGAGTGCGGCTCCACGCACCTTGAGCCCCTGCGCGAGCTCGTGCTGCGCACCCACGCCGATATCGGCCTGGCCCACGACGGCGACGCCGATCGCGTGCTGTTCGTGGACAGTGAGGGCAACGAGATCGATGGCGACTACATCCTGGCTATCTGCGGCTCCGACCTTGCTGCTCGCGGCAAGCTCGCCAACTCCGAGATCGTCTCGACCGTCATGTGTAACCTGGGTTTCTCCATCGCAATGAAGGAGCAGGGCTTTGAGATGGTCCAGACCGCCGTGGGCGACCGCTACGTTTTGGAGCGCATGCTCGAGGACGGTGCCGTTATCGGTGGCGAGCAGTCCGGCCACATCATCTTCCTGGAGCACAACACCACCGGCGACGGTCTGGTGACGGCTCTGCAGCTGCTGGCCGTGCTCAAGCGCACCGGCCGCACCCTTACCGACCTTGCTGACATCATGAAGAAGTACCCGCAGGTGCTCGTCAACGTGCATTCGGACAACAAGGCCGGCCTGGACGATTGCCAGCCCATTTGGGACGCCGTCGCTGCCGCCGAGAAAGAGCTCAACGGTCGCGGCCGCATCTTGGTGCGCCCGAGCGGTACCGAGCCGCTGGTTCGCGTTATGGCCGAGGCGGAGACGCACGAGCTGACCCAGCGTGTTGTTGACGATATCGTCGAGGTTGTCAAGCGCGAACTTCCCTAATGGCCAAAAACGGGTGCCAAGTGGTAAACTGACAAGGTTATTTTGATTGATTGGTATGTCCGAGGGGGAGCATGTTCACTAAAGTCCTAAGGTCTTTTGGTATGCGTGGTCGAGTCCTTACGCTGGATGCTCCCATCTCGGGTGATGTCATTCCGTTGTCCGAGGTCAATGACCAGACGTTTGCCACCGGCCTTTTGGGCCAGGGCGTGGCGATTCAGCCTACCGGCACGCGCGTGATTGCGCCGGCAGACGCCAAGGTCGAGGCCATTTTTCCCACGGGACACGCCGTTGCGCTCAACACGGTCGATGGCCTAGACGTGCTCATCCACGTTGGTTTGGACACTGTTCAGCTCGAGGGCAAGCACTTTACCGTACATGCGCAAGTGGGTGACATCGTCCATAAGGGCGATGTACTCATCGAGTTCGATCGCGAGGCAATTGCTGCCGAGGGCTACGATGTGACGGTTCCCATCTTGGTGTGCAACTCCGTTGAGTTCTTGAGCATCAAGGGTTCCGTTGGCGAGCATGTCGAGGAGATGGACCAACTCATCGTCGCTCGCGAGCGCTAGTGAGCGCGCTCGGCCTTTAGCCTACAATTCAAACACGTTTACGGAGGGCGCCCTTGAAAGAGGACGCCCTCCGTGGCAAGATGGGATTTGTCCGAAGCTAAACAGCTTTGGGTCACCGTGGACGGGCAGGGGCCTCGACGCGGGTAGACACGAGACATATACATTACGCGACCTCGCCCTGGTGGCCGCACACGTTGGTTGCGGCCGACGCGGGCCGCGGGCAAGTGCTTGTAAGGGGAGCCTTGCCTCTCTTGTACGAGAAAGGACGCGTAATGAAGATTATTAAAGCTAAAGACTACGAGGATATGAGCCGCAAGGCCGCCAATATCATCTCGGCCCAGGTTATCCTCAAGCCCGATTGCGTGCTGGGTCTTGCCACCGGCTCCACCCCGATTGGCGCCTACAAGCAGCTCGCCGCTTGGTACGAGAAGGGTGACGTCGACTTTGCCGAGGTCAGCACCTACAACCTCGACGAGTATCGTGGCCTTTCGCACGACGATCCCCAGAGCTACCACTACTTTATGCGTGAGAACTTCTTCGATCACATTAACATCGACCTGAACAACACACATGTGCCCGATGGCTCCAATCCCGACGCTGCCGCTGCCTGCTCTGAGTACGACAAGATCGTCGCTGCTGCCGGTTACCCTGATCTGCAGCTGCTCGGCATCGGTAACAACGGTCACATTGGCTTCAACGAGCCCGATGACCACTTCTCCAAGGGTACGCACTGTGTCGACCTCACCGAGAGCACCATTCAGGCCAACAGCCGCCTGTTCGACAGCATCGACGACGTGCCCCGTCAGGCCTACACCATGGGTACCCAGACCATCATGTATGCCCGCATGATCCTGGTCGTCGCCAACGGCGAGGCCAAGGCGCAGGCCGTGCATGACATGTGCTATGGTCCGGTTACCCCCGAGTGCCCTGCCTCGATCCTGCAACTGCACACCAACTGCGTTGTCGTTGCCGACGAGGCCGCCCTTTCGCTCTGCAAGTAGCGAAAGCCTATCACCTCGACATAGCTTTGCCGAAGGCCTCCGCTTTGCGGGGGCCTTTTTGCTGAGCGTGCGCCGTGTGCTTGACGAAAATCTGGCCGCGAACTGGACGGGTGCGTCTGGTGCAGCATGATTCATTCCATAACAGATACTATGCATAAATGCTATGAAAAGGTCGCAGACGGTAGCTGGCGTTAGGTGAGTTGCGCAACACAATTGAACAGCGCTCATTTGAGGTACACTGCCAAAGGATGGGACAAGCTGGCAAGCGCATTGACCTGCGCAAAGACTGATTGGTTGGGGGATAAGTTTCAATCGGACCACGCTGAACAAAAACTTGCCATTTGCGTACCAACAAACATCCTAAACCGTAGCATCGCTCTATTCATCTAGCGATACATATGGTCTAGCGTTACGGTGTCCATGTGGTCGAGTTGAGGAGCGGGCATGGTTAACGATTTGGGCAATACGGACGACCTCGAGCTTATGCCGCTGGGCAGTAGTTATACGGTGCGGCGCGATCGCTTGATGAACGAACTTATCGCCAAGGGCCGAAAGGCCGGCATCGTAGTCCTCTACGCGCCTGATGGCTTTGGGAAAACCTCGGTGTTGCTGCAGTATGCCCAAGAGGTTAAAAGCGATCCGACGCGAGGTCCCGTGCGAATCATCGAGGCAGACCGCGCCATTGGGCGCGAGGTGTTTATGCAGCTCGAGGTCGTTACCGAAGAGCTTAAGGACAAGCCGCACTCCCTGATTGCAATCGATAACGTGCCTAACCTCAGCCAGAGCGACACCGAGGAGCTGATCGACCGAATCCGAAGCCTGCGTGCTATGGGGGTTGGGGTCTTTATGAGCTGCCGTCCTTCGAATCGCCAGCTGATTCATGGACTGGGCGATTCGATTAAAGTCAACGCGCAGATGCTCAAGGTACATGCCTATGAGTATTCGGCGTGGGCATCGGCGTTTTCGATTAGCACATCGCTCGACTTCTATCAACTTACGCAGGGCGTGCCCGAGCTCGTCTCGGCTATGCAGTCGGGGCTATACGGACAGGGAGACGTTGCCCAGATGCTCGAAAACGAGATCGTCAATATCTACGGTGCGGCACTTGTTGATCTGGCGTCGCTCGAGAACAACGCCCTGTTTAGTGTGGCATGCTTGATGGTCTTAATGGGCGAGGGCAATATTTCGGAACTCGAGGCTTGCGGTGTTAGGCTTTCGGCAATTGATCAGTCCTATCTTGTCCGCGATTATCCCATTTTTGGCGTTGATCCGGCAGACCGGAGCTTTACCTGCTTGGGTACCGAGGACAACGCACGCCTGCGATTGCGCAAGCTGGTCGCCGAAATTCGCCCCGAACTTGTTGTGCGGGCAGCACGTATTTTGATTAAAGCGGGGCGCTGCGATACCGCGATGGACCTCGCCGACGCGTTTTTGGACCGCAGCGCGGTGTTGGAGCTTGCCGGGCAGTATGGGGTCGATCTGGCCCTGACGGGGCATGGAGGGGATATCTGCCGCGCGGCGCTGGGAAAGACCGAGGCAGATGGCCGGGCATCGGAGCCGACGCCTGACGAGGCGCTCGGCATCTATCTGGCGGCGGTGAGCGTCTCCAATACAAAGCTCGCGCGGTATATGGCCTCAATTATCGAGCATGCGGGCGAGCAAGCGATTTGCGAGCTCGATCCCGTGTCGTGGAAGGTGGCGCACGCGTTTACGGCCGCCTGTTATGGAGATAGTGGTCTGGGGCTTCCGACAGGCCATGCAGCGCTGGAAAGTGAGGCGTCTTGTGCCGCACTCGACATGCTGTCCGCACATGTTGAGATAAAGCATGGGCTGACCGAGCGGGCGAAGGGTGGTGAGATCCTCGCGAGGCTCAAAACAGATAAGGCCTACGATTGTGAGCTCGATATTGCGGGGACGTTTGTGCGGGCGGACCGCATGTTGACGGAGCTGTTTGATGGGTCGTATGCAGGGACTGACGAGCGTGATGACGAGATGACCCTGACGCTCGAGGCACTCGAAGCGCGTGGAATCCGAGCACTCGCCATCTGGGTGCGCATGGTATTATCGGCGCGGCGCCTGTTTGCCGGCATGCCGGTGACCGACGAGCAGGCATTCAATGAGCTCGACCGTTTTGCCGTGCGCGTGCGTGACAATCAAGTCCAGTTGTTTGGCTTGATATTGGAAGGCTGGCAGTCGTTGGCTGAGGGGCGTCCGGTCAATGCCAAATTCCGTGCGGTGCAGGTGCTCAGGCTTGCCGAGGAATCGATTGGATACATACGCGACAACGCACTGCTGCTAGAGCGCGCGGCATACTTACGCAATACATCGATGGTATCGGTGCGCGAAGAGGCAGAGCTGCTCGATTTGAGTCGGACGCAGGTCGGTGGTGCCGAGGCTTGGATGGTGGCGCTGCATTTGGCCTCCGCGGGCCGCGATAGCGACCTTGCAGCTTGGATGTCCATGAACCGCCCGGGGATTTTGGATCCGTCGTATCGGCTGTTTGCGCGTCTTGCGATGCATTGTCTGGGCGAGCCGGCTGCCAGAATTCGAAAGAAGCTCCCGGTGCGCGAGCTGTCGCGGTATTCGCTGCGTGACGACTTTGAGGGCGAAGGCGAGCGTCTGTTCCAGGCCGGCGATGCCGAGGGTGTCGATGTGATTGGCCATATCGAGATCCGCATGTTTGGGGCGTTTCGCGCCGAGCGCGACGGGTTTCCCATCACGGATAAGATGTGGCGCCGCAAGAAAGCGGCGACGCTTGCCGAGCGGCTTGCGCTGGGCATGGATGCACTGGTCGACCGCGAGACGCTGGCTATGGAGCTGTGGCCCCACGCCGAGTTCAATAGCGCTCGTAACAATCTGTACTCGACGATATCGCGCCTGCGTTCGGCCTTGGGGCCGACACCGGACGGCAAGTCGTGTGTGCTGATCCAAAACGAGTGCATTGGGCTTAACGGCGATTACGTCAAGACCGACGTGCGGTTGTTTGATCAGATAAGCCGCGAAGTTTTGGGAAATCGCACGGGTGCGCGCGGACCCCATCTGATCGAGCTGTGCCTTAAGATCGAGCAGCTCTACGCCGGCCCGTTGTATGTTCCCAATGGCTGTAATCCCACCTACTTTTTGCGTATGCGGCGCATTATGGAATCGAAGTATATCGACTGCATGATTCGGGGCGCGAATGCCGCCCTAGAAGAAAACGACCTGCAGTCGGCGGTATGGCTGGTGGAGTCGGGGTTGCGGCAAGAGACGGCGCGCGAGGACATGGTGCGTTGCGCTATGCGCGTCTACGGTGCGGCGGGGCGACGACGCGATATCGTTGAGCTGTACAGTGGGCATATGCATCACCTGAGGGAGCAGGTCAATGGCGTGCCCGAGCCCGAGACGCGGCGTCTGTACGAGCGCTTGGTGGAGGGCAGGCTTAACCGCGTGCTCGTCGAGCGATAAAAAAGAGCGTCCGAATTGCTTGGACGCTCGCAAGTTTGATGTATATTGGCTCGCCGGATCGTTGGCTCTTAGACGAGCTTAATCTTCTCGATGTCCTTGCGCGAGGACTCGCGATACAGCGAGAACTTGCGGCCGATAACCTGGACGACCTCGGCATGGCAGCGGTCGGCGAGCTCTTCGGCGGCCTCGCGGGCGGAAAGGCTGGAACCGTCGAGTACGGAGCACTTAACGAGCTCGTGCTTCTCCAGGTAGGCGACCGTCTGCTCGACGGTGCCCTCGTTGATGTCGGACTTGCCGATGATGATGGCGGGGTTGAGGTGATGGGCCATGCTGCGAAGCTGCTTGACCTGGGCTCCTGTCAGTGCCATGGGTTCTCGCTTTCTATGTTATGGGGCGCCCCGCGATGGGGCCTTAATCTACGTGAGCTGTCCCACGATAGCGCAGGAACGGCGTGGTGTGGGGCGTGTTTGCCCAGTTCAAAAAGAATGCGGATGCCGAGCGGGAGAACAGCGCGGGTTACAGGCGGACGTGTACGGCAGCCGAAAGCGGTCTATGGACAGCTCGAAGAGACCGGCTCCCATGCAATAAACGCCCAACGGACCTTGCGGACGTGGTCGAGCATGTAGCGCCCCTGCGGCACGCCCTTGGACCCTGGCTCGCCGGCATGGGGATTCTCAATCATATGCTGAGCGACGTAGTCGCGCAGACGGTCGATCTTATCCTCGTTACCGTGCTCGAGCATACGGGAGAAGTCTGCCACTCCCGCCTCAAGGCTATCGAAGGTATCGCGACGAGGCGATTCAAAGTACGTAACCTGCGGCAGGGCACCCATCTGAATGAGGATATTAAAGGCATACACAAAGCCATTACTGCAGGTAACCGAGGCACCGATGGCATTCATCAGGTGCAGGTCATAGCGCGGGCTGGAGTTGGCGACCATCGTGACAGCACAACGCCGACGAGCCGTTCGATCAAGCTTGGCAAGCGCGCCTTTTAGGTTGGTCGTGGTGACAGAGCGACTGGCAAAGGCAACATCTACCGCTTTCGCGACCGGTCCAAACAAATCCCAGTCATCATCCCAAGCAAGCTCAAGCGGTGTAATGCGATCCTCGAGCCCATAGTACTCAATGCCAGCATCAAGCGTGCCCAACATGGCAGGGGAAAAGTCAGCAGCAATCACAGGATGCCCGTCTTGCGCAAGCGGAATAGCAATCGACCCAGCCCCACACCCCATATCCAGCACGGATTCACCAGGCTTTAACGCCAGCAGCTTCATAAAGTCCCGGGCATACGGAGCAGTCTCAAGCGGCCGAAAATGCCGAGCCCTTTTATCCCACTCAAAAGAATCATCAGCCCGCCGCCGACCAGCCTGCAAGCGCATCCATTCGCCATTCCAATCAGCAGAAAGCAGCTCAGAGCGAGCATCCCCATCAACCACGGGCCAACCTCCTAGCAACAAAAAAGCGACTCCTCCCAAAAGAAGAGCCGCAACCAGCATATATCAGAAAGAACCGATCCAACGCCAAACCGCCGTATCGACCATGTAGTGCAGGAGCGAAGCAACTGCAACCGGGATAGAACTCAACCGAGGTCCCGTTGTGCGGGAGCCCCGGGGAGGGCAAATATATAAGGTCGATCGCGAGTTCCGCACGAGCCGGAGAGCACTTAATGTGCTCTCCGTGCGAGTCAGGACTGTCCGAGCAGGCGACCTTATATATTTGCCCTCCCCGGGGCTCCTCGCCAGTCCCCCTCAGCTAGTTCTTCAGCGAGTTCAGCGGTGCCGGGAAGCGTCCACCACGGTGGGCAAGCACGGTGCCGGCGTTGGGGTTCACCGGCATGATGGGTGCACGGCCAAACAGGCCGCCGTACTCGACGCAGTCGCCCACGCCCTTGCCGATGGCGGGAATCACGCGCACGGCCGTGGTCTTGTTGTTGATGACGCCGATAGCCATCTCGTCGGCGATGATGCCGGCGATGGTCTCGACCGGGGTGTCACCGGGGATGGCGATCATGTCCAGGCCGACGGAGCACACACAAGTCATGGCCTCGAGCTTCTCGAGCGAAAGCGCGCCGGCCTCGACGGCGGCGATCATGCCGGCGTCCTCGGACACGGGGATAAAGGCGCCCGAGAGGCCGCCCACGCTGGAGCTGGCCATGACGCCGCCCTTCTTGACGGCATCGTTGAGCATGGCGAGTGCGCAGGTCGTGCCCGGGCCACCGCAGGTGCCAACACCGATGATCTCGAGGATGCGGGCAACGGAGTCGCCGATGGCGGGCGTGGGGGCCAGCGACAGGTCGACGATGCCCTTCTCGACACCCAGGCGATGGGCGGCCTCGCGGCTCATGAGCTCGCCGGCACGGGTGATCTTAAAGGCGGTCTGCTTAATCTTTTCGGCGACTTCCATCATCGATGCGGAATCGGGCAGCGTCTCCAGGGCTGCGGCCATAACGCCGGGGCCCGAAACGCCTACGTTGATGACGGCGTCGGCCTCGCCACCGCCGTGGACGGCGCCCGCCATAAACGGGGAGTCCTCAACCATATTGGCAAAGCAGACAAACTTGGAAGCGCCGACGGAGTCCTGGTCGGCCGTGAGCTTAGCGGCGTCGATGATGGTCTGGGCGGCCATAAGCACGGCGTCCATGTTGATGCCGGCGCGCAGACTGGCGACGTTGACGCTGGAGCAGACGCGGCTGGTGGTAGCGAGCGCCTGCGGGATGGACTGGATGACGCGGCGATCGGCGTCGCCGATGCCCTTCTGGACGAGTGCGGAGAAGCCGCCCAGGTAATCGATGCCGAGGGTCTCGGCCGCGCGGTCGAGGGCATGCGCGATGGGGGTGAGGTCCTCATCCTTGCAGCACGCGGCGATCTGCGCCACCGGGGTGACGGAGACGCGCTTGTTGACGATGGGGATACCGTACTCGCGCTCGAGGTTCTCGGCTGTCTCGACCAGGTGCTCAGCCGTGTGCGTCACGTGGTCGTAGATCTTCGTGCACATGCGGTCGAGGTTCTCGTCGCCGCAACCCATGAGCGAAACACCCATGGTGATGGTCCTGATGTCGAGGTTCTGCTCCTCAACCATGCCGCGGGTTTCCGCGATTTCTGCAGGCGTGATCGCCATCCTTGCGCTCCTATCTGCCAAAACGAGCATAATCTCATCTATTCTAACGTGCCGCACACGTCTCGTGGCGCGTGCGGCACGTTTTGGTGCTCGGTTGTTTCCGTTGTGTTACTGCCCAAAGACCTCTTCGGCGATACGCGCGCTCTCGGCGGCGTCCTTGGCGTAGTAGTCTGCGCCGATCTGCTTGGCGTATTCGGGGGTGAGTACGGCGCCGCCCACGATGATCTTGACGCCCGGTACCTCGGCATGAAGCAGCTTGATGGTCTCTTCCATGGCAACGACGGTGGTGGTCATAAGCGCCGAGAGGCCGACGAGCTTAATGTCACGCTCCTTGACGGTCTTGAGCACCTCCTGTGGATCGACGTCGCGACCCAGATCAAAGACGGTGTAGCCGTAGTTATCGAGCAACATCTTGACGATGTTCTTACCGATATCGTGGATGTCGCCCTTGACGGTGGCCACGCAGATCTTGCCCTTGTCGGCAATCTCGCCGGCGGGCATCAGGCGTTTGATGGTATCGAAGCCCACGCGCGCGGCCTCGGCCGAGGCCATGAGCTGCGGTAAGAAGAACTTGCCCTGGTCAAAGAGGACGCCAACCTCGTCGAGGGCGGGGATAAAGTGATTGTTGATGAGGTCCATAGCGTCGTGGTTGGCCAGCAGACGCTCGGTCTCGGCTGCGATTTCGCCCTTGCGGCCCGAGACGACCATGTGGCGGATGGGATCGTCATCGGCGATTGCAGTGGTGCTTGCGGTAGGCGCGGCATCGCTCGATGCTGACTGGGCGGCCGCCGGGTTCGCGGCGATCTTATACGGGTCGGTCCAGTCGGCGTAGCGCTCGATGTATCCGGTCGAGCCCTCGTCCTCAACGCTCAGGACGCGATAGCTGTAGACGGTATCCATAAAGCGCTTGGAGCCCGGGTTCATAATGGGGGCGTCCAGGCCCGCGCCAAAGGCGGCGGCCAAAAAGACCGAACCTAGCAGCGGACGGGCGGGCAGGCCAAAGCTGATGTTCGACACGCCGAGCCCGCATTTGACGCCCAGGCGCTCCTTGCACAGGGACATGGCGCGCAGGATCTGTTCGGCCTGGCGCTGGTTGGTCGAGGCGGTCATGACCAGGCAGTCGATAAGGATGCGGTCCGGGCCGATGCCGTAACGGGCGGCTTCGGCCACAATGCGCTCGGCGATGGCATAGCGTGCCTCGGCGGTATCGGGGATGCCGCCCTCGTCGAGCGTGAGGCCGACGACGTTGGTGCCGTAGTGGGCGACCAGCGGGAAGATTTCGTCCATGATCTGCTGTTTGCCATTGACCGAGTTGATGATGGGCTTGCCGGCGTAGCGACGTACGGCGGCCTCGACGGCGGCGGGGTCGGTGGAGTCGATCTGCAGCGGCAGCAGCGTGGAGCCTTGGAGCTGCTCGGTCGCTTGCTGGATGACCTTGACCTCGTCGATCTCGGGCAGGCCCACGTTGACGTCCAGGATGTCGGCGCCTTGCTCCTGCTGGCTGATGCCCTGGCTCACGACGTAGTCCAGGTCGCCGTCGCGTAGGGCCTGCTGCAGGCGCTTTTTGCCGGTGGGGTTGATGCGCTCGCCGATGACGGCGATCTTGTGGCCGTCGCAGGGGAGGTCCACGACCGTCTGGGCGCTCGTGGCCGACATGCTGGGTTTGCGGTGACGCGGGCTGGGCGTGTGGTTGTCGATGAGGGTGCGAAGTGCCGCCATGTGCGTCGGCGTGGTGCCGCAGCAACCGCCCACGACGCTCACGCCGTCCTCAATCATGCCGGCGACGGCCTCGGCGTATTCGGGGGCCTGGATATCAAAGACGGTGTTGCCGTCGTCGTCCACGCGGGGCAGTCCTGCGTTGGCCTGCACCATAACGGGCTTGTCGGTAACGGTGAGCATGCGCGCGGCGAGTCCTCGGAGCTCGGCCGGTCCCTGACTGCAGTTGATGCCCAGGACGTCGGCGCCGATGGCGTCGAGGGTGATGGCGGCGACCTCGGGGCTCGTGCCCAAGAAGGTGCGACCGTCTTCCTCAAAGGTCATGGTGGCAAAGACGGGCAGGTCGGAGTTCTCGCGGCAGGCGAGGACCGCCGCCTTGATCTCGGCCAGGTCGGTCATAGTCTCGATAATAAAGAGGTCCACGCCCGCAGCGACGCCGGCGCGCACCTCCTCGGCAAAGAGGTCGTAGGCCTCGTCAAAGCTGAGGGTGCCCAGGGGGCGCAGCAGGGCGCCGATGGGGCCGATATCGCCGGCAACGTAGCGGGCGCCGGCGTCGCGGGCGCAGGTGACTGCCGCGGCAAAGACGTCTGCCACGGTGGCGGCGCCGTCGAGCTTGTGGGCGTTGGCGCCAAAGGTGTTGGCGGTGATCACGTCACAGCCAGCCTCGACGTACTGACGTTGAATATCGGTAATGACCTGGGGCTCCTCAAAGTTGAGCAGCTCGGGCAGGGCGCCGGCCTTCATGCCGGACGCCTGCAGCATGGTGCCCATGCCGCCGTCAAACAGCAGGTGTCCCGTGCCCTCGATGGCGGCACGCAGGCGATCGTCCTTAATGCGCAGGTCGTCGATCGCGCGTGGCTTGTACACAGCGCCGTTGCAGCGTGCGGCATTGACGGGCGCCGCCAGCGCGGCACCATCCGAATTATGAGTAATAAGCGGGGTGAACATCGGGGGCTCCTAGTGGCTGGAATAGCAGGTGGTGTGGGCGGCGCGGAAGCGGCAGTGCTCGCGCATGCGGCAGATATTGCAGGTAGGATGGCTCTGGGCGTCATGGACTTCGCCGTCGAACAGGCCAATTACCGCGGTCACGCTCTTGGTGGGCATGAGCAGGCTGGTGGGGGTGACGGTAAGTCCAATGAGGCGCGTGGCGTTGAGTGCATCCACGATTGAACGCTGGGCCGTAAGCGGGCAGTCGCCGTAGCCGGGACTAAAGCGCCAGTTGCCGGCGAGTCCGTGTGCGGCGGCCGCAGCCTTGGCCTGCTGGTCCATCTGCTCGACGGCGGCTTCTACATAGGCAGAGCATGCGGCGTCGAGCACGGCTCCCTCTAGGGGTTGCTGGGCTCCCGTGGTGCGCAGACGACGCTCGGCTTCCATGCCGAGGGTGCATGCCATGAGTGCGGCAAAGCGGGCGTCTTTGAGGTGGCGATAGATATCGCGACCGCGCAGCTCAACGTTGGTGCCGACCAAGCGAATGCAAGGATCGCCCTGTTCATCGACTCCCGTGGCATCGACGGCAAATACGCGGCGCACGCCACGGGGTTCAATATCCAGCTCCAGACGCTCAACGACAAGCTCAATACGCTGCGACAGCTCGGGCTCAATCTGCTGACCGCCGTAGCCCAGATACCGCAGCATCTCGGCACGGTCGACACGAGGGTGGTGAGCAGCGTCGATACGGTAAAGCGCCGGCGACGCAAGGTCGGCCGGCACTTCACCAAAAACTGTATCGATGTGCGGTTTTTCCATTACCCCAGGCGCTCCATAATGGTTGCGGCGATCGCAGGACGGTTCATAGTGTACAGGTGCAGACCGTCGGCACCGTGCTCTTTGAGGTCGCAAAGCTGACGGGCGGCATAATCTACACCGGCTGCCTGCAGGCTCTCGGGGTCGTTCTCGTATTTGGCGAGAATCTTGATGACGGGGGAGGGTAGCGACGCACCGCACATAAAGACCATGCGGCTAATCTGCGACTTGCCCATAAACGGCATGATGCCCGCGGTAATGGGCACGGTGATACCGGCCTTGTCGGCAAGCTCGCGAAAACGGTAGAAGCACTCGTTGTCAAAAAAGAGCTGTGTCACAAAGAAGCTCGCGCCGGCGTCTTGCTTTTGCTTGAGGTGCTCGACCGAGAGGTTGAGATCCTCGCAGGTAATGTGGCCCTCGGGGTAGGCTGCGGCGCCCACGCAAAAGCCGGCGTCGACGAGCTCGGGGATGAGGTCACGGGCGTAGGCGTAGTCCGAGGCGGGCTTGTCGTCCTCGGTCGCGCCGGCGGGAAGATCGCCGCGCAGGGCCAGTACATTTTCTACGCCGGTGGAGCGGTACTCGTCGATCTTGGCGGCGATATCGGCATGCGTGCGGCCCACGCAGGTGAGGTGCGCCACCGAGGGCGTATCGAATTCGCTCGTAATCATATGCGCGATGGGGGCGGTGGTGGCACCGTTGCCTGAGCCGCCGGCCGAGCAGGTGACCGAGACAAAGCTCGGCGAAAGCTTGCACAGATTGCCTGCCACTTTGCGAGCCGTGTCGAGGGTCAGCTCGCCCTTGGGCGGGAACATCTCAAACGAAACGGGTGCGGTGCCCTGGGATGCTGCCTGCTTAAAAAGCTCGTCGACGCGCATATCGTGCTCCTCTAGATACGTAATAGTGTGATGCGTTGTAAGGATTCTACAGCACCACTGTGCCACGATGGAATTTCACTCGCTATTTGGGGATACCAATCGAAAATGCTTCGCTATCGACATTTCCTATAACAGGGCGGTCAATGTAGGATGGGGCTATATTGAATGGTATCTGATGCGAAATACCAGTTAATAAAGCCCCGTCCCAAATTGACTACCCTTAAACCATGGGGAGAGGTCTGCAATTTATGCAGTTGATTGGCTGTTGAGGGTGGCAGCGCCGCCTCGATAGGGTAACCTCATTGATTGGTTTCGCGACAGCAACATAACGGTAATGTCGCGGAAACACGGCGAGTCTAAGCTATGACTCGTTCGTTAGTAATCAACACCGCTTCTCACGCGGTGCCGATACGAAGGGAGTTCCGTATGGCCGAACTTACTGACCGCTTCGGGACCATGGTGTTCTCTGAGGAAGTCATGAAGGACTACCTCCCCAAGGACATTTGGAAGCGCCTTGCTGCAACCCTCGAGGGCGGTGAGCCGCTCGACCTGGATGTGGCCAACGCCGTTGCCCATGCCATGAAGGTCTGGGCCATCTCCAAGGGCGCGACGCACTACGCGCACTGGTTCCAGCCGCTTTCGGGCATTACTTCCGAGAAGCACGACAGCTTCCTGGAGCCCAACCACGACGGCACCGCCATTACCAAGTTTACGGGCAAGAACCTCATCCAGGGCGAGCCCGATGCCTCCAGCTTCCCCAACGGCGGCCTGCGTGCCACCTTCGAGGCCCGTGGCTACACCGCTTGGGATCCCACCAGCCCCGCCTTTATCAAGGACGATGTCCTATGCATCCCCACGGCTTTCTGCTCCTACACGGGTGAGGCCCTGGACAAGAAGACCCCGCTGCTGCGCTCCATGACCGCGCTCTCGCGTGAGTCCAAGCGCGTTTTGGCACTGTTTGGCAAGACCCCCAAGAAGGTCGTTCCTTCCGTGGGCGACGAGCAGGAGTACTTCCTGATCAAGAAGGACGCCTACCGCAAGCGCAAGGACCTGGTCATCACCGGCCGCACCCTCTTTGGTGCTGCTCCCTGCAAGGGCCAGGAGCTCGAGGAGCACTACTTTGGCGCTATCCGCCCCACCGTCTCGGCCTATATGAAGGACCTGGACGATGAACTGTGGGCGCTTGGCATTCCCGCCAAGACCAAGCACAACGAGGTCGCTCCCTGCCAGCATGAGCTCGCACCGGTCTATGGCGAGGTCAACGAGGCCATCGACCAGAATCTGGTCATGATGGAGAAGATGAAGCTCATCGCCTCCCGCCACGACTTGGTCTGCCTGCTGCACGAGAAGCCCTTCGAGGGCATCAATGGTTCGGGCAAGCACAACAACTGGTCGCTTGGCACCGAGTCCGAGAATCTGCTCGATCCGGGCGACACCCCGCTCGACAACCTGCAGTTCATCGTCTTCCTCACCGCGGTGATCGAGGCCGTCGATAACTATCAGGAGCTCCTGCGTGCCTCCGTTGCCTCGGCCGGCAACGACCATCGTCTGGGCGCCAACGAGGCTCCTCCGGCGATTATGTCCATCTTCCTGGGCGACCAGCTTACCGAGGTCGTCGAGAAGATCATCGATGGCAAGGCTTCCGTCCATGCCACGCGCGGCGTGCTCGACTTGGGCGCCGATACTCTGCCCAAGCTGATGCAGGACAACACCGACCGCAACCGCACCTCCCCGTTTGCCTTCACCGGCAACAAGTTCGAGTTCCGTGCCTGCGGCTCCGAACAGAACGTCTCCGACTCCAACCTGGTGCTCGATGCCGCCGTGGCCAAGTCGCTCAAGTCCTTCGCCGACGCGCTTGAGGGTACGCCCGAGGATGAGTTCCAGGATGCCGCGCTCGAGTACTGCAAGAAGGTGTTGACCGATCACCAGCGCATCCTGTTCTCCGGCGACGGTTACTCCGACGAGTGGCCCATTGAGGCCGAGAAGCGCGGCCTTGCCAACAACAAGACCACGGCCGATGCCCTGCCCGCCTTTGTTTCCGATAAGGCTATCGCGCTCTTCGAGGAGACGGGTGTCCTGACCAAGGCCGAGGCTCAGTGCCGCTACGACTGCAAGCTCGAGAAGTACAACAAGCTCATGAACATCGAGGCTACCACGATGGTTCGCGAGGCGCGTCGTACCTATCGCCCGGTCATTACCGCCTATGCCACCAAGGTCGCTAAGGGCCTTGAGACTATTCGCGCCGCCGGCGCCGAGGCCGCCATGCAGTGCGAGCAGAATACGCTCAACAAGCTCTGCAACGGTATCACTGCCATCAACGACTCCATTAAGGCGCTCGACGCCGTGCATCAGAAGGCCGAGGCCCTCGATGGCCAGGAGCAGGCCAATGTGTATGCACACGAGGTCGTTCCCGCTATGGATACGCTGCGCGCCGCCGTGGATGCCATGGAGGAGATCGTGGCCGCCGACTACTGGCCGGTTCCGACCTACGACGACATTCTGTTCTATGTGTAGAACGTAACTGACATATCGTCACGGTATTGAGCCGGGGTCCGCATCGCGCGGGCCCCGGCTTTTTGTTTGCGAAGGACGCTTTGAAGCCCGTTTTGCCGCCGATGTGCCTAGGTATAAAGGGCTATGGGCAAAAAACGTCAAATATGAGTACTGTCACAAGTCCTGTAACATTATTTATTTGCAAAATATGTAGTGTTACGCAACATATGTCCAAGTACTTAGCCGATAAACGTCTGCAATTTTTCCGCCGTAGGACGCCCGACGGCTAAATCGCCTTCTGAAGGCATGAAATCGCTGTAACTAAAATGGTAACAGTACTCATATTTGCCATTTTTTGACCACAGGCCTTGCGATGATGCCGGGATTCGCACCCTGTCGGGTTCGAATCCCGGCATATCGGTAGCAAAAAGCCCGTCACCGCGGGGGTAACGGGCTTCTTAATTTAAATGGTGCCCCCAGCGGGATTCGAACCCGCGATATCCACCTTGAAAGGGTGGCGTCCTTGGCCGCTAGACGATGGGGACAGCGGGAAAGAGTATAGCAGACTTTTTTGCCGGCGCGTATATCGTTGGCAAACTGGAAAACCACCACAAAGGAGTAGGCTTCTGTTCCGATTTTCAAATATCTCAATCTGTAACATCTGGGCGGGCAAATTGGCTCTATCTGTTACAGATCGAGACAAAAGGCAGGCGTCGGGACGAACATCTCATTCTGTAACAGTAAGACGACTTTTAACGGTCTAGATGCTACAGATTGAGACAAACCGCTGGGACGGGTCAAAACCACCACAAAGGTGCCTGTCCCCTTTGTGGTGGTGAGGTGCTAGGGGAGCAGCTTCATGGCGGCGTCGTGGGCGGCGTGTTCGTAGGTGTCGTCGAGGGACTTGAGCGGCAGCAGGGCTGTGGCCTGCGCATCGCCGCGGCGCTCGAGGGCGTGGGTAATGAGCCAGTCGGCGAGTTCGGGATTCTTGGGTAGCGCCGGTCCGTGCAGGTACGTGCCGATGACGCCCTTGTAGATCAGGCCCTCAAAGCCGTCTTCGCCGTTGTTGCCGGTGCCCGTGACGACGGACGTTCCGAGTGGCGTGGCATCTGCGTCGAGCAGAGTGCGGCCGCCGTGGTTCTCGAATCCTACAAAGGGCTCGGGTGCCAGGTCGGTCTTGACGGCGACGTTGCCGATCAGTCGGTCGGAGCCGCGTACAGTTTCGGCGGCAATGACGCCCAAGCCCTCGATGCGATCTTCACCCATGTAGTACGAACGGCCGAGCAGCTGATAGCTGCCGCAGATAGCAAGCAACGAGCCGCCGTCCTCAACATAGGCCGCAACCTTGTCTTTTTGAGCGAGCAGCTCGTGCGCCACGGCCAGCTGGTCGCGATCGGAGCCGCCGCCCATCATGACGATATCGGCGTCGGTGAGATCGAGCGCCTCGCCCATGCGGACCTCGTCCACGCGAACGGGGATGCCGCGCCAGGCGCAGCGGCGCTCGAGGGCGATGACATTGCCGCCGTCGCCGTAGAGGTTGAGGGCATCGGGGTACAGATAGACGATGCGCAGGGGGCGCGAAAGCTCGGTCGGCGCGACGCCGACGGGGACGGCACTGCCATCGGCGCACGTTGCAGCGTGGGCGGCAACCGTAGCCGCATCGGTGCCTTTAAGCTCGTCGAGCTCCTTGACCAGCGGCGGAAAGGCCGTGTAGTTGGCGACGGCATAGAAAGTGTCGCCGGCGGCTTCATCCGCAACGGCACCGATCGCCTGCTCGATATTCGAGATAATCGCGGCATCGATGCCGGCGTACTTGAGGCGCACCTGCATGTCGTGCGCGCGCGTGCCGCCGGCAAAGGCGACAAGCCCCGTTGTATCGGCGATGCGCTCAAAGTCGACGTCGTAGATCCACGAGACATCGTGGCCGTCGGCGTCGTTGTCGTTGAGGAAGAACGCGCAGAGTCTGCCGCCTGCCGTCTTGATGGACTGGATTTGTCGATCGAAGCCCACGGGATTTTTGGCCAGGTTTGCCTCGACGGTTCGGCCGGCGATATTCCAACGGCCCATGCGACCACCTGCTGGCACGTAGGCGTCGAGCGTGGGCTGCAGGCGTGCGGTGTCTACGCCCAGCTCGTGGGCGGCGAAGAAGGCTGCGGCTACGTTGTAGACCATATACAGGCCGTTGTAGCGTGTGGCGATGTGCACGGCAGCCGCGTCGGGCGTAGATCCAAAGACCAGGTCAAAGCCGTAGCCGTCGCAGCCGAGCTCCACGCTCGTCACGCGACGGACAAGCCCAGGGCGGGTCCAGCCGCACGAGGGGCAATGGTATGCGCCAAGCTGTCCGTACTGCACATAGTCGTACTCCAACGGTGCGTTGCACTGTGAGCAAAAACGCGAGTCGCTAATGCGGTCGGACTCGGTGCCCGTGGCACCGTCGATGCCAAAGGCGATGCTTGCATTGGGAACGCGCGCGGCGATCGAGGCGCACAGCGGATCATCGGCGTTATAGATGAGCGTCGTTGCCGGCGAAAGCTCCAGCGCGTGGGCGATGACGTCTTGGGTGTGGTCGATCTCGCCGTAGCGATCCAGCTGGTCGCGGAACAGGTTGAGCAGCACAAAGTAGGTCGGCTTGAGCTTGGGCAGGACGCGCACCGTGTAGAGCTCGTCGCACTCAAAAACGCCCACGCGCTTGCCGCTGCTGGTGTGCTTAAGGCCGCCGCGGGCCTCGAGCAGCGCGCCCACCACGCCCGGCTCCATATTGTTGCCGGCGCGGTTGCATACCACGGTGGCGCCGCTGGCGGCAACGGCGTCGGCGATGAGGTTGGAGGTGGTGGTCTTACCGTTGGTGCCGGTGATCACCACGCTGCGGTCGACAAGGCCCGCGAGGTCGCTCAGCAGCTCGGGGTTGATCTTCATGGCGATGCGGCCGGGGAGTACGCCGCCCTGGCGCTTAAGGACGGAGCGCAGCCCCCAGCGGGCGATATCGCTCGAGGTGCAGGCGAGAGATGAGCGGAAGTTCATGAAGCCGTTCCTAACGTGAATGACATGGTCGTGGCGTTTGCGCCGTTAAAAGCCGTAACGGCGCGCAAATTCCTGGGCAAGCTGCGATACGTCTTCACAAGCGTTGGCCCAGGGGGCAAAGTCGGGAGTATCCGAGATAATGCCGTCGGCCTCCCAAACGGCCTGGTGCGAAAGATCCCACGGGTCGTGCGGCTCGGGTCGGCAGGGAAGATACGGCGTCTGGTACATGGGGTTCAGCAAGAAGAACGCGCCGCCCTCGCAGCGGTTGGCAAACTCGCGCAGCGCGCGTGTCGCCGGACGCATCTTGTTTGTTTTGAACAGCAAAATCGTGCGGGCGAGCAGGTACCAGGGGGAGTTCTCGAGTGCATCAGCTCCCACCTGCTCCTCGAGCTGGTGAGCCAGGGCAAAAAAGCCGTCCTGGTCTTCCAAGCGGGCGAGGGCGAGCAGGACGGTGCCGGCAGCTCGGGTGGGATAGCCTTCTGCCTTAAGGACGCGGCGAGAATAGTTGGCGGCAGCACGGTAACGAGCGCTCGCCATGCACAGCTGCGAGATGGCCTCGAGCGTGTGAAGCCAGCCAATAAGCGCCGGCTCGCTCACGGTAAGGTCTGCTGCGGTGACACCGTCGGCCAAAACATTATTAGCCCAGTAGTGCGGGGCCTCCATATCAAACCCGGGCACGCTCTGTTGCAGGTAGTCGGCCGTACTCGTCTCGAGCTTCATCAAGTCGCCCAGGCAGGCATCGACGGGCGTGTCCGCCAGGATGATGGCGAGCAACTGGGCGTCGAGGACATGCGCATCGACGCGAACAATCTTGAGCAGCTCATCGCGCATATCGTCGAACAGACGATTGCGCGTCTGCTCAAACTCCTCGTCGCTGCCCATGTCTTCGATGCGACGAAGCTCGTCAAGCAAGTGACGATGAACGCCGGCATAGGACAGCAGCGCTTGGGCATGCTCGGTCTGCGCATACTTGTGAGGGTTTGCGCTGATGTCGTTATGGACAAGCTCGCGTGCTGCATCGGTGAGTTCGGGGTGCGACGCCAGATAGGTGCGTTCCAGATAGGCGGGGATGTAGACGCTCGGATCCATTAGAGGTCTCCTCCCTTAAACGGCAATCCCTGTTCGGCCGCGCGCAGGATTCGTTCGTCGATCTGGGAGCGCACGATGTCGTTGGTGGCGACCCAGGCGGCAAAGCTGGCGTTGTCGGGCGCGCCTAGGCCCTCCTGCAGCACCGGCGTCGCCTCGGACAGGGCAAGGACAAGCTCATCGGTGGAGCCCGGACCTACGTTGACGCGAGCATAGACGCCATCGGGAAACTCGGTTTGGAAGTAGAGTGCTTCGGCCGCGTGCGGGCATGAGCGCACCAGGATGCGCAGGTAGTGCTCGGCGCCCTCGTAATCCAGCTCGCGCCAGGCTGCGCTCATCAGTGCGATGAGCGTCCACGGGTCCAGGTCGCGCTCCGCATCTTTGGGACGGCGGCGCAGCGGCGCGTTGGCAAGATAGGGCACGGAGTGGGCGGAACGAAAACGCTTGAGCTCCTCGGCAGGGTATTCGAGCTTTGCCATGGCAAGCATCGCAGTATGGCGGACGCCGGCGGGGTCGTTGGGCGCAAAGTCCAGGCTGCGATTCGCGGCATCCAGCGACATGCGGTAGCGGCCGCTAATGAGCGCGCGCGATGCCAAGGCGGCAAGCCAGCGCAGGTAGGGACGGCGGGTCAGGTCGCCTGCGGCCTCACGTTCGTAGGGGTCCTGCGCCGAGGCAATCTTGAGCGCCAGATCGTGCTCCACCTCGTCGCACTTGGAAACCAGATACTGTACGTATTCCTCGTTGGATTCGGCGGTGAGCGCCGTCAGCATGCGCTGGGCATCCCAGTTGGCCGGATCGAGCGCGGCTGCCTCGCGAAGCATGTTCTCGGCTGCGGCTTCTTCTTGCTCTGCCTGGGCGTCGTCGGGGATAAAGGGGATGCGGTAGTCGACAGCCTCGACGACCTTGGCAATGAGGTGCCCGGCGCGGTCGCGATCGTGCACGATGAGCGGCGCGGGGTTGCGGGTGAATTGCTCCATCAGACGCTCGACGGCGGGGCCGTCAGTGAGCGGGATATTGTCGCGGCGCAAGGCCTCAAGAACGAGGCGATGGCAATCCTCTTGAATGGGATCGAATGCCATGGGGCCTCCTTTGCTGCGGTTAGGGTTCAAATGTCTCTATATAAAGTTCTAGTTTACCCGCATGTGGCACACCGGGGGGTGCCGCACTTGGACTTGCACCTTTGCACCACGAAGACGGATGTCGCACAAATGTCGGCACCTCGGTTGCGCGGGTGGTATCACAGTGCCGTAAACGGTCGATTTTTGGCGGCGAACGGGGCACATTTTGGAGGGGCACAGCCCTGCCCGGAATATGTAGTCAACCCTGATAAAACGTTTGCCCAGCTTGGGAGTATGAATGCCCCACAAGGGTCTTCAGGGATAGAAAAAACGTTTCATCATTATCGGCTTTAGGTGAATAACTGACCAACCAGAACGGTAAAATAGTGTTTGTCTGAGCGTTGAGACGTTCAGACATCGCGCATTGTCATCGCCGGCAACGCGCAAAACGGTCCTAACGGAGCCAATCGGGTGCTCCGTTATATACGCAAGTCTAAGAGGGGCTTGTTTAGGAGGCACAGTATGGGACGTTTTACCAATCCTCGCGATCTGTACTTTGGTGAGGGCGCTCGCCACGAGGTGAAGAACCTCAAGGGCAAGAAGGCCATCATCGTTTCTGGCGGCAGCTCTATGCGCCGCGGCGGGTTCCTGCAGGACGTTGAGGCCGACCTTAAGGAAGGCGGTTTCGAGGTCAAGCTGTTCGAGGGCGTCGAGTCCGACCCGTCCATCGAGACGGTCATGAAGGGCGCCGAGGCCATGCGCGAGTTCGAGCCCGACTGGATTATCGCCATCGGCGGCGGCTCGCCCATCGATGCCGCTAAGGCCATGTGGGTCTTCTACGAGTATCCCGAGGAGTCCTTCGATAACATCATCCAGCCGTTCAGCTTCCCCGAGCTGCGTCAGAAGGCTCATTTCTGCGCCATCTCCTCTACCTCCGGCACCGCTACCGAGGTCACCGCGTTCTCCGTCATTACCGACTACGCCAAGGGCATCAAGTACCCGCTGGCCGACTTCAACATCACCCCTGATGTCGCCATCGTCGACCCGGAGCTCACCTACACCATGCCCGCCAAGCTGTGCGCTCACACCGGCATGGACGCTCTGACCCACTGCATGGAGGCTTACGTTTCCACCTGCGCCTCTATGTTCACCGACGCCAACGCCCTGCACGGCATCCGCGAGATCGTCGAGTGGCTGCCCAAGTCCTATGCTGGCGACCATGAGGCCCGTCAGCACATGCACGAGGCTCAGTGCATCGCCGGTATCGCCTTCTCCTCGGGCCTGCTCGGCATCGTTCACTCCATGGCTCACAAGACCGGTGCTGCCTTCGAGAACGGCCACATCATCCACGGTGCTGCTAACGCCATGTACCTGGGCAAGGTCATCCAGTGGAACTCCAAGGACCCGCGTGCTGCCGAGCGTTACGCTTACGTGGCCAAGGAGATCCTGCACCTTCCCGGCGAGACCAACGAGGAGCTCATCGCTGCGCTCGTCCAGAAGATTCGCGACCTCAACGACCAGCTCAACATTCCGCAGTCCATCAAGGATTACGCGAATGGCGGCGTGAAGGTCGACGCCGAGAACCCGCAGATGGTTTCCGAGGAGGAGTTCCTCGCCAAGCTGCCCGAGATTGCCGCGAACGCCGAGACCGACGCCTGCACGCCCGAGAACCCGCGTGAGACCAAGGCTGCCGACTTCGAGAAGATTCTCAAGGCCTGCTACTACGACACCGACATCGATTTCTAATCGACTCTTGTTATCGTAACGAGGGGCTCCGCACGTATCCGTACGGAGCCCCTTTCTTTTTTCTTTTAGAGAATGGGATAGTTATGGCTGCAATTTTCAATAGCCCTAGCAAGTACATCCAGGGTCCGGACGAGCTCGCCAAGCTCGGCTCCTATGTCGAGCCGCTCGGCGCTAAGGCCCTCGTCATCGTGACGCCTTCGGGCAAGAAGCGCGTCGGTGCCAAGATCGAGGGCGGCTTTGCCGAGGCTAAGGCCGAGCTGCTGTTTGAGGACTTTAACGGCGAGTGCTCCAAGGGCGAGGTCGATCGCCTGGTTGCGCTCGCTCGCGACAACGGTTGCGACATCATCGTCGGTGTCGGTGGCGGCAAGATCCTCGATACCGCCAAGGCCGTTGCCTACTACCTGGAGTCCCCGGTTATCATTTGCCCCACCATCGCTTCGACCGATGCACCGTGCTCGGCACTTTCGGTGCTCTACACCGATGACGGCCAGTTCGATAAGTACCTGTTCCTTAAGGCAAACCCCAACATTGTCCTGATGGATACGACGGTTATCGCGGCGAGCCCGGTGCGCCTGACGGTTTCCGGTATGGGCGATGCGCTCGCAACCTACTTTGAGGCACAGGCGACGCATGATGCCGACGGTGGCACTTGCGCCGGCGGCAAGGGCGGCATGGCTGGCTTGGCGCTCGCCAAGCTCTGCTACGAGACGCTTATGGCCGATGGCGTGAAGGCCAAGGTCGCGCTGGAGAAGGGTGCGCTCACGCCTGCCGTCGAGCATATCATCGAGGCCAATACGCTGCTTTCGGGCATTGGCTTTGAGAGCTCGGGCCTTGCTGCTGCTCATGCCATCCACAATGGCCTGACGATGCTGCCCGAGTGCCACGGCATGTATCACGGCGAGAAGGTCGCCTTTGGCACCATCGTCCAGCTGGTACTCGAGGATGCCCCGACCGAGAAGCTCGAGGAAGTCTTGGGCTTCTGCATTGAGCTGGGCCTGCCGGTCACGATGAAGGAACTTGGCGTTGCCGAGCTTACGCGCGAGCAGGCCATGATTGTTGCCGAGGCCGCCTGCGCGCCCGATGACACCATGTGCAACATGCCGTTTGAGGTGACGCCCGAGATGGTCGCAAACGCCATCCTGGGTGCCGACGCGCTGGGCCACTACTATCTCATGGATGAGTAAATCAAGCTAAGGAAGGGGCAAAGCCGACAGATGGCTTTGCCCCTTTTTGCTATGGTGCAAAGGGGTCAGGTTGCTTTGCACCAATTGTTGTTGATGAAAGGGCGGATTCTCGTATGGCGCTTCCCATGGTTTATGGCGGTCCCGGTCGGTATGTTCAGGGGCCGGGCGAGCTTTCGCGTCAGGGCAGGTATTTGTCATGGTTGGGCTGCGCTGCCTATGTCTTGTTTGACCAGGGCACCGAGGATCGGCTGTGCAGGCAGATCGTCGATGGATTTCTGGACGAAGATCTAAGCGAGCCATTCTTTAAGATCTATAACGGTCCGTGTACGGAAGAGGCCGTTGTTGAAATGGCTAAGGAAGCCCGGGCTGAGTATTGCGACATGGTGGTGGGTATTGGCGGCGGCAAGATGCTCGATATCGCCAAGGCCGTTGCGTTTTATGCCGAGTTGCCGTTGTGCGTATGTCCCACGGCGGCGTCGATGGACGGTCCGTGCAGCGCGATTTCGGTGTTGTATCACGAGGATGGATCGTTCGACCGCTACCTGATGCTCGAGAAGAATCCAGACCTGGTCGTGGTCGATACCAACGTGGTCGCGGCGGCCCCGCTGCGTATGACGGTCGCTGGCATGGGCGATGCACTGGCAACGTACTTCGAGGCGCGTTCGTGCGCCGCGGCGCACGGCGTCAACGAACACGGTGGCGCGCCGGGGCACTTGGCCTTGGTTGCGGCTCGTGCCTGCTATGACACACTCATGGAGTGCGGCGTCGCTGCCAAGCGCGATCTCAAAAAGGGTCGTATATCGCCGGCGGTTGAGCGCCTGATCGAGTGCAATATTCTGCTCTCGGGTGTTGGCTTTGAGAGCGGTGGCCTAGCGCTTGCCCATGCCATCGCCAATGGCCTGACGATTCTGCCCGAGTGCAAGGCCATGCATGGTGAGGCCGTAGCGTTTGGCCTGGTGGTGCAGCTGCGCCTGGAGCGTGCACCCGAGCTTGATCAGGTGCTCGAGTTTTGCCAGCGCGTCGGTCTGCCGACGACACTCGAGGAGCTGGGCCTTGACGAGATTTCCGATGCCGACCTGATGAGCGTTGCAGATGCGGCCTTTAGAAACGAACGCAACATGGCCAACGAGCAGACCAAGGTGACCAAACAAAAGCTCGTGCAGCTCATGTGCGAGGCATAGCTTGGCGCTTGATTGACCTTGTGCAATCGAGGCAGCGATAGGCCATGGACTATTTGCCGCAAAGATGAGCCGCGTGTAATTTGCCCGAGGCGTGGGCCGATAGCGTATCATTATCTCTTGCTTGTTTGCACTGCTCAGGGAGGGGCCGCGCATGGCGCAGGAACACGATCTGTTTGATGACATTATCGAGATCAGCAAGGGTTTCGACTTTCTTAAAAACCCGCTTGGCGGCGTGACCGATGCACTCGATCCGTCGGCGCCGCAGTGGAATCCTGCCGACTACAAGGAACGCCCGCGCGGCAACACCATTCCGTGCCTGACCTGCAAAAACGAAAAGAGCGGTTGCACCGCGTGCATGGACGTGTGCCCGGTCAACGCTATCGAGGTCGAGGAAGACGCCATCGAGATCCTCGACTCCTGTCGCAAGTGCGGCCTGTGCGCCGCTGCCTGTCCGACCGAGGCGATCATCTCGCCGCGCCTGGCGCCTAAAAACCTGTATGACGATATCGTCTCCGCTGCTACGAGCCACGAGACCGCCTACGTCACCTGCACACGCGCCCTCAAGCGCATGCCGCGCGAAAACGAGGTCGTCGTTGCCTGCGTGGGCGATATTACGGCCGAGACCTGGTTCTCGGTACTGGCGGACTATCCCAACGTGAGCGTCTACCTGCCACTGGGCGTGTGCGATAAGTGCCGCAACACCGGTGGCGAGGACATTCTGGGCGAGGCCATTGCTACCGCCGAGGAGTGGGCGGGTACGGGCATGGGCCTGGAGGTCGACCCCAAGAGCCTCAAATGCCATAAGCGCCGCGAGTACGAGCGCAAGGAGTACATGGATAAGATTGCCCGCACCACGGGCCTGACGGTGACCAAGCTCAATCCGGCGACGGCGGCGCTGGCCTCGGTGACGCAGAAGTTGAAGGCTCACCGTCACCAGATCACGCAGCTCGAGCGCACGCTCAACACCATGTGCGGCACCACGACGACCAAGCGTCGCCGTTCGCTCACGCACGGGCGGCAGCTGGTGCTCTCGACGCTGCAGAACCACCCCGAGCTTGCCCAGAATATGCAGGTGAGCACACCGGAATGCGATTTTGACAAGTGCACGTCGTGCGGCGAGTGCGTCAACGTGTGCCCCACGTTTGCCTGCGATTTGGTGGGAAGCGGTCGCTTTGCACTGGAGTCCACGTATTGCCTAGGTTGCGGAGCCTGCGTCAAGGTGTGCCCCGAGCATGCGCTCAAGCTGGTCGAGCACGATGCGTCCAATCTGGTCGTTGTCGACCCCGAGGCCGAGGAAAAGGCCGCTCAGAAGGCGAAGGCTCACGAAGAAGCTGAGAAGGTTAAGGCCGAGGCAAAGGCCAAGCTGGACAAGATGCTCGACCAGGTGGAAAAGCTCTCGGACTAGTCAGCGAGCTCTATCTCTGCTTCATTTGCGCCGTCGTGGTGTCCGGATTCGCCCGGATGCTGCGGCGGCGCTATACTTATACGGTTTGAAGTACCTGTACCAAAAGGAGCTGTCGTGTCCCTTTCCATCGGTATCGTGGGCCTGCCCAACGTGGGCAAGTCGACGCTGTTCACCGCGCTTACCAAAAAGACCGGCCTTGCCGCCAACTACCCGTTTGCCACGATCGACCCCAACGTGGGTATCGTCGACGTGCCCGATAGCCGCTTGCAAAAGCTTGCCGACATCGTTAACCCGGGCCGCATTGTGCCGGCGACGGTCGAGTTCGTCGACATCGCAGGTCTGGTGAAGGGCGCTAACGAGGGCGAGGGCCTGGGCAACCAGTTCCTGGCCAACATTCGCGAGACCGATGCCATCTGCGAGGTCGTGCGCTACTTTAAGGACCCCAACGTCATGCGTGAGGTGGGCCGCACGGGCGAGTTCGTCGATCCCGCCGGCGATGCCGACACCATCATGACCGAGCTCATCCTGGCCGACATGGGCACGCTCGAGAAGCAGCTGCCTAAGCTCGAGAAGGAGGCCAAGCGCGACAAGGAGCTCATGCCCAAGTTCGAGGTCGCCAAGCGCCTGCTTGCCTGGCTCAACGAGGGCAAGCGCGCCGCATCCATGGAGATGACCGACGAGGAACGTGCCGCCGCCAAGGGGCTGTTCCTGCTCACCATGAAGCCCATCCTGTATGTGGCCAACGTGGACGAGGATATGCTCAACGACGACCTGGCGCCCATCGATGGCGTCAAGCCGTTGCCCATCTGCGCCAAGATTGAGGCCGAGCTTTCCGAGCTCGATCCCGAGGACGCCGCCGACTACCTGGAGAGCCTGGGCCTGGAACAGCCCGGTCTGGACGTGCTCGCGCAGGCGGCCTATAAGCTGCTCGGTCTGCAGTCGTTCTTTACGGCCGGCGAGATGGAGGTCAAGGCCTGGACGGTTCGTCAGGGCGCGACCGCCCCGCAGGCCGCCGGCGTCATCCACACCGATTTTGAGCGCGGCTTTATTAAGGCCGAGGTCATTGGCTATGACGACTACATCGAGCTCGGCGGTGAGCAGGGCGCCAAGGCCGCCGGCAAACTGCGTATTGAGGGCAAGGACTATGTCATGGCCGATGGCGACGTCGTGCACTTCCGCTTTAACGTGTAAGGGCGACGCATATGTTTAAATACGGCAAAAAAGCTGGCTACATGGGTATTGCGCTGCTCGTACTTGCGGTGATTCCGCTGGTGGTCGCAGCGTGCGTTATCCCCAACATTGGTCCCGAGGTGGCAACGAAGTTTAACGCCGCCGGCGAGGTGACGCGCTGGGGCAAGAGCTACGAGTTGCTGGCGCTGCCGGTGCTCAACCTGCTGCTGAGCGTGGCGACATACTTTACGGCGGGACGTCAAGCTAAAAACAATGATGACTCCGCCGCCATGGCGCGCATCGTGTGCGAACGCTACCTGCGCAACGGTTGCATCACGGGTGTGTTCCTCAACGTGATCAACGTTTACTTTATGTACTCGGCGATTACCGGAACGGGCTTTGGCTTTGGTTTCTAGCTTGTCCTTTTAGGCAACGAGTCTGCACACATATTCGATAGCTGCTGCGAGGCCGCCGCTCGATCGTGGTTTAAAGACCATGTCGGCGGCGGCCTCGTTTTCGTATCCGGCGCCGCGAAGGGCGAGTGCGATACCGGCTTCCAGGAGAAGGGGCAGACCGCGTTGACTGGTTGCGATCACGGTAGCCTGATTGAGCGAGCAGCTGTGCGCCTGGCATTGGATAGCAAGTTCACCTTGCGCCGGGCAAGGGACCAGAACGGCGGCGACGCGACTTGATAGCAATGCAAATGCTGTGCGCTCATCGGGCGAAAGGCATTCTGATTCAACGACGACGAGCTTGGGCGGCGCGCTGTTTGTGCGAGGCGTGGCTCGGTACATGCGGACCGAAGAACCCGACATAGAAAACTCCTGTGTATTCGGCAAAACGTAAACTATAGTTTACGTTTATGTTCGGCTCCATTTCAAACTCGGCTGCATGGACGAACGTGCGAAACAGATTCTTGGTAGGCGGGTCGAAGAGACACGCAGAGACCTTGGTATCTCCAAGGTTGATTTTTGTGTGGCGACAGGAATCAGCCGACCCTACCTCGACCGAATCGAAGATGGGACGGCAAATTTCACGCTCAAGGTTCTATTTAAGATCGCACCCGCACTCGGTATGACGGTGTCAGAGCTTCTTGAGGGTATCTAATAGGGGATACCCGCCGACAGCTGAATTACGCCATCGGGATGCGGTCGTGGTTGACTTGGCTGTAGAACAGACGCTGAATCTCAGCCGCATCGCGTGACTGGCCGAGCGCCCACATGGTTTTGGCCACGAGCGTCTCGGTGGTCATGTCATCGCCGCGCAGAATGCCCGGATGATCGGCGTAAGCACGGCCAACCTCATAAACGCCCAGATCGAGGCCCTCTTCGGGGACCTGCGTGGTCATAACGACGGTGCGGCCCGAATCGACCCAGCGGAAAATTGCCTCTTGGAACGACTCGCCCGACTCACCAAACTCGGGGATACCGCCAATGCCAAAGGTCTCTAGAATCACGGCGTCGTAGCTATCGGCTAGGGCGTCGAGGATGCCCGGGTTTACGCCGGGCGTAAGCTTGAGTACAAATACGCGCGGGTCGATGCTGTCGTAGAAATGCACCGGGTTTTCGCCCTGATGCGTGCCGTGAAGCCCGTTGCGCACGATGCGGTCGTTGCGGATATAGGCGATGGGCGGATAGTTGACGCTAATGAACGCGTTAAAGCTCATGGTGCGCTGCTTGCGGGCGCGCGTGCCGGCAATGGCGACGCCGCCAAAAACGATCGAGACGTCGTGCGAATGCTCGTCGAGCGCATAGAGCAGGCTTTGGTACAGGTTGAGCTTGGCATCGGTAAAGGGGTTGCCCATGGGCTTTTGCGAACCGGTGAGCACGATGGGCTTAGGACTGTCCTGGATCAAGTAGGAGAGCGCCGCGGCCGTGTAGCTCATGGTGTCGGTGCCGTGCAGAATCACGAAGCCGTCGTGGTCGGCATAACCCTCGACAATGACGTCGCGGATACGCATCCAGTCGCTCGGGCGCATGTTGGTGCTGTCGATGTTCATGGGCTGCACGACGTCGAGCTCGCAGAGCCCCGAGATCTCGGGGACGCTCTGGGCGAGCTCCTCACCGGTCAGGGCGGGGGAGAGGCCGTTGCCGTCCTCGGTCGATGCGATGGTGCCGCCCGTGGCGATGAGAAGGATGCGCTTCATGCTGGTATTCCTATCGTATTTGCCGCCGCAGAGGCGGAGTCGTTCGGCAGTATTGTGGCACAGGGCGTCCAATGTTCAAACGTATTACATCATCTGTAACGTTTGAAAACACTTCAATTGCCGTCAAATAGGGGCCCAGGTCGTGCGTTTGCCGTGCGCTGATGGCCGCGAGGGGCGAGAAACCCCATATAACGTGTACACTATGGAGGTTATTTTCGTTCATTCACGCGGGTGGGCACCGGCTCCCCGCCAACAAGAGGGGGAACCATGGATCAAAAGGCTTCCGCAAAGGTCCTCGTACTCGACTTTGGTGCGCAGTACGGTCAGCTCATTGCCCGTCGCGTCCGCGACCTCAACGTGTATTCCGAGATCGTCCCCTGCGACATCTCGGCCGACGAGATTCGCGAGATGAACGCCTCTGCGCTCATCCTTTCCGGCGGCCCGGCCTCCGTGTATGCCGAGGACGCTCCGTCCATCGATCCTGCCATTTTTGACCTGGGCCTTCCCGTCCTGGGCTTCTGCTACGGCCATCAGATCACGGCCGTGACGCTCGGCGGCAAGGTCGGCCACTCCGAGGTGGGCGAGTACGGCCGCGCCACCATCACGCGCACGGCCGGCGCCAAGCTCTTTAACTCCACGCCCATGGAGCAGACCGTGTGGATGAGCCATCGCGACGCCGTTTCCGAGGTGCCCGAGGGCTTTACCGTTACCGCCAGCACCGACGTGTGTCCGGTTGCCGCCATGGAGTGCGTCGAGCGCAAGATTTTCACCACGCAGTTCCACCCCGAGGTCAAGCACTCCGAGTACGGTCAGCAGCTGCTGAGCAATTTCCTGTTTGAGATCTGCGGCCTGGAGCCCAACTGGAGCATGGACAACCTGGTCGAGACCATGACGGCCGAGTTCCGCGAGAAGGTCGGTGACGACCGCGTGATTCTGGCCCTGTCCGGCGGCGTCGACTCCTCCGTCGTGGCTGCGCTGGGCGCTCGCGCCGTGGGCAAGCAGATGACCTGCGTGTTCATCAACCACGGCCTGCTGCGCAAGGGTGAGCCCGAGCAGGTGGAGGAGGTCTTCACCAAGCAGTTTGACGTCGACTTTATCCACGTCCACGCCGAGGACCGTTATGCCGAGCTTCTGGCCGGCGTGACCGAGCCCGAGGAGAAGCGCCGCATCATCGGTACGCAGTTCTGGAAAGAGTTCTTCGCCGTGGCGCAGCAGCTCGAGACCGACGGCAAGCCGGTCAAGTATCTGGCTCAGGGCACCATCTACCCCGACATCATCGAGTCCGGCGCTCGCAAGACGGGCGGCAAGACGGCCACCATCAAGAGCCATCACAACCTGATCCCGTTCCCCGAGGGCGTGCACTTCGACCTTATTGAGCCGCTCGACCACTTCTTTAAGGACGAGGTCCGCGCGCTTGGTCTGGCGCTCGGACTGCCGGGTCACATCGTGTTCCGCCAGCCTTTCCCGGGCCCGGGTCTTGCCATCCGCATCATCGGCGCGGTCGACAAGGAGAAGCTCGAGATCCTCAAGAACGCTGACGCTATCGTGCGCGAGGAGCTCGACGCCTACAACCAGCGTCTGTTTGAGCAGACTGGCGAGCGCAACTCCGAGCACAGCTGCTGGCAGTATTTCGCGGTCCTGCCCGACATCAAGTCCGTCGGTGTTATGGGCGACGAGCGCACCTATCAGCGTCCGATCATCCTGCGTGCCGTCGAGTCCAGCGATGCCATGACCGCCGACTGGGCCAAGCTGCCCTACGACGTGCTGGCCCGCATTTCCGGCCGCATCGTGGCCGAGGTTCCCGGCGCCAACCGCGTGTGCTACGACATCACGTCCAAGCCGCCCGCGACCATCGAGTGGGAGTAGTCTGACAGGGTTCTGACCTGCATTTTTGAGTGCCGCACTGTGCCGCTGAGTTTCGTTTCGTACGAGAGTCATGGCAAAGCCGCCAGCGATGTTGGTGAGTAAATACGATAACCGAGCCTCCGTTCCCGCGTTGGGACGGAGGCTTTTTCTTTGTCGTTTTACTCCCTTTCACCTGCGATTTCGCAATTTACTCCCCCGTGTTTCAAGACGGCAAGGCACGGTGCGGCATTCGGAGGAACGGGAGTAAGGATTCATCCCAAGTGAGTAGACGCGCGATTTTTGTCTCCGAGAGCCAAACGGGGCCGTTTCGGGGCCCGTGAAACTCAAATCGAACTCAATAGGCTTTTCGGCGGTCTTCTCACAGCGTTTTCCCAGGTGGTTAATGGGGAGTAAAGAATCTCGCCGCCTCAATGAAAACGGGAGTAACCAGGGGAAATGCCGCGGCGTACTGCCGCGTGCCGCCGTGTAAGCCACCGCGTCATTTACTCCCCAGGTGCGCCGGAAATGCCTTGGCATGCAATGGGGAGTAAAAACTCAGCTTACGCAGGCCCGAGCGGCGCTCGCCGCCTGGTCCACCGTCCTGATTCGGTTGCGTTGATCGCGAAATGCGGAGAGCCGCTACAGCGAGGCTTTCCAGTCCTCGTATTCGTCGGCGTCGATCTTGCCGTTTTCGAGCTGCGCGCGCTTCTCTGCCCACAGTTCGATCGCCATCGCGGCTTTGGGCGCGTGCGGCGCCTTGGGGTTCAGGGAGAGGCCCGTGCCGTCGGCTGCGGGCACGATGCCGAAGGAGTCCTCGAGCCGCACGAGCAGCGACATGAGGTCGCCCGCAGTCTCGACGCCGTAATCCTTGAGGGCGTTGACGGACACGCCGAGCGCCGCGGAGATGGACTCGAGCAGCTCGGGCTTCACGGCGCGGATGCCGCTCTCGTAGTGGCGCACGGCCCCCTCGGTCAGGCCGACCGCCTCGGCGAGCTGCGCCTGCGTCATGCCGCGCGACTTGCGGTACCGCCTTATGTTCTCGCCTACGGACATGAGCCCTCCTCCTGGAATTACGTACCAGCACATCTTATCAGCGTACGCAAATGTACGCAATTCTATTGACAGTACAGATATGTACGTTTACTCTGAATCTGTGAACCGTACGTATCCGTACGCCATTGATTGGAGGAGCCATGGACGAGAAGGTGGCGAAGACGCCGAGGCCGCACATGCTGGACGCCGACGAGGTCGCGGAGCTGCTGAGGATCAAGAAAGGCAGCGCCTACGAGGTGATCAGGAAGATAAACGCCGAGCAGGAGGCGCGCGGGCGCGTGGTCATCCGCGGGCGCGTTCGAAGCGACGTCTTCGACGCCCTGTACTTCCCGGAGGTGGACTGACATGCCCGTGTACAAGGACGACGGCAACGGCACGTTCTACGTGCAGTGCTACTACCGCGACGCCCGCGGCTCGAAGCGCCACAAGACGAAGCGCGGCTTCTCCTCCGAGGTGGAGGCCGCAGTGTGGGAGAGCCAGTTCAAGAGCCTTAACGGCGGGGCCATGGACATGACGTTCTCCGAGTTCGTCGAGGTGTACGCCTCCGAGGTGAAGCCGCGCATACGCGAGCACACGTGGATCACCAAGGAGTACATCATCAACGACAAGCTCGTGCCGTTCTTCGGGGACATGCGCATGTGCGACGTGAGGCCGATCGACCTCATCAGGTGGCAAAACGAGCTCACCGAGCACCGGGACGCCGACGGGAAGCCCTGGGCACCGACGTACCTGCGCACAGTGAACAACCAGCTCAACGCCATCTTCAACCACGCCGAGCGCTACTACGGCCTCAGCGACAACCCGGTGCGCAGGGTCGACAAGATAGGCTCGAAGAAGGGCGGCGAGATGCAGTTCTGGACCAAGGACGAGTACCTGAGGTTCAGCGAGGCCGTCATGGACAAGCCTCTCTCATTCCACGCCTTCGAGCTGCTTTACTGGACGGGCATACGCTGCGGCGAGCTCCTGGCGCTCACGCCGTCCGACTTCATGCTGGAGAGCTCGCGGCTGCGCATCAACAAGTCGTACCAGAGCCTCAACGGCGTTGACACCGTGACCGACCCCAAGACGCCCAAGTCCGTGCGCACGATCGTCATGCCCGCCTTCCTGCGCGACGAGATGGCGGACTTCATCGAGATGCGCGACGACGTCGCCCCCGACGAGCGCCTGTTCGCCGTGACCAAGCACTTCCTGGCCCACGAGATGGAGCGCGGGTGCAAGGCGTCGGGCGTGAAGCGCATCCGCATACACGACATACGCCACAGCCATGTGAGCCTGCTGATAGAGATGGGCTTCTCCGCGCTGGCCATCGCCGAGCGCATGGGCCACGAGGCGGTGGACATCACCTACCGCTACGCGCACCTGTTCCCCACGAAGCAAGACGAGATGGCCGCCGCGCTCGACGGGGCGAGGGGGTAAGAAGGATGCCGTGCGAGAACAGCGCCCGCAAGCGCAGCAAGACGATGGCGTTCCGCTGCACGCCCGAGGAGCGCAAGCTCATATGCGAGATGGCAGCCTGGAGCGGCATGAACAGGCAGGACTACATCATCGCCAAGCTCACCGATACCCAGGTCGAGGTGAGGCCCTCCGTGAGCGTGCAGAAGGCACTGAGGGACTCGATGGCGGAATTGGCCAAGGAGGTGCGGCTGGCGGCCTCCTACGGCGAGCTGAGCGAGTCCCTGCAACAGAGAATTGAGCACGTGATGAGGTTCTTCCTAGCGCTCGGCGAGCCTCTTGACGCGCCGACGGAAGAGACATCGCCACGAACTACGTTTTTGGAAGAGCCGGTTCCATCCGTCATCGATGCGGGTTCCGACACCGCAAGCATCTTCGAGATGGGACGCAGGTAGGGCCTAGCGCCAGACCTCCAACGCCTTGTCCGCAAGCCATTCGGCGCGATCGGCGATATCGCCCTCGTTCCAAGACTCCTTCTCTAGGGCGCCGGCCATGGTCGCAAGGCCGGCGGCGCAGAGGGCAAGGCCGTCCTTGTATCCCTTTCCCTGCTTCTTGGTGGGCCAATCGGCATCGCGGATGGAGGCGTTGAGCGAATGCGTGATGATGGCGAGGTTGCCGAGCGTGAGGAGCTTCCGGTCCCTTCGCGTGGCAGCCTCATCGTCGAGGGCTCCCCATTTGTTGCGCCACTTCTTGGGCATCATGTGCTCGAGGGTGTACTGGTTGAACCCGAGCAGGGCCGTGCTGCTCATGCCCGGACGAATGGCGCTTTCCAGCAGATAGAGGACGCCCTTGGACTGGAGGTTGTACAGACACGATTCCTCGAATGCCGCTCGAACCTCGGCGTCGCCGGGCATGTACGTCGTCGCCTCGTCATTGGCTTCGAGAGCCTTCCTCAGCGCCTCCGCGTCCTTCACCTCGTTCAAGATCAGCGAGGTGAACAGCCTGTTGTAGTTCTTCGTGGTCGCCTGAACCAGCATTCGGCGGACGATGTAGCTCTCAAGCAGGGCGTAGATCTTAGATTCCTCGCTCGAAGACTCCGCGTTCTTTCGAACGTAGAGCACGTACGGGATGAGCGTCGAGTTCTTGAGGCCGAATATCAGCACGTTCAGGCGCTCGACGCCGGAAGCGGAGGGGATGTCCGCGTCGCAGTAGCCAGGGTCGAACGTGGACTCGAACGCCTCGGCATACGCCTTCATGTTGTCGAGAATCTCGACCTTGTCGCCGTTGCAGTACCTGCCGATGAAATCCTTGTAGGACTGGAAGAGGTTCGAAGTACGCGAATAGAAGAGCTTGTCCTCGGTCGTGACGCCACGCCTCTTGTCCTGAACCAGGATCTGGAGGAACGCGTCGAAGAAGAGGTCGACGAGCGTGCGCTTGATGCGCCCGGTAACGATCTCCTGCTCCCAATACTCCCTCTTCTCAGCCGTGGGCTCGAAGACGTCTTCCCAGCACTCCTTGAACGCCTGCTCGTTCTCGCGGTTGAAGAAGTAGTTCTTAAGGAGCTCCGCCGTCGTCAGGCGCACCCCGAGCGAGTTGATGGTGTCGAATATCTGCTGCTCGTCCTCGCCCTCGGTAAGATCGATGCAGACGAACTGGACGTTCGACTTGATCGTGTTCCTGTCGACCTTCTCCGGGTCGATATTCTTGAGGAAGTAGTTGTAGGCAAGGACGATGGCCGAGGAGCCCTCGACAGGCTCGCAGCCCGTGGCGCTGACGACCTTTTCGAAATCCTGCCGGTCGTACTTGCCGTGCCGCAAGGCGACTTCGCCGGTCTCCAGGACGAAATCTCGCTCGAACAGCCTATCGGCGTCGATTCTCGCGCAGAGTGCCTTGAAGAAGATGACCATGGTCGTGAGGCGCTGCTGGCCGTCGATGACTGTGCGAACCTCGGACACCTCGGACCAAGTGTTGCCGGAGGAGGCTTGCTTCAGGATGATCGAGCCCAGGAAATAAGGTCGCTTCGAAGCCGTGACGAACTCCATGTCGCCGAGGAAGCGCTCCCATTGCTCTTCTCCCCAGACGTACGCCCTTTGGTAGAAAGGTATTTCGAGCAGGCGCGATCCGTTGAACACGCCGCTTATCGTAGATTTTCCTGCATCCATCCTTAAAGCCCTATCTTTCCTTCGCAGTTGTTACTTATGAGCCAATATCGTCAGTGCGCCGTTCGGCCTCTTAGTATTCCAGGCTCTTGGCATCTTCTCCCAGCAGGCGCTCGAAGACGATACGCAGGTCCTCGTCATCGAGGTAGCCGCCCTCAAGGCAGCCGCGGTCGATGGCGTCGAGCATCGTCTGCTCCTTCTCCTTCAAGCGGTCGTAGATCACGGCGTCGAGGGATAGCTCCCTGCCGTCGCGCATGAACTTCTCGCGCATGAAGTAGTAGCGCGTCTTCTGGTCGTCGGGCAGGCCCAGACGGTGTATGCGGTCCTTTGACTGCAGCAGGTGCACCAAGTTGTAGCTGTACTCGAAATACACCGCGTCGTGGCAGACGCTGTGCAGAGAGACCGACTCGGCAAGCGTCTGCGGGTTGGTCACGAGCACCCTGAAGCGCCCCGCGCGGAAGTCGTCCAGAATCTCGCGTCTCTCTTCCTGTGGCGTGGCGCCGTAGATCGCCTCTGCCGGAATCCCCATGGCGGCGAGGTCGCGGCGGAGGTTGCTGATGCTGCGTACGAAGATGCACCATACTATGACGGGGCGGCCTTCGGCGACGATGCGCTCCACGAGCCGCTCGCACGCCACGAGCTTCGAGCTCGGGCGGCTTCGCTCGATGGCCTCGTAGAACGTCTGCGAGAAGTCGACGTAGTCGATATCCGAGTAGTCATCGCCGACCTGGTCGAGCACGTACTCGAGGTCGCCTGGGTCCACTGCAGAGCAGAGCATCTCGGGGTCGCTCTCGAGCTGCAGGGTGCGTATGATCCTCGCGAGCGCGTTGGGGCAAGACGCGTACAGGACTCGCAGCAATGTGTCCTCATCGGGCGTCGCCTCGACCTCCACGATCTCGTCGGGCTCCGGGCGCGGCACGCCGAGCTCGTCCTTGTTCGTTCGGCAGAAGAAGGGCGCCAGGCTGTCGTTGAGGCTTGCCTGGAGGTCCGCATCGGGCGC